>CANRLF010000004.1 GCA_947631395.1 uncultured Oscillospiraceae bacterium
CTTTGGCCTCGACCCTACCGGCCCTGCGGGGCCACCTCCCCTTACGAAGGGGAGGTTAAGGGGAGCAAGGTTGCGGCTGACGCCGCGGATCCCACCTCATCCGGCGCATACGCGCCACCTTCCCCGCCGGGGCGGGGAAGGCTGAAGAAGTTGCGCCGGAGGCGCAATCAAGTTGTGCGGCATCTTCATTCGAAGGGCTTGGCAAAACACTTTGGCCTCGACCCTACCGGCCCTGCGGGGCCACCTCCCCTTACGAAGGGGAGGTTAAGGGGAGCAAGGTTGCGGCCCGGAGGGCCACCTTCCCCGCCGGGGCGGGGAAGGCTGAAATTGAGAGTAGCCCCGAAAGGAGTGAACATATATGAGCAAAAAGTGTATAGGGTTTGACATTGGCGCGAGGAGTGTTCATGTGGCTGTCCGGGAGGGCGGGAAGCTTGGACGGGTGGTCAATGCTGAGGCGCCGGAGGGGCTTATTCGGGACGGGCAGATACTGTCCTTTGAAGCCATGGCGGATTTCCTCAGGGAGCTGAGAAAGTCGGAGAAGCTGAGAGTGAAGAAGGCGGCGTTCGTGCTGCCGGCGTCGCAGTGCTACTGCAGGCGGTTCACGACGGCGTATATGTCCGAGGGACAGCTCAAGTTCAATCTGCCGTATGAGTTCCGGGATTTTATATCCGGGGACAAGGAGGAGTATTTTTACGACTACGCGGTGGTGGACGTGAAGCGCGACGACGAGGGCAAGCCGGTGGAGCTGGACCTGATGGCCGCGGCGGTGAAAAAGACGCTGGTGGCGGACCTGATGGCGATGTTCAAAAAGGCCGGGTTCAAGATGGTCACGGCTATGCCGGAGGAGCTGGCGTATATCGACCTTTTGCGGGCCGGCGGCGATACGGCCCACGGGCACTGCATACTTGACCTGGGCTACGGCGCGATGAGGCTTTATATGTTCACAGGCGACAGGTTCGAGAGCGTCCGGGTGATGGATTTCGGCTGTTCGGCGCTTATCGACGCGGTGGCTGACCATTTCGGCGTGGACCAGCACGTGGCGGCCACGTATCTGGCGTCGGATTACAACGGCTGTACGAGGCTCCCGCGGTGCGAGGACATATATAATTCGATCGCGGTGGAGGTCACGAAGGCCGTGAACTTCTACCGGTTCAACTCCCGGGGAGAGGAGCTACGCCATGTGCATCTCGGCGGCGGCGGCGTCCGCAACGAGGCCCTGAAGGACGCGCTGAGGCGGGCCCTGGACCTGGAGGTCGAGGACATGAGCGAATTTTGGCCCAACATAGACGAGGAGGCCGCCATTGAGGCATCTGTGGCGGCGGCGGCCGTCGGAGCGGCAGTACAGTAAAAGGAGGCGACAGCTTTGGCCAGCGCAGTCATGGAAAAGAAGAAAAAGGACGAAGTCAAGCTTTCCAGAGCGACGTCTAAAAAGAAGGTGGAGCCCAGCAAGCGGACGCTGAACCTGGCTATCAGGGAGCGGCGGTACCCGGATCCCAAGAAGTGGATCCCGGGGGTGCTGGTGGTCATTTTGCTGGCGGCGCTTTTCGCGAAATTCGCCGTGGTGGACCGCTACGCGAAGCTCGATGAGGCGGAGAAGGAGCTTTCCGACAAGAAGGCGGCACTGGAGGACACGCGCGCCCAGTACGCCGACTATGACGAGGTCCGGGAACGCTATAATATGTACTCCTATGAGGGCTTCGACAGGACTATCGCCAACAGGCTGGACGTGATGGACCTTCTCAAGCGCGACGTTTTCCCGGTGTGCGAGGTGCAGAGCCTCTCGGTGTCCGGAAAGACTATCAGCCTGTCGGTCACGGATCTAAACCTCAGCCAGATAAGCCAGCTTATCGCGACGCTGGAGGGGGAGCCGATGGTGAGCCGCGTGACGGTGTTCACCGCCAGCGACGACAAGGAGGCCACGATGGGCTCGGCGAGCCTCTCGGTGGAGCTCATGGACGCCACAGAGGTGGAAAAAGAGGGGAGTGAGGCAAAGTGAGCGATTTTATGAACCGGAGCTTCTCGCGGCGTGAAAAGCTGTTGATGCTCCTTTTGGTGATAATACTGCTCGTGGGCCTCTACTTCTATCTGGTGCACTATCCCATCACCCAGCGGTTGGATGAGATAGAGCTGGAGACCGACGACGTGCTGTTCCAGCAGGACGTGGCAAATACGCGGTTGCAGATGTATAATGAGATGAAGGATGAGCTGGATATAGTGGACGCGATGCCCGAGGACCAGGTGACGATGATGCCTGAGTACGACAATATCCAGACGCTTATGAACATGTTCAACGTCATATTTGCCGGGACTCAGCAGAGTTTGAGCTTCGACAATGTGCGCATCAACGACAACAACGTGGCCGAGCGGACCGTGCGGTTCAGCTTCACGGCGAGGGATTACGACCACGCAAGGCAGGTACTGGCGAACCTGACGGGCACGGGGTACAGGTGCCTGCTGGACTCCCTGTCATTTGGCGCTTCCGGCGGCAACGTGGAGACAGGAGAGCTCCGTGTGACGGGAAATATCACCTTCTATGAGAAGGTGCCCGCCTGAAAACAGGCATAGTTATGTAAATCAGCATTGAAAGTTATGTAAAGCAAGATGGTTATGTAAACTCAATTTATTATGTAAACAGGCCGATTTTTCGGGGAAAATGTTATAAAACAGAAGTAAATATCTGGGAAAAATTTCCCCGAAAAGGGGCCGACGAAAGTGTCGGCCCATCGGTGCTGTTTACAGTTATTTACAAAAACCGGGGTTTCCGGGGCGGGGTGGACCTGCCGGGATTATGTATACCTCTTGCGTTATGTAAACCTAATTTATTATGTCAACAAGCCGTTCATAGCTTCTTTCGAGGTGATCTGGATGAACATATTTAAAAAATCCAACAGAAAACGGGGTTTCTCCCTGATAGAGGTGGTGATAGTAGTAGCCGTCATAAGCATACTGCTGGCGGTAGCTGTGCCCAATATCATCGCGTATTACAGGGAATTGAAGCTTGTCGAGCTTGATGACAACGCGAGAACTATATTTATGGCCGCGCAGAACGAGATCTCCGCGATTTTGGCCGCCGACAAGGACGGTGTGCCTGATGGAACGGATGGTTCCTGTGAATATCCCACGTCGACCCCCGTTGCCGGCGTCACCGGCGGGTCGGTGGACTTTGATTACCTTAGTACCGACAATGTTGCGGACGCGGATAGTTTACATAAGATTGTCCCGGCGGGGTCCATCGAGTCTCAGCTCCATGGGAACAATTATGTCGTAGAGTACAACCACGAGACCGGCGCCGTCCATGCCGTTTGGTATTGGGAGAACGGCACCAACTTTGATTATCAAAAAAACTATACTCTTGATCCAAATAATGCTGACAAACCTCACGCCACAAAGGACGCCCGCATCAAGGTGCCCGTGGGCTACTACGGCGGCGGAGATGTGGACCGTATCGCGGTCAAGCAGATGCCCATACCGAAGCTGACGCTTATTAACGCCGAGGAGTTGAAGCTGGACATTAATGTGCTGTTGAGTGGTACGACTGGCATTACCAATTCGGATATCAAGGTCGATGTTACCATTAGCGACAGTGAGGGGCACGAGAAGACCATTATTACTGGCGCGGGTTTAGATACTTCTGACGCTAACAATCCGAAGGGATCTCTGGTGCTGGATACGCTGAAGCCGGACAAGTACAGCAAGCATGAAATCAATCCTGCCGGTGATACGCTCACAAACATCGGCAATAAGTTCAAGGACTGGGTGGCGGGCTCCGACATCTTACCCGGCGATAACATCACGGTAAGCGTGAAGCTGTATTATGATGGGACCGACCGGGTGCTCATTCCGCAGGTGATGTCGGTGGCGACGAACAGTCTGTTTGCGAACGTGACTGCTGACGGCACCGCGGAGATCGCGTATGGGCGGCATTTGCAGAATCTGCATGACAGCGGGACGCATACCGGCTCCGGCGGGGAATACTGCTCTGGCGTATTGGCAAATACTTCCATCACCAAGGCGAAGCAGATCAGGGATATTAACTTTACCTTGACTAATGCCGATGAGCCGATCAAATCATGGGCGAGCACTTACGGGACTCTTAACTTCCACCCGGTAAATAACCCGCAGCTTACCGAGTATGACGGAGATGATTGTGAAATCAGGAATATGAACGCCGGACATTATATGTATGGCGGGGTATTCTCGTACATAAAGGGCGGGACTTATAAGAAGATTGTCATTGTCAATCCGCATATACACGCCGAGGGCGAGGTCACTGATGTTAATGTTAATCCGGCTGGGGGACCTGCCCTGACCGCGGGAGCTCTTGCGGGCGCGGTGGACGGCACCGTGACCATTGAGAATTGTAAGGTCTACAATGATTCCGATCCTATTAAGGATGCTGGTACAGGTGTAGATGGACTTTTTGATCTGGGTTTTGATCTCGATGATTTGATGATGTATCACGATGGAACCCCGATTAATCCGGGCGACCCAGGCTGGGACGATATAGTTGATAATCTGTACGTAGAGAGACTTCGGGGGCTTCCACACATCGGCGCGCCGGCTTCGGGCTCAAATTCCGGCGGACTTGTGGGAGCGGTTTTGGAAGATGGTACCTTGACGATCACAAACAGCTTCGCGTCGGTCATAAATATAGGCGCTAAGAATGTCGGCGGGTTGATTGGAACTTCCAGCGGCAATGTGACGATTGAAGGCTCATATTCCGCAAGCTATGTGTTCGGCAACAGGAATGTTGCGGGGCTTATCGGGGTTGTGGAAAATCCTGGAAGCACGACTACAACCATAAGAAACAGCTATGCCGCGGGCGAGATCGTCAGTGGGTATAAGGCCGGATTTAAGGGCGCTGGTCTGCTTCACTATAACGGTGAAGCTCAGGCTACAAGCAAACCGGCTAACATAGATGTTTCCAATAGCTATGCCGCGGTGAGATATGGCGGAGACGGAGTGAACGGCCAGCCCAGAAGAAGTGATGAGACTGGTTCGACTTCAAGTGTATTAAAAATAGTCGGATATATATACGGGACCTTTAAATTGGATCCCCAAAACTACTATGTCCAGCAGAGCGGGATAGAATATGGCCTTGACAGCCAAGGTCAGGAGATTGCTG
The DNA here is from genome assembly GCA_947631395.1 of uncultured Oscillospiraceae bacterium. Lineage (GTDB taxonomy): Bacteria > Bacillota > Clostridia > Oscillospirales > Oscillospiraceae > RUG626. The sequence continues at coordinate 5,126 of CANRLF010000004.1, forward strand.
GCACAGGTGGGGAAATTGTTGATAAGACTGCATATTCTGACTATTGGACCCCAAGTGCCTGCGGAACGAAAACTTCTCAATCAGAGCTTGCCACACAGGTATCTGGCGCGAGTTGGAGCACTGATCCGGGGACGCTGGAGAATACCCATGCCTATAAGCTGCTGAGCGTGACAAAGGATCTGAAAGCGTATCCGTATCCCATGCTCAACACTATGGCGCACTACGGCGACTGGCTGGAGGACGCGGGCGGGGACGCCATGATGGCGTATATCGAGAAGTATGATGACGGCTCCTATGGAATTTACGCGGCGAAGGCGAGCAGCGCGGACGGTACGGACGCGACCGTTGTTAAGAATGGGCTTGAGCCGGATAAAGATAAAATAGTGATTGATGACTTCTACAGGATCGTGAGTCCCACTGAGCTGACCGGTTGGAAGTTCAAGCTGGATGATGATACGACTGAGTATGACCTTAAGGAGGACAGCGAGCATAAGACCATCGAGTCCGACGGAGTTACATACTATTGCTATACTCTGGAGAATGCCAACGGCTGGGACAGCAAGGTAAATTACTATCACAAGATCAAATTTGACGATCACGAGTTGGCGTTTATTTACAACCCGTCATTTGCCTGCGAGGCGTTTGACGTGTCGGAATTTGTATATCCCGATGGCGGCGGAGCATCTGAGGATGTTCATACTGAAATGCGCCGGTCAAAGCCGGAGATGGATGGCCATATCACCATCGGAACACTTACTGATACGGACGTGTTTATCAGGTCCGCGCGGCAGCTTGCCAATATTCAGGCGTATACCAACGATACGACCATCGGAAGCACCGCGCAGGGCTGGGCGTATGACCAGCTGGCGAATATTGATTTCGACCAGTACGAAGGTACACTTAGCGGCGGTAAGACTAATGCTCAGACGCTGATGCCGGCGAAGCTGGCGGCGGGCAGCTATTTCGGGCACGAGAAGGAAATCAAGAACCTCTATATAGGTACCGCTACCGGTGGAGCGGGGCTCTTTGAGAGCGTCGGCACCGACGGCAGTCTGAACGACATGCGCCTGGTCAATGTGTCCGTGGCGGGCGACGGGGCCCTGGCCACCGGCGGACTGGTGGGGATACTGTACGGCACGGTGGACAACTGCGGCATTTACGTGGAAAGCGGCACGGGTGTTGATGTTGAGACAAATTACAAAGATACATGGACCGTCACCGGGTCAGGTACTAACGGCGTGGGCGGACTTATTGGTTATATAAGCAACAACGCAGAAGCCATATCGTCCTTCGCCGCTGTGCAGGTGGACGGGACAAATGTCGGCGGTACCGCAACGGAGCCCGTGGGCGGATTTGCGGGACAGATCGTAGCCGGCGGCAAGGTGGATAAATGCTACGCCGGCGGATTTGTGGAAGAGGATCCGACGACAAGTAAGCTTGCATATCTGGCTGATAGCGCCAACGTGACCGGCGGCGGAAACGTGGGCGGCTTTGTGGGCAGCGCGGCAAACGGCAGCCAGTTTGCCGGGATCAACTACTCCACGGCGTCGGTTTGCGGGCCCGCGGGGACAGTGGGACTTTTCGCGGGATCGATGGATAAGCCCGCCACGGGGGACTGGGCGATCTATGCCATAGCCAGCGCGTTTGATTCCACGACAAAATTGAGTACCGCGCCAAGGGATGAGTCTGACTATATGGGCGGCACGGCGGCGGGAACTCCGCCGAAAAAGACGGTAACGTATAACCAGACGGGGAATTTCCCCTATGCGTCCGGGCTGGACGAACACCACGGCGACTGGATAGAGTTTGACATATTCGGACTTTATTACGATACTGTGGGCTCCACGACGGGATACTACGCCAACGGTGGTAATGTGACCGGCCTTGATGCGCTTGCCAGCGGTACGCCGGGGGATAAGAATTACGCCACGGACGACGGGTATATGTTCGTGACAGTGGAGAACCTGGGGGATATAAGCATCAGGGTCGGGGAGAAGAGCTTCCCGATGAAACCCGTGGAGCTTAATCCCACGATGGAAATCAACGGCAAAACTTACAAATACAAATACGAGGTACCCGCTGAGGCGCTGAATACACCGACGGCAAATTATTACAACGCGGTGAGCATCAACGGGAAGATGTTCTATGCCAATTTCGGCGTGGCGGGAGAGATATTCGACAGTGTTACGGACCCCAACAAGCCGATGGCGAAGAGCGGGATAAAGTATACCACCGTGGACGCAGGGGTTACTAAGACCGAGGAACTTAAGGATTCCGCGAGTACGGGTTACACGGGTGTAGTGGTGAGGTCCGCGAGGCAGCTGGCAAATATTGGTATCAGGTCGAACGTGGGCGAGTATGACGCCACAAACACGAAGGTATACACCGGGGAAGCTGTGGCAATCCAGGAGGCAAAGATAAGCCAGGTGCTGGATATTGATTACGTAAAGTATGCCGAGGCCACCAAGTATAAGAACGCGGCGGGCGATGATGTTTCCAAGATCCCCGAGGCGGTGGTGCTGGATGGGAGCAACGATGATGCCAACCACACGCCTATCACGATCAACGGCGGGGGCTATTATGGGAATAATTATGAGATAAGGAATCTTGTGCCCGGTATGGTCCGGCAGATCACCATAACCAGCGGCAGTTCCGTCAGCGAGGCGCTTGTTGAGAGCGGACTTGTGGGCAGAATCACAAAGGGCGAAATCAAGGATGTCACGCTGATCAACGCGAAGGTGGAGAATGATGCCCAAAAGGCGGTGAGCGCGAGTAGTAGCAGTAGCAGTGGGAGTACTGGCGGTGGAAGCGGAAGCGGCGGCGCAGGTGTACATATACTGGACGTCAGCGAAGAGATAAACAATGGGAATCTGAAAACAACGAGTTATCCTGCAACCACTAAAATAAATTTGGATGGTGGCTATTTTACACTGATAAATAAAAGTTCGAGTTCCAGTATTGCGCAGTCAGCTTCTGATGATGTAACGTGGAAGTATAATGGCGGCGAAGTCTATTCAAGTGATTCTTTTATCTCATTTGGAGGAAAGTCAAGCGAGAAAAATTCTCATATTTCATTTAAAACTTCTGGAGCTGCGACAGTAAAGGTGTGGTGGGTCCAGCATGAAGACTCACATAATGTACTAGGCGGGCTGAAACTGTATAAGACAAAAGTTGACGCATCTGCCACGAATACTAACTGGACAGCACCTAGTGGTACAGTGGGGACAGAATACTTTACTGTATTTGATATTAGCGGGTCGGGCACATACTATCTTGGTGATAAAGATACAAACGGAAATAAGATTTTCAGAGTGGAAGTTTATGAACCAGCTGCTTCGTCCGTTGATAAAAATAACTCAACGCCTTACTCTGCTCCTACACCTACACCTGGTCCTACTACGCCTATTGAGCCGGGGAAGGATAAGTTCCCGGATGGGGTGGATTCTGACAAATTCAAGGCTCGGTTCGGGGCGCTGGCCGGGGCGGTCAATCCGGTTGATAAGTCAGATCCAGATTGTGTGAAGATTGAAAACTGCGGCGTGTATGTGGAGCCGGATAGCGGCACAGATACTGATGCATACACAACTGCCTACAACAAGTACTCCGTAAAGAACACCGGAACGACCGGGTTCAAGGAGGACACCGTGGGTGGTCTTATCGGCATGGCCACGCAGGGGACGACTATCGAGAAGAGCTACGCCGCGGTGAAGGTCGCGGGACAGTTCTCGGTGGGCGGCTTTGCCGGTCACCTGAAGGACGTGACGGTAAGCAACTGCTACTCCGGCGGACATACGGAGGGCGGTATTTACAGCACCACCGATTACAACGTGACGGCGAACAACAAGAAATCCGGCGCCGCGGGCGGCTTCGTGGGGACAATCGAGGCCACCGACGCGAGCACACTGATATTTAACGGAGTCTGCTACTCCACCAGCTCCGCGTCCTGCCCGGCTGACGATAAAAACACAGACGAAAAGGGTACTGTCGGTAACTTCGCCGGTCTTATCAAGGATTCTACGGGCACATGGCAGGGCTTCACGGGCGCCAACATTTACGGCATCGGCACTATGAACGGCGACAACCGTACCGACGAGCGCGAGTATCTGGACCGTACTGTTACCATGCACGCTGAGAAGTTTACGGCAATCAGCGCCAAGCCTTATGATATGGATACTTTGGTGAAAGAAAAAACAACGAAGGAACCGATGAATTACCCGTATCAGACATGGACAGGTCAGGAGATGCACCACGGCGACTGGCCCATGCGGTATAACCTTGTGTATTTTGAATTGTATAAAGAAGCGGCCGGCGACTACGAGGACGATTACGGACATAAGCTCAAGAATAAAGACATTATATTGACCGGTACTGACATAATCAACAGCGAGGCTACGTACATCGGGTTTTACGGCGTCTTCCCGGCGGCAGCAACCGGTTCGGGGGCAAGCGGATACAGGGTCGTGAACACGCTGCGAGTGGACGGGTATGTCTACAAGAGCGGATATATCGTGGTGAGCGATGCCGATGTAACTACGATGCGGTTGGACATCAACTCCTATTATGCCGATAGCAGCCAAAGAAAGGCAAAAGGCAAGGAGATGACTGGCGAAGAAAAAGACAATGGGTATTATGATGATAAAAACGTACAGCAGCCCACACATACCACGGTTGCGCAATGCGACAAGAAGATCGATTTCAGAAAGTATAACATTATTGTTGATGAGGCCGGAACGATTAAACCCGCTGAAGATATAATCGGCAAGTTCGGATATGTCCTGCCGGACGTGACGCTGAACGTGGCGGCGTCCAAGGACTTCTACATGGACACGCAGATCAACGGCCAGACGTATCTCTTTAACCCGCAGTTCCCGTACGAGGCGGTCAACGTCGATATCGAAAGGGAAGTTTCCGGCAAGTGGGAAATCGACTACGAGACCATCAGGGTGAAGCACGGGATCAACTATGTGGTGAGAGACGAGAACGGAAAAGAAACACTTTACCCAAACAAGGATTTCCCAAACGGGGATATCGGCGATCCTGCTAATCCGAACGACAGGGCGATCATTGTCCGCAGCGCGCTGAACCTGGCCGCTCTTACACGGTATTCCCGTGAGGCCAGCAACGGGCTGGTAAAGAACACGATCATAACAAACAAATTCTACCAGCACATGGACATTGATTACAGCGAATACGAGAAAAACACGATCTATGACGGTAATACAAAGAACAGGAATCCAGCGCAGGAAAAAGATGCTCCTACAGATTCTTTGGGCAACCCGAAATTCGAGTATTCTACCGGGTTGAAAGATCACGGCCAGGCGCCCGCGATTCTCGACGGCGGTTCCTATGAGGGCTTCAACCACGAGATTCGCAACCTTTATCTGAGCAACGACTCCGCAAATAACAATTTCGTGGGCCTGTTCAGCAAGCTTGAGAATGCCACTGTACAAAACCTGAAGCTGAAGGATATCAATGTGACCTGCGACAAGTACAATGGCACAATCGATGTGGGCACACTGGCGGCCTCCGTCTCAAATTCCACGATCAGCAATGTCACGATCGATGGGGTGACGGTCTCACTCGATGACGATGACAATGGCAAAAACGAAAAAAGTGAAGGAAATCTTTTCCATGGAAACAATGCCTACGAGGCCGTGGGCGGAGCTATCGGTAAAATTAACGACACGGGAATCGGTAAGACATCTATAACGAATGTCACCGTGATCGATCCGTCCATTACCGTTACGCTTGAAACCGACAAGAGCAACGATAAGCTCAAGGTCGGCGGCGTGATCGGGTCGGCGGACGGGAATACCTTTAGCTATACGAGTACGGCTACGGGTGCGGATACACGGTCTGTCAACATTACGGATTCCGGCGTGTACCTGAGCAAGGATGCGGGTGGCAACCTTAACAAAGAGTTTACCAAATCGGGCATCAGTGTCACCGGGACGGTAACCGGGGACTACTCCGGCGGATTTGCCGGGTTCCTGGGGAAGGGCGTCAATGTGACAAAGGACTACTCTGCCATCAGGGTGGAGGGTGTGACTTACGCCGGCGGGTTCGCGGGGCATATCCAGGGCTCGCATGTGGAGGACTGCTACTCCGGCGGTTATGTTGAGGCCGCAACCGGTGATTACAGCACCAGCGAATACAACGTGACAGGCGAGACGGCCGGCGGGTTCGCGGGCCGGATCCAGGTGGCGTATGAGACTTCTGCTACCGGTATAGGCCAGCCCATGGCTATGTACATGACGGGCGTAAACTACACCACGAGCTCCGCCAAGGGCACGGAGCATGTCGGCGTTTTCGCCGGCGAGGCCACGGATGAGGCCGCCGAGGCGTTGGCGGAGAAGATGGGCGGCAACGCGCCGGTGATTTACGCCGGTGGCACGACAAGCGGCACCAAGAATGAGGAAAAGCACGTCAAGACAGGTTCGGCGATACCGAGGGAGGATAATAAGTCCGGGTTTGATACCGAGCCGTACAACGCGTCGGGCGATTTCCCCTACAAGACGAATCAGAAAGCGCACCACGGCGACTGGGTGGACAGTCCGCTGAACGCCGCGGGCTACTGGGAGGTCGAGGACGGACTTCTCAGGCTGTGGTATATCCCATCCGACGCGGCGGATACGCCGGTGGAGCTGACGGAAGAGGGCGCGCTGGGCTTCGGCCACGACAGCCGTGACGCCGTGGGCATCACGGAGTCCGGGTACTTCGTCGTGTCGTCGGATACGACGACTACGTTTGACAGCATAACCGAGACTAAAATGGATATGACTACCGCCGATAGCTTAGGCAAGAGGATCAAGGATATGCTGGGCGGCGACTCGGTGGCGGTCCAAGTTTACGAGCTGCATAACGGCAAGATCGAAAACCAGGAGTGGGATGTAAACGGCGAGACCTTCACCGTCAATCCGGCGTACGGTAAGGCGGTGGAGTATGGCGATTCCACCACCACCATGGGCGCAAGCGCGACAGAGGCGTACGAGATACGCACGGTGGCGCAGTTGCAGAATATGGCCACAGCGGAAAATACCAAGTTCTTCAAGCAGACGCATGACATCGTGTTTGACAGTACCACGGCGGGAAGCTATACCTCCGTTAAGGACTTCAAGGGTCATTTTGACGGCGGGTCCTATCGGATACTCGACACCACGAAGCCGGTGTTTGATACGCTGAACGGCGCGACGGTGGATAACGTGATCGTCTACGCGCCGGAGGGGTACACAAGCAAGACCATTTCCGGCAACGGCGGATTGGCCGCGAGCTCCAGCGGGAAAGTAGAAATAAGCAACACCATCGTGGCCGGGTTCACCATCAGCAGCAGCAGCGGCAACGTGGGCGGAATCGTGGGCGAGGTCACGAGCGGTGAGCTGACGATCTCAAACAGCGAGGCTACGAATAAGCTGACGGGGACCGGTTCGTCAAGCAATGTGGGCGGACTTGTGGGATACGTCGGCAATGGCGCTACGCTGAATGTTGTGAAGAGCTACGCAGGAGGGACTATAACGGCGGCCAAGAGCGCGGGCGGACTTGTGGGCGCGGCGGACGATTCCACCAGCAGCACAGCCAAGGTCACGTATGATAATGTGTATTCATATGTGGATATGACCGCAGTCAGCTCCAGTAACCAGAAGTACGGCATCGGGCCGCAGGTGGACACGGACGCGAAGGACACCATCGGGTTCTGGGGCGGCGGCGTGAGCAACGTCAACACCGATGACCACAAGCTCCGTAAGGCGCTTCTGAGTCTGGTGGACTGGAGCGAGGATCCGGGCAAGACCGCGGCGGCTGAGCATACCTATATCCCAATGACACCGGATGGCGAAGTGAATGGCTTTACCGACCGGCAGAGTCTTGCGACGACGAATACATATTATAAGGCGTTCCCGTTCAAGGCGTATGTGAAGGACCAGAACGACGATAACGCGCATTACGGCGACTGGCCGCGTGGGTACGATTACGCCGCCGTGTTCTACTGGGAGAAGGAGCACATAGCTTCTGTCAACAGTGAAGGCACGCAGGTGGAGAGAGATGAGTATCACTTCTACGCCTACGGCGCGGAGTATATGGAGGACGGCACAGTCCGTGGCTCTGAGGTAATTGACAATCTTTGCTACGACCACCATGCAAAAGAGCGCGCCGGGATCGTGGATTATGGGTATGGGTATTTCTATCCGACTCGTGATTTACAGGGCAACTCTACCGGGACGTTCAACATTTCTGTTAATGGTAGCCCAAGTGATTCGAGAAAAGATGTTAATAATGCTTTTACTGATCCGAGTGCTGACCTTTCAGATATGAAGGATGAGTTGTTTAAGGCGTTTGGCCTGTCCGACAGGGCCGCAAGCTACGTGGTCAAGGTGCTAAAGGATGAAGGAACGGCCTTTAAAAGAGATGAAAAGTGGACGCTGAGTAACTCTGATAGCGCATCCGGCTTCCGCAAGGAGTTCAGCAGTGGACTTCAAATGATGGTCCATCCGGCCTTTGGCGCGGGCATTTACAGTTCTGACTTTGTGCTGGGTGATAACGATCATAATCTCGAGCTGACCACGCCATCCCAGGCCAGAACGGTGCAGCAGTTCAAGAATATCCTGCTAAATAACGATCAGACGAACCTTGACTATGTCGCGATGAGCCACGATATTGACTTTGGCAATGAGACCGCTCCTTATACTCCGAACAGTATGAAGGGTGCCGGAAACACAGACTATTACTATGGACATCTTAGAGCAAAGTTGTTCAACGGCAACGGTTACAGAATCATTGACATAAAGATCGAGGGCGATGACGCAACAAAGGGTGCGTCGCTGTTCACGGGCATCGAAAGCGGTGCAGAAATTGAAAATCTAATCATCTACTCACCGGATGGTACCGGGACAATTACGGCTACAAGCGGCCCTGCCGCCGGGTTTGTCGCAAATTGCCGAGGCTATAGCAGTGGTGAAAAGACCAATAGAAAGTTGACGCTTACAAACTGCGTAATCTCCGGTTACACCATCAAGGGGACAACAGAAGTAGGAGGCTTGGTCGGTAAAGGTGCTGATACAAGCAGTCAAGTAACAATTACCAATTGCCAGGCTTGGGTCACTTTGGACGGAAGCACAAGCGCAACCGCGATAGGCGGACTCGTGGGCAGTCTGAAGGGCAACATCACTGATTCCTACTCCGGCGGCAGTATTATCAACACAAAGACGGATTCAAAGGTCGGAGGAATCTTTGGTAATGGCAATGGTGGTACTAAAGCAGAGAGTTGCTACACCTACATGGATCTGACCGGGACCGACGCGAGTGACGTAAACGTGTATCCCATCGGCTATAATGGCACCATCACTAACTGCGTCTACGCGAATGATGATGACTTCTACACCGGGACTGCTAACAAGAGTCAGGCGACGGGGAAGAAGTTCAGCGAGATGGTCGAGGACGCCAAGTCGGCGCAGAAGGCGGAGAATACCTACTGGCCGGAGGAGAAGACGGACTACTACGGTTACGTGGCCAACGAGATGGGCGAGTATCCGCTCCGGGCCGTGGCGTCCTATGAGCAGGACGGCAGGACGATCTACGTCCACTACGGCGACTGGCCGTACAACGTCAGGGCGGCGGGTATCGCGGCCTGGGAGAAGGTCGGCGGCGGCTACAAGGTGCAGATCGTGGGCGCGGACTTCAACGGGAATAAGCTGTATACGTCGACCGGGGATCTCTACGGGGAGAAATTCTGCGAGGAGCACCATGTCGACACGAACGGCACCATCACGGAGGAGGTCATCGACGACAGCGGTTACGCGGTGTTCAGCACTAACAGCGCGCTGACGGTGACGGCAACGGGCCTTACGACGGAGGTCAGCAGCGCAGGCGACAAGGACGGCGTGATCAAGGCTATCAACGAGGCCCTGGGCGGACTGTGCCTGAGCGGCGAGACGAAGGTGTATTCCAACGAGAACACCGCCGGGCTGGTCAGCAGTACAGCCACGGTGAGCGGCACCGCGGGCTCGGGCGTGAAATTGTACTACAACCCGGGTATGTCGGGCGTGTCGTATGAGGCGTTTGGTACCGAGGCTAATCCGGTGCCGATCCGGACGGTGAGGCAGTTGGATAATATTCCGGACAGCGGCACCAGTGGAAAACACTTTGAGCAGACGCATGATCTGTACGGTGATCCCACCGGTGGGACGAAGTATACAAGTTACACCGGTGCGGTAGACTTCGCCGGCACGTATGACGGGCAGAGCTATAAGATCCTTGAGCTGGACATTGTGAGTACTGACAGTAACGCAAACGTGGGTCTCTTCGCAAGTTCTAAGGCGGGTAAGTTCAATAATATCATCCTTTACTCGCCCAGCAGGGATGTGGAGATCTCCGGAACCGGTATTAAGAATAGCGATAATAACCAAAATTGCCTCGGGGTTGGCGGCCTGATTGGAAAGAACCTTAGCCATAATACGTTGGTACAAAACTGCGTGGTGGCAGGGTACAGCATCAAGGGAAACCAGTACGTGGGCGGACTTATCGGCTACACGTACTGGAGCGCCGAAATCAAGAACAGCGCGGCCGTGAATGTGATAAGTAGCAATAGTAGCTCGTTGAATGTCAGCGCCGGCGGTTTGGTGGGTTACAACGCCGATGGATTGACGATCACCAACTGCTACGCCGGCGGGAGCGTCACGGGGACGGTATCGGATGCGGGAGGCCTTGTGGGTTATAATAATCCCACTCGCAACATTAAGTTGGACATGAAGAACTGCTTCAGTTACGTTGATCTCACTGGCGTGACGGGTACGGTTCAACCTCTTGTCAACAATAAAGATAGTAGTAGCACCTACTACGCGTCTGATAACATATACTACCTCGACGGTGTTGTGGACACCACTAAGGTGACACCCGGTACAGATCAGGGCACGGCCAAGAGCTACGGAGATCTGAAGGATAGCGGTAAGTGGGGTGACTTGTTTGACACCGATAAGACTGTCACGCCGACTATCGAGCGCGGTGAGGCCACGAAGAGCTACGTGACAACGGGCAAGGACGCCGGGGATAAGCAGAGCGCCGACGGCTTTACGCCGGTGGAGAACCAGACTACCGCTATCGACGGATTCCCGTTCCCGGAGGTGGTGCGTGAGGTCAACGCTGACGGAAGCTACGGAGATTACGTACACTTTGGCATGTGGCCGGAGGAGAAGGTGATGACGAGCAAGTACCCGTGGGGGAACGGGAAGATAGGGGTGTTCATGGCATTTGACAGTTCATCAAGGTTTAACAATGCCACATCGGAGGCTGTTGCGTACATGTTTGATGACGATGGCGTTAAACACAGACTGGGAACGAGCAGCAAAGGTACTACGTGTGGATATCTTGGCCTTGTGATTGGAAATGTTGACCCAGCAGAGAAAGATGAACTGAAAAGTAAGCTTCAAGTGGTTTACTTCCAGGATGGCGTTACGGAAAGTAGCGGAAGTTTGACAGGTACTATTACTTATTGCTATAGTTACAATGGAAATGATAAGATTACGAGTCTACCAAACATAGGTCAGTTCGATGGCTATACGCTATACGCGGTGAGAACCGGCGACAACCACATAGCCTCAGATTTGGGGGCAGTTGCTATTGCGTACGACGCGCATGTTCCAAGTTCTGGGAGCACTACCATACCGGCTGATAACGTGGTAGGTTGGTTTAATCTTACGGACCTTAAAGCCGCTAAAGGCTCAGCCTCCGGTGATCCCGGTATGCCTGAGGGGCCGGGGTTTGAGGGGGCTATGGCTCCCGCGGGGACGGAGGCCATTATGCCGGAGAAGTTTAAGCTGCCCGAGCCGGAGAACATCGACGAAAACGGCGACGACGGACATACTCAGGTCGTCGGCGGGAGGATGTCGGTGGCGAAGGTGAGAAGGGTGAGGTAAGGGAGAATGGGGGGTGCGGAGGAAGTCGATAGCCTCGCTTCCTCAGTCGCCTGCGGGCGACAGCTCCTCCTACGAGGAGGAGCCAGAGAGCAAGGTCGCGGCTGGGGCGCGATCGAATTGGGTGGGGGAGGACTTTGGCCTCGACCCTACTGGCCCTGCGGGGCCACCTCCCCGAACGTCGGGGAGGTTAAGGGGAATGAGGTTGCGGCCTGGGGGCCGCGGATCCCACCTCATCTGGCGCGTGCGCGCCACCTTCCCCGCCGGGGCGGGGAAGGCTGAAGAGGGTGCGGAGGAAGTCGATAGCCTCGCTTCCTCAGTCGCCTGCGGGCGACAGCTCCTCCTACGAGGAGGAGCCAGACTCCCCTCAGTCAGCTACGCTGACAGCTCATCTCCGCGCTAAGAGCCGCCCCTTCAGGGCGGTTGCGCTCCGAAACGCGCCTGCGGGCGCAGCCCTCAGAGAGGGGAGCCAGAGAGCAAGGGGGCGGCTGGGGAGCGATGGAATTGGGTGGGGGGAGGACTTTGGCCTCGACCCTACCGGCCCTGCGGGGCCACCTCCCCGAACGTCGGGGAGGTTAAGGGGAATGAGGTTGCGGCCTGGGGGCCGCGGATCCCACCTCATCCGGCGCGTGCGCGCCACCTTCCCCGCCGGGGCGGGGAAGGCTTAGGACGGGGGTAGAAGCCTCTGGCGCTGAGGCGCCAGACTCCCCTCAGTCAGCTGCGCTGACAGCTCCCCTCAGGGAGGGGAGCCGGGGATAACCATCGACATATCTAAAAGGAGGTGACGCGCGTGAGGCGTGTGGGGAAGAAGATAGGGGGGCGCTCGGGAGCGACGATGCTGTTTGCTATACTTGTCTTTATGCTCTGCGCGCTGACGGGCGCGGCGGCGTTGACGGCGGCGGCGGCGAACTCCGGGCGGTATACGCATGTTAAGGAAGAGCAACAGGAGTACCTGTCTATGTCATCGGCGGTGAACCTCATGCGCGAGGAGCTGGTGGGCAAGACTGGCAAGACGTTCACGGCTCAGGTAACGAAAACGGAAACAAAGGACGCGTCGGGAAACTTACAGGGAGATCCAGATGTAAGCTGGGTAACAGGTTCACCTAAGTATGACGGGGGCTTCAGCGGGCAGCTACTGGATGTTTTTAAGGGGTTTTACCTCAATAAGCTCAGCGGTGTCATACCAGCAAGTGAAATAAGCAAACTCGGCGCAACAATGTCGCCACCATATGAGCAAGACCTGACATTCACCACCGGGGACGAGGTCATAGACAAGTACAAGGTCACGGCGAAGTTTGCGGTGGATAAGGATTTTAACATCACGGTGAATTTTTCGCTTACGGACGGTACAAATGAGATCAAGGCTTACGGTACAGATATGACCATTCGCGCCAATGTGGACGGAATAAACAGCTCCAGCAGAATCACCAAGAAAACGTACGATACCAACGGCGCGGTGGAAAGCACGACCACGGAAACCACTTACACCATGAAGGTAACGTGGCTGGAAGAGAACACGACGATCTCGGAGAAGGACACGCTTAAGACGGAGGGGGCGTAACAATGAGGACCGTAAATAAGCTGCGCTCGCGTCGGGGAGAGACCTTCGTTGAGGTGCTGGTGGCGCTGCTGATCGTGGCGCTGGCGACGATGCTGCTGGCGTCAATGGTCATGGCCTCCGGGAGCATCGACGCGAACACGAGAGAGCAGGACGAGAAATTCTATGACGCGGTCAGCGCCCTGGAGTCCGGCGATACAACCGCCGGAGGAACGCCCACAACAGGCAGTGTGACGGTGAATTGGGGCGGCGACGATGTCAAGAAGAATGTGGACATATACGAGCAGGACGGCCTCAAGGCATGGAAGGTGAAACCATGAAAAAGTTGCGATCGAAAGGCGGATTTTCACTGACTGAGGTGCTGATGGCGGTGGCGCTGTTGGCGATACTGGCGGCGGGCTCCGCGGTGGCGTCGGGAGTGATAATAAGCACGCGAAACGGCATGATCCAGACCGCCGACGCACAGGTAGTGGGCGGCACGGTGATGGAGGCCATCGCCGGAGAGGTGAGATACGGACTGAATATGACATCGGATACCGACGGTAATATCACCTTCGACAGCGCGGTATTCGGCCCCGGGACGACATTCAGTTTGAAGGACGGCCGCGTAATCGCCACGTCCGGGGCATCTACTTACGATCTCCTTCCGGAAAGCGCGTACAGCGGCCTTAAAATCACCAAGCTGGAGGTCAACAAGCTGGAGGTCAAGAAAGACGGCACCGACACGGTGAAGATCACCGTGGAGGTCGGGACGACGCTTTGGAGCGACGACGTGACAGTCAAGCCGCTGAACGGGATCAAATAGTTTGACCCTCCCCAAAACGGGGAGGGTAAAGCTGTTTTATAAAGGGCCTCTGAACAAATCGGCGCGACGATACGGACGCCTCGATTTATTCAGAGGGCACAAAATTTTAAATTGGCCACACCGGCATCAAGGAAAAAATGAGCTGTCGGTGTGAGAAAGGCGCAAAATGGCAGGGAAAATCAAGCAGAAAATACTTATCGTGGACGACTCCGAGATGAACCGCTCGATACTGGCGGACATGCTCGGGGAGGAGTACGACATCATCGAGGCGGAGGACGGCGTACAGGCCGTGGGGATACTGTCGAAGCAGGCCTCGGAGCTGAGCCTGGTGCTGTTGGACATAGTCATGCCGAAGCTCGACGGCTTCGGGGTGCTGGGGGCCATGAATCAGAACGGGTGGATAATCGACGTCCCGGTCATCATGGTATCCGCCGAGTCCGGCTCAAAGCAGGTGGAACGGGCGTATGAGCTGGGCGTCACGGATTTTATAAACAGGCCCTTTGACGCGCTGGTGGTGCGGCGGCGCGTGGTGAACACCATACTGCTGTACGCCAAGCAGAAGAGGCTTATAGGTATGGTGGAGGACCAGATATATGAGACGGAGCAGAGGAGCTCCTTGATGATCGACATCCTGAGCCACATAGTGGAGTTCCGCAACGGCGAGAGCGGACTGCACATACTGCACGTGCGGACGCTGACGGCGATGCTGTTGGAGCTCATCGCGGCGAGGACAGACAAATACGGGCTCACGCCCAGGGAAATATCGCTGATAAGCACGGCATCGGCACTTCACGACGTGGGGAAGATAGCCATCGACGGGGCGATACTGAATAAGCCCGGGAGGCTGACGAGCGAGGAATTTTCGGTGATGAAAACCCACACGACCGTGGGCGCGGAGATGCTCCAGGCGGCGGTGCCGGGGTGGATGACGGATGAGGAATACGACGAGATAATGAAAACCCACACCACCGCCGGGGCGGATATGCTGGCGAGGATCCCGGTACAGCACGGTGAGGATCTGGTGAAAACGGCGTATGAGATATGCCGCTGGCACCATGAACGCTGGGACGGACGGGGATACCCGGACGGGCTAAGAGGGGACGAGATACCTATCTCGGCACAGGTGGTGAGCCTCGCCGACGTGTACGACGCGCTGACGAGCCCGAGGGTGTATAAGCCGGCCATACCCCACGAGGAGGCCCTTCAGATGATACTGGACGGCCAGTGCGGACAGTTCAACCCGATGCTCCTCCAGTGCCTCGTGGACAACGCGGAGAAGATACGCACGGCCCTTCAGGGCGACGCCGCGGAGGAGATACAGCAGCGCAACCTGAGGAGCATCTCGGAGGAGGCGCTTCGCGGGGAGGGCGGAGCGGTCAGCGAGCGGACGCTGAGGCTGCTGGATTATGAGCGCATGAAGTATCACTTCTTCGCCGCGATGAGCGAGGAGATACAGTTCGAGTATACCGTCACGCCGAGTATGGTGACGCTGTCCGCCTACGGCTCAAAGATGCTGGGGCTGGAGGAGATATTCATGGATCCCCTGCACAGCGAGAAGCTGATAAGCATCGTGGGGGCGAGGGCGCTGGAGGAGATCGTAAGGCGCCAGAGGGACTCCACCCCGGACGAGCCGGACTCCACCATGGAGGTGCTTGTCCATCTGGACGGGGAGAGCCGCTGGTTCAGGGTCATCACAAGGTCGGTGTGGTCAAAGGACCTGCCGCCGAGATACACGGGGCTCCTCGGGAAGGCAATAGACATACACGAGGAGAAGATGCGCCTGAGGGAGCTGGAGAAAAAGGCCTCCTGCGACCCGCTGACGGGCCTTCTGAACAGGACAAGCGCCCGGGAGCAGATAGAGAACAGGATGCTGGTGCACCCGGACGGGCACTTTGCCCTGGCGGAGATAGACATCGACGACTTCAAGCGGGTGAACGACGAGCTGGGGCATATCTTCGGCGACAGGGTGCTCCAGGAGCTGGCGAGGCGCATGAAGCACTCGGTGAGAAATTCGGATATATGCTGTCGCGCCGGCGGCGAGGAGTTCTTCATATTCCTGGAGTACAATACGGACATCGAGCGCACGTTGGAGCGTATATTCAGCAACATATGCTTTGAGCTGGACGGCCGGCAGGTGACAGTGTCCGTGGGCGTGGCCCTGGGCGACGATGTGGGACAGAGATATGAGGACCTGTATCACGCCGCGGATGTGGCGCTGTACGCCGCGAAGCGCGGGGGGAAGAACAGGTTTTGCTTCTATGACGAGACCATGGGCGACGGAGGCACCGACGCGACGAAAGGAGAATAAAAATGACACTACGCGACTGCTACGATAAATTAGGCGGGGACTATGAGGAGGTGCTGTCGCGCCTCAGGAGCGAGAGGCTGATACAGAAGTTCGTTTTGAAGTTCCCGGACGACGGGAGCTTTGAGACGCTTGTCCGGGCCATGGGCGAGAAAAATCAGGAGGAGGCCTTCAGGGCCGCCCACACAATAAAGGGGATGTGCCAGAATTTGAGTTTCACAGCCCTTGGAAGATCGGCGGACGAGCTCACCGAGGCACTGCGCAACGGATGGAGCGATGAGGCCCCGGCGCTTTTGGAGAAGGTCAGCGCGGACTACGCCCGGGTGGCCGGAGCGATAGGGGAGCTCAAGGCGTCGCTGTGAGGACAGCCGAAATGGGGAAGAGGGTGAAGGAGATAGAAGAAAAAAAGGGACAGTCATGGCTGAAGGGCACGACGGCTACAATAGCCCTTATAATCGCCATAGCGATAATGATGGTCACGGCGTATCTGGCCATAAGCAGGACGCTGGAAAAACGATCTCTGGGCCGCATGGAGGAGGGCGTAAACACCGCCATAACCGAGATACGGGCGAAGCTTGCCAGGGACAGCCGGATACTTAACGCCACGGCGGAGATCATATCCTCAGCGGACAATTACGACGAGGACGCCATGCTTGAGATCATGGAGACCGTATCGCCGCTTTTGGAGACGATGAAGGTCCGCATACTACTGCCCGGGGACAGGGTGCTGACAGCTGACGGGTCGGTGACGGACGCGTCGAAGATAGACGATCTGTCATTCGAGGTGGAGTCGAAGTTAGGGGAGCATATATCGAACCGGGTGTACAGCGTGAAAAACGGGAGCCCGGTGCTCCGGCACTTCGTGCCGATAATCCAGGACGGCCAGACCGCCGCCATGTTATATGGCGTGACGGTGCTGATGGATCTGCCGAAAACGATAAACATCGACAATATCTACAACGCCTCAGCCAACGTGTATATGGTGGACACAAGGAACGGGGATTTCCTGCTGGACACCGCCCACGAGGAGCTGGGGAACATATCCGACTATGAATCGGGGATCGAGACAAAGGGCGGCCTCGACTGGGACGGGTATATCAGGGACCTTCTTGATCTAAACACAGGCTACGTCATATATAAGACCCACAGGACCGGCGGATGGGAGTATATGTACTACGCCCCGGCGGGGATAAACGAGTGGGCCATAGCCGTTTCGGTGCCGGAGAAGGAGGCGTTCTCCAGCGCCTTCGACGTGCGGGATATATGTATCGTCCTGGCGGTGGTCCTTACGGTGGCTGTGGGCGTATACTATTACATCGTCCGCCGTCAGGCCAAGCGCGCCACCGACCACGCGGTGGAGCGGGCGGTGCTGGAGGAGAAGCTCCGCAAGGCCGAGGCCGCGGAGCGGGCGAAAACCACGTTCCTTTCAAATATGTCCCACGACATACGCACGCCCATGAACGCCATAATCGGCTTTACGACACTGGCGGAGGCGAATGTGGAGGATCCGGACCGGGTACAGGAGTACCTGCGCAAGATAATGAGCTCCTCAAACCACCTGCTGAGCCTGATAAACGACGTGCTGGACATGAGCCGCATCGAGTCAGGGAAGCTGAATATCGAGGAGAAGGAGTGCTCTATCTCCGATATATTCCGGGACATGCGCAACATTATACAGAGCCAGATGCAGTCAAAGCAACTCAGCTTTTTCATGGACACCATGGACGTCATAGACGAGGACATATACTGCGACAAGCTCCACGTCAACCAGGTGCTGCTCAATCTGCTGTCAAACGCCATAAAATTCACGCCGTCCGGAGGGTCGGTGTCCATGACCATCCGCCAGAAGCCCGGCGCGCCGAAGGGATACGGCTCATATGAGATACGGGTGAAGGACACGGGCATCGGAATGAGCCAGGAGTTTGCCAAGCATATCTTCGAGCCATTTGAGCGGGAGCGCAACTCTACGGTGTCGGGCATCCAGGGCACAGGACTCGGTATGGCCATAACGAAGAGCATCGTTGACGCCATGGGCGGCACCATCGAGCTCCGGACCGAGCAGGGCAAGGGCACGGAGTTCATCATAGACCTCGATTTCCGGCTCCAGTCAGATTCAAAGCGCGTTGAGGCCATCCATGAGCTCATGGGCCTCAGGGCGCTGGTGGTGGACGACAGCTTTTCCACATGCGACTCCGTAACGAAGATGCTCACACAGATCGGTATGCGGGCCGAGTGGACGCTCCACGGCAAGGAGGCGGTGCTGAGAGCCCGTCAGGCCGTGGAGATGGGAGACAGGTTCTACGCCTACATCATCGACTGGCTGCTGCCGGATCTCTCGGGGCTTGAGGTGGTACGCCAGGTCCGGGACATCGTGGGTGACGAGGCGCCGATAATAATCGTCACCGCCTATGACTGGACGCCCTTTGAGGAGGAGGCCCGGAAGGCCGGCGTCACGGCCTTCTGCAACAAGCCGATATTCCTGTCAGAGCTCCGCGACACCCTCATCGCCGCCATGGGCAAAGGCGAGGCGTCCGATCGCCGCTCCGCCACGGCAGGCTGGGATGTGGGCGAGGAGTTCCGCGGCACGAAGCTGCTCCTGGTGGAGGACAACGAGCTCAACCGGGAGATCGCCCAGGAGCTTTTGGAGGAGTCAGGCTTTGTGGTGGACACCGCCAGCGACGGCACCGAGGCCGTGGAGAAGGCGGGTAACACACGCTACGCGCTGATCCTCATGGACATTCAGATGCCAAAGATGAACGGCTACGAGGCCACCCGGGCAATCCGGGCTCTGCCTGACGGGGCGGACGTGCCGATCGTCGCAATGACAGCCAACGCCTTCGAGGAGGACCGGAAGTCAGCCATAGACGCGGGCATGAACGATCACGTTGCAAAGCCCATAAACGTGGAGCGACTGATGAGCGTAATACAGAAGCTGCTGAAGAAGTGAAAAAGTGGACCGCCTGAGACATTCAGGCGGTCATTTTTGTGTAGAGTAAAATAAACCCTGGCTGTGCGAGGAAATCAATTTACCTTTTATAGGATACCGGATTATCAATCAATCCAATCAAATAGTCTGCCGAAAGATCATAAAATTTACATAATGAAATTAAATCGTCAATTTTCAACTCTGCGCGGCCCATTTCTATATGGTTATATCCTTGTTGAGATTTATTCAGCAGCTTTCCGAGATGGGCTTGCGTCAGATCCCTGTCCTCCCGCACATTTTTAATTCGTTCACGGTAGTCCATAATATCACTCCCACCTAAATTATGGACTAATCGTACATCACTCATAAATTGAGTATTGACTTTTACTCATAATTTGAGTATAATTTAGTCGCAAAAGTACCTTAACGGAGTAGATTTTAAGGGAGTGAGACCATGAAACGCGGGGTCAGGATCATAGCTATGCTTACTGTTTTTGTGTTGCTCACAGGGTGCGGTGTGGAAAGCGGCAAAAGTTCACAAGACACCGATAATCCAACAAATGCTTCGGGGACGGATGGGCAGTTTGAAACCCCTGGTGGTGGGCAACTTGACAATGAAAAAGAGGATTTAGTAGATGATCCCTATGCTGAGAAAATTTGGGACTACGAGGTCACTAAAATATTATATTCTGACAAGGATTCCAACCTTATTTGGGTAAAGGCAAGAGAATTGGGCAGTGAAACCGGCTTCAGGGCCGCTATTGACAAAAGAGGAAGTATTATCTCAAAAATCTACAGCAATCTTTCTAACGGTATCTTCACAGGCGATTATATCTGCTTATTTGATCAATATCTAAATTCCTACAGCGGCTATCAAATCTATTCCTGCGACGGAACAAATATCACAGACGAGTTTCTTAGTGAAGCGGAAGAAATTTGGCGGGTCACACGGATCGATGAAAATCTTTTTGTTTGGAAGTATGAGAAAATTGAGACTTATTCCAGCGTAAAATATATTCTTCGAGTTTGCGATTCAGGTGGGAAACTACTTTTAGAGTTGGACAGTGGCGAGTATCCGGCGATCGGTAACGCCCTATCCGCCGACAAATATTTTCCTGCTCAGGAACAGCTCCTTAAGGAACTTGGGTCGGGATTTTATCAGATAGGCGACATCTATATAGATCTGGCAGGCGGAAAGCTCTACGGTCCTGAACAATACGGGCTGAAAAACGCGGTAAATGTACACGAAGGTCATGTTTTTTCCGGTATTGAGCGTGATGATAATCATAAAAATTATTTAAAACGATATAAGGGTCTTACTGTATACAAAATCGGCATTGATGAACCGCTGTACTCCTGGGAAACGGATTCTGAAATGTTTTACAGCATAAATGACAATGGCATTTTTATGACATATACCTGCGGTGAAATAATGAGGATGGGAGTTGATGGGGATTACTTTGAGGCTGCAACCGAAATTGAGCCATATAGCTATTACGACGGCTTCTCGGGGAAGCTGTTGGCCCGCTATGATTCCGCCTCGCTGGGAGCGGAGAGGATCACTGACTTTAACGGTGAGACGGCTTTAACGTATGTGAAGGGTCCGGCGGGTGGTTATTTTGTCACATACATTGACCAAAACGGTACTTTTCTGTTTGAACCGATACAAACCAGAAGCAGCAACGCCATATTAGCGGATTGGCGGGACGAATTGGGGGCAATTTGCATCTATTATAGCGGTCACGACCACGAAGGCGAGGGACGTATTTATTGGACGCGAACGGAAGCATGAAGCCTCTTAAAATTTCGGACGCGGATGAAATGGCTTTGACCGACAGTGACAAAATCGCTGTTGTTTTGGATGGCCTTCTAGGCCTTTACGATTTGAGTGGAAATAGGCTTTGGTAATGCAAAGATAACGGCAAGCTTCGTAGTAAAATGCCTCTTTTGAGATTTTCAAAAGAGGCATTTTTTGAAACCATCAAAAAATGGAAGTCAAAAAACACGGTCAAAGTGACAAAAATGAGTTTTTGGGCTTGACGATAATTATACAATATGATATATTGTAGACACAGCAAAGGAGGAGGTTCCGATGTACAGTTGAGGACCCGCCCAAGCTCATCAAGGCGGAATGAAGCCCTTGGCAGTCAGATCCCGGAGCACAGACCACAGCACCGTTGGCGGAGGTTACCGCAGTGAAGTTAGCTGAGTCGGCTGAGTGATGAGAGAGGACTAAGAAGGGTATCCGGAAGGAGTATTCGAACTTGATAATCGAACACGTGGCGTAGCCCCGCAATCGCGTTTTGGACGGTTGCGGGGCGATTGCTTTTTGCCTCGACTCCCAATTCACGCTTTTGGTCCCGGAGTATCTGGGCCATGCCTGGGGTGAGTATTTATAAAGGGTTTTGTAAAGTCTCAACAAACGGGTATTTTACCTCTTCTTTCAATGCAAACAACAAGAACGCACAAATAAATCAGAACAGCAATTTCAGCAAGTGAATGATAGACACTCACTTCCAAATATCCCGTTTGTGTACGCAGGAACATTTCGATCCCACCAAGTACGGCAAAACTGATAATGGCGGCAAGATTAGATTTTCTTATTGTTTTATCTTTGATAAGCGCAATAATAATCAAAGAAAAGCCGATCATATTGGCTATACTTGACAGATCTTGAATGATGGTTTTTGCGGTAGATAAAAAGTATGTGATAGTATAGGCGTCATATTCTATCATTTCACGCAAAAACAAGCTTGTGATCCCGCTCCAAGCTTGCCCGATCAAAAACGCCAATGTTTTACTCAAAAGAATCGTAAGGCACGCGGCAGATAATAATTTGTTACGCTTGACTTTTAGATACTCGTAACTGAAATACGTTAAGAATATCAACAAAGCAAAGTCAATATAAAATGTCAAAGAGGATGCGGCGGATACGGTCTGCATTGCTTGCGCTTGTGAGATCGCAAGCGAATCCGTGAGCATGGCTATAAACGTATAAACAGCATATAGAAATACCGTTATTTCTAACGAAATAATCGTTGATTTTGATAGCCACCGTGTGCTATTATAGCTCATTTTTTCCAAAAAGGAATAAAGCAAATATAGCAGAGAAAATTTGAGCAAAACGATCATATATAATCCAAGGATTTGAAGAATATGTTTGATCAATATGACTTGGTTAAGTTCTTTTGTGGCAACAAGCAAAGTAAACGAAATCGCGGAAACAGCAAAGAGACACGAGATATAGATCGCAAGCTTACCAATATTTTTGAACACGCTCTTGTAATAGTGTTCGTTTTCCATAATGGAATAATTGAAATAAATGTCGTTACGCCTAAATCCATATACTACATATATGCCTACGACAAAGGAAAGGACAAGAAGGATACGGTCAAACTCGCCGTCGGTATAATTGTTCGGAATACCAATGTGTAATACGACAGGCAAGAAAAACGCAAAGACAACAGTTACTATTTTTATGAGAATCGATGACGCTTTGTTATAAAAACAACATTCCTCAAATATCGTTCGTTCATCTTTGGGGTGTATTTTGCTTCGGGTAAAACCGATAAGCAAGCATATCGATCCAACCAAAATAATTATTGCTTCCAAAATCACAAGGCATAGATATTTGCTTTGATCTGTATTTTTTAGAATATTCGTCAAGCGAATTGCCCCAAGCGCGACAGATATAATTACTGACAATATGATAGCATTCCTTGATATTCTACCTTTTTCCTTTTCAATTCTCTCGTCGTAAAACATATGTTACTCCTTCCAAAACAGATCATTTAGCGTTACATCAAGCTCTTTGCAAATCTTTATACACAGTTTGATAGTCGGATTATACCCATCGTTTTCAATCATATTGACAGTTTGCCTTGATACGCCAATTCTTTTTGCGAGCTCAGTTTGCGAGAGATTTTTCGCAAGCCGAGCTTGTTTTAATTCTTCATTCATTGTAACTCTCCATGTCAATTATATTCGACAACCTCATTATAGCACTATGCAGGTTAACTGTCAATTATATTTGACAAATTTACTTGTGATTTTTACTTGACAGGTGGGGGGATTTGTGTTATTATACATTTAACATTTAGACTAAATGTTAAATGTATTGGAGGTGGGGGATTGGGCTTACAGGAGACGATGAGGGCTTTGGCGGACCCGACGAGGAGGGAGATACTGAATATGCTCAAGGCCGGGCGTATGGCGGCAGGGGATATAGCGGACAGGTTCCCGGTGACGGGGGCCAGCATATCCCGGCACCTGTCGGTACTGCGGGACGCGGGGCTTATCAGAGATTGCAGAGAGGGGAAGTTCATCTACTATGAGCTCAACGCCTCGGTGCTTGAGGAGCTGATGCTGTGGGTGACCGATCTGAGGGGAGGAAATGAAAATGATAAAAGAGAATAAATGGAAGATAATCATCACTACGCTGGTGACGTTGCTGCCGATGCTGGCGGGGATCATACTGTGGTCAAAGCTCCCGAACAGGATGCCTATCCACTGGAACGCGGCCGGGGAGATGGACGGCTGGTCGGGCAAGGCCTTCGCCGTATTTGCCATACCCGGCTTTTTGGCGGCGGCGCATATTCTGTGCGTTGTCCTCACGAGCCTGGATCCGAAGGTAAAGGGGCAGACGAAAAAGGTGCTGGGGCTGGTTTTTTGGATATGCCCGTTCATCTCGGTGCTTGTGGGCGTTCTGGTGTACGCCGTGGCGCTGGGGGCGGAGATAAGCGTGGCCTCCGTGGTCGTCGCGGCCACTGGGGTGCTCTTTGTGGCCATCGGGAATTACCTTCCCAAGTGCCGGCGCAACTACACCATCGGCATCAAGGTCATGTGGGCTCTGGAGGACGAGGCCAACTGGAACGCCACACACAGGTTCGCGGGGAAGGTGTGGGTCGTGGGGGGAGTGCTGATAATTCTTATGGCGTTCTTGCCGATCAAAGAGGTCATTTGGGTTTATATAGGACTTACGGCCCTTATGGCGGTGTTGCCGATGGGGTATTCGTATGTGTATTATAGGAGGCATGGGGGGAAGTAGGGGGAGTTTGTTACTTTGAGTAGGGGGGATATTGGTTGCGGGGGCGGCGTTTTTCAAAGTCCCAATTCGACTTTGTGTTTCCGGCCGATTGCGTGAACAGACTCTCCGGGAGCCGGACTTCATGGAGGTACATATTATGATCGTTTTTTGGGCGTTTATGCTTATCATGGACTTGGTCATTCCGCTGAGTATGGTGGGAATTGGGAAAATGTTCATGGAGGGTGGTCCTGAAGAGATCAATGCGTTATTTGGCTATCGGACCGCCATGTCGATGAAGAATAAAGATACATGGGAGTTCGCCCACAAGTATTTCGGGAGAATTTGGTTTAAAACCGGACTGATCCTATTGCCGGTCTCAGCCATACCGCTCTTGTTTGTTTTTAACAGGGACATAGCAACTGTCGCGATCGTTGGACTGAGCGTTATGTTCGTTCAGCTCATTCCGATGCTTGTGCCGATGGCTGTGACAGAGGCCGCGCTTAAAAAGATGTTTAATGAGAATGGTGTGCGAAGGGAATTTGCGGACTGTCAGCGAACTAATTATTGCCTGCGGGTGCGGGTTTGCGGAAGGGAGGCAAAGGGGGGCCCATCCTCTTTGAGGGGGGGGGTAGGGGGAGGAGTCTGGGGGGGTTGCGCACGACTACACCCTCGACCCTTCAGTCGCCTGCGGGCGACAGCTCCCCTTACGAAGGGGGAGCCTAAGAGAACGAGGTTGCGCCGGGGGCGCGAATTTTATTATCGCCTGCGGGCGGGACGGGGGACGGGCGGGTTTGGGAACCCTCCCCTACGGAGTGATTGGGAGATTTTTCTATAATTGCCGTAGGGGAGGGTTCAAAACCCTCCCGGTTTTAATATGCGCCGAAAGGCGCAACATTTTTTGGGGACGGGGGGAATATTGTTGCGGCTGGCGCCGCGGATACCACCTCATCCCTGCCCTTCCCCGCCGGGGCGGGGAAGGCGGCCACGCGGGGGGTGGGGCGAGGGAGGAGGGGGTGCGCACGGCTACGGCCTCGATCCCTCAGTCTCGCTGCGCTCGACAGCTCCCCGGACGTCGGGGAGCCTAATTCAAAAAAGGAGCGGCCCGGAGGGCCGCGGATTTTATTTGTGCCTGCGGGCGGGACGGAGGGGACGGGCGGGTTTGGGAACCCGCCCCTACGGGGGTGGCTGGGAGATTTTTCTATAATTGACATAGGGGAGGGTTCTAAACCCTCCCGGTTTTTAATACGCGCCGAAAGGCGCAACATTTTTTGGGGACGGGGGGAATATTGTTGCGGCTGGCGCCGCAGATCCCACCTCATCCCTGCCCTTCCCCGCCCGGGCGGGGAAGGCGAGCACGCGGGGGAGGGTGAGGCGAGGGAGGAGGGGTTGCGCACGACTATGGCCTCGACCCCTCAGTCGCCTGCGGGCGACAGCTCCCCTTACGAAGGGGAGCTTAAGAGAACAAGGTTGCGCCTTGCGGCGCGATCAAATGTGCGGCGGGGGCGCAAACCTTTTTTGGGGGGTAGACTCCCCTCAGTCGCTTCGCGACAGCTCATCTCCGCGCTAAGAGCCGCCCTTCGGGCGGTTGCGCTCCGAAACGCGCCTGCGGGCGCAGCCCTCAGAGAGGGGAGCCTTGGCGTCTGCGTGCGGGGGGGAAAAATAAGGAAGCGGACGCTTGGGGCGTCCGCTGTTTGGTGTGTGGGGTTATTTTATTTTTCGGCACTCGAGGTAGTAGCGTTTGTCGCGGGCGTGGCCGATGGAGAAGCTTTTTTTGGGGAAAACGCCGTCGGAGATGACGGTGCGGAAGAGGTCCGATTTATCCATTGAGGGGAGGAGGAAGCCGATGGAGTCAGGGGACTCGGTGAGCTTCAGAAGGGACTCCTCGTCGTGGATATAGTCCACCTCGCCGGCGTCGGACATGGCGGCGTACTCCTCGATGAAGCTCTGGAGCATCTCGATCATTCCGCCGAAGCTCCGGCCGCGAAGGCGCATTTTGCCGGCAACACGGCCGCCGATGACGTACTCTATCTCGCGCCCGTCGGGGATGCTGAGCTTCTGCTCCATGAGCTCAAGGAGCTTTTCCGTGTCAACGCCGAACACCACACGGTGGATTGGCTCGAAGGTTATGGCCGGGTCGTAGACGTTATTGAGCTCCACCAGGGCGTATCTGGCGGGGTGTTTTTCCGCCTCCTCAGGGGTGAGGGTGGACTTCAGCCTGTTCCACAGCTCCTTGGCCGCGGCCAGGGAGTGGTTGCCGTCGCCGATGACTATTTGGACATCGCGTTGGGCTATGGCGGAAAGGGCCCCGTCAACGGCCCGGGCCTCCTCGCCGGTGACCTGCCAGCCCGTTATGTGGCCGCCGTCCTCCATAAGGTCAAAGTCATAAATCTTCCGTAGGGCGTGGACTCTCCCGTGCAGGGGCTCGATGACGGATCTGTCCGGATCGTCCATGAGCACCATGATGTGTGGCAGCTCCAGGGGGGCGTTTTCGCGTATTTTCATCCGCGGGGGCAGCCGGTCGGCCACTGTGCGCTCACTGGCCCGGACGGGGGATACGGAGCGGGGGGAGTAGTCGTAGGCGTCAAGATCGAGGGCGCCCACAAGGCCGCGGCGGACGCCGCCGGTGACGTGGCGCTCCACGTATACGTAGGAATCGGAAAGCTCCTCAAATACGTTGGCGTCCAGGCACTGACGCATGGCGGCGTTGGCGCTGTCGGCCATCTGAAGGGGCGAGACCCGGTCAAGGTACGCCTCGGGCAATATCATGTGGTAGGTGGAGAGCTTACCCGCGACCTTTGCGTCCACACGGTCCCAGTACTCGGGCTCGGAGGTGAACTGGTCACAGGCGATGACGCTCCAATCGGTGAGGTCAGGGGTTTTGGGCAGAAGTATATCGGCTGTTCTGAAAGCCGCTTTCGGCATCAGTATCTTCCTTTCAAGATGTTTTCCTGCATTTTATCAGCTTTCGCCCGAAAAGTAAAGGTAAATTTGCTATGCAAAAATTCATATAGGTTTTTTTTACCGTTTCAGTTGAAAAAAGAAACGGGTTGTGGTATATTTATATAAAGAAAGCCCGGAGATGTTCGCCGGACTTGGTCAAACTGTATAAAGGAGGGCTGTACCATGAAAAAGACCATCGTCGCCATAAGCCGGGCCTATGGCGCTCACGGCACGGCAGTGGGCAGTAAGCTGGCGGTGAAGCTGGGTGTGCCCATGTTCGATAAGAAGATACTGGATCTCGCCAGTGAAAAAAGCGGCCTCTCGCCGGACTACATAGGGAGGCTCGAGGAGAACGTGACGGGCAGCTTCCTTTTTAATCTGGCCTCCAGCGCCTACAACGTCCACGGCTATCACCACGCCTACGACGTGCCCATGACATACACGGCATTTTCGGCCCAGGCAAACGCCATAAAGGAGATCGCCCAGAAGGGAAGCTCAGTTATAATCGGGCGCTGTTCCGATTACCTGCTGAAGGACGACCCGGACTGTGTGAAGGTGTTCCTCTACGCGGAGCACGAGGACAGATTGGAGCAGTGCAAGGCGGAGTACGGCCTGGACGACAAGGGCGCGGAGCAGCAGCTTCGGAAGCTTGACAGGAACAGGTCGAACTATTATAAAAACTACACCGGTGAGACCTGGGGCTATGTCTACGGCCACGACCTTACGCTGAACGTGACAAAGGTGGGCGTGGACGGAGCGGTTGACATAATCATGGAGTATCTGAAGGCCGCCGGCAGGCTTGGCTGAATGATCGGGCTAAAAAATCAAGGCGGGCGCGAAAGCCCGCCTTTTTTCGTGGGATTTTTGGAAATCGCGCGTATTATAGGGAGAAAGGGCGGTGAGAGAGTGGACGAGGAGCCTTGGCGATTGCGGGCGAGGACGGATTTTTTCGTGTGAGCCTTCCCCGCTTGGGCGGGGAAGGCGGCCACGCGGGGGAGGGGGGCGAGGGCGGAGGGGTTGCGCACGGCTATACCCTCGATCCCTCAGTCTCGCTTCGCTCGACAGCTCCCCTTACGAAGGGGAGCCTAATTTAAAAGGAGCGGCCCGGGGGGCCGCGGATTTTATTTGCGACTGCGGGTAGACTCCCCTCAGTCGGCTGCGCCGACAGCTCCCCTCAGAGAGGGGAGCCTTTTTGTATGAGGAGGGGGGCAAATCGGAATTGGAGCGGCGGCTTGTTTTTTAGTTGTAACGGTGGTATAATAGCCAAAGTCAGGAGGCGCTATTATGATCAGACGTGGGAAAAAAGAGGACATTGAGGTAATTGGGAGGCTTTTGGAGCAGGTGGAGATGGTACACCATCTGGGAAGGCCGGACCTTTTCACAAACGGCGGGAGAAAATATTATGACGACGAGCTGGAGAGGATACTTGAGGACGACAGGCGGCCGGTGTTTGTTTACGATGACGAGAGGGACGGGGTGCTGGGGTATGCCTTTTGCGTTTTGGAGGATCACGCCGGGGAGAACGTGATGATGCCGATACTGACCTGCTACATAGACGACATATGCGTCTTTGAGCACGTCCGGGGCAGGGGCGTGGGCAGGGCAATATACGAGTATGTCAGGGACTGGGCCAGGGACTACGGGTGCTACAACGTGACGCTGAACGTCTGGGAGTGCAACCCCGGGGCCAAGGCCTTTTACGAGAAGATGGGACTTGTGCCCTACAAATACGGTATGGAGGTCATATTATGAAGAAGGCGTTTTTGATCGCCAACCCCAAATCGGGGAAACAGCGGGTGCAGACGGAGCTTTTTCACATTGTGGACAGGCTAAGCGAGGCGGGATATATGACCACCACGGCCATCACAAAATACCGGGGCCACGCCGCGGAGCTTGCGGCCATGGCCGGGGACTTTGACCTGCTTCTGTGCACCGGCGGGGACGGGACGCTCAATGAGGTCATAAGCGGGGTTTTGAAAAACGGCGTTAAAATGCCTATCGGATATATCCCGCTGGGGTCCACCAACGATTTCGCCGGGTCCCTGGGGATACCCACGGACATCGACAAGGCACTGGACGGAATACTCGAGGGGGAGCCGCGGCCCATCGACGTGGGGAGCTTCAACGGAAGATATTTTATGGATGTGGGATTACTCGGCATATTCTCACGGACCTGCTATGAGACGCCCCAGGACATGAAGAACACTCTGGGGTTTCTGGCATACGTGCTGGAGGGCATACGGGAGGTGCCGACGGTGCACCCGGTGCCGCTGAGGATAGAGGCGGGGGAGAACATATTCGAGGGGGAGTATCTGGCCTGTGTCGTCAGCAACTCCACGAGGCTCGGGGGTGTGGTGTCGCTTGATGAGGGGCAGGTCAGCCTGTCCGACGGGCAGTTTGAGCTACTGCTGGTGGAGAAGGAGAAAACGCCGTTGCAGCTTGCCGCGTATATCCACTCCCTGCGGACGGCGAACCTCAATACCGAGGGCATGACATTTATCTCCGTCCCGGAGCTCCGGATAACCTCCACCGACGATCAGCCCTGGACACTGGATGGGGAGCGGGCCGACTGGGACGGCGTGGCGGACATAAGGGTCCTTCACGACGCCGTGAGCCTTCTTATGAAGAAATAAATAAAAGTGGGAGGTACATATGCTTGACACGATAATGATCGGCATTGCCGGCGGGACAGGAAGCGGCAAAAGCACCCTTACACGCCACATAAAAAACAGGTTCGGCGACGCGGTCAGCGTCATAAATCACGACAGCTACTACAAGGAGCAGTCGCACCTCACCTTTGAGGAGCGCGTGCGCACGAATTACGACCACCCGGACGCCTTCGACACGGATCTCCTCGTCCGGCACCTGAAGGCGCTGAAGGCCGGTCAGGCCATCCAGTGCCCGGTGTACTCCTATGTGGAGCACAACAGGACAAAGGAGACCGTGGAGATAAAGCCCACGAGCGTGGTGGTGCTCGAGGGCCTTCTCATCTTTCAGGAGCCGGAGCTCCGGGACCTTATGGATATAAAGATTTTCGTCGACACCGACGCGGACGTCCGGATCCTTCGGCGTATCCTGAGGGACGTGAAGGAGCGGGGCAGGAGCCTGGAGTCAGTGGTGGAGCAGTACCTAACGACCGTAAAGCCCATGCACGAGCAGTTCATAGAGCCATCTAAACGCTACGCCGACATAATAATCCTGGAGGGCGGCCACAACCTTGTCGCGCTCGATATGATAATGCAGAGGATAGCTAATCATATAGGGCAGCAGTAAAAGAACGGACAGCAAAAGTCCCTGGCGGATATTGGATCTGCCAGGGACTTTTGCTGTCTGATCTCGCGACGCTGCTACTGTTCACGCTTCCGGTAAACACAATTCCGATCGTGGAGCTTGACGGTACGGCGACAGCCACAAAGGTAGAAAGCCAGGAAGTCATGGAGCCACCGGCCGACTCATACGGCGTGTCGGCAATTGCAACGGAGGATCCGGGCTTGAATGATAACATCCATTAAAAAGGAAACTCCATATTTAAACGATCCTTTGCCGCTTCCTCCAAAAAAATCCTGTCCCGGTCGTTTCCAATCACCTTATAAATGCAGTAGGCGTATCTATAATACTCCTTACACTTCTCCAGGTCGCCCTTATAGAAATAGCAACTTCCCATAAGATCGATAAGCCCAGGCAAAAACTGGTAGTGAGCGTACTCTGCACAGACTTTTCGACCAAGCTCCGCGACCTCGAGCGCGTCATCATAGCGTCCCGCCATGAATAATTCTCTGGTATAATTGTGAGCAACAATGGCAAAATGCCCGGCATACTTCGATAACTCACGATAATGCTTCTGCACATATTTAAGCAATTGACTGTAAATGTCGATTGCTTTTTTTCGCTGTCCCATCAGTTCGTAAGTTGCGGCGATTTTGTTGAGTAATGTGGTTTCATCCGTACTGTATAGGCCAAGATTTATTTCATCCAGGTCTATTTTGGGGACTGTGATGCGCAGTGCCCCCATCAGGAGCTCTAACCGCTCCTCCGGGCTGTACGGGCCGTCAGGCTTTCCTAAAGTGACCTGTTCACTTATTATGTACTGGCGGATTATTCGGTCGTCCGGCTCAGCGAGCGCCTCCAGCTTTTTAATCTTTTGCAGTCCGGCCTCGCGAATACCAGCTCGGTTTTCCGGCGCGGCGCGTTCAAACCTAATAACATCAGCGAGGATCTCATCCTGCAGAGTCTTGATCTCCATCTCGTTTTTGCTCAGCAGGGCGTAATAACGGTCATCGGGCAGTCCGAGCCGCTGGAGGAAGGCACGGATCCGGTTGTAGGAGGGCATCTGCTTGCCGTTCTCCATACGCGAGACGGTGATGGGATCGCAGATACCCTCACACAGCTGTTCCTGCGTGATCCCCAGGTCTATTCGACTTTGCTTTATGTACTCTCCGAGAAACAGTTCACGCATATAAGTGGCTCCTTGAATCAGGGTCATAACAATAATACGGTAATTATATAATTTTAATTCACTAAAGTCAAGAGAGGCGACAGGTCGTTTTGTGTATATTTTACAGAAAGGCATGGAAGCGTGATATTTATTGCCATATCAAACCATACCGTCCGCGGCATGAGTAAGACAGCCATGAGGTATTCTGCAACTAAATTATAACTTGTATTTTATTTATACAGTCGTATAAATAAACGGGATGGGGTGTAAAAGAGTTGTCGTTTTGTGTTATTTTTATTTGTCCGTAGACGATATGTGCGTATGACCTTCATTGCGGTATCGTATTATTGCGGCCATGATAAAGCAAAACGGTCATTATATTTATTTTATAAGGAGGAAAGCCCATGAAAAAAATCATATGTTTGTTATTGGCGGTGGCGACTTTGGCGACGTGTACACTGAGCGCCCTGGCCCTGGAGAACGCCGAGGACGCGAAAAAGGACATCGCCGATAAGGCTAAATTCGAGCAGTCGATCATTGACGACGTCTGTGAGAGCGTCATCGAAAGTTACGCCGAGTATTACACGATCCCCAGCATCCACGGCGAGATCAGCGATGTGGAGCAGGTGTCAGGAGGCACCAGGTATATAGTTGATGTGGAGTTCACGAAGGTCCTGCTGGCTGAAAGTGCTTCTGAGCTGCCGTATATCCAGGGAATGGAGGCCGCGGTGGAGAAGATAGAGGACGCTGAACAGAAGGCGGCAGCTCAGGCCACCCTCGACGCGCGGAAGTACGAGATCGACACGATGTACATCGGTGCTCAGCAGTATGAGTCATCGACATTTAGCGTGGTGGTACCGGATACGGCGTCGATAGCGAAGGCCGACAAGGACGAGTATGTAATGAGCTTTGTTGGCGAGTTCGGCGAGATGGATATGGAGGCATTTGCCCCCCAGTCCAGAGAGGAATTGTACCACGACGGCGAGACCCGGGCAGCTCAGATCGCCGAGTCGGTAGCGATCAGCCAGACGCTGGCTTCACCCGCCGCGGCACAGACCACGAAAACAAATCCAAGCGACCCGACGGATTACGACAGGGTCGCCGCGAGAGACTGAAAATATTCCTGCGGGAAATGCACAAAGAGCCCCCACACCTGCCGCAATAAGGAATATGAGTTTTATAACGGAGCTGATTGCGCCAATTTCGTTTCGCAGGCGATATATGCCGGCGGAATAAGCCAGGAGAGCAGATGGTATCCTGGTACGACGACATGGATAAACACGGGATGGAGAGAAGACATCTATGGGCTGGCAGAATACATGGTCGATCAGGGCTTTTTCTTTGAATCAACGAACAAGCACGATGCCTTCGCCGGTAGTATAATATATTGGAACCAATACTCACATGTGGGGATGGTCGACGCCAATGACTCCGTTACCCTGACCTTTTGTGCCCATACGGGCGACCGTAAGTCTTTGTCGTTCAAGAGCTGGAATGGCGCGACTGCGGATACAGACGTAAAATTCTATGTACCTGTGTGGGATTCCTACGCGGGCACGTATACTGCTGTGTGATCCGCGGCTTCGGGCCGAAGCTGACCAATGTTTCGGTATGCACCAAACAATACATTAAAACCCCCGGCCACGAGATAGCCAGGCCGTTTTGCTTGCCGTATTTGGCTGTGGATAATCAAGAAACGGGCGGAGCTCGCCAGGGGAAACAAAATTGAAAGGAGCTTTTAAAAATGAGAAAAGGTATTTTCTGCTCTATGCTTTCCGTGCTGGTGGCGGTCGCGCTGCTGCTGGCGTTCCAGGGGTGCGGTCAGCAAAAGCGGTCAGGTGAAAAATATGAGAACAGCGAGCTGGGCTTCAGAATGGAGTTCCCGGCCTCCTGGAAGGACAGGTATACGGTGGAGGCAAATCCCGCAGACAATAACGGGACCAGCGTCGTAATAAAGACCAACTGGGACGGGGTGCTTTGCTACGTGTTCCGTTATACGCAGGAGCAGTTCGCCGGGGAAGGGAGTTCCCCCGTTGAGCACAAGCTGCTGGGCGAAAATGACAAGTATGCTTACGTGATGATCTTCCCGGGCGATGTGATGTACGATCCGCTGAACAGTGAGCAGGTCGACACCTACACCGAGATGAGGAACGACCTGGATAAAAACGTAAGCTTCGAGATAATCTGAGAGCGGCCGGAACGGCCGCCACGCCGGCACCGAGGACGCTCCGACAGCCTTGAGGCACTTTCTGGACGCAAGGCACTTCAGGGAACTCTTCGCCGTGGGGATAACGGATTACAGCGTGACATTGGACGGATGGGCCCATGACGAGGTGAGGCCGCACGTGTCCGGGCGGACGCGTTGGTGTTCTGCCCGGACGGCACGGTGGTGAGAAGACGCGCCGGGGCGGACGCGGAGGAGATGGTGGGATATGTGGACCCGGACGGGGGATTGGTTGTAGGTGATGGGGGTGCGGGCTCTTTGGAGATAGCGGTTGACAGTTTCTTTATTTTGTAACTGAATTGTAACTTGACAGGCTGTTATACGGCTGTATAATAAGGTTATGTTATACAACTGTATAACAAAGGAGGGGATTGAGGATGAGGGTAGGGGGAGATGACGCGGAGCTTGAGCGGGCGGAGAGGTTTTGCGAGAGTCACCCGAGGGGGCACTTTATGCAATCCACAAGATGGGCGGCGGTGAAGTCGAATTGGGGAAATGAGGTCGTTATCGCAGAGGAGAGCGACGGGCGGATAACCGGCGTGCTCAGCGTGCTTATAAGGAAAATACCGGCGTTCGGGAACCTGATGTACTGCCCCCGGGGTCCGGTGTGCGATATTCACGACGCCGACGCCCTCCGCCAGCTCACCGAGGGGGCCAGATTCCTGGCGAAAAGGTATAGGGCGATGGCACTAAGAATGGAGCCGGATGTTCCGGAGGAGGACGGGGAGTTTCGTGGGATAATGGAGGCTCTGGGCTATAAGATACGGGACGATGTGAAGAGCAACAGGGACCTTATCCAGCCGAAAAGCGTTTTTCGCCTGGACCTTCGGGGCAAGACGGAGGAGGAGATCTTCGCCGGGTTCCACAAAAAGCTCCGGTACAACATACGCCTGGCCCAGAGGCGGGGCGTGGAGATCAGGGAGGGGACGAGAGAGGATATACCGGTATTCTATAAGCTCATGGAGGAGACGGCCGACCGGGACAGGTTCATCATACGGCCAATAGAGTATTACAGGCGGGTCTGGGACGAGCTGGGGCCGGAGCATGTGAGGCTGAAGATCGCCTTCGTTGACGATGGGGCGGTGGCGGCGGCGATAGCGGTAAGCTACGCTAAACGTACATGGTATGCCTACGGGGCCAGCGCCACGGAGGGACGGTCATTTAAGCCCTGCGAGCTTTTGCAGTGGGAGATGATACGCGACGCCCTGCGCCGTGGGGATGATGTATACGACCTGCGGGGATTTTTGGAGATAACCGACGGGAGCGACCCGCGCTCGGGCCTCTACCACTTCAAAAAGCAGTTCGGCGGGGAGCTTGAGCGACTTGTGGGGGAGGTCACGCTGCCATTCAAGCCGCTTAGATATAAGCTCTACCGTCTGGCTGAGAAGGCCCTTTTCACCGGACGGCATATTATGACAGCCGGAGGACATGGAGGGCGTGAACACGGGGCGAAGGGCGACGGGGACTGATGTTTGTTGCCGATTTGTAACTTGACATATTATTACATAAACGTATAATGAAGGTATATTATACAATCGTATAAATACGGTGAGGAGGTACATATATGAAGAGACTTGGCGACGCGGAGTTGGAGATAATGCTGGCGGTGTGGGGGGCCGGGAAGGCGGTGAACTCGGTTTATGTGCACGATAAGCTGAAGGGCAGTCGGGACTGGGCGCTACCGGCGGTGGCGACGAGCCTGAACAGGCTGGTGGAGAAGGGGTTCCTATCTATTGATAAGCAGGGGCGGACGAACCTGTATAGTCCGCTTATCTCAGAGCGGGAATACAAGGCCGCGGAGAGCCGGGGGATACTGGACAGGCTCTTTGGGAGCAGCTTCAAGGGGCTGATGTCCGCCCTTTACGACGGGGACAGAATAGGGGAGAAGGAGATAGAGGAGCTTCGCTCCTTCCTTGACGAAATGGAGGACAAGTGATGGACGTTGTACTCAGTGTGCTGAAATGGAGCGCGGCGGTGGGCGCCGTGGCGCTTCTGATCATGGCGCTGAAGCCGCTTCTTGACAGGCGGTTCGCGCCGAAGTGGCGGTATTACCTGTGGATGGTCCTGGCGCTGGCGCTGATGCTCTCACCGATGCGGTGGGAGGAGCTGCTTCCGGCTATGCCGGAGCCGGCGGTGGAGGTAACGGTGCCGGAGGTGAGACTGCCGGTGGCCCGGCCCGCAAGGCGTGAGAACACGGGCGCGGCGGGGAACGCGGCAAGGCCGGCGGGGAACGCCGCCAATCCGGCGGCGACCGTAAAGCCAGCCGGGACGAATACCGCGCCGGCGGTGAATAACGCGGAGAATGAGCCCGGGGTTGAGATAAGGCTGTCGGACGTGCTTACGGCGGTCTGGATCGCGGGGGCGGTGCTTTTCGCGGGCTACCACGTGCTGGGGACGCTCTGGTATAGCCGCCGGGCGCGGCGGTGGAGCGTGGCGGCGGGCGCGCAGCTTAAGGAGATATACGGCGAGGTCCTGGCGGACATGGAAATCAAAAGGGCCCCGGCGCTCAGAGTGAGCCGGGCGGTGGACTCGCCCATGGTCATGGGGCTCATACGTCCGGTAATGTACCTTCCGGAGAAATATATGGAGCCGGAGGAGGCGAGCTTTATCCTCCGCCACGAGCTCACCCACGTAAAACGGGCGGATCTCTGGTATAAGCTGCTGATGCTGGCGGCAAACGCCATGCACTGGTTCAATCCGGCGGTGTGGCTCATGCGCCGGAACGCCTCTGAGACGGTGGAGCTTTTATGCGACGAGGGGGCCGTCACCGGCGCCGACAGGTCCGCCAGGGTGGCGTACTGCGAGATGCTGCTCAGCAGTGTCAGCCACGAGCGGGGCGTGAGCAGGGCGGTGCTGTCCACGCACTTCGGGGGCGGCGCGAGGTCGGTGAAGAACAGGTTTAAAAATCTCCTCGCCGGAGGCCGGAAATTCGGCTGGACGGCTCTTTTGGCGGCGGTGCTGGCCGTAAGCGTGGCTGCCTGCGCCGTGGGCATAGGAGAAAAGGAGGGCGGGGAGCCGGCGCCGCAGCCTGCCCGGCAGGACGACAGGCAAACCGAGATGCCGAAAACCGACCCGACTACCCCGTCCGTGCCACAGCAGACTACCCCGCCCGTGACCGAACAGACTGTCCCGCCGGAGCCCTCCGAGCCGATCGAGGGGGCGGACAGGCCGAAAACGACGGAGATCTTCTATAACGGGGGCGTCCCGGCGAAGTACCACCTTGACCCGGTCACGCTGTTTGTGGGGAACGGATTTTCCCTTTACATCGCCGACGAGGGCTGGGAGTATTACGAGGAGCCCTACGGCGGCTATACGGCCCAGGGCTGGAAAAGCACCATAGATGATACCGCCAGGTTCTGGATCGTAAACCTCGGACAGAAAAGCTGGGAGGAGGCCCAGCAGTTCGCGAGAGAGAACGAGCCGGATTTCGATTTTAGAGAGGACCAGAGGGGCGGCCTTATGGGATATAAGGACGCCGGGTATAATGATGAGAATGGGGAACATATATGGGGCACATTGATGGACGTATATTTCGGATATGGACCGGACCACGACTACATGATCGCCGCGTTTAAATTATATGATATGGAGAAAACGCCGAATAAAATTGAAGTACAGATCAGGGGCATGCTGGAAACGTGTTATCCGGGCACATCATTGTCGGACTCGAGCTATCCGACAGTTATACTGCCCTGGCTTTATAGTGAGGAGTTCGCGGGATTTGACGAGCTCTCCGTACCAAAGCTCCAGGCGTTCAAGCTCCGGCTCGGCGAGGTGGAGAAGGAGAAACTTATGGAGCGGGCGGAAAAGGCGGCTGCGGCTCTCTGGGGTTCCTACACGGTGAACGAGTACGGCTTCCTCGTATCGGACGTTAGGGAGGATGAGTATTACGAGCGCATCTGCGTTTCCGACGGGGACATCAGCTTTTTCGCAAGCTACGGCGACAGGGAGAGTGAGGGCTTTTCGAGGGATAAAAAGCTCACCGTCGACGAGGCCATAAAAACGGCCAGGGCGTTCACCGATGCCTTTGGTTTGCAGGAGCTTACGAATGTGGAGCCGGACATATGGGTGGACCCGCGGTACGACGGGGCGGAGGTCCTGGTATCCTGGCCGCTTATGGTGGACGGGGCCCCCATAAAGGACGCGCTGAAGGTCAACATCATCGGGGATAAGGTGGAGCACATGGTATTCAACGCCTGGGTGCCGGAGAGGATAACCGACGAGACGCCGGAGATTTACATCGATGATCCCGAGGACGCGCTCTACTGCGTAAACTGCGCCAGAAAAACGGTCCATCCAATCGCGGACGAGTCAATGAACAGCATGTTCTTCAAGGCCCAAAAGCCGACCGGTGTGACCTTCGAGTGGGTGGAACAGTACGGGGAATACGTCCCGGCGTACAAATTCGGCTTCACCAATGAGGGCGTCGGAGAGGACGCGGAGAGTTTCAACGCCATCGTCTATGCCTGCACCGGCTATGTGGATCTCGACCAGGGCTACGGCGAGTGTTTCCTGTCGCCGTACATATTATAAAAATAAGGGGGCAGTCACCGAACAAGGGACTGCCCCTTTTGAAAAGGGTAAAAAACGGCGGAAAATTTAAAATTTCTGTGAAGTGGTTGAAATTCGACGGGATAGGATTTATCATCAATATTATAATACATCAGGCGAAAGGAGGGACGGGACATGCCCTGCGCTTACGCGCATCTCAGGTTTGGGCGGGAGATCCTGCCGAAGCTGCCGCCGGCGGTCAGAGACGCCGTCATGCAGTATAAGGAGCTATACGAGATAGGCGTCCATGGGCCGGACGTGCTGTTTTACCACAGCCCCATGGTGCCGGATAAGATTACGAGGCTGGGCCACAGCCTCCACCACAAGAGCGGCGCTGAGGTATTCGGGCAGGCGGCGCGTGTCCTCGACGATCACCCGGAGGCAATGTACAGGGCGTACATGTACGGGTATCTGGCCCACTTCGCCCTTGACTGCATGTGTCACGGATACGTCAACAAATTCGCCCGTGAGCACGACACAAGGCACAACGAGATAGAGATGGAGTTTGACAGGCTACTTGAGGTCGAGGACGGCCTTGACCCACTGCGCCACGACACGGCCGCGCACATCGTGCCAAGCCGGCGCAACAGCGCGGTGATAGCGGCCTTTTACCCCGGGGCGGAGCTCAGGGACATACAGCGGTCGCTGAAGTCCATGATCTTCTGCCTGCGGGTGCTTCACGCGCCGAATATGCGAAAGCGCAAGGCGCTGCTGGCGGCATTCCGGGCAACGGGCAGGTACAGGGATCTGGCGGGGCTCGTGATGAGCCTGGAGCCAAGCCCAGTGTGCCGCGAGAGCAGTAAGCGGCTGTCGGAGCTTTATAAGCTGGCCGTGCCGCTGGCGGTAAAGCTTATCTCGGAGTTTGACCGCGTCCGCGAGGGGAAAGCGGAGCCGGACAGGCATTTGGAGCTTGATTTTCTGTCGGAGAAACCGGGGAGAGCGGGGGAATGAGGGTGCGCCGGAGGCGCGGATCGGAATAGGGGAGGGTTTGGAACCCTCCCCTACGATATTTTTGGAAGATTTATCTATTAAACCCGTGGGGGCGGGTTGTGGGACCCGCCCGGTTTTTAATACGCGCCGCAAGGCGCAACCTTTTTTGGGAACGGGGGAATGTGGTTGCGGCTGGCGCCGCGGATCCCACCTCATCCCTGCCCTTCCCCGCCGGGGCGGGGAAGGCGAGCCCGCGGGGGAGGGTGGGGCGAGGGAGGAGGGGGTGCGCACGGATATACCCTCGATCCCTCAGTCTCGCTTTGCTCGACAGCTCCCCTTACGAAGGGGAGCCTAATTTAAAAGGTTGCGGCCGGGGGGCCGCGGATTTTATCGCCTGCGGGCGGGACGGGGTATAAAAACCGGGCGGGTCGTGGGACCCGCCCGGGGTTTTGGGTTAGGAACGCTCCTCGATGAGAGGGAGGTAGTGGAGGTATTTGCTATCCAGGATGCACTTGGCGTCGGCGTCGTCCATGGCTTTTTTGACTTCGCCGGTGGAGTACTGGACGCTGGCGATGGTGCCGGCGCCGGCTACGCAGCCGCCGGGGCAGCCCATGCCCTCAAGGAGGTAGCCGTTATATTTTCCGGCCTTGGCAAGGGTGAGCATCTTCTTGCACTCGGCAAGGCCGTTGGCGTGGGCGACCTTTATCTCGCGGTCCGGGGCAAGCTGGCGGGCGGCGTTCACCACGGCGGTGGCCACGCCGCCGGCTACGGCGAAGCCCCGGCCGTCGGCGGTGGCCTCGTTCATGGGATCGGACTCAAGCTCCGCCGGGTCGATCTCCTTGGCGTCGAACATGCCCAGGACCTCCTCGAAGGTCAGGACGAAGTCCACGTCGGAGCGGATCTCCTTACGGGAGGCCTCCAGCTTCTTGGCCGCGCAGGGGCCGATGAAGCAGACCTTACAGCCGGGGTGGTCCTTTTTGATCATGCGGCCCGTCAGGACCATGGGCGTAAGGGCCATGGAGATGTTGCCGGCGATGGTGGGGAAGAGCTTCTTGGCCATCATGGTCCACGCCGGACAGCAGGAGGTGGCCATGAAGGGCTTCTCATCCGGGACCTCCTTCAAAAAGTCCTGGGCCTCCTGAAGGGTGCATATGTCGGCGCCGATGGATACCTCCACAAGGTCGGCAAAGCCGAGGGCCTTGAAGGCGGAGCGCATCTTGTCGTGGGTCAGGGCCGTGCCGAACTGGCCGCAGAAGGCCGGGGCAATGGCGGCGTAGACGGGGGTGTCGCTCTTTATGGCCATTATGGTCTGATATATCTGGCCCTTGTCCGCGATGGCGGCGAAGGGACAGCTGACAAGGCACTGGCCGCAGGACACGCACTTGGTCTGGTCGATCTCCGCACGGCCGTAAGAGTCGGTCCTGATGGCGCCCATGCCGCAGGCCGCGGCGCAGGGGCGCTCCTGCTTTATTATGGCGTGATAGGAGCAGGCGTCGGCGCACCGTCCGCACTTTACGCACAGGTGCTCGTCGATCCGGCTCTTGCCGTTGACCATGGTGATGGCGTTCCGGGGGCAGACCTCAAGGCAGGGATGCTCAAAGCACCCCTGACAGGCGTTGGTGACGAGGACCTGCTTTTCAGGGCACTTGTTGCAGGCGAATTTGATGACGTTGACCAGGGGAGGGGTGTAGTACTTCTCGGCGATGGCGCTTTCGTCCACGCCGTCGTTGAGCTCCACCTGCTCGGCCACGTTGCGGATGGGCAGGCCCATAGCCAGCCTCAGCCGCTCGCCGACGATGGCGCGCTCAAGAAAGATGCTGTCCCGGTAGGTCGCCACCTCGCCGGGGATTATTTTGTACGGGAGCCTGACTATCTCCTTTGAGATGTCACTGCCCTCGTATGCCGTGCGGGCGATCTCGGTAAAAATCTTGTGGCGGATCTTCGTCTTGTTTGACTCGAGCCCTCTCATTATGTACGCGCCTCCTCAGTGGTATATTTAAATGTATCGCTGATATGCCCGTGTAGTACCGGGGGTATACGCTATGCTCACATTATATCATAAGCTCCGGGGTATGTTCAAGAGGTTATCGGGAGTATATTTTTACCCAGGGGACTCTTCCGGCAACGGGGGGCGACTCATAGAACCTGGCGGTTTCGTCACGGTGGGTGTCGTTCCACTTGTCAAAGCCGAGAGGGGAGATGTGCGGGCCGTACCGGCAGTTTTCAAATACGCACAGCCCGTAGTCCCGCCAGGGCCGGGCGAGGTAGATGCTGCCCGGCTCCACGCCGGGCTCCGAGGTGAAGTCGCAATCCCGGAACAGAAAGCCCTCGGTCTGCTCCGGCTCGTGGGCGGGGGCCGCGGCGTAGCCACAGCGGCGGGCGTCGTTGAGGGAGCGTATCTCGCAGTTTTCGAAAAGCGTCTCGCCGCAGCCGAATATGAAGTCCACCGTGCCCTCGATGAGGCAGTGGGAGAATTTCTGGCGGCAGACGGTGTCACGCCGGAGAATGTCCGGCAGGAAGCCGTCATAGCGGGCTATGAGGTCCCGGGGCAGGGGACCGGAGAACAGCGTGTCCTGAGTGGAGCTCAGGCGGCACCGCTCCATGAGGAAGTTGTCGGCGTATACCGTCAGGGCCACCTCCTGGCCGAGATTTTCCGGGTGGAGGGAGTCGTTGACGACGGCCAGGTCCCGCACGGTCACGTTGTCGGCGCATACCGCCAGGGTCCAGGTCCGGAAGGTGTTGTACTCCACGCCCTTCTCATCAAGCTTTTTCGCGTAGTCGTCCCATACGATCACGCTCTTATCCATCCCGGCGCCGGTGACGGTCACGCCGGGCGCGGTTATCATGGCCTTAAGCCTCCAGACGCCCTGGGCGAGGCGTATGTCCTCTCCGGGCGCGGCGTTTGCCAGGATATTCCCAAGATCCTGGCCGGGTTGCACCAAAATCACGGTGGATGACCCCCTTTCGTTTGGCTACATTATACTCACAAATTGTAACAAAGACATAATATTTTGTTAAAAAATCTGTTTTGTATATAAATTGGCGTGTTTTGTCCATATACATAAAAACCGCCAGCATGTATAATAATAGACAAATTAAAGGTGCCGATGTGGATATTTTGCACAAAAAATGACGGACCCTTTTACAATACAGTGATTTTTACAGCCCGAAATCGAAGAAATTCGCGCGATTATGGGTTGTTTTGGCGTGTTTGGCCGCGATTTGGAGGAAAAAATGGAGCGAGGAAGGACTCTTGGACAGTACAGGATCATTGATCTGACCATATTCGCTGTCCTGATGTGTGTCTTTGAGTACCTTATTATAAAAGCGGCGATGGCATGGTTCCCTCAGGAGCTGTACACCGTATCCTTGGCGGCTCCGCTCACAGCCATCGTGTTCATGCGGTGGGGCCTTTGGGGCATCATACACCCGGCGATTATCGGCTTCGTCTTCTGCCTGTTTTCCGGAGGTACCGGGGAGCAGTATGTTATATATTGTGTGGGGAATCTCTTCTCTGCTCTATCCCTGATTCTGCTCTTCAGGGTGGGGAAGGAGAAGGTGAGGACCAGCAAATGGCTTTCACTTCTTTTTCCCATACTGGTGCAGTTCCTGATGCACGGCGGAAGAGCGTTGGTGGCGCTTGTACTGGGGGCGACGCCGGCGAGTGTGACGGGCTTTTTCCTTCAGGACGGTCTGTCATACATTTTTACCCTGGTGATCGCGTGGATCGTCAGAAGGCTGGATGGCGTCTACGAGGATCAAAAACATTACCTTCTTCGCCTCAATTCGGAGAAGGAAAAAAAGGAGGTAAAAAATGAAAGTTAGAGCAGCGGATTTCCTCGTATATGACAAGGAAAATGACATATACAGAGAAAATCCGGAACAAGTCGTCCGTGATGACGTGGAGAAGCACTACTGGCTCCATGTCGGAAGGTCGATAATCAAAGACTGGCGTCTGTACCTGATGCTGGTCCCGATGCTCCTGGTCTTCCTGTTCTGGCGGTACTTCCCGATGTACGAGCTGCTGAGCTGCTTCAAGGTGGAAAACCCGGTAGTTCCGGTATCCGGCCAGCTTTTCTCTGGCTTCTCGTATTTCAAGAGACTGCTGTTCGCCGGAGACTCCCTTTCTTCGGATTTCTGGCGCGCAATGAGGAATACCTTCATTACGAGCTTCTACGGACTGTGCTTCGGGTTCCCGATGCCGATCATTCTGGCCCTCTTCTTCAATGAGGTCAGATCAAACGGTGTAAGAAGCGTGTTCCAGGTGCTTACATACCTGCCGAAGTTCATGTCCACCGTTATCATGACGTCCCTGGTGACCATGCTGGTCAAGCAGGGCGGCACCACCACCAACATGGGCGTTATCAGCCAGGCCCTTGTGAAGCTGGGCATCATCTCCAAGGAGGTAGGCCAGGCCGGACTCCTTAACAATCCCGCGTATTTCCGCACACTGTACCAGATCAGCGGCATCTGGGAGGGCGCGGGCTATGACAGCATCGTGTTCTTCGCGGCTATCATCGCCATCTCCCCGACCAGCTATGAGGCCGCGCAGATCGACGGCGCGAACAAGTGGGCGCAGATGCGGTATGTGGTCCTGCCCAGTATTTTGTCCACCATCGTCATCATGCTCATAACCCGTATCGGCTCACTGCTGAATGTCGGATATGAGAAGGTCATGCTTCTTTACAACGACAGGACCTGGGTGACCGCCGACGTGGTATCAACCTTCGCCCAGCGCAACGGCCTTGCCAGCACGGGGCAGAAGGGTCTCGCGGCAGCGGCTGAAATGATGAATAACGTGGTCGGCATGTTGCTGGTCATAGGCTCCAACACCATTGCCCGCAAGGCCACCAACACATCGCTGTACTGATAGGAGGGCGACATGAAAAGGAAGCTTGAGATCACCGAGCTGATATTCAAAGTCATCAGCTATACACTTCTCGGCATTTTCTCGCTGTGTTGTCTGTATCCTTTCGTGTACGCGGTAGCGGCCGCCATCAGCGGCTACGGGCCCGTGTCCAACAGCGAGATCGTGCTCTTGCCCAAGGATCTGCAGTTTGACGCGTTCAAGTCCATGTTCTCAAACAACATGTTCTGGACCTCTTACTCCAACACGCTGTTCATCACCCTTTACGGTACGCTGTGGGCGATGTTCACCGCGATCCTGGGCGCTTACGCCCTGTCAAAGAAGAGGCTCCTGTTCAGGAAGTTCTTCAA
Source organism: uncultured Oscillospiraceae bacterium (assembly GCA_947631395.1). GTDB lineage: Bacteria > Bacillota > Clostridia > Oscillospirales > Oscillospiraceae > RUG626. Next base: position 49,943 of record CANRLF010000004.1, read on the forward strand.
CTTCTTCCTGGTGTTCACCATGTGGTTCTCGGCCGGCATCGTGCCCCAGTACCTGAACTACCTGGCTACCAGCAAGATATTCAAATCCATAGGCATCATGGATGACAAGTGGCTCGTGGTCATCGCCATGGGCATGGCGGCCATGAACATCATCCTCCTGCGCAACGCCTTCGAGGGCGTCCCCTCCGAGATCGAGGAGGCGGCCATCGTGGACGGCGCCACGGAGATGCAGGTGCTGACGAACGTCTATCTGCCCATGAGCAAGTCGACCATCGCCACTGTGGCGCTCTTCTTCGCCATCTCCCGGTGGAACGGCTACTTCTGGGCGCGCCAGATGATGTCCAACTCCCATGAGCATCCGCTTCAGGTTTTCATCAGGTTGAGACTGGAGGATTACACGAACCCGGACACGCTTGCCGGATGGGAGCTGAGGTACAACTACGCTCCCGACTCCGCCATCTACGCGCTGGTGGTTTGCTCCATCATCCCCATCCTGATCATCTACCCCTTCATCCAGAAGTATTTTGCCAAGGGCGTCAACGTCGGTGGCGTGAAGGAGTGATCCTTTGAGCCGCCGCCCTCCCCGACAGGGGAGGAAGATAAATATCGTGTATACCGGCTTTGCCGGAGATATACAAACCTTTGATTCAAGTCAGGAGGATTATAAAAAGTGAAAAAGCTAAACAAAATTCTCGCGGTTGTACTTTCGATCGTTATGATCATGGCTCTTCTGGCCAGCTGCGGCCCGAAGATCCCCACCAACAACGACAACGACAACCCCCCCAACAACAACGACAACGACAACCCCAACAACAACGACAATCCCAACGACAACGACAACCCCAACACACCGCCGGCCAACGAGACTGTCAGCGACAAGTATCCCCATGACGGCAGCGTCAGCCTGATCATGGCCACCGGCTATGACAAGCCCAACACCGGCATGGCGTTCGACGCCGACACCATCACCGAGAACGACAAGAAGGACGGCGCTGAGGACGGCGCTGTCACCCTGTCCAACGGTGTTGCTTACCGTTCCGGCGACCTGAAGCCGACCTGGGCCGAGATGGAGAACCGTCTGGGCGTCAAGTTTGAGAGCGTCTGGACCGGCGCCGGCTCCGCTTCCAAGGAGTTCGACTACTGGAAAGACAGACTGGGCGAGGTCACCATGATCTCCGGCTCCGCCACCGGGCTTTCCGCCGCCGGTGTTGCCGGCCAGCTGGTCAACATCGCTGACTATCTGGACATGATGCCCAACTTCAAGGCGTTCCTGGATGCCAACCCCATCGTTAAGATGACCATCATTGGCGACACCTCCAACGGCGCCATCTACATCAGCCCCTACTTCGACGGTATCTCCGATATTGAGCGTATGCCCCTTATGCGTACCGACTGGGTCGAGAAGCTCCTGAACGGCGAGGGCAAGTTCACCGCCGACACCGCCGACACCACCGCTACCCCCGTCTACACTCCGTTCATGCCCACCGAGGGCACTGTTGACATTGACGTTGTCAAGGCCGACGGCTCCGGAGTTGAGACCATCACCAAGGATTACAGCAAGTACGGCAACATCGTGGCCAAGATGAACGAGGCCGGCTCCATGGGCGGCGTTGAGGCCGTCAACATGCTCCGTGACTACATTGACGCCACCTACAACGGATACTACGGCACCAACCGCGCTGACCTGTTCATTGGCCAGAACGCCGCTTGGGACGTTGACGAGCTGGTCGCGCTCCTGCGCTGCATCACCGCCAACACCGCCACCGTCAGCCCCAACCTTCAGAGCCTGTATGAAAAGGGCGAGATCAACACCAACAAGGTCTATGGCATCTTCTCCCGTGAGGACGGCAACACCCAGCGCCGTGTTGATATGTTCCGCTTCGCCGGCACCCTCTTCGGTGTCCGCGGCCTTGAGTCCCGCAGGGATTACCTCTATGTCGGCAACGACGGCGAGCTCCATGACGCCCGTATGGACGAGGCCACCTATACCGCTCTTGCCAAGATGAACGACATGGCCAAGGAAGGCCTGATCGCCGCCTCCTTCCTGAACAAGGAAGCCGAGATGAAGACCGACAAGGAGCTCAAGTACGACGTTGGCTTCATGCACTATGACTACAACCAGACCCAGACCATCTACAACGAGTCTCAGCTGAACGGCAAGGGCGCTACCCCCACCGACACCGGTGAGAAGTACATGGCCGTTATGGTTCCCGTGTCCCGTTGGAATGACGGCACCGGCGAGAAGTTCATGCGGTTCACCGAGTCCTGGCGTTCCGTCAAGACCGACGCCTGGGCCATCTCCAAGGCCGGCGTTGAGGGCGACGACAACAAGCTGTACGCCTGCCTCAACCTCATCGACTACGCTTACAGCAAGAAAGGCCAGATCCTTCTCTCCTACGGCCCCGATGAGTTCATCAAGACCAACTCCGACGGTTCCTATGTGAACTTCAGCTTCAACGGCGAGGATTGGCCTGAGATCTCCGACGGCTGCCGCAACGACCTCAACAACCTGATGGGCGGCAACTACACCAACTTCGGCCGCCGCATCATGGGCTCCACCATGAGCTTCCTTAAGACTCAGTCCTTCGAGTTCCAGTGCACCGTTGAGGCCGGACGTGAGGGCGCCGGTCACATCTCCACCGCTATCGGACTTGGCACCATCAAGCATCCGGAGCTTGCTCTGACCGACAACCCCTGGTACACCTCCGTTCCCACCCTGCTGCCTCTTGACGAGACCCAGACCAACATCGTCAACGGCTTCACCGATCTTGTGAACGGCGACTCCGGTAAGTTCGGCACCAGCTCCAAGTCCCCCGAGAACATCCTGTGCGACATCATCTGCAACGGCTTCACCACCGATCCCAACTTCAAGGATCCCACCTCCTCCGCCGCCTATGTGGCTGACGGTATGAGCGGCACCCAGTATCTGGGCATCCAGAACGAGGGCTGGCACATCGCCACCGGTAAATAAGCCGTTAGGAGCAGTTCCTACCGCGATCCCCTTTTAAAAAATAACAACGGATTTGCCGCTCAGTCCCGCCGGGACCTCCCGGCGGGGCGGCCGGCAACTTCCCTAAGAGGAGGTTGTCATGTTTAAGACGCAATTAAAATGTCAGAAGATCATTTGCTTTCTGTGCGTTGCTGCGGCGGTGGTACTTTTCCTGTATTCCCTCGGTATCATGACGGATCTTTATGACGCGCTTTATCCGGGCGTCGCCACGAAGGTCATTGAGGACCCGAACAACCCCGGAGAGTATATTTTCTCCATTACCAACGAGAGGGTCGCCGGCGCGTCAATGTACATCGTCATGCAGACATTCAACCAGTATCTGGTCAAGTATGCCATTGTGTATATCATCCTGGCGGTGCTGCTGTTTGTTACGAGCACGGCAAACCGCAGGAGATATTACATCAGCAACTACGTTTCCATCGGACTGTTTACGGCTGCCAGCATCTACATACCCATTTTTGCCCATGGCTACATTGAGAACTTCAAGGCTCAGTTCCAGGCCATAGACAAGGAGGCGCTGTTGAAGCTGTCGCAGACGTATAAGTCGACCTATACCGAATCCACTCTGTGGTTTGATCTCCACTATGTTGTATTTGCCATCATGTTCCTGGCCGCGATCTTGCTGGTGGCGTGCTGTGTGTGGAAGATCGTTCTGATGCGCGATGAGCGGAAGCTCATTGAAGAGGGAAAGAAGGTGAAGGCATGAGCAAGGTCAAGACACCCGAGGATAAATACATCCAGCGGGACAGGATGAGATACATCAAGAACTCTGAGTGCGCCACCCTGTGCTATCTGGGCCTCCTTTTTGATGTGTTCTATTTTGTGCTCATATACCGTCAGGACGTAGGTACTTACTACTATACGATCCAGATCGGCGCTTCCATCATCTATAACCTGATATTCATGCTGGCCGTGTTCCTGGCCTCCGAGGCGGTCAAGAACTATAAGAAGAACTATTCATACGTGCTTCTTGTGGCCGGCGCCATGCAGATCGTCAGGATGTTCATCATCCCCCTCCGGGCCCGCAGTGCTGAGACGCTGGTGTCCGGCGAGGAGGTCACGGTAATGACGAACGGGACGTTCACCAAGGCCATCATCTATTTGGCGATCTCGGCCGCAGCTCTTATCTTCTCCGCCGTGCTCAACTACATCAGGTGCACCGCGCTTGAGTCGCACGTCAAATCACTTGAGAACAGCAAGGCGTAAGGAGGGGAAGAAATGGCTACGTTGAATTTACAGCACATCGACAAGATATACGATAACAACGTGCAGGCCGTCTTTGACTTCAATCTGGACGTAAAGGACGGCGAGCTCATCGTACTCGTTGGCCCCTCCGGCTGCGGAAAGTCCACCACCCTGCGTATGGTGGCGGGACTCGAGGACATCTCCAACGGAAAGCTTTTGCTTGACGGACGTGATATTACTCAGACCCCGGCCAAGGACCGCGACATGGCAATGGTCTTTCAGAGCTACGCTCTATACGGCCATATGACCATCTATGAAAACATGGCGTTCTCCCTTACCCTCCGTAAGGAGAACCCCAATGTCATCCACAAGAAGGTGCTGGCCGCCGCTGAGGTCCTGGGCCTGACGAGCCAGCTCAACAAGAAGCCCGCGCAGCTGTCCGGCGGACAGAGACAGCGTGTGGCAATGGGCCGCGCCATCGTCAGGAACCCCAAGGTGTTCCTCTTTGACGAGCCCCTCTCCAACCTTGACGCGAAGCTCCGCGGCGCGACCCGCCGCGAGATACTCCTCCTTCATAAGCGGCTCCAGGCCACCATGCTCTATGTCACCCACGACCAGACGGAGGCCCTTACTCTGGCTGACCGTATCGTGTGCATGTCCATGGGCCATGTCCAGCAGGTGGGTACGCCCCTTGAGCTATACGATTCCCCCGACAACGTGTTCGTGGCCAGCTTCATAGGACTTCCTCCCATGAACTTCTACGACGTTAAGGTGGCCGGGAGCGAGCTCCAGGGCAACGGCATCAAGGTGCCTCTCACAGACGAGGAAAAATCGGCTCTTGCCGGTTATGAAGGCAAGGAGATCACCCTGGGCGTCCGCCCGGAGAACTTCATCGAGGGCGAGGGCATCAAGGTCACCGTCACCAACAACGAGAACCTTGGTATGAACACCCTGGTCTACGGCACCGGTGAGGGCGGCGTAAAGGTCACGGCGAAGCTCAAGGGCTGGAAGAACTACAAGAACGGCGACACCGCGTCCTTTGGCATTGTCAGGAAGCACTTCTTTGATAAGGAGACCACCAACGCGATAAGGGGGGATAAATGATGGCTGATAACGCAAATACTAAGAAAGCCGCCGCGGCCCCGAAGGAGAAAAATCCCAACAAGGGCTTTGTCCACGGCGTCAAGGAGATCTGCAGAAAATTCATCATTACTCTCAAACGCAAGCCACAGATGATCCCTATGGTGGTTTTTGTGGTCGCCTTTATCATCTATTCCTTTAACCTGACCAAGATCTCCGACACCACCGCCCTTCTTCAGGGTAGTAATATGGGCCTGTCGGTGTTCGCGGTGATGCTCTTTTCGATGCTGTCGCTGCTGTGCTTTATGAACGCGTTCCCGTACCGCAAGAAGGTCAACATCCCCATGCTGATCCTCATGCTGGTCATGGTGGCGGTGCTCATCTTCTGCGATGTGTTCTATCTGAACAGCATCGCGAGGATACTGTCCTCCGAAGCGGGCTCCAGCATCGACACAGTCAAGAACGACTTCATTATTTACGCGGACTACTATATCCGCCAGCATATCATAATCCTGGCCGTCGGGCTGGTCCTCACGGCGCTCTTGCCGGTCTACTCCAAGCTTCTGCGTAAGATCAACACCAACATCGACGTGGAAGGCAACGGTGAGATGGCCGAGATCGACATCTCCGCGGAATAAAACTGAGGGCGTATCGCCCTGAACAGTTGGGAGGCCCGGCGCTCGAGCCTCCCAATCGGCAAAAGGAGCGGCAATGAGCAAGAAGAACAAGAGATCGGCGCCTGAGAAGGAGAGCTACAAGACATCGGACTATTATAAGCTGAACACCAAGGCCGTAAATGACCTGGTGGAGGCGGACGAGTCGAACTCCCCGCAGGTATCGGAAAAGGAGCTCAGGAAGTTCAGATCCGGCTTCAAATACAAGATACCTGACCTTGTGAAGATCGTATTCGTCAAGTGGTGGTTCGCCGCCTGCGTGTGCTTTTTCTTCCCCTGGGGGCTGGGCCTGTACATCCCGAACACGCTCGATATGCTGTTCGTGACGGGGCTGGCTCTGGGAGGGGTGACGGATCTCCTGACGAACAATGTGATTCGTTACTTCGAGCCGACAAAAGGGGCCTGGGCCAAGTGGCTCATGTTCTACAAAAGGCGTTTTATCACGCTACCGCTGAACATACTGTACTCCTATGTGCTGCTCTTCTTTGTCTACAACGTATATCGCTATGTGAATGAGATCATGGTCAGGTTGTGGCAGATGCCTGAGGGGTCCATCGCCGTCGGCGTGGAGCCTATACTGTTCGGCCTCCTGATCATGGGCTTTGACATGCTGATGCTCGTTATCCGCAATACCACGAGGAACATTGTGACCGACGCCAGGAAGGCCAACAGGTGAGGTAATGAAATGATCGGGATACTTTATCGCGGAAGTACATCCGCCTGCTTCGAGATCGCCGGCACGACCGCCCACTACGCAAAGGGCCCGTATGAGGTCCTTGTGGACGGGCAGTCCAGGCTACGCGCAGAGACCAACGTGTTCTCGCTTTACGGGCTCACACCGGATACAGATTATGAGGTCCGTGTCCGCTTTGACTCCGGCGAGACAGACGAGGCGCGGCTTACCACCGCCCATGAGACCTGCGCCATGAGCGTAAAGGAGTTCGGCGCGGTGGGGGACGGCGTCCATGAGGACACGGGCTCCATCCAGGCCGCTATCAACGCGCTACCTGAGGGCGGCAGGCTCTTCTTCCCGAAGGGTACATACCTCACACTGCCCATATCCCTGAAAAGTCACATCATCATGGAGCTTGCGGAGGGCGCGACGCTTCTCGGCTCCACGGACAGGGAACGCTATCCAATCATAACCGGTATAGCCACGGACCTGGTCACCGGCAGGGAGATACCTCTTGCCTCCTTCGAGGGGCTGGAGAGGCCCTGCTACCAGTCCCTGCTTTACGCCTCACACTGCGAGGACATCACCATCGTGGGCCCCGGCACCGTGGACGGCAACGGCCAGAACGGCGACTGGTGGCACGGCTTTCAGGATTTCCCCGCGGCCAGGCCGAGAGTCCTGTTCGTGAACAGATGCGAGAACGTGACGCTCCACGGCATCACCGTCAAGAACGGTCCCGCATGGCACCTGCATCCGTTCTTCTCAAAGAACGTGTCCGTGCTGGACTGCTTTATCACCGCGCCAAAGGTCAGCCCCAATACCGACGGCTGTAATCCGGAGAGCTGTGATACGGTCAACATCATCGGGACGAGATTTTCCGTCGGTGACGACTGTATCGCCATAAAATCCGGCAAGCTTGAAATGGCCGTAAAGTACAAGGCCCCCGCCGACCACTACACCATCCGCAACTGCCTTATGGAGTTCGGACACGGCGCCGTTACTCTCGGCAGTGAGGCCTCAGCGGGCGTGACCAATCTTGCCGTTACCCAGTGCCTGTTCCGATCCACCGACCGGGGACTTCGCATAAAGTCCCGCCGGGGCCGCGGAAAGGACAGCGTGATCACCGGTATCCTCTTTGATAATATCAGGATGGAGAAGGTCCTCACGCCGATAGTCATCAACCTTTGGTACAACTGCTGTGACCCGGACTGCCACGACGAGTACGTCTGGAGCCGAGAGAAGCTGCCTGTTGATGACCGGACGCCCTACATGGGGTCGTTCACCTTCCGGAATATGGACTGCACAGACGCGGAGGTGGCGGCCTGCTACATAGACGGCCTCACAGAGATGCCCATTGAAAGTGTGAGGTTGGAGAACATAAACATCTCCTTCGCCCGGGACGCGAAACCAGACTTACCTGCGATGCAGGAATTTGCCACCCAGCGGTGCAAGCTTGGGCTGTACCTCGACAACGTGCGCAATGTCACGGTCAAAAACGTGAAGCTCAGCGGCGTTGAGGGGGAGAAGCTCATAGCCCCTCACAGTGAGCATGTTGAGACCTCCGGGTTTGACGCTGATTGACAGTCAAACCGTTGTTTCCTGACCCCACAGCAAAAATCATGTGTAAGGAGACAAATCTATGTCATACTTGACCCTGAAAAATATAAATAAGATCTATCCCAACGGCTTCCACGCGGTGCACGATTTCAACCTGACTATCGAGAAGGGCGAGTTCATCGTATTCGTCGGACCCTCCGGCTGCGGTAAATCCACCACCCTTCGCATGATCGCGGGCCTCGAGGACATCTCCAACGGCGAGTTCCTTATCAACGACAAACGCGCCAATGAGATGGGCCCCCGTGAGCGCGAGGTCGCCATGGTCTTCCAGAGCTACGCCCTGTATCCGCAGATGACCGTCTATGACAACATCGCCTTCGGACTTACCCTCCAGGGCGTTGACGAGGACGTCATCGAGCAGAAGGTCAAGAACACCGCCCGTATCCTGGGCCTTACCGATTACCTTGACCGCTACCCCAGGGCCCTCTCCGGCGGCCAGAGACAGCGTGTGGCCATAGGCCGCGCCATTATCCGCAAGGTGGGCGTGTTCCTCATGGACGAGCCGCTTTCGAACCTGGACGCCAAGCAGCGCGTGACCATGCGTTCCGAGATCGCCCAGATCCACCGGAACACCGGCGCCACAACGATCTACGTCACCCACGACCAGACCGAGGCCATGACCCTGGCCGACCGCATTGTCGTTATGAAGGACGGCTATGTACAGCAGATCGGCACGCCCTATGACCTCTACTATGAGCCTGTGAACGTGTTCGTGGCAGGGTTCATCGGCGAGCCGCCCATGAACTTCGTCCGCGGCACCCTCAAGGGCGGCAAGCTGGCCTTTGGCGACAACGCCCTGGATCTTACAAAGAAGCTGGGCGCCGACGTCAAGAAGTACGAGGGCAAGGAGATCGTCTTTGGCTTCCGCCCCGAGGCCATAGAGCTTGGGAGCAAGGACAACGCCTATGTTGTCAAGGCGGATGTGGAGCTGACGGAGATGCTGGGCGACAACACCAACGTCTACATCACCGCCGGTGAGGACAAGGCCATACTGAAGGTCGATCCCCACGATACCCCCGCCACCGACTCCACCATTGATTTCTCCATCCCCTATGAGAGCGTGTATCTCTTCGACGGAGAGACCGAAATGGTCATCAAGTGAGCTTTATAAACCACATAAAACGGGCGCACTGACAGGTGCTCCCGTTTTTTGTTGCCTGTTTCGACGCCAAAAAAGCGGCGCTTACGTGGCGGCGGGGGGTGAGAGGGGCGGGAATATATTAGTTTTACGCAAAAATTCGACTTTTCGGGGTCACTTTTAGGCGGTAAAACACCTTGACCCGGGCCTTGAGTGGCTATATAATGTGTAGAGAAGCGAGAGGGCCTGACGGAGCCGCGGGGGAGCTTAGCCCCGGCGGCCCCTATGTGAAAGCCGGCCGGCGCCGACCGGCTACTAAATTTTATGCGCCCGAAGGGCCACGGGTTACGGGAGGACAAGGTATGATAAAGATAGCTCCGTCCATACTGGCGGCGGATTTCACGAGGCTCGGGGAGGAGATCGCCAGCGTAAAGACCGCCGATATGCTCCACTTCGACGTGATGGACGGCGAATTTGTACCGAACATATCCTTCGGACTGCCGGTCATCAAGGACGTGCGCCGTGTGACGGACATGCCGCTGGACGTGCACCTTATGATAAGATTTCCCGCCCGGTACATCGCGGAGTTTTGCCAGCGCGGGGCGGACGTGGTGGTCCTGCATGTGGAGTCCGAGGAGCCCTGGGAGATAAAAAAGGCCATCAGGGACGTTAAGGCCCAGGGGAAAAAGGTGGGCCTGTCCATAAAGCCCGGCACCCCGGTGTCAGCACTGGAGCCATACGCTGAGAGCCTTGACCAGATACTCATTATGTCAGTGGAGCCGGGGTTCGGCGGTCAGGGCTTCATACCGGAGTCCCTGGGGAAGATCGAGCAGGCGGCGCAGATCGTCGCGAGGCTGGGCATAACCTGCGATATTGAGGTGGACGGGGGCATAAACCGCGTCACCGCGAGGCAATGTGAGAGCGCCGGCGCCACGGTACTTGTGGCGGGGAGCTCCGTTTTCCGCGCCGCCGACAGGGCGGAGGAGATTAGGATACTGAGAGGTAACTGAAAATGAGCTTTTTTCCGTCTGCCCTGGACGAGCTTGTGGAAAAATTCGCGTCCCTGCCCGGCGTGGGGCTGAAGTCCGCACAAAGGCTTGCCTTCCACATACTGGACCTTCCAAAGGAGGAGGCCAGGAGCTTTGCCGACGCCATCGTAAACGCCAGGGAGAACGTGCGCGCCTGCCGGATCTGTCAGAACCTGACGGACCGTGAGGAGTGCTCCATCTGCCGCTCACAGACACGTGAGGAGGGCGTTATATGCGTGGTCGCCAGCCCCAAGGACGTGGCCGCCATAGAGCGCGCCCACGAGTATAACGGGCGCTACCATGTGCTGCACGGCGTTATCTCGCCCCTGAACCACATAGGCCCCGACGACATACGCATAAAGGAGCTGGTGGACCGGGTGGCCGGGGGAGATGTAAAGGAGGTCATAATGGCCATGAACCCCGACACGGAGGGCGAGACAACCGCCAAGTATATCTCCAAGCTCTTAAAGCCCTTCGGCGTGAAGGTCACGCGCCTTGCATACGGTATACCGGTGGGCGCCAGCCTTGAGTTTGCCGATGACGCCACACTGATGCGGGCCCTTGAGGGACGGCAGGAGATCTGAGCCTTATATTTATTTATAATCCGTACCCCCGCCGCGTGAACCGGCGGGGGTCGCGCTTTTGGGGGGAGGGCAGATGTCAAGAAGAATTTTTAAAAACGGGTGAAAAATATTGAAAAAACTGGGTCAATAGGGCCGGTATAACACAAACTGGCGACCTGGTTGACGAAACGACGTCGGAAAATGTGTTACGCCCCGCGAGGCTAAAGCCTTGCCGCGGGGCGTAACACATTTTTTCGTGCCGGCGCCAGGTTCTCGAGCGAATTTTGTGTTACAGGAGAGCAGACGCGGGGGAATAAGGTGATTTGAATTATCGCCTGCGGGCGGGATTGCATGGGCCGCAGAACGTGTCAAGGGGCTTTCGCGGCATAAAAGCCAGTGTGCGCACTGGCATTTATTCCACGGTCCCCTTGACACAACCCGCAGCTCCATGCAGGACGTGGGCAAGAGGTCGCGCGGCGACCTCCGTTGCACACAATCTATATTTTGGGTCCGGCGCTGGCCGGGGAAAGGAGCTTTAAATGGCAGGGAAAACTAACATTCGGTCCATACGCTTTTCGGATGAGCTCAAGGAAGTCATCGAGGCGCAGGTCGGAGAGACGTTTACAGAAAAGTATGAAGGACTTATACGGCGGTGCGTGTTCGAGGAGCCGGAGATAAGAAAACGGGTAGAGGAGATGAAAAAAGAGCTCCAGCAGGTGGAGAAAACGCTGGAGAAGCGGCGCAGGGAGGCGGCGGAGATGCAAAGAGCCATCCAGATACTCACCAGTGCCAAGTGGCAATTAGACAGGGTGTAACACAATGGGGAGCCGGAGCCGGCTCTGATGAGCTCCGCAACTGCCCTTTTTTGTGTTAAAATGCGGTTTAAGGTCAGTTACTTTACGTGGCGAAGGAGCGCGGGGTTATGACGAAAAAACAGCATTACATGACGGAGCAGGAAAGATATAAGCTTGAGGGGCTGCTGGCGGCGAAGGTGAAGCCGGTGGAAGCGGCGCGGGTGCTGGGATTCACGGTACAGACAATATACAACGAAATCCGGCGCGGAACATATCTGCACACGGTGGGATACAAGGATATTCCTCGCTACTCAGCCGCGAAGGGACAGGATATATTCGAAAAGCGACAAAGGAACAAGGGCAGACCCTTGAAAATAGGACATGACCATGAGTATGCCGAGTTTTTAGACAAGAAGATGAAGCTTGAGAGATATTCACCAGCGGCGGCGCTGGAGGAGGCGAGGAAGGCGGGATATACGACTAAGCTGTCAGTACAGACTATCTACAACTACATAGATAATGGCTTTTTCCTTCGGATGAATAATGATGACCTTTGGGAAAAATGCAAGAGATCTCCGCGCCGGTCGACGCCGGAGCCGAAGGTGGCGCATAAAGACCTTCCGAGCATAGAGGAGCGGCCGGTGTGGATAGACGATCGCTCCGTGCTGGGACACTGGGAGGGAGATTTAATAGTCGGGTGTAGAGGATCCTCGCCGGTACTGCTCACCTTGACCGAAAGAGTGATGCGGGAGGAGATGATCATTAAATTACCGGACAGGAAGGCGGCGACGGTGCGCGGTGCTTTTGACCGGCTGGAGAGGCAGATGGGAAAAAGGGCGTTCCGTGAGAAGTTCCAAAGCGTAACTCTGGATAACGGGTCAGAGTTCATGGAGTATGAGGAGCTTGTAAGGTCCATATACGGCGGCAGGCGCTTTGACGTCTGGTATACTCACGCCGGAGCGCCGTATGAGAAAGGAGCCAATGAGAACCACAACAGGATGATCAGAAGGTTCCTACCGAAAGGCACGGACTTCACAAAGGTCAGCAAAAAGCGGATAGCCGAGATCCAAAACTGGATGAACGACTATCCGCGAAAGTCTTTAGGCTGGCTTACGCCGAGGGAAGTGGGGAGGATGTAACACAAGCGGATTTCAGCTGGATCCGGATCCGCGGGAAGTTGTGTTACACCTTACGTTTCTGCCTCCGGAGCCAACGCTTGGAGGGCTTAGAAACAGCGTCCATATTGGCCTGAGCGGTGTTCTGCTGGAGCTTCAATATTTCCTCCTCAGTCATCATGTCGCCTTCCTTCATGGACTTTTTGAGATTACCAACGCAAGCAAGAGTATCGTAGGCGTCATAATCGGCGTTAGTCACAAACCAACAGGAAGAAGCGAGGGGCCTGACCATCTGCGTGCTGGTCGCGTTCTCGAGATCCCAGGCGTCATATTTCTTCATCCGCTGGAACCGCCAGAGCTTGTCACACTCTATAACATAACTCGTAACCTGACGAAGGAGCGCGTCGACGTGGCCGAAACGCTGGGCGGTATAGTAGAGGCTTATGTAGTAATGGCGACAGGTGAGGATGGTGTTGAGGAACAGCGGGTCAATATTGGTCTTAAAATTCCTGCTGTTCATCTGCACGCTGAACTCGTCGCCCAGAACGAGGGTGACGGTGAGGGTGTCATTCTCATCGTCATATTCCCGGTTATGCTCTGCGGCAAGAACGATCTGCTCAAGACTAACAAGCTCCTCATAAGGAATGGCGAGAGCCACGTTGGAGATCACCTTCACGCGCTGGGTAACGAGCTTGCGGCGCCGGGGACACCAGACTTTTTTATCGTTATATTGCTTATACGCAGTAACTACACGGTGGACGGCACTCAGGGTCTTGCCTTTGCCAAACAGGCCGGTATACGCCACAAGCTCACCAGTGCCGTATAAGTTGCCTTCACGGTGCCGGTAATAGTGCCATAGATCTACAACGCCATTTTTTATGACCTTAAAGGGATGAAACAAAGCGCACCGGAGAGTAGGAAAGGAGAAAACGACGATCGCCACAAGGATCAGTAAGATAAGCGTCACTTCTTATCCCCCCTGAGCTCGCGGACACGCCGGACGGTATCCTTAACGATGAATACAAAGCCGATCGACCAGGGGACGGCGAAGGCGACGCATAACATGACGATAAAAAGAAGCTCAGCCATCAGCTCACCACCTCCTCACGCTGTTTATGAACGCCTCGGCGATCTTGCCGATGACACGAAAGACGCCAGAGACAAGGACGACACCAATCAGAAGCTCCAAAAGATACGGGATGAGCTCCACCATAGTCGTTGGCGGATAAATATCCAGGCCAATAAGGCCCAAAAACTGACCAATCACAGAAGCCAATAAAATCCCTCCTTCAGGATCTTAATAATGGTTTTCGCGAATACACAGAGAAACAGCGCCAGAAGAAATCCCTCCGTAACACTGTACTCCTCAAATGGAGTTGTAAGAAAGGGCCGAGGATCATCCTGGATCTGAAGCTGCTCCTGCACGTCGTCCACGTCACCCAGCAGAGTCTCAAGAGCGGTAACAATAAAATCTATCGTTTCAGTCTCCACCTAAAAAACCTCCAATTATGTACGTCAACAACCCAACGACAAAGCAGAAAACAAAGACCTCCCAGAAGGAGAAAGTAAAACCAAATATGGTAAAATCCATACGGAAAAGGGAAAACGCTGACGAAAGGATATTACCGAATATCTCCATTACCGCCTCACCGCCTTCCAGATGCCGATAGCCACAACGGAGAAAACGCCGAAGGTCAACAATAGAACGATCTCCTCTGGAAGATAGGAGAAGGCCGAGGAGAGAAATTCAGAAAATCGACTGAACCAATCAGGGAGAGAAGCAAAAGATGAGGCGATATTTTTGAAGAAATCCGCGATAGAATCCCAGATGGAATCTCCATCATCCCCACCTGAATCGGTACCTCCTCCGGATCCGGTGCCGGGATTCATCCCTCCGGGCGGGCCGGAGCTGTCGGTAGATTTGTATTGCTCACCGCAACGCTCGCACTCATAGATGGTATAGCCCTGCTGGAGGAGCTCGCCATTTTCGTCATACTTGGTTTGAATGGACTGCTTGACCTTCCACTTATGACCGAGGGCGGGAAGCTCAGTAGTGCGCTCCTCGCCGCACTTGGAACAGGTCTCAGTCTTAAAGCCGGCGACGGTGCAGGTGGCGTCGACCGTCTCGCCGGCCTGCCAGTCATGCGCTCCGCCTTCAGGGCAGGAATCAGTAGAAGCGGAGCCTTCTATGATGTAATAGACGTTATATGTAGTGTCACCCTCTTGAATGGTTATGTTCTCGTCGCCGTAGGTGACGGTGACCGTATCGCCGCTCTCAAGAGTCAAATGATAGGAGCGATCGGAATAGTCATAGAACCAATCGGTGACGGTACTGGTGGTGCCGGTGGAGGGGTTATAGTAGTTGTTAGTGGTCTCATTGAATATCTGATTGCCCTCGACCTTGGTCAGCTGACCGTTGTCGCCAATGATACCGATGTCGCCGGTGAAGGAGGTGGGACGGGAGGACATGCCGCCGATCGGAGAAGTAAAATTTTCTACATGATAATCATGGGGAACCACTTTGAAGAAAAAATAGCCACGAACAGAGGAATTGCGATCAGAATCAACAGCATCAAAGTAAAGCAAACAAGAGATATAATTGTCCCCTCCACGTTTAAGCCCTGTTACCGAAAAAATATTTTGACCTTTAACGACAGAATAAGATTTAGAAATATCAATCGACTTATAATCATACAAAATACAATTAACTAAAGAAAAATCATAAACAAGTGTATATTCACCAGAAACCGGAGCCAAAAAATTAGGACTATAGGACCCAAAGCCCATAGCACCACGTTTCCATAAAAAAGAGGCATAAGGTGGGTTAAGAACTGAATCGGGGTCAAGATTGTCAGTATCACCCCAAGGATCACATATTTTAAAACCAGGTATAGGCAAATAGAAGCCATCTTTACCTACAACCGTTGTGCCGAGCTCGCTCTGTACGTGATTAACGAATCCAGTAGCCTCGGAATCATTTGTAGAAGGGGTGCCGTAGACTTCATTAAGAACCTCGTCACCATATTTCCCGCAATACTGACATACAAAAACCATACGAGAACTATTTCCATCTACATTTTGAGGCTTGAAGTCATGTCGATGACTATCGGTATTATAGGGACAAATATCATCAAAAATAAGCCCACCAAGAAAACCGGCAACATCCATAGATTGATCAAGCATCCAGTCAAAGCCTTGACTAATAATCCAATCACCTAAAGTAGAAGTTATATAGGGAACAAAGCCGGGATAAGAACCGCCGCTTCCAGGTAAAAATAACGCTTGAGCGGAAGGAGCAACAAAAGAGCCTAAACAGACCATCACAAGGGCCAAAGAAATTATGATAGAAAACTTTTTGAAACGCATTGAAAAGCCTCCCATGATGGTGTAAAATATTTACGAGGTGATAAAAATGGACCCATTGTATGTAATGTCAGTTATAGTACTTATTTTGGAAATAGTTTTAGTCGTATGGCTCGTTAAGAAATTAACTCGCTGGATACGGAGAGTAGTAGACAAACAGCAGGAAATATCAATGATCAAAGCCCAGGCAATGAAAACAGCCGCAGAGAACGCGCAGAAGAAGGATGATACATCGACGTAATCACTCGTCATCATCAAGCTCAGAATGCTCATCATATTCAAAATAATCAAAGTATCGAGGACGGCATATTATCGCAAGTGCAATAACAAATAAAATTAAGCAAGAGTAAAACCAAATAAAAATTTCAATAAGAGTATACATAAAATAATCACATCCTTTTCACACTACGAACCACGAAACCAGTCATGGTCACCAGAACGATAGCTAAAGCAGATCCGGCGAAGAAAACCATCACCGGCTGACCGAGAACAGCGGATAAGGAGCCGGAAAAGAGCTCTATACAGTCATTCAAAAATCCAATAGCGGACATAATACCTCCTTCGGGGATCGGGGCGCGGTGACACCGCGCCCCTTACTCTTACTTGGTCGCCGCGTGCTTCAACCATCTAAAGACGCGAACACCCAGATAGATGAACCCTGCCGCCATGAAGGTGGCAAGGTAGGCATTGGACGTCATAAGCGTGAAAATGTCGTCCATGAAGCCCGTAACCGTGGTCATGCCAGTCTGAATTGCTTCCATGCTAACTACCTCCTGTAACTGAGGAATCACCCCCATTATTTATTTGGGCAATGCCCATGGTTGCGGGAGCCCGAATCGAACAGGCATCGCAGGAGTCAGAGTCCTGTATGCTACCGTTACACCATCCCGCAATATATATAAAACAACAATGACCGTCAAAGCTCCGGATCCGGAGAGCCTGGATCATCATCGTGCGTTACAAACTCAATCAGACCGGGGAATTTAGCGGCGAGATCCGTGATCTTGCGCATACACTTCTCCGCCTTGTGCTCCTCTACTATCCGAAGGTACTTCGGGTTTGGCGCGCATGGACGGTCACGGAGCATACGCATGAACTCAACAGGTCCGTACATCTGGATACAGGCGTCAACAGCATTACCGGCCATTTCAAAAACATAGCGAGCACATGCCTGCTCGTTGTACTCCATGCCGGGAGAGGTAAATAAGCGTATCCTGCTCACATCTCCGAGGAAGTTATACCAATAGTCCGCAGTCGTCCAGCGGCTGCGATTGCTGTCCGTCTCGTCAGGGACCACATAGCGGAGATAATTGAGCAGGACGCCTGCGTAGACTTCACCGATGGGCAGTCCGCTCTTGAAAATGGCCTCGGCAAATGCGGCGGCGCGATCATCACGGGCTTGCGTCTCTACGCGCACCCAATGACGGCCATCGGTATATCCGCGCTCAGCGGCCTTGTCGTAGATCCTGACAAGGATCTTGCCCTTCATAGAGCCGACAGTGGCAGAAAGGGCCTCGATGCCGTACTTGTTGTGAGTAGCCGTCACGGAATCGGTACGGAAGGGGCTTATGTAGAGATGATTGAATGTGTCGGCGCATACGCGCTTTATATCTAAAAGGCCGGTGTGGTCGTCATAGGCCACGTCCAGGCGGCAAATATTCAAATTGTTAGCAAAAATGAAGTGAAAGAGATCCATCCACTTATTTTTGAGGGTAGTATTGCTCTCAAATACACGGCAACCTTGACCGGACATAAAGACGTTAACGCCCATTCCGCCGTGGTCCTCGTTGCCGCCATTGTAGCAGACATGGATATGATCAAAGTAGAGGCGGCAATTATACCCGTTTACGCCAGTGTCAAGCTCAGTGAAGGGGAGATGCGAAAGGCCAAGAGCGGATATAAGCTCCTGGGGTGTGTGCTGTTTGCTGGTGAACGATAGCCAGTCAAAAAGAATGACATTTTCATCAATATTACTTTTCATTTTCGCGACCCCCTGCGTGTATTGTAGATAGAGCCCCCTTGCTAATGGGAGGGGGCCTCCCCCGGGGAGCGACCCCGGGGGTTGAAAAGGAGAATAAAAAATGACTCAGGATCTGTCTGGATTGCTTTTGGCCCTGTTCTCATTGTTATACTTCCAGCACCAGGGCCGATGCTGGCACTTCCCGCACTTGGCGGGATAGTGAGGACATAACTTAGTTATATCGTTGTAAGTCGGCTGTTTAGTCAACGACACCGACCGCCTCAACGCGACCGTACCGGTCAAAGAGGATCTTAAGCTTGTCCCCAGGCTTAAGGCCGTTCCAAACATCGTTAGAAACGCACTTAAGCTTCTCGGCCTTGAGGCCGATAGGGTGATTGTTGCCACCGGTGCCGAAAGGAGAAAGGACAAACATATTGCAGTAGTCCCTCTCTCTCGTCTCGCCCTGCGGCGTAAACCGCCCATACTGAGCGCCAACGAAGGTGTAACCTCCAAAGCTTGTGTCAATGATGATCTCTTTCTCGTCCATATCCGGACTCCTTCCCAGGGCACTGCCCTAAATAAAGTAACAGGCGGATCAGTCACCGCATGTCCTAAATACATTTTAGAATCTGCCCGCTTTTGGGGGGAGGCGGAAAGTGGTTGTTTTTGTATTGCAAGACGGGGAAATATAATGTATAATGTTATATAATTACAGATATACCATTTCCTGAGCGAAAGGCGACGTGTGACATGATACGCAACGTGGTTTTTGACTTCGGCGGCGTGGTGGTCGGATATGACCCGGAGGGGTATATGAAAAAGCTCTACGGCGACGGGCCGGCGGGGAGGTATATACTTGACGGGCTTTTCGGCTCCGAGCTGTGGCGCGACCTTGACCTTGGCCTTGTCACAAGGAGGGAGGCTTACGCGCCGATACTTGAGAGGGCCGACGCGGCGGGCTTCGGTTCTGAGATGCGCTTCGTCATGGACCACTGGTTCGAGGACATGATGGGCACCAGAGAGGACACCGTGGCACTGGCGCGAAAGCTCCGGGACAGGGGCACGCACGTATTTTACCTTACGAACATGCAGAGGGATGTATGGGAAAAGCTCATTGCCCGGGGACTCAGGGACATATTTGAGGGGGGCATCACGTCCTTTGAGGCGCGGATGACAAAGCCGGACATACGCATTTACCGCCGCCTGCTCAGTAAGCTTCGGATAAGGCCGGAGGAGACGGTGTTTTTCGACGACATGGAGCGCAATGTGGCCGGAGCAAGGGCCGCGGGCATCCGTGGCGAGCTTTTCACCGACGCCGGGAGCGCCGAGGACACGCTGAGGGCCCTTGGCGTATTTGAGGGGTGAAGGATGGACATAACGAGCCGTAAAAATGAGCGCGTGGCGCACTTTAAAAAGCTGGCCGCCTCCTCTGGTTACAGGCGAGAGAGGGGCGAGTATCTCTGCGACAGTCCGAAGCTCCTTGACGAGGCGGTAAAGCACGGCGCTGAGATACGCGAGGTCATGTACACAGACGGCATACGCGGGGACCTGCCGGAGGGCGTCCGGGCCTACTGCGTGACGCGCGAGGTCATGGAGGCCGTGTCACCCATGAGGACGCCACAGGGCGTGGTGTTCACGGTGGCGATGGGCGACAGCGCACCGTGCCGCGATATGGCAGGCGCGCTGATAATTGAAAATCTCCAGGATCCCGGCAACGTGGGGACGATCCTGCGCACGGCAAACGCCTTTGGCGTACCCGCCGTGCTTTTGGTCGGCGACTGCGCCGACATATATAACCCCAAGGCCGTGCGGGCGTCAATGGGCGCGGTTTTCCGCCAGAAGGTGGCGGCGCTGAGCTATGAGGATCTGGCGGCTATGGCGGAGAGGACGCCGCTTTACGGCGCGGCGCTCCGGGAGGATGCCGTGGACATACGCTCAGCGGATCTTACGTCGGCGGCGGTGGCCATCGGGAATGAGGGCTCCGGACTTTCGGACAGACTGCTTTCCCTGTGCCGCGGGACGGTGATAATACCAATGCGCCGGGAGTGTGAGTCCCTGAACGCCGCGGCCGCGGCGGCGGTGGTCATGTGGGAGATGTCCGGCAGAGGACTTTAAAAAGAGAGGTGAGTCAAGTGGCGGAGCTTAAATACTGGCTGTGGTTTTCAAATATCCGCGGAGTGGCGAAGGCGGACCAGCTGGCGCTCCTGGACCACTTCGGCTCGCCGGAGGAGATATATTTCGCCAGGGAGAGCGAGCTTAAAAACGTGCTGGAGGGCGGCTACGAGCCACTTCTAAACAAGGATATGGCCGAGTCACGCAAGATCCTGCGCCTGTGCGAGGATGGCGGCTACACCATAATGACTATGGCCGACGCGGCCTATCCCACGAGGCTCCGGAACATATTCGACCCGCCGCTGGTGCTATACATACGCGGGAAGCTCCCGACCGTTGACGAGGAGGCCGCCGTGGCGGTCGTCGGCACCAGGAGCTGTACGCCCTACGGCATCGTCACCGCCGAGAAGATCGGCTATGAGATGGCCAGGTGCGGGGCGGTGGTCGTCACGGGCCTTGCCAGGGGCATAGATTCCGCCGCGGCCCAGGGGGCCCTGCGGGCCGGGGGAAGGGTAGTAGGCGTACTGGGAAACGGCATCGACGTGGTGTATCCCAAATCAAACGAGCGGCTATACGACGACGTGGCGGCCACAGGCGCGATAATAACGGAATTTCCGCCCAAGACACCGCCGGAGGGGAAGAATTTTCCCATCAGGAACAGGATACTTTCAGGCATAAGCCTGGGAGTCACGCTCATAGAGGCGCCGGAACGCTCCGGCGCGCTGATAACCGCCGCCCTGGCTCTGGAGCAGGGCAGGGACGTATTTGTGGTGCCGGGGAATATCGACGCGGACTCCTGCCGCGGGTCCAACGGACTTCTGCGTGAGGGCGCGTACCCGGTCTTTTCCGGCTGGGACATAGTCAGCCAGTATGAGGCCCTGTACCCGGACAAGGTCCGCGCGCCGGCCCAGGGGAAGCTCCGGCGGCTGGAGCCCGACGCTGAGGAGCGGCTCGTGGAGGGGGAGATGGCCGAGGCCGCCCGCCAGCGGCCCAAAAAGCCGGCCAAGCCCGCGCCGGAGCCGCGTATAGCGACAAAAAAAGCAATTGACAACGGTGAGCCCGGGGGTTATATTGACATAATAGTGGACCCGGGTACGCTGACCCTCGATGAGCGGACAGTGCTGTCGGCTATGGACGGCAAGACACACATAGATGAGATCACCGTGAAGAGCGGCCTGCCGCCACAGGCGGTGATGTCGGCCCTGACGATGCTGGAGATCACCGGCTGTGTGACTCAGGAGCCCGGGAAGTATTTCGTGGCCCACTATAAGTTCAAGGACGTCTGAATGTTTTAAGAAGGATAGGTTTTGAAATGGCGAAGGCAAGCAATCTGGTGATAGTCGAGTCCCCCGCGAAGGCCAAGACTATCGGAAAATATCTTGGGCCGGACTATAAGGTCACGGCCTCAATGGGACATCTGCGCGATCTGCCCAAGTCCACAATGGGCGTGGACATCGACGCGGGCTTTGTCCCCGATTACCAGCCCGTGAAGGGCCGTGAGGACACCATACGGGAGCTCGAAAAGGCCGCCAGGGCCTCAAACCGCGTGTACTTGGCCACCGACCCGGACCGTGAGGGCGAGGCGATAAGCTGGCACCTGAAGGAGCTTTTGCACATCCCCGACGACGAGGTGTACAGGGTGACCTTCAACGAGATAACGAAGAGGGTCGTGAACGAGAGTATCAAGCACCCGCGGCCAATAGATCAGGACCTGGTGGACGCCCAGCAGGCGAGGAGGATACTTGACCGCATCGTGGGCTATAAGCTCTCGCCGCTGCTCTGGACGAAGATCAAGTACGGCCTCTCCGCCGGACGTGTGCAGTCCGTGGCCACAAGGCTGGTGGTGGACAGGGAGGAGGAGATCCGGGCCTTCGTACCGGAGGAGTACTGGACTCTGGACGCCCGCCTGCGGCACGGCTCCGGCGAGGTCTTTACCGCCAAATATGTGGGCCCACAGGGGAAGAAGGCGGAGCTCAGGACCGAGGACGACGTGAAGGCCGTGGAGGCCGCCGTGAAGGGCGCAGACTTTACCGTGGCGTCAGTTAAGCGCAAGGACGTGAAGCGATCTCCGGCGCCGCCGTTCATCACCTCCAGCTTACAGCAGGAGGCCAGCAGGAAGCTGGGGATGACGCCGAAGCGCACAATGGCCGTGGCCCAACAGCTGTATGAGGGCGTGGACATCGAGGGCGAGGGCACCGTGGGACTTATAACCTACATGCGTACCGACTCACTGCGCCTGTCCGAGGAGGCCATCGCCGCCGCCGGAGGGCTGATAAAAGCCAGGTTCGGCGCTGAATATTACGACGGCGCGAGGCGCTTCAAAAACAAAAATTCCGCTCAGGACGCTCACGAGGCCATAAGGCCCTCCGTCCCTGAGCTCACTCCGGAGAGGGTCCGGACGTCACTGCCGATGGAGCAGTACAAGCTGTACAGGCTAATATGGAACCGGTTCATCGCAAGCCAAATGGCCCAGGCCGTATACGACAGCGTTTCACTGGACATAGACGCCGCGGGGCACACCTTCCGCGCGTCCTATCAGGCCGTAAAATTCCCGGGCTTCACCGCCGTGTATGAGGAGGGCCGTGACGAGGAGTCCAGCGAGCGCCAGACGGCGCTTCCAGTGATGGCGGAGGGGGAGAGCGTTAAGCTCGTTGAGCTTATCAAGGAGCAGAAATTCACTCAGCCGCCCACAAGGTACACCGAGGCGAGCCTTATAAGGGAGATGGAGGAGACGGGCATAGGCCGACCCTCCACCTACGCACCAACAATATCCACCATACTTGACAGGGAGTACGTGGTGAAGGAGGGCAAGAGCCTGAAGCCCACGCCACTGGGGGAGGTGGTCACGAGGCTTATGAAGGAACGCTTCGCGGACATCGTATCCCCGGGCTTTACCGCCGGGATGGAGGAGACGCTGGACAGCGTCGAGAAGGGCGAGAGACCCTGGAAGCAGGTGCTGTCGGAGTTCTACGGCGGCTTTGCCGAGGCCCTTCAGGAGGCCGAGAGGGACCTTGAGGGCACACATATCAAGGTGCCTGATGAGGAGACCGACGAGGTATGCGACCTGTGCGGCAGGAAGCTCGTGGTGAAGAGCGGCCGGTACGGGCGTTTCCTGGCCTGCCCCGGGTATCCGGAATGTACCTTCACAAAGCCGCTCGTTATCGAGATGCCCGGTAAATGCCCGAAATGCGGCTCGCGCATCCTGAAGAAAACGAGCAAGAACGGATATACCTACTACGCCTGTGAAAAGCGGGAGTGCGGATTTATGACCTGGGACGTGCCCACAAAGGACAACTGCCCCGAGTGCGGCCACACCATGTTCAAGAAAAACGGCAGGGGATTTAATAAGGCCTTCTGCATAAACGAGAAGTGCTCACGCTTCGTCCCCGAGGACAAGAGGGGATATAAGCGCAAGACAGAGGACACCGGGGACAAGGCGGCTGAAAAAACAGGCGCTTCCGGCAAGGCAAAAAAGCCGGCCTCCAAAAAACCGGCGGCCAAAAAGCCTGCCGCGAAAAAGCCCGCCGCGCGTAAGACCGGGGGAGAGAGCTGATGGAGGCTACGGTCATCGGGGCGGGACTCGCCGGGTGTGAGGCCGCCTGGCAGCTGGCGGAGCGGGGAGTCAAGGTGACGCTTTGCGAGATGAAGCCGGAAAAGCGGTCCCCGGCGCATGTGTCGGACAGCTTTGCCGAGCTTGTGTGCTCAAACTCCTTAAGGTCCGACGAGCTTTCAAACGCCGTGGGGCTTTTGAAGGAGGAGATGCGCCGCCTGGGCTCCGTTATCATGGCCTGCGCCGATGAGCACCGGGTACCCGCCGGAGGGGCCCTGGCCGTGGACAGAGAGGGCTTTTCAAATGCCGTCACCGAGAGGATAAAGGGCCACCCGAACATAGAAGTTATGGAGGGCGAGGTCACGAAAATACCGGAGGGACGCGTGATAATCGCCACAGGGCCCCTGACCGAGGGGGCAATGGCGGAGGAGATCGAGGGGCTTTGCCCGGGCACGGACCTTCACTTTTTCGACGCGGTGGCGCCCATCGTGACGCTGGAGAGCGTTGATATGACAAGCGCCTGGTTCGCCTCACGGTATGACAAGGGCACGGCGGATTATGTAAACTGCCCCATGGAGAGGGACGAGTACATCGCCTTTGTAAATGAGCTTTGCGAGGCGCAACAGGCGGAGCTTCACGGATTTGAGGATTCGGGAGTTTTCGAGGGGTGTATGCCGGTGGAGGTCATGGCAAGACGCGGCGTTGACACGCTTCGCTACGGGCCGCTGAAGCCAGTGGGGCTCAGGGACCCGAAAACGGGCCGGGAGCCCTACGCCGTGGTACAGCTTCGGATGGACAACGCCGAGGGTACGTTATATAACATGGTGGGATTTCAGACCCACCTTAAATTCCCCGAGCAACGGCGGGTATTTTCCATGATACCGGCCCTTAAAAACGCGGAGTTTGTACGCTATGGGGTAATGCACCGGAATACTTATCTGAACTCACCGGCGCTCCTTGACCGGTACTACCGGCTGAAGGCCGAGCCGAGAATATCATTTGCCGGCCAGATGACGGGAGTGGAGGGCTACATCGAGTCCGCCGCCTCCGGTATGCTGGCGGGCATAGAGACGGCGCGGGAGCTTCATGGGGAGGCGCCTGTGGATTTCCCCCGGGAGACGGCCATCGGAGCACTGGCGATGTATGTATCCGGCGGCAGTGTCGGGGATTTTCAGCCGATGAACATAAATTTCGGCATCATAGCGCCGCTGGGCTACAAGGTCCGCGGCAAGCGCAACAAAAACGCCGCCATATCCCAGCGCAGTCTGGAGATCATAGACGCGTTGAGGAGCGGCGCGCGGGCTGACTGACCGTCGGCCTGACTGACCGTCGGCCTGACTGATCCCCTGATAAAGCACAAATGCCAAGAGAAAGAGGGACCGAATATGAAAATTATCGTAGACGCAATGGGAGGGGACAACGCCCCGTTGGAGATCGTCAAGGGCGCGCTCATGGCCGCAAAGGAGTTTGAGGTTGACATAACTCTGGTGGGCCGGGGCGAGGACATACTGCGATCCCTTGAGGAGCTGGGGGAGGGGGACCTTCCGGGCAATGTGGAGATAGCCAACGCCACCGAGGTCGTGGAGATGGAGGATGACCCCGCCACCGTGACGAAGGTAAAGGCCGATTCCTCCATGACCGTGGGGCTGAAGCTACTGCATGACGGCAAGGCCGACGCCATGGTATCCGCCGGTTCCACCGGGGCATTGCTATCCGGCGCTACACTTGTGGTAAAGCGCATAAAGGGCGTTCGCCGGGCGGCTCTGGCGCCTGTCGCGCCAACGCCGTCTAACGGCGGCACGGTTCTGGTGGACGTTGGGGCCAACGCCGAGTGCACACCGGAATATCTCCTTCAGTTTGCCTTTATGGGCTACTATTTCGCCAAGTCCGTCAAGAACGTGGAGGACCCGAAGGTGGGACTTCTAAACATCGGCACGGAGGAGACCAAGGGCAACGAGCTATATAAGGAGACGTACAAGCTCCTCAAAAAGGCCGGGGAAGAGGGAAGGCTGAACTTCATCGGCAATGTGGAGGCCAGGGACGTGCTGAACGGCACCTGTGACGTGCTGGTGTCCGACGGATTTACCGGAAACGTGCTTTTGAAATCCATCGAGGGCATGGGGATATTCTTTATGAGAGAGCTCAAGGGGATGCTGAAAAAGAACGCCATGTCCAAGGTCGCGGCCCTTATCCTGAAGAAGGACCTGATGGGCCTGAAGCGGATGGTGAGCTCCGACGAGGTTGGCGGCACGGCGCTTTTAGGTATCCAGAAGCCAGTCATAAAGGCCCACGGTTCCTCTGACGCCTACGCCATACGCTCGGCCATACGCCAGGCGATGAACGCGGTGGAGAGCGGCGTTGCGAGGAGCATCGAGGACAACATAGAGTACATGAAGGTGGATGCGGCCCAGTAAAGGAGCGCGTATATGAGAGAGATCGAAGAGCGGATAGGCTACCGCTTTAAAAACCCGGAGCTTCTGACGAACGCCCTGACGCACAGCTCATACTTCAACGAGAACCGCGGCACGGCCAGCGTGTGCAACGAGCGGCTGGAGTTTTTGGGCGACGCGGTGGTGGGCTTTATCGTGGCGGGGTACCTCTACGAGAAATTCCCGGACCTGCCGGAGGGGCGCATGACGCGGCTCCGGGCGGAGCTCGTGTGCGAGCGGGGACTAAACGACGTGTCCCGGGCCATTGGCCTTGGCAGATACCTGCTTTTAGGCCACGGCGAGGACGTGAACGGAGGCCGCTCAAGGCCATCCATAAACGCCGACGCGGTGGAGGCGGTCATAGCCGCCATATACTTAGACGGCGGTCTGGAGGCCGCGGAGAGGTTCGTGCGCAGATTTATTATCGACGTATTCGAGGCGGGGAACTCCCACCCGGAGCGGGATTACAAGTCCGAGCTTCAGGAGCTCGTACAGCAAAAGAGCGGCCGGATCCTGGAGTACCGCCATGTGGGCGAGTCAGGTCCGGATCACATGAAAACCTTCACCGTTGAGGTGACGCTCAACGGCGAGAGCGTATCCCGGGGCGAGGGCCGGAGCAAGAAGGACGCCGAGCAACACGCCGCCGCCGCGGCGCTGGAGGCGCTGAAGTGACCCCCCGCCGCAGGATAATCCCGGTCTTTGTGCCGCATCTCGGGTGCCCGCATATGTGCGTGTTCTGCAACCAGCGGCGCATATCCGGCGAGCAGTCGCCGGCCGGAGCCGGGGATGTGGAGAGGGCCGTTACAGCGGGCCTTGAGAGGCTTGGCGACAATGAGACGGCTACGCTCGCCTTTTACGGCGGGAGCTTTACGGCAATACCGGCCAGGGAGCAGGAGGAGCTGCTGGGCGCGGCGTTGCCTTTTTTGCGCTCAGGGAGGATAAGGGACATACGCCTGTCCACGCGGCCGGACGCCATAGACGAGGAGACCCTTGACAGGCTGGAGAGATACGGCGTCAGGACAGTGGAGCTGGGAGTACAGTCCATGGACGAGGAGGTGCTTCGCCTGTCCGAGCGGGGCCATTCGGCCCGCGATGCCCAGATCGCGGCGGCAATGGTGAAGGACCGGGGATTTGAGCTGATACTCCAGATGATGACCGGCCTTCCGGGGGACACTCTGGAAAAGAGCGTGGCCACCGCCGGGAAATTCGTAAAAATGCGGCCGGACGGCGTGAGGATATACCCGACGGTGATAATAAGGGACACGCCGTTATATGATATGTGGCTGAGCGGCGCTTACCGCCAGCACACCGTGGAAGAGGCCGTGGAGTGGGGAGCCATACTGACCGACATGTTTGACGAGGCCCACATTGCAGTGGTCCGGTTCGGACTCAATCCCACCGACGACCTTTCAGCCGGTGACGCCGTGGCCGGCGCATACCACCCGGCCCTGGGGGAGCTTGTGCTGGCAAGGCGCTTTTTAAAAAGGGAACGCCGGCTCCTTAACGGGGATGACCGGGGAGCCGACGTGGTGTTCACCGTGAAAAAGGGCCGCGTTTCCGCCGCCACAGGGCAGAAACGCGGGAATGTAGAGGCACTAAAAGCCGAGTTCGGCCTTAGGAGCGTGAAATTCATCGAGGCCGACATGCCGGATGTGACGGTGAGGAGAGCTTGAGATAGGGAGCAAAAACGGGAGGGCAGATGCCCAATGGCATTAAGATAAAGCCATACAAAGCGGGAAGGGCGGGGTTGAAACCCGCCCTTCCTTTGTCCACGCCCTCAGGCGAAAAGACTCACCTCTCTGAGGGGAGTCTACAACCAGACTCCTCCCCCTGCCCCCTCCTCAGAGAGGAGGGGCTGACCGCGCGGCGGGGACGGGGGAATATTGTTGCGGCTGGCGCCGCGGATCCCACCTCATCCCTGCCCTTCCCCGCCCGGGCGGGGAAGGCGAAAAAGGTTGCGGCTACGCCGCGTTTTGCGCGCGGCGGGGAAGGGGTGGGTTTGTTATTACTCGGTGAAGTGCACGTGGGAGTTTATGTGGTCCTGGCAGAAGCAGTGGTAGCCCTGGCACTTGGAGCAGTAGCGAAATTCGAGCTCGGGGTTGGTGACGTCGGTCCTGCCGCATACGGAGCACTTGTGGCGGTAGGGCTGGGACTGCTCCTCCCGCTTTGCCTCGTTCACGGCCCTGTCCCACTGGGCGCGGCGCTTGTATACCGCCCGGTCACGGCGGAAGTGGGAGAAGAGCTCCGCCCCACAGAATACGAAGAAGTTGAGTATGGCCACCAGCGGCAGGAGGTTCAGGGGGAATATGGACATGTTTCTGAGTATGGAGAAGATGAAGAAGGCCGCGTCCACCAGGGCGAGCCACTTCATCTTGATGGGGATGAAGAAAAAGAGCAGGACCCGGGCGTCAGGCCAGATGGAGGCGAAGGCGAAGAACATGCTGAGGTTGAGATAAGAGGCGTTCATGCTGCCGCCGAGCATGGGCCCGGCCATGGCCCCGACTGAGGGGCGGACAACGAAATAGAGGATAAAGCCGAAGATGATATTGAACAGGACGCCGGAGAGATAGTAGATGGTGAAACGGGCCTTGCCCCACTGGTGCTCAAGGCTGGAGCCGATGAAATAGTAGAAGTAGAGGGCGACGGCCTCAAAGAGTATGTTACCGTCGATGGGCATGAGCAGAAAGGTCACAAGCCGCCACAGCTGGCCGTGAAGTATCATATTGGGGTCAAAATAGATGTAGGACATGAGCGTCCCGGTGCTGTCCATCATGTAAAAGACGTAGAATATGCCGCTGGCCGCCACCAGATACAGCATCAGGTTCCTGATGCCGAAGTTGGGGTGCTTGTGACAAAAACGTGTTATGGCTCTGTCGAGAGACTTCAAAGCTATCACCTCTAATTGGATATTATAGCCTGTTTGAGGGAAAAAGTCTATAATATAACGGCAAACATTTTATTAATAAAGGGGCGTTGGCCGGTATTGCGGGAGGTTTTTTGCTGAAATGGCGAAAAAAGAATAAATTATTACAAAAAGTTTCAAATATATGTGGCCTTTTTCGGAAATGTGTGCTACAATATAATGTATATTGCCATAACCATATGTTTTTACGCACGGAGGACAGCTATGTCGAGCAGAATATTCACATCAGAATCGGTGACGGAGGGACATCCGGATAAGATCTGCGATCAGATCTCCGACGCGGTCCTTGACTTTATAATCTCCCAGGACAAGCGGGCGAGAGTGGCCTGCGAGACGATTTGCACCACGGGGATGGTCCTGGTGATGGGGGAGATAACCACCGAGTGCTACGCGGATATACCGGCCATCGCCAGAAAGACCATAAAGGACATCGGCTATGATAAGCCTGAGTACGGCTTTGACGGTAACTCCTGCGCGGTGCTCACGAGCATAGATGAGCAGTCCCCGGACATCGCCATGGGCGTAAATTCCGCCTACGACGACGCCAGCGACGAGGGGGCGGGCGACCAGGGTATGATGTTTGGCTACGCCTGCGACGAGACGCCGGAGCTGATGCCGGCGCCCATATCAATGGCGCATAAGCTGTCAAGGAGGCTTGCACAGGTCAGAAAGAGCGGGGAGCTTGACTTTTTGCGGCCCGACGGCAAGACACAGGTCACGGTCAGATATGACGACGGGGGCCATGTGGAGAGCTGCCCGGCCATCGTGGTGTCCTCACAGCACTCGCCTGACATATCCATAGAGAGGCTCCGGGAGGCCATAGTCGAGACGGTCATAAAGCCGGTCATACCCGGGAAATTCATAACGCGCGACACGAAGCTTTTTGTGAACCCCACCGGCAGATTTGTGGTGGGCGGCCCGGTGGGCGACTCGGGCCTTACGGGCAGGAAGATAATCGTCGACACCTATGGCGGTGTAGGCGGTCACGGGGGCGGGTGCTTCTCCGGTAAGGACCCCAGCAAGGTCGACAGGTCCGGGGCGTATATGGCCCGGTATATCGCCAAGAACATCGTGGGCGCGGGACTTGCCCGCAGGTGCCAGATAGAGATAGCCTACGCCATCGGCGTGGCAAGGCCCGTGAGCGTACACATCGACACCATGGGCACCGGGGTCATGGAGGACGAGAGGCTGGCGAAGCTCGTTCAGGAGCTTTTTGATATGCGTCCGGCAAGGATAATCGAGAAGCTGGGACTGCTGGCACCAATCTATCTGAATACAGCGGCCTACGGCCACTTCGGAAGGACAGACGTGGATCTGCCCTGGGAGAGGCTTGACATGGTGGACGCGCTGAAGGAGCGCATGTGATGGAGGACAGAAGAAGGCCGTACAGGGACTACAAAAGGCGTCAGGACACCCGGGAGGACAACAGGGAGACCGAGACCGACGAGAGCGTTATCGAGGGCCGCAACGCGGTGACCGAGGCCCTGAGGGCCGGAAGGACCCTCAATAAGGTTTTTGTGGCATCGGGCGACACGGACGCGGGGCTCAGACGGCTTGCCGCCCAGGCCCGGGACGCCGGGGCCGTGGTGGTGGAGACGGACAGGCGGAAGCTCGACCAGATGAGCGCCACCGGGGCCCACCAGGGGATAATCGCCAGGGCCGCGGTGAAGGAGTATTGCTCCGTTGAGGATATACTGGCTTACGCCCGGGAGAGGGGAGAGCCGCCGCTGATAGTCATATGCGACGAGGTATCGGACGACCACAACCTGGGGGCCATAATCCGCACGGCGGAGTGCGTCGGGGCCCACGGGGTGGTGATCCCGAAGCGCCGCAGCGCGAGCTTAAATGCCGTGGTGGCGAAAACCTCGGCCGGGGCGGTGGAGTATATGCGCGTGGCGAGAGTCGCGAATTTGGCCTCCGCCATCCGGGAGCTGAAGGACGCCGGCGTGTGGATTTACGGCACGGCCGCGGACGGGGAGAACGACCTGTGGTCCACGGACCTGACGGGGCCGATGGCCCTGGTCATCGGTTCCGAGGGCGAGGGGATGAGGAGGATAGTCACCGAAAATTGCGATTTCGGTGTGTCGATACCGATGGCGGGACGGATCTCGTCCCTGAACGCCTCCGCCAGCGCCGCCATTGTGCTCTATGAGGCCATGAGGCAGAGAACGAAAAAACAGCAAAACCACTGATACTACCGAGGCCCCGCCGGTCACCCCGCGGGGAGAAGGGAGATGCTATGGCTAAAGATAAATACATTTTTGACGACCTGGAGCTCTCGGGGGACTACGAGACGGATGAGAGCTTCGACCTGGACTCCATCCTCGCCGAGTTCCACGGCGGCGCGGACGGGACGACGGGTCCCCGGGCATCGGAAGCGTCTGCCGAGATCCCCGGAAGGCCGCCGCGCCAGGGCCAGGATGTAACTTCGACACGGCCTGAGCCGCCCGAAGTGCTCGAGACGGCCAAGCCGGAGCTCGAGGCCACAAGGCAGTTCGCGCCGGTGGCCCGTGAGCCTGAGCCGGAGCCGGAGGAGCCGGTGAAGCGCGGGCTTTTCCGCCGCGGAAGGTCAAAGCGCCGTGAGGATGAGCCGGAGAAGGCTGAGGCCCCGGAGCCGGAGCTCAGGACGGAGCGGTTCGTTGTGAAGCTCCACGACGAGAAGCCGGCCTATGAGACGAAGCCGGACATAGACCTGTCTGTCTTTGAGGAGCCGGAGGAGGAACGCTGGGATCGCCGGATGGAGGAATTTTTAAATTCCATTGACGACGGGCCCTCCGCCGGGGACAGTGAGCCGGAGTATTCCGCACCGGATACCTCGGAGCTCCGGGAGGAGGTCAGCAGGACCGAGGACCTGGGCGAGGAGCTGATGGAGGAGGACGAGGGCCGCCGCAGACGGGGCATATTCGGACTTTTCCGCCGCCGTGACCGGGAGTCGGAGGACGAGATCGACGATGCGGAGATAGAGGACGACGATGAGCTCACCTTTGACGAGAGCCTATGGGAGGACGAGGGGCCGGAGTATATAGACGACGAGGACTTCTATGTCAACGAGTCAGACCCGGATTTCAAGCGGGAGTCGGCCAAATACGCGGCCAGAGTACCGTCACTCAGGTTCAGGATATTGGGCCTTGCGGTCATCTGTATAGCCATGTTTTTCGTCAGCCTTGCCGGGATACGCGGTACGCCGGGGCTTTTCGGCATCGGTGATAACCACAGGGCCTCCGTGGCGACACTTCTTATAATGGAGCTCGTGGCCGTCGGGTTGGGGCTGGACGTTATGATACGCGGGCTGGAGGACATACTGACCTTCTCCGCCGGAGCGGAGTCGCTGGTGTTCGTATCATGCGTTATGAGTATCCTTGACGGCTTTACCATGCTGACAGGCGGCGGACGGGGCCTGGGTATGCCCATGGCGCTGGTGTCGTCCGTGTCGCTGTTGGGGGCGCTGGCGGCGAGGAAATCCTTCTATATGGCCATGTGCGACTCATTAAGGGCATCCCGGGCGTCGTCCACGACCTACGGTGTCACGGCGGATTTTGAGAGCATGGAGGCCCGCCATATCCTGAAGAAGGTGACCGGCGCTGACCAGGGCTTCTATACAAAGCTCACCGGCCGGGACAAGGGCGAGAAGATATACGACAGGCTCACGCCGCTCATGCTTATCGTAGCCTTTGTGCTGGCGTCGCTGGCGTGTATACGCCAGGGCAAGGCGGGATATTTTGCCCACAGCTTCTCCATAATGACCGCCGTGGCGGCGTCGTTTTCCGCCACATTCCTCTTCGCCCTGCCGTTCAGATACGCCGCGTCCAACCTGAAGAAGGCCGGCGGGGCACTGGCCGGATTCATCGGCGCAAGGGAGATATATTACACCGACGGGGCGCTAATAACCGATCAGGACATTTTCCCCACGGGCTCCGTGACGCTGAGCGGCCTTAAGATATTCGAGGGAGTGAACCAGCAGAAGGTAATAGTGGACACCGCGTCCCTCATTATCGCCTCGGACTCCGGCCTCAGGCGGGTGTTTGAGGAGCTACTAAAGTCCCAGGGCCTCACGCGCCGCAGGACGGACGACTTCTCCTGCTACGACGGAGGAGGCATCGGGGCGCTCGTGGACGGGGAGAGGGTGCTGGTGGGCACCGGGGCGTTTATGAACCTGATGGGCATTCGGGTACCCGACAGCGTGAATACAAGCAGCAGTGTGTTCACCGACATAAACGACGAGCTGGCCGGGGTGTTCTCGCTGAATTATATCCCATCCAACTCGGTGCAGTCGGCCCTCGTGGCACTGCTCAACACAAAGACGAATCTGCTGATGGCGGTCCGGGACTTCAACGTCACGCCCAACACCGTAAAGCAGAAGTTCAAGGTCAGCATGGACGGGGTGGAGTACCTGCCCATCGAGACCACATATGACCTGAGCCAGAACGTGATCTCACCTGAGAACGGCGTTTCCGCGGTGCTGTGCCGCGGGGGACTGGCGCCCTTCGCCGAGGTCATCACAAGGGGAAGGCTGCTGAAGCTCATCACGGAGCTGAACACCTGGCTCACGGTGGCCGGTACGGCCATAGGCGGCATCATCATGTTCTTCCTGTGCTGGACCGGAGCTTTTGCCTCGGCCACGGCGGTGAACATATTCCTCTTCATGGGCGTTATAGCCCTGGCGGTTTACATAATATCGCAAGGAACCCGCAGGAGGATGAAGTGATCGGGGGAGGAAATGATAAAAAATCCCCAAAAAAACGGCAAAAATATATTGTGTTTGCCGTCATGTTGTAGTATAATGTACCTTTAGTACGGGTCTTTTTTTCCACAGACTCAACAAAATTACGAGAGGATCTTGAAACTTATGGGCTACGCTGTTGAAAAAATCCGCAACATCGCGCTCCTTGGCCACGGCGGGAGCGGCAAGACCACTTTAGCCGAGAGTATGCTTTTCGTCTCCGGCGCTACCTCCCGTCAGGGCACCGTCGGCGCCGGGAATACCGTTTCCGACTATGACGCCGAGGAGATCAAACGTCAGACCAGTATCTCCGCCACCACCATGTTCGCGGAGTTCAAGGGAAACAAGATAAACATCATCGACACCCCGGGCTACTTCGACTTTGTGGGCGAGGTATTTGAGGCCCTGCGTGTGGCGGATACCGCGGTCATATGCGTTTCCGCCAAGGACCAGATGAATGTCGGCGCCGAGAAGGCATGGAAATACGTGAATGACAGGAGCCTTCCCAGGGCAATCTACATCTCCAAGGTGGACGAGGAGCACGCCAACTTCGAGAAGGCCTTTGACACCCTTCGCAACACCTTCGGGTCCTCCGTCTGCGCCCTTATGGAGCCCATCATGGAGGGCGAGAAGGTCGTGGGCCTTGTGGACGTGCTGAAGAAGAAGGCCTACAAGTTCGTATCCGGCAAGCGCCAGGAGGTCCCCATGCCCGGTGACATCGCCGGAAAGGTGGAGGAGCACTACTCCGAGCTCGTTGAGAACGCCGCCGGCACCAGCGAGGAGCTGATGGAGAAGTACTTCGAGGAGGGCGACCTCTCGGAGCAGGAGGTCTACGACGCCCTCGGTACCGGCATCGCCGCCGGTGAGATCTGCCCCGTGTTCTTCGGCAGTGCCGCCACAGGCATGGGCACCGAGGTGTTCATGGACAGCGTCATCAACCTGTTCCCCGCGCCCCATGAGAACGGCGAGCCCGTCAACGTATCCGGCCCCACCAAGCTCATAGTTTACAAGACTATTTCCGACCAGTTCGGCAAGTTCAGCCTCTTTAAGGTCGTATCCGGCAAGGTCAGCGCGGACATGACCCTCACCAACGCCCGCAGTGGCGCTCAGGAGAAGCTGGGACATATATACACCATGCGCGGCAAGCAGAACATCGAGGTCCCGGAGCTTGCCTGCGGCGACATCGGCGCCGTTTCAAAGCTTTCCGACACCAAGACCGGCGACACCCTGTGCGATCCCAAGGCTGTCGAGGCCATTCCCGGCATCGACTTCCCGGCCCCCTGCTACTCCATGGCCATCCGTCCCAAGACCAAGGGCCAGGAGGACAAGGTGGCTCAGGGCCTTACGAGACTGCGCGAGGAGGACGTGACTTTCACCGTCCAGAACAACGCCGAGACCCGCCAGATGGTCATATCCGGCGCCGGCGACATGCAGCTTGACGTGCTCTGCTCAAAGCTGAAGAACAAGTTCGGCGTTGAGGTGGAGCTTATCCCGGCGAAGGTCCCCTACCGTGAGAAGATACGCAAAAAGATCGAGGCCCACGGCCGCCACAAGAAGCAGTCCGGCGGTCACGGCCAGTTCGGCGACGTGTGGATCCGCTTCGAGCCCCAGGACGAGAGCGAGGACCTGATCTTCGCCGAGGAGGTGTTCGGCGGCTCCGTGCCGAAGAACTTCTTCCCCGCCGTCGAGAAGGGCCTGAGGGAGTCAGTGGGCCGCGGCGTTCTGGCCGGGTACCCCATGGTCTATCTGAAGGCCACCCTTTACGATGGCTCCTATCACCCCGTTGACTCCTCCGAAATGGCCTTTAAGACCGCCGCGAATCTGGCCTTCAAGGAGCTCGTCAACGCAAGCCCCGCCCTTTTGGAGCCTATCGGACTTCTGAAGGTCACCATCCCCGATGCCAACATGGGCGATATAATGTCCGACCTCTCGAAGCGCCGTGGTAGCCCCATGGGCATGAGCGTGGAGAACGGTATGCAGGTGGTGGAGGCCGAGGTCCCCATGGCCGAGATGGGCTCCTACGCTATCGACCTGCGCAGTATGACCCAGGGCCGCGGGTCCTTCACCTTCGAGTTCGTCCGCTACGACGAGGCTCCGCTGAATGTCCAGCAGAAGGTCATGGAGGAAGCCAAGTCCGCCGCTGAGGACGAGTAAACTTCCAAAATACGAACCCTCCCGGTTTGAACCGGGAGGGTTTTCGCGTTTTGTGAGGTTTATCAACTGTTCCTGCGGCCGTCGACTACGGCGTCAATGTAGACGGTGGTGTCCTCTATGTAGTAGTAGATTTTATACCACTTCCCGAAAAGCGCCCTGCGGTAGACGCCCTCGGGGAGGATAGGGTCGTCACAGATGGGGAACATGTAGGGATTTTCGACAATTTCTTTGGTGGTGGAGATGTATTCGCGAAGGAACCTCCTGGCCGCCGGGAAGCTTACCCTTTTTATGAAGGCAAGATGCTCCTCAAGCTGACTTCCGAGGTCCTCCGAGACAATGAGCTTATATCTGGGCAACGTCGTCTACCTCCTCATTATCCTCATCCAGAATCTGCTGAAGTCTGGCTATGAGCTCATCATTGGGAATATATTTCGCTCCGTTGGCTCTGGCTATACGGCGGCGCATAAGGTCCGCGTACAGGGATTTTTCGGAGCTCAGGGACAGGGAGAGAGGGACGGCGCGGTCACGGACTATCTGATTTAAGAACATGTTTATGGCTCCGTTCATGGTCATGCCCAATTTGGAAAGGATTTCCTCGGCCTGGGCCTTGAGCTCGGAGTCGGTGCGGATGGACATATTTACGCTTGACATTTTATCACCCCCTTCACGCATATTATACCCAATAATATGTGCAATGTCAATACAAACGCCCCGGAAATTCGAGTTTTGACATTTCTCTATCTTTTGTGTATAATAGCCGAGTGAAATTTTTATGGCAAAGGAGTTACATATGTGGTTTGACGAGGCGACAGTTTATCAGATATATCCTCTTGGCATGTGCGGCGCTATGGAGGGGGAGGGGAGCCGGATACTTCGGGTCCTTGACTGGGTGGAGCACATAAAGGCCCTGGGCTGTGATACGGTGCTCTTTAACCCCGTATTTGACAGCGACTGGCACGGGTATGACACTAAGGATTATTTTAAGATAGACCCGCGGCTTGGCACGGAGGAGGATTTCAAGAGGGTCTGCGACGCCCTGCACGACAACGGCATACGGGTGATGCTGGACGCGGTCCTCAACCACGTGGGCCGGGGGTTCTGGGCATTTCAGGACGTGCGGGAGCGCAAGTGGGACAGTCAGTACAAGGACTGGTTCCACGTGGACTTCGGCGGGAACACGGGCTACAACGACGGCTTTTGGTACAAGAGCTGGGAGGGCCACGAGGAGCTGGTGGAGCTCAATATATGGAACGACGCGGTGGTGGAGCACCAGTTCGCCGCCATACGCTCATGGGTGGAGCGGTTTGACATTGACGGACTGCGCCTTGACGTGGCCTACTGTCTGCCACAGGAGTATTTGAGGCGGCTTCGGGGCTTTGCAAACGGCTTGAAGCCTGACTTTGTGCTCATGGGGGAGACGCTCCACGGGGATTATAACCGATGGATGGGCGATGATATGTGCCACTCGGTGACGAATTACGAGTGCTACAAGGGCCTTTGGTCGAGCCTCAACGACATGAACCTATTTGAGATCGGCCACTCACTGTCCAGGCAGTTCGGGCCGGAGCAGTGGACGCTATATAAGGGAAGGCATATGCTGAGCTTCCTTGATAATCACGACGTGGAGAGGATAGCAAGCAAGCTCAGGGATAAAAATCAGCTAAACGCCGCCTGGGGACTGCTATTCGGTATGCCAGGGGTGCCATGCGTCTATTACGGAAGCGAGTGGGGGATAGAGGGGCGCAAATCGGATGGGGATCAGGCCCTGAGACCCTCCATAGAGCTGCCCGAGAGCAACGGCCTTACGGAGTTTATATCGAGGCTCGCCGCGGCCAGGAGGTCAAGCGTGGCACTGAAATACGGCGCTTACAGGAACCTTCAGATACAAAATAAGTACCTCGTTTTTGAGCGGGAGCGCGACGGTGAGCGGGTGATCGTGGCGGTCAACGCCTCCCCGGAGACCCAGTGGGCACACTTTGACGCGAGGGCCGGCAGGGGCGTGGACCTTATAAGCGGTGAGACACACGATTTTGGCGGAGGCAGCGAGCTTGCGCCGTACAGCGTCCACTTCTGGCGGGCGGAATAAGCAAAAAGGTCAAAATTCTCGGATTACGAGAGACATTCTGTGTCTCATGGGTGTAATTCTCTCCGACGTGACAGTAGAATCAAGCCATCAACGGGACAAGGTCCCGGAAGGAGGATGGTTTTCAATGGAAAAGAAAACGATAGGGGCCTTCATCGCCGCCTTGAGACGGGCAAACGGCATGACCCAGAGGGAGCTTGCCGACAGGCTAAATGTGTCAGACAAGACGGTGAGCCGCTGGGAGCGGGACGACGGGGCGCCGGATATTTCACTGATCCCGGCAATCGCGGAGATATTCGGCGTGACCTGCGATGAGCTCCTGCGGGGCGAGCGCCGGAGCGCGGAGGAGAGGGAGGAGCCCAGCGCCAAGGGGGAACAGCAGAGAAAATACCTTATGCGCAGGGCAATGTCATCGTATGAGATACGCTCCGCCATATCCGCGGGCGTAATGTGTGTGGGGCTAATCACCGCGTTCATATGCAATTTCGCCTTTTTGCGGTCGAAGCTTGGCTTTTTCCTTGGGATGACGTTCTATTTAGCCGGGGTATTTTGCCAGGGGATCTTCGTGAACCGGGCACTTCTGAGCGTTGAGGAGGTTCAGGGGAGGGAGGGCTTTAAAAACCGTGTTATCCGTTTGGCGGCCCTTGTTTTCGGCCTTGCCGTGGGGCTTTTGGCCTTCACATGGCCCATGGCGCTGGTGGACGCTTACGCGGGGATCAAAGCTGAGCCTCTTTTCAGGATGGGGCTTATTTTAGCCGCCGGGGTGCTCGCGTTCTACGGCATCGCTTGTGAGCTCGTTATGAGGTCCATGATAAAAAGGGGAGTATACTTCCTCGACGACAGGGGAATGGACGTTTACCGGCACAATTTTAAGCTCAGAAGGATCCTGGCTATCGTGCTTGCGGGCATCATCGCGGTGACGGCTGTCGCCCACGGGTATTTTAGGGATAATCCGGAGATATTTGTCCGGGATCATAAGTTCTATGACAGTGAAAGCTTCGTGGAGTTTATGGGCGGTCCGCCGGTACAAATTGGAGATGTGCCGCCGGCGCCTGAGGATCCGGACGCGGTTAAGGAGCCGGAGGAGCCAGTGCTGACATTGAAGGACAAAAACGGTAACACGGTCTGTAAGTATGTCTGGCGAAACTACACAGTCGAGTCCGTTAGGGTCAATGAGCGAGGCGACTCGCCCTTCCCAATAACCGTTGCGGTAAAGAGGGCTTACACCAACGCCTGGCAACTCGTTTTCATAATAGACAACTGTGCCCTCGCGATCTACGGTGTTGAGATCGTTACGGTTATCGCGATATATTTCAAAAAGCGGAGGAAATAGACAACATAAAAAAGGACGGTGCGCACTATGACGCACCGTCCTTGACTTTTATTGATCTTGCGATTTCGTTTTGTGTTTCCGGGATAGAGAGGCTATGAACGGGGATTTGTAAGCTTAATAAGTTTGCTTAGATCCGAATTACAGCTTCTTTTCAAGCACATATTGCTGGGGCGTCATGCCCATTGTCTCATACATGGCGATGGCACCCTTATTGAAGGCCCAAGTGTACACATCCAGGCGAACGGCTTCCTGCTCCCTGGCCCAGGCTTCAACCTCGGCAAAGAGCTTTGCCGCGATGCCCCGGCGGCGGCAGGCGGGCAAAACATAGATGTCATCGAGGCACACGACCTTGAGACCCTTGACCATACCGCTTTCGTTCCAAAGTGTCGCCCTGACAATGCCCACGAGCTGTCCGTCCTCAAAGGCCCCCAGTTCAAAATCGTCCGGGCGGGCCAAATTTTCAGTGTAGGCATCCCTGGGATATGTTTCGTTCTTATCCCGACATACGCAACAGTCGGGTCTCGCCTGCGCATGAAGCTCATCCAAAGCCACATACAGTTCAAGTACCTGATCATAATCGGGTTCCGTCAGTTTTCTGATCTCCATATGTTTTGACTCCTTTTTGGTAAATACCGATCTGTCGGGAGGGTAGGATTGAAGATTATTGATTTTGCAAGACGCGGGACGTCAGGCGTTGAGGATGGAGTCGATTTTGGAAAGCTCCTCGGGGGAGAGGGGGAGATTTGTGATGCAGCCGACGTTTTCGATTATCTGCTCCGGGCGGCTGGCGCCGATGAGGACGGTGGCGACGGCGGGGTTGCGGAGGACCCAGCTGAGGGCCAGCTGGGGCATGGACTGGCCGCGGTCAAGGGCGATGTCGTTGAGTGCCCGGAGCTTGGCAAGGGTATTGCCGTCAAGCTGGGCGGCCAGGCCGGCCTTTGAGGAGGCCCGGGAGCCCGCGGGGATGCCGTTTATGTATTTGCCGGTGAGAAGTCCCTGGGCCAGGGGGCAGAATACGGCCAGACCTATGCCGTTGTCGAGGCAGAATTTGTCAAGGCCGTCCTCCTCCACCCGGCGATTGAGCATGTTGTAGGAGGGCTGATTGAGGATGAAGGGCGTTTTGAGCTCGCGGAATATTGAAAGTATATCCTGGGTCTGGGCCTTTGTGTAGTTGGAGATGCCAACATAGAGGGCCTTGCCCTGCTTCACCGCGTTATCCAGGGCCAGGGCCGTCTCCTCCATGGGAGTGTGGGGGTCGAAGATGTGGTGGTAGTATATGTCCACGTAGTCAAGGCCCATGCGGCGGAGGGACTGGTCGAGGGAGGCGGTCAGGTACTTGCGGGAGCCATTCCTTGTGCCGTAGGGGCCGGGCCACATGTCGTAACCGGCCTTGGTGGAGATGCAAAGCTCGTCACGAAGGCCGGGCATTCCACGAAGTATGCGGCCGAAATTTTCCTCGGCGCTTCCGTTATAGGGGTCGCCGTAGTTGTTGGCAAGGTCAAAGTGGGTTATGCCAAGGTCGAAGGCCGTGTGGACCATGGCCTCCATGTTGGCGAAATTCCCGGTGTGGCCAAAGTTCTGCCAAAGGCCAAGAGATAAAACCGGGAGCTTAAGGCCGCTTTTTCCGGCATTGCGGTAGACCATGGCGTCATATCTTTTTTCGTTCGGTACGTACATTTTTTATCCCCCTCAATTATGAAATACCGGCGGAGTAGAGCTCCACCGGTGATTTTTTAGTCCATATAGCCCTGGGCGCAGAGAAGCTCGGCTAAGAGTATTGCCCCGCCGGCGGCGCCGCGGAGGGTGTTGTGGGAAAGGCAGACGAACTTGTAGTCGTACTGGGTGTCCTCACGGAGCCGGCCGACGCTGACGGCCATGCCGTTTTCGAGCATACGGTCCAGCTTCGTCTGGGGACGGTTGTCCTCCTCAAAGTAGTGGATGAACTGCTTCGGGGCGGAGGGGAGCGCGAGCTTTTGGGGCAGGGCGGAGAAGCTCGCCCAGCGGGCTTTGATCTCCTCAACAGTGGGCTTTTTGGCGAAGGAGGCGAACACGGCGGCCATGTGGCCGTCGGAGCAGGCCACGCGGAAGCACTGGGCGGTGATGGACGGCGTCTCGGCGCTGACTATCTTGCCGTTCTCCACATGGCCCCAGAGCTTTAAGGGCTCCTGCTCGCTCTTCTCCTCCTCGCCGCCGATGAAGGGGATCACGTTGTCAACGATGTCGGGGAAGGTCTCGAAGGTCTTGCCCGCGCCGGAGATGGCCTGATAGGTGCACACAAGGGCCTTCATGAGGCCGAACTCGTCCTTTAAGGGGTGGAGGGCCGGGACGTAGCTCTGAAGGGAGCAGTTGGACTTCACGGCGACAAAGCCCCGCTTTGTGCCGAGGCGGGCACGCTGGGAGGGGATGACCTCAAGGTGCTCCGGGTTTATCTCCGGCACCACCATGGGCACGTCGGGGGTCCAGCGGTGGGCGGAGTTATTGGAAACCACGGGGCACTCGCGCCTGGCGTATGCCTCCTCCAGGGCCTTTATCTCCTCCTTTTTCATGTCAACGGCGGAGAAAACGAAGTCCACGTTACCGGCAACGGCGTCGATGTCCGTCTCGGCGCATCTGACGGTGAGCTTTTTGGCGCACTCCGGCACCGGGGCCTGCATGAGCCAACGGCCGCTCACGGCCTCCTCATATGTCTTTCCGGCGCTCCGGGCGCTGGCGGCCACCTCGGTGAGCTCAAACCAGGGGTGCTGGGCGATGAGGGTCACGAACCGCTGACCCACCATTCCGGTGGCGCCGATGACGCCGACCTTGTATTTTTTCATATAATTCCCTCCATTTTCACGGTTTTGAGAAAAAAAGAAACAAATAGTTACAAAATTTTTTAAAAAAGTGTAGCCAAAACGAAAAAGATGTTGTATAATAGGGTTTACATAAGTCACATTACCGGATAAACCGTGACTTTTTGATATGCTAACACAAAAAAGGCTTGTCTGTCAACGGCGAATTGACGCAAAATCCGGGTAAATTTATGCCGTCGGCGTGTTAAACCGCCATTATACGTCTGTACGGAGAGCCATTTTCCCTTGATTTGGAGGATACCATGAAAGCTGAGAGAAAAATAGTTATTTCACTGGCGCTTGCCCTTGTGATGGCGGTGTCGATGATACCCGCCTCGAAGCCCGCGGAGGCCACGTACACTCCGCCATTTCAGACGGTGAAGATCGGACTTTTCTCTTACAAGGACGACGGCAACATCGATCAGAGAAACTTCCCCTCAGCCAATCTCGAGTACGCGTCCGGCAAGGGCGAGGGATATGAGCTGGGCTATTACGACGGGAACAGACAGTTTGTCCCCATCGGCGTTCAAATAGTCGGTACGTCGAAGATAACAGTCATAATGGACAGGACGATGAGATACGTATCCACATCCAATTCATATGTGGAGGACAAGACCAACATTGACGATAAGACGGTGGGGTGCATACACTTAAAGCTGAACGCCAGCTATCCCACGTATGACGAGGCGGTCTCATCCATGGCCGCCAACGGCGGGGATTTCGTGAGATATGAAAACGGCTCATTCTATGTGCTCCGCGACCAGTACACCACCCAGGAGGACGCCGCCGCCGCGGCCGGCGGGATGACGGACTGGACCGTGGACGACGGATTGTCCTATACCGTCACCGTGGTAAAGACAGGCACGAATAACATACTTTTTGAGTACGACTGCGGGTCGGCCTCCAGCCTTGCCATACGGACCTTTACCACAAACGGCGTGGCCCCCCAGACCTGGCACAGGAATTGCCGTTACTACGGCGGATTTTCCTTCACCAGACTTACCGGCGGGAATATAACCGTTGTGAATTACGTGGACATTGACGACTATATAAAGGGAGTTGTCCCCTGGGAGATGAGCGCCAGCTGGCCCAGGGAGGCCCTGAAGGCCCAGGCCATCACCGCAAGGACCTTCCTTATGACAAACATAACGAAGCACCGCGCCGAGGGCTTTGACATATGCAACACCATCCACTGCCAGGCGTACCACGGCAACGATAGGGCCACGGATAATTCCGACGCCGCCGTCACCGAGACGGCGGGGCAGTACCTTATGTACGACGGGAAGCTCTGCGAGACGTACTACGCCTCCTCCGACGGCGGGGCCACGGAGAACGTGGAGAACATATGGGGCTCCAACGCGATACCGTATCTCAGGGGCGTAATTGACCCATATGAGGCGGAGCTTTTTGACAGCTCCTCGAGCTATTACTGGAAAAAGGAGTTTACGCCGGCATCACTGGGTGCGCAGATAAGATCAAAGGATCGGTCCTGCGGCGATATAGTGAAGGTTTCCATCACCTTTACCGAGCTTGGGAATGTTAGGTCCATAACCTTTATAGATGAAAGCGGGAAAAAGAACACCTTTGATAAATCAAACTGCCGGAGCGCGATAGGAAGCGGCCTGAGCAACAGGTATACGGTGAACGGCATCACCCCCTACGGCACCTCGTCGAGCCTATATGTGAATAAGGGCACGGCGCTGGACGCCGGCCTTGACGAGGTGTGCGCCATCGGCGGGAACGGGGCCGTGGAACAGCTTCCGTCAGGCGATGTATACGCCATCAGCGGAAAGGGCACAGTAAGTAAGTTAGACGTTGCCACCACCGGTACGGGCACCAGCAGGACCGTCACCACCGGGGTCAACGCGCAGGGGAAGTTCGTGTTCACCGGCTCCGGCCACGGGCACAATGTGGGCATGAGCCAGTGGGGGGCATACTCCATGGCGAAATACCACAACAAGACATGTGAGGATATACTTACCTTCTACTACACCGGCTCCCAGGTGGTGAGCGCCTGAGCTTTTTTCGGAGAGGACAATGAAAACATCGGACTTTTATTATGAGCTTCCAGAGGAGCTCATCGCCCAGACACCACTGGAAAGGCGTGACTCCTCACGGCTCATGCTTCTTGATAAGGATACGGGAAAGACGGAGCACCGGCGGTTTTATGAGCTGCCGGAGCTTCTTCATGCCGGGGATTGCCTGGTGCTAAATGACTCCCGGGTACTGCCGGCGCGGCTTTTCGGGCGTCGTCCCACCGGCGGGGCGGTGGAGGTGCTTTTGCTCACCGACAAGGGGGACAAGTGCTGGGAGTGCCTCGTGCGGCCGGGGAGGAAGGCCCGCCCCGGGGACAGGCTAATATTCGGGGACGGAGAGCTCAAGGCGGAGATAACGGGCGTCCTTGAGGGCGGCAACAGGCTTATACGTTTTGAATACGAGGGCATATTCCTTGAGACCCTGGAGCGACTGGGCCGTATGCCGCTGCCGCCATATATCCACGAGGAGCTTCAGGACGCGGAGAGGTATCAGACGGTCTATTCCCGT
Source organism: uncultured Oscillospiraceae bacterium (assembly GCA_947631395.1). Classification (GTDB taxonomy): domain Bacteria; phylum Bacillota; class Clostridia; order Oscillospirales; family Oscillospiraceae; genus RUG626. The sequence continues at coordinate 94,762 of CANRLF010000004.1, forward strand.
GAGCTGGGCTCAGCGGCGGCCCCCACGGCGGGACTGCACTTCACACCGGAGCTGCTGGATAAAATAAGAGCGAGGGGGGTAAAGACCGCCTTCGTGACACTCCATGTGGGCCTGGGGACCTTCAGACCAGTGAAGGAGGAGGAAATAGAGGACCACGACATGCACTCCGAGTTTTGCGTGATACCCAAAGAAGCCGCCGAGCTCGTAAATGAGACAAAGGACAAGGGCGGGCGAGTTGTGTGCGTGGGGACCACATCCCTTCGGACAGTGGAGAGCTTCGCCGATGAGCGTGGGCATCTCCGGGAGTCCTCGGGCTGGACGGATATTTTCATCTATCCGGGATATAAATTTAAATGCGTGGACGCGCTCATAACAAACTTTCACCTCCCCGAGAGCACACTGGTCATGCTCGTCTCGGCCCTGGCGGGCCGCGAAAATGTCCTCAACGCTTACGCCGAGGCGGTGCGGGAGAGGTACAGATTTTTCTCCTTCGGGGACGCGATGTTCATACACTGACGCGGTCCTTAGCGTCAATAGGGACGGAGCGTAAACAGGGCCGGTAATTACGGTTTGAAGGGCGGGGTTTGACCCGCCCTTTGTTCGCGTCAGGCCCGGTCGGAGAGGCGGTTATAAAGCTCGCTGAGCTCGCGGACGCCACGGGACTGAGTGGAGATAATGTCGTTCAGTATGGGCACGAGGCCGGGGCAGAGGGAGTATTGCAGGGCCGTCCGGGACATGCGTATGGCCCCCTCGTGGTGTGGGATCATCTCGAGGATGAAGTCGCAGTCGATGCTGTTGCGGGCGGGGGCGGACTCCATTCGGTTGAACATCGTGGCGATCACCGACGAGACGCGGGCGTTGTAGGCGCTGACGGAGTCACGGGAGTTTACGGTCCTGGCGCAGGTACGGCGGATCCGCTCCATGGCCGCGATGCTATCGGTCTGGGTGGAGATGATATTCTCCGCTATGCGCTGGAGTGACAAATTCGTCGTGTACCGCAAAAGGTTCCGGCTCATCTCAATGGCGGCCCGGTGGTGGGGGAGCATCAGGGATATGAAGCCGCCGGATATGGAATTTGTGGGCTCAACGGACTCCATGGCGCTTATCATATCGGAGAGTATCCCCCGGTAAGCGGTCAGGTATCTTTGGGCGTTGTCGCTTAAAGGGCATGAGAAATTCATAAAATGTACCTCCCACACAGTATATGCCCGTGAAAGTTTATTTGTTTGACCAGTAGCGGAAATGAAAAGTTTGTGCTATACTTGGTTTATAAAAAAATTTACGGAGGGCACAGGAACATGGAGCTCAAGACCGACATTGAAATAGCCCAGGCGTCAAGGATGGAGCACATCGCGAAAATTGCGGAGATGTGCGGGATAGACGAAAAATATGTGGAGCAGTACGGAAATTATAAGGCGAAGATCGACTTAAAGCTCCTGTCCGACCGGGCGGACAGGCCCGACGGGAAGCTGGTGCTGGTCACCGCCATAACCCCCACCCCGGCGGGGGAGGGCAAGACCACCACCACGGTGGGACTTGGGGATGCCCTCCGGAAGATAGGTAAGAGATCCGTCATCGCCCTCCGGGAGCCCAGCCTTGGCCCGGTGTTCGGCGTCAAGGGCGGCGCCGCCGGCGGCGGATACGCCCAGGTGGTGCCCATGGAGGACATAAACCTCCACTTCACCGGGGACTTCCACGCCATAGGCGCGGCTAATAATCTGCTGGCGGCAATGCTGGATAACCACATATATCAGGGCAACGCCCTGCGTATCGACCCCAAGACCATCACCTGGCGCAGGTGCGTGGACATGAACGACCGTCAGCTCAGGTTCGTGGTGGACGGCCTCGGCGGGAAGGTCAACGGCACACCCAGAGAGGACGGCTACGACATAACCGTGGCCAGCGAGATAATGGCGGTGTTCTGCCTTTCAAATGACATTATGGACCTCAAACGGCGGCTGGCATCCATAATCGTGGCCTATACCTACGAGGGCGAGCCCGTCACAGCAGGTGACCTGAAGGCCGCGGGGGCGATGGCGGCCCTTTTGAAGGACGCGTTGAAGCCAAATCTCGTACAGACACTGGAGCACACGCCGGCCTTCGTCCACGGCGGGCCCTTCGCCAACATAGCCCACGGATGTAACTCCATCGTGGCCACGAAAATGGCCATGAAGCTCGGGGAGTACTGCGTCACCGAGGCGGGCTTCGGCGCGGACCTGGGCGCGGAGAAGTTTCTTGATATAAAGTGCCGCATGGCGGGCTTAAAGCCCGACGCGGTGGTCATCGTGGCCACCGTCAGGGCCCTGAAGATGCACGGGGGCCTCGATAAAAAGGAGCTGGGGACGGAGGATCTGGAGGCTCTAAAGCGGGGCCTTCCGAACCTGCTCCAGCATGTGGAGAACATTACGAAGGTATATAACCTGCCTGCCGTAGTGGCTATAAACCGCTTCCCCACGGACACCGAGGCGGAGCTGAAGCTCGTTGAGGACGAGTGCCGCAAGCTTGGCGTAAACGTGGCCCTCTCCGAGGTATGGGGCAAGGGCGGCGAGGGAGGCATAGAGCTTGCCCGGGAGGTGGTAAGGCTCTGCTCGGAGCCCAACGGCTTTACCTTCTCCTATGACCTTGACAGGTCTATCGTTGAAAAGCTTGAGACCATCTCAAAGCGCGTATACCACGCCGACGGGGTGGAGCTCACGGCCAACGCCAAAAAGCAGGCCAAGAAGCTTACGGAGCTGGGCTTTGGCGGGATGCCCATCTGCATGGCAAAGACGCAGTACAGCTTTTCCGACGACCCCAAGCTCCTGGGCGCGCCGAAGGGCTTTAAGATAACCGTCCGGAATTTGAAGGTATCAGCCGGGGCCGGGTTCATCGTGGCCCTCACCGGGGATGTGATGACCATGCCGGGCCTTCCCAAGGTTCCGGCGGCGGAGAAGATCGATGTGGACGAAAACGGGGTCATTTCGGGCCTATTTTGATGAGGAACATCATGGAAAACAAGATGGTTGAAAATACTCTCACTGACTTCACATCCGCTCTCGCCTCCAGAGCCCCGGTGCCGGGGGGAGGGGGAGCGGCGGCGCTGGGCGGGGCGCTGGCCTCTTCGCTTGCGTCAATGGTGTGCGCCCTGACCTCCGGGAAGAAGAAATACGCGGAGTTTGAGGACGACATACAGCGGATAGCAAAGAGGGCGGAGGAGCTGAGGATGGCTCTTCTGGCCGGTATCGACGAGGACGCCGCGGCCTTTGAGCCGCTGTCCCGGGCGTACTCCATACCCAAGGACGCGCCGGAGCGGGCACGGGTCATGGAGGAGGCCCTTCGGGACGCCTGCAGGCCGCCCATGGACATCGCGGAGCGGTGCGGACAGGTGATTGAGCTGCTGGCGGAGCTTTCACGGAAGGGGAGCGCCATAGCGGTGTCGGATGTGGGCGTGGGGGCACAGCTTGCCCGGGCGGCGCTAATATCCGCGGGGCTAAATGTAAGGATAAATCTAAGGTCCATGGCCGACAGGGAATACGCCCTTTCGCTGAGGGAGCGACTTGACGCCCTTGAGGAGAAGTACATCCCCATGGCCGACGGGGCTTTCGGCCACGTAATGGAGAGAATAGGTTAGAAAGAGGGGTGAAGGGTAGTGAGAAAGCTGTGCTTTTTCTCATTCTCCTTCGCCCTCGCTGTATTTGCGTGTCAGTACTTCCTCGAGCCCAACTGGGAGCTGGCGGCGGCGGGAGGGGCGCTGGCGCTGATGGCCGTGGCGGCAATATCCGTGAGGGGCGCGAGACGCCTTGGGGCGGTGATTGCCGCCGCGGGCGTGGCGGCGGGGTGCCTATATAATTTCGGCTACGACAGGCTGATATTCTCAAGCGCCCTGGAGCTCGACGGCGTGACAGAGGAGTTTACAGCCAAGGTGGCGGATTTCCCGGTGGCCACGGACTACGGCTCCTATGTGGATATAAGGATCGACGCGGACAGGGGACCTGATCTGAAGGCCCGGGCATACGTCTTTGACGACGCCGCGGACAAGCTACGCCCGGGCGATGTGATACGCATGACCGCGGACCTGGGAAGGGCCGACCGGGTTGGGGAGCGGGAGATAACCGGCTATACGTCAAAGGGCTATATGCTGTTCGCCTCCGACGGGAGGGAAATTGAGCTTGTATCCTCAGACGGCGTGACGGTGACGAATTTCCACAGGTATCTGGCCAAGGCCATACGCGACAGGATAGACGAGATATTCCCGCTGGGGACAGGGGATTTCATGCGGGCACTGCTGACAGGTGACAGGACGGGGCTCAACGAGGACGTGGAGCTGGACTCCGCCATGGAGCGGGCCGGGGTGAGCCACATCGTGGCCGTCTCGGGCCTGCATGTGTCAATACTGGCGGGGTGCCTTCTGACGGTGCTGGGACGCCGCCGCTGGGCGGTGATGGCGACAATGCCGGTACTGCTGTTGTTCATGGCCGTCTCGGGCTTCTCGCCGTCGGTGGTGCGGGCGGTGGTCATGCAGTTATTTGTGCTGACTGCGCCGCTTATAATGCGGGAGAGCGACAGTCTGACGAGCCTGGCCGCGGCGCTTCTTTTATTACTGCTCATAAACCCCTACGCCGTCACGGGCGTTGGTATGCAGCTGTCGTTCCTGGCGACGCTTGGCATAATCGTGTTCACGCCGAGGATAAACGGTTTTCTGACGAAAGGCGTAAAGAAGGGGAAAAAGCTCCTGAGCCGCGCGGTGAGATGGGTGGCCGGGACGCTGTCCGCCACATTGGGGGCACTGCTTCTGACTACGCCGGTGTCGGCGTATTATTTCGGGTGCGTGTCAATAATAGCCCCGGTCACGAATATTCTGGTGCTCTGGGCGGTGACGCCGGCATTTTTCCTGGGGGCACTGGCGGTTGGGGCCGGGTTTTTATACCTGCCCGCGGGGGCGGCGGTGGCCTACGCGCCGGCGGTGCTGGTCAGGTACATCATGTGGGTGGTGAAGCTCCTGGCAAAGCCGTTCCTGGCGGCGGTGTATCTGGACGGGACGGCGGCTGTCGTGTGGTTCACTGTGACATATCTGTCGGTGGTGCTCATCGCGGCGCTGAGGCTTGGCGCCATATGGCTACTGCGCGTGGGATGCCTGTCGGCCACGGCGCTGTGCGTCATGTTCGTATGGAAGGACGTCGCGCTGTCCGCCGGGGGCGGCTATACCATGACGGTGCTCGACGTGGGCCAGGGACAGGGGATAGTGGTGACGGCCGGTGACCACACGGCGGTGATCGACTGCGGCTCCATGAGCGGCGAGAACGCCGGCCGGATAGCGGAGCGATATATAAGGGCCATGGGCCGGGACAGGGTGGACGTGCTGATACTGACACATTATCACACAGACCACGCCAACGGCGCGGAGCGGCTGATAGCGAATCTGGATGTGGACACCCTAATCCTCCCGGAGCCGCGGTTTGCCGAGAGCGACCTTGACGAGGAAGTAATCGCCGCCGGTGAGAGGGCCGGGTGCGGCGTTATATATGTGACGGACAAGCTGACCGTGGCACTGGGGGACACCAGCGTCACAGTATATCCGCCCCTTGGCGAGGAAACGGAGAACGAGCGGGGACTTATTATGACCCTTGAGCACGACAGGTTTGAGACGCTTATAACAGGAGACGCGCCGGGGTATCTGGAGCTTCAGTTCATCGACAGGTACGACGTGGGCGACATCGAGTGCATGGTCGTCGGCCACCACGGCTCGGCCGGTTCGACTACCGAGGAGCTGCTTGACGCCGTGACCCCGGAGGTGGCGGTCATATCGGTGGGGGAGAACAGCTACGGCCACCCCACCGAGGCAGTATTGGAGCGGCTCCGGGAGAGGGACATACAGATATTGCGCACAGACGAGAGCGGGAATATCAAGATAAGATCGAGGTGAGACCATGGCGAAGAAAAATCAGGACAGCAACGGGCCGTACCTGAAGCTCCGGGCGGACCTGAAGGCCGGGAAGCCGGAGCGGGTCTACGCGTTTTACGGGGAGGAGCGTTATCTGCTTGAGGATGCGGTCAGAAAGCTCCGGGCCACGGTGGCGGAGGGGACGGAGGAGTTCAACCACCACGTAATGGACGGCCGGGGACTGTCCATGGACGACCTTGCCGAGGCGGTGGACGCCCTGCCGGTGTTCTCCGAGAGGACATTGACGGAGATCACTGACTTCGACCTTGCGCGAATGGGCGAGGACACACGGGAGGAGCTTTCGCGGATACTTTCGGATGTGCCGGAGTACGCCACCGTGGTGTTCATATTCGATACGACGGAATTTAAGCTCGATGGCCGCGTGAAGGCCAATCAGCGGCTAATAGAGCTCATGCACCGCGTGGAGTTCACCCCCCAGGACGAGATCGCGCTTGTGAAATGGCTGGACAAGGGCTTCGCCACCGGCGGAAAGCGCGTGACCCGGGAGGGGGCCAGGCGTCTCATAGAGATGACCGGGGGACTTATGACCGGCATGAAAACCGAGGTGGAAAAGCTGATCTCCTATGTCCCCGGCGACACGGTGGAGGTCGGAGATGTGGAGGCCGTGGTGACGCCGGTGCCGGACGCGGCACTGTGGCAGTTGACGGACGCGCTTCTGGAGGGCCGTGGCGACACGGCCATGGAGAAGCTGAGGGAGCTGGAGGCCATGGACGTGGCCCCACACGCCGTGGTGGCAAAGGTGTCGGAAAAGCTCCGGCAGCTGATGACAGCTAAGATATACCAAAGCTCCGGCCTGGGACTCAGGGAGTTCATGGGCGCTACCGGTATCAGATACGAGTTCCAGGCCAAGGCCATATTCTCCGCCGCCAGGCGCGTGAGCTTGGAAAAGTGCGCGGATCTTGCCGTAATGGCCGCCAGGACAGCATATAAGCTCAACAGCTCCGCCGCCGGTGAGAACACGGATCTCACCCGGGAGATGGCGGTGGGGATACTGCTCGTGACGGGGACAAGGGCATGAAAAGACGTGTAAAAGAGGCCATCGTAGTGGAGGGGCGCTATGACAAAAACACCCTGAGCCAGGTGCTGGACGCGGTGATCATAGAGACAGGCGGCTTCGGGGTGTTTTCGGATGATGAGAAGATAAAGCTGATAAGAAGGCTCGCCGAAAAGCGGGGAGTCATAATAATGACGGACCCCGACTCCGCCGGGTTCCTCATCAGAAATCACCTGAAGGGGCAGCTTGCCGGCGCGGATATTAAGCACGCGTATATCCCGGACATACCGGGAAGGGAGCGGCGAAAGGCCGCCCCGTCAAAGGAGGGACTGCTGGGCGTGGAGGGCGTGAGCCCGGAGGTGCTGATCTCGGCCCTGCGCCGGGCGGGAGCTACCTTTGAGGACGAGGCGGCTATACCCGCCGCCGGAGGGATAACAAAGGCGGATATGTTTGAGCTGGGCCTCTCGGGCGGTGCGGGGAGCCGGGACAAGCGGCGGGAGCTTACAAAAAAGCTGGACCTTCCGGAGAGGCTGAGCGCCAACGCGCTTTTGGAGGTGCTGAACGCCATAATGACGAGGGAGGAGCTTATCGACCTTGCTTTATGAGTCCGTCCACTATGAGGGAGCCAAGGGATATGACGAGCAGGATGCTCTGGGGCTCGCGGTATAAGAGGGCCATCAGGGAGTAGAGCTTGTGATTATGTAAACTTGGCGGCCCGATATACACGGCGATGAGCAGACACGCGGCAAGCATGACGGCGCAGAGAGCAAGTCCGTACCGCATGATAAGATAAGCCGGTCTTGAGATACCGGCTCCGGTAAACAGTCGCCTCAGTTTATTTTTCATGGTATGTACCCCCGGGTCGTGATAAGGATATTTTAACGCCAGCGGCCTTGGGGGGCAAGGCGAAAGATATTCCAGCCGTGGTCTTACAAGGGCAGGACATTTTTTCCTGAAAATTTTTTAAAAATATGTATGTACAACGGTATTTTTATTTGTTATAATCAAATATACAGAGAAAAAATGCCAGGGAGGCCCTTTTATGAAATGTCCGTATTGCGGTTTTTCTGAGAGCAAGGTAGTGGACTCAAGGCCCACAGATGACAATATACGCCGCCGCCGGGAGTGCATGTCCTGCGGAAAACGCTTCACCACCTATGAGTCCGTGGAGCGTATGCCCATTGTGGTCGTGAAGAAGGACGGCAGCCGACAGGCGTTTGACAAGGTGAAGATAATCAACTCCATGCTACACGCCTGCGAAAAGCGCACCGTGGGCCTTTCGGAGATCGAGGCCGTTGCCAACGAGATCGAGCAGGAGGCCCAGAACTACCCCGAGCGGGAGATACCATCAAGCTACATAGGCGAGCTGGTGATGCACCACTTAAAGCAGCTTGACGAGGTGGCCTACGTCCGATTTGCCTCGGTGTACAGGCAATTCAAGGACATAAATACCTTCATGGAGGAGCTCAATAAGCTCCTGCTTGAAAAATAAGGATAAACAAAAAGGACAGCTGAGGCTGTCCTTTTTTGCGGTATTGGGACGAGGGGAGATCAAAATATGCTCCCGAAATTTATGGACTCCATCTCGGCGATGTCCTTTAAATGCTCGCCCACAAGCTCAACGGCGCTTTTTGTAGCGCCGGGGTCCTGGGTGTATATATGCTCCGTGAGCTCATAGAAGTCGTCCACCAGAGTCTCTATGTCGGTGTGGCGCAGGACTATTTTAAGGTATCCGTCGTTGGAGCGCCACAGCTCCAGGGCCCTTTGGACGTCGTTTTGGGCCCGGGCCCAGTCGCCGGAACCGGCGGCGGAGCCGGCGTCACGGACGACGGACTCTATATCGGAGCAAAGCCCGTCTATCACCGCCGTGTTTACGGCGGAGAGGATGAGAAGGGCCAAGAGCAGGGCGGCGGCGAAGAGCTCCTTTTTCACTTTACGCCCTCCTTTTTCGCGAAATAGATGTTCCCCTGGGCGTCGACGGTCATAAGGTACACCTCGCTTATATCCCCGGCGCCGCGCTTTTTGACCTGGTTTTTGAGCCACTTTTCGTCACGCTTCAAGAGGGTCAGATTGTCGCTGAGCACCCGCCCGTCGGTGATGACCGTGACGGGAAGGCCGCTGTCGGGAGCGTCGATATTGAGCTCCTGGGGCGTGACGGGTGAGAACTTGGCGTAGGGCAGTACGGAAAGGGTCCCGTCTGTCTCAAGTATGGCGTGGCGCACGTTTGATATATCAGTTATGCCGTTTATCCGGAGCTCAACGTAGAGCTCGTCAACGGATATGCGGCATTTTTTCATCTCCGACTGTACTATCACGCCGTTGTCCACGAGTATGCTGGGTTTACCGGACACCAGCCGCCGGAACCGTCCGTGCTTCACGGAAATGCCGGATATTATGAGCTGGCAGGCGAGCAGTGTCAGCACCGGTATTATGCCGTACAGAAGGGGAGTGCCGGTGTCCTGAAGGGGCTGGGCGGCCAGGTTCGATATGAGCACGGCCACGACCAGCTCCAGGGGCTCCAGCTCACCAAGCTGGCGCTTGCCCATGATCCGGATGGACACTATGAGCAGAAGAAAAATTATCACAGTACGTACAAAGCTCACTCCCATTGGCGCACCTCCATATATATGAGTATCCCCGGCCGGGAGGCGATTATTCCGAAGAAAAAGCCGGCGTGGAGTGGGATTTGCTTGACAGTCGGGGGATTGAGGGATAAAATAGATTGACAAGGTATTTTTGGAGGCTAATATGGGTAAATATTTTGGCACAGACGGATTTCGCGGCGAGGCAAATGTTGGCCTTACCGTTGACCATGCCTTTAAGATAGGACGATTTCTCGGCAGTTATTTCGGCGGCGACCACAAGTGCCGCGTGGTCATCGGGAAGGACACGAGAAGGTCCAGCTATATGTACGAGGCGGCCCTGACCGCCGGTCTCACCGGCTCCGGGGCGGATGTGTATCTTCTGCACGTCACCACCACGCCGTCGGTGAGCTACATAACCAGGATCGACGATTTTGACTGCGGGATAATGATCTCCGCCAGCCACAATCCCTATTACGACAACGGCATCAAGCTTTTAAATTCCGGCGGCGAGAAGATGGAGGAGGAGGTCCTTGACGAGATAGAGAGGTACTTGGACGGCGAGAGCGGCGAGGTCCCATACGCCACCAGGGCGGAGATCGGCCGCACCATAGATTTCTCCGCCGGACGCAACAGGTATATAGGCTACCTCATATCCCTTGCCACCCACTCCTATAAGGGCAAGAAGGTGGGTTTGGACTGCGCAAACGGCTCCACATGGATGATAGCCAAGAGCGTATTTGACGCGCTGGGGGCGGACACCTACGTCATAAACTCCAACCCCAACGGCCTCAACATAAATTTAAACTGCGGCTCCACCCACATCGAGGGCCTTCAGAGGCTGGTCGTGGGCAACGGCCTTGACGTGGGATTCGCCTTTGACGGCGACGCAGACAGGTGCCTTGCAGTGGACGAGAAGGGGCAGCTGGTGGACGGCGACAAGATAATGTACATCTACGGACGCCACATGTTCGAGCGGGGGAAGCTGGAGGGCACCAGAGTCGTCACCACCGTAATGTCAAATATCGGCCTCTATAAGGCCCTTGACGAGATAGGCATAGGCTACGAGATCACGGACGTGGGGGATAAGTACGTCTGGGAGAATATGCGCCGCACCGGTAACCGCATCGGCGGGGAGCAGTCCGGCCATATAATTTTCGGAAAGTACGCCACCACCGGCGACGGGGTGCTGACGGCCATAAAGCTCATGCAGGCAATGATAGACAAGAAGATGCCCCTTTCAAAGCTTGCAGAGCCCGTGAAGATCTATCCTCAGGTCCTCCGGAACGTGAAGGTGGAGGACAAGGACGGGGCCCTTTCGGACATGGACGTGCGCAGGGCCGAGCAGGAGGCCAAGGAGCTTCTGGGCCTCAACGGGCGGGTGCTCCTCCGGAAGAGCGGCACGGAGCCACTTATACGGGTGATGGCCGAGGCGCCAACGGAAAAGGAGTGCAACGCCGCCATCGACATCATCGTAAATATGCTTGAAAAGAAGGGGTACACTCAGCATGTATAAGACGTCGGACCTTCTGGACCTTTCCCACTCCATAGCCGGGGAGCTTCTTGGAAAATGCGAGTACCCCTGGCAGGCACTGGAGCTCATATCGAAATGGTGCGTGGAGCTGGGAGAAAAGCTACCGGAGGATGAATACGACAGGGTGGGGGAGAACGTGTGGATAGCAAAGGACGCCACCGTGTTCCCAAGCGCCTACATCGGCGGGCCCTGCATAATAGGCCATAAGACCGAGGTCCGCCACGGGGCCTTCATCCGCGGCAGTGCCATAGTGGGGGATAACTGCGTGGTGGGCAACTCCGTGGAGCTTAAGAACGTCATTTTATTCGATAACGTCCAGACGCCCCACTATAACTACGTGGGGGACTCAATACTGGGCTACAAGTCCCACATGGGGGCGGGGTCCATCACCTCAAATGTGAAGTCCGACAAGACCCTTGTGGTTGTCAAGGCCGGCGATGAGAAGATCGAGACGGGGCGGAAGAAGTTTGGGGCCATTCTGGGCGACCATGTTGAGGTGGGCTGTAACTCCGTATTAAATCCCGGCACGGTTCTGGGCAGGGGAGCATCGGTCTATCCCACCTCCTGCGTCCGGGGCGTGGTGCCGGAAAACCACATATGGAAGGATAAGGACCACATTGTACCGAGAACGTAAAAAACCGGGCCGGACACGCGCCGGCCCTCTTTTGAAATCGGGTTGTTTAAAGAGGTAAAGCAATGAAGCAAATCCCAACCGGCGGAACGGAGGGAAGTGGTTCATTGGACAAGGAGGATAAGATGCGAATAGTTGTGAAGGTGGGGTCCTCGACGCTGAGTTATCCCACGGGGAGGATGAATATAAGAAGGGTGGAGGACCTGGTCAGGGTACTCAGCGACCTTAAAAACGCGGGGCATGAGGTGATATTCGTGTCCTCCGGCGCTATTGCAATGGGCGTGGGGAAGCTGGGGCTTTCAAAGCGGCCGGAGGACATCCCAGGCAAGCAGGCCGCGGCGGCGGTGGGCCAGTGCGAGCTCATGTACACATACGACAAGCTCTTTTCAGAGTACAGCCACACCGTGGCGCAGATACTTTTGACCGCGGCGGACATAGAGGATGAGCGGCGGCACGAAAACTTCAAAAACACAATGCTACGGCTCCTTGAGATCGGCGCGGTGCCGGTGGTAAACGAGAACGACACCGTGGCCACGGAGGAGATAGTCATCGGAGATAACGACACCCTGGCCGCGGTGGTGGCCGCCAGCGTGGACGCGGATCTGCTGATACTTATGAGCGACATCGACGGGCTATATACCGCCGACCCACGCCGGGACGACAGGGCGGAGCTCATCGAGACGGTGGAGTCGCTGACCACGGGGATATATGAGCTCGCCGGGGAGAGCGGCAGTGCCCTGGGTACCGGGGGCATGAGGACGAAGCTCCACGCCGCGAAGATCGCCACGGAGGCCGGAGTGGACATGATCATTATGAACGGCAGAGACCCACAGCGGCTTTATGACGCAGTGGAGGGCAAGAGCGTCGGCACAAGATTTGCGGGGAGGAGAATATGACCACACTTGACATATTAAAGCGGGCCAAGGCCGCGGCACCGGGGCTTTCGGCGCTGTCCACTGACCGCAAAAATAAGGCTATCATGGCTATGGCGTCGTCCCTGGAGGCGTCCTCCGGGGAGATACTCAGGGCGAACCTTGTGGACATGGAGGCCGCCCGGGGACACATAAGCGACGTGATGCTGGACAGGCTGCGCCTGACTGAGGAGAGGATCCGGTCCATGGCCGACGGGATGCGGGATGTGGCGAAGCTGCCAGACCCGGCCTGGACGACTCTTGAGAGCGTCACCAGGCCAAACGGATTGAGGCTATATAAGGTGGCGGTGCCGCTGGGCGTCATCGCGATCATCTATGAGTCACGGCCAAACGTGACCAGCGACGCCGCGGTGCTTGCCTTCAAGTCCGGCAACGTCTGCGTCCTGCGCTCCGGCAAGGAGGCCTGGCACAGCGCAGACGCCGTGACAAGGGCACTGAGAAGGGGCCTTTCGGAGGTCGGACTTGATGAAAATTATGTAAACTTAATCGAGGATACAAGCCGAAATTCCGCTAATGAATTGATGACTGCTACAAATTATGTCGACTTGCTCATACCACGCGGAGGCGCGGGACTCATCAGGGCATGTGTGGAGAACGCCACGGTGCCGTGCCTTGAGACCGGCACGGGGATATGTCATGTGTACGTTGACGAGTACGCCGACCTTGACAAGGCCGTAAAAATAATCGTAAACGCCAAGACGAGCAGGCCCAGCGTCTGCAACGCCGAGGAGGTGTGCCTCGTCCACCGGGCCGTGGCGGCCAGGTTCCTGCCGATGCTCAAAAAGGCCCTGGTGGATGACCGCGCGGCGGCGGGTGCGATACCGGTGGAGCTCCGGCTTGACACCACTGCGGCGGAGATGATCCCCGGTACGCCTGCGGGCGATCGGGACTTCGACACGGAGTTTCTTGACTACATTCTGGCGGTGAAGGTGGTGGACAGCGTTGAGGAGGCCATAGAGCACATCGCCGCCCACTCAACACACCACTCCGAGGCCATCGTAACGGAGAACGGCGATAATCAGGAGAAATTCGTCCGGGCCGTGGACAGCGCGGCGGTGTATGTCAACGCCTCCACGCGCTTTACCGACGGCGGCGAGTTCGGCCTGGGGTGCGAGATGGGCATCTCCACTCAGAAGCTCCACGCCAGGGGCCCGGTGGGCCTTCGGGAGCTGACCACATACAAATACATTGTCCGCGGTGACGGACAAGTGCGCTAAGGGGGATAAGACATGTATAAATTCGGTTTTATCGGCGTGGGACACATGGGCGCCACGCTGGCCGACGCGGTGATAAAGGCCGAGGGGGCGGAAAATTGCGCCGTCTGCGACGCGGACGACGGCAGGGCAAAGCTATACGCCGCCGCTAAGGGCTGTGACGTGCTCAGCGCCCACTCCATAGCCGGGGAGTGCCGGTACATCATTCTCGGCGTGAAGCCCCAGAACATGGCGGAGCTAATGGCGGACATCGGGCCGATTTTGAAGGACAGGACGGATTTTGCCCTTGTGACCATGGCCGCGGGCGTCACCATGGAGAGCCTTTGCGCCCTTATGGGCTTTGTCGCGCCGGTACTGCGGATAATGCCAAACACGCCCGCCGCCGTGGGCGCCGGGTGTATGCTGTACAGCGCCAATTCCCTGCTGGCCGCCGCAGATAAGGCCACGATCCTCGCCGCCCTGGCACCCACCGGGGAGCTGGTCGAGACGCCGGAGAGGCTGATTGACGCCGGCTGCGCCATATCCGGCTGTGGCCCGGCATTTGTCTACAAGTTCATCCTGGCCTTCGCCAAGGCCGGGGAGCGAGTGGGCCTTAAAAGCGACACGGCGCTGAAGCTTGCCGAACAGACGGTCCTCGGCGCGGCGAAGCTGGCTATTGAGTCAAAGGAGGACCCGCAGATACTGTGCGATCAGGTGTGCTCACCAGGCGGCTCCACTATCGAGGGCGTCCGCTCTCTGGATGCCGGCCCCTTCGCCGACGAGGTGGCGAAGGCCGTCGGCGCGTCCTTTGACCGCACCGTGGAGCTTGGGAAGGGGAAGTGACCGTGGAAAAACTGCGCTTCGGAGTAGTGGGCGTGGGTGCTATCGGCAAAAAGCATGTTGACATAATATCCTCGGGCCGCGTCCCCGGCGCGGAGCTTTCCGCCGTGGTGATACGCTCGGAAGATAAAAGGCGGGAGTTTGCGAAGGCTTACCCAGGCGTGGCTGTATTTGGCGATGACATATCCATGTTTCAAAGCGGAGCGATAGACGCCGCGCTGTTGGCGACGCCACACGGGGAGCACCCACAGGAGGCGGTCGCGGCCTTCGGGCGGGGTCTCCACGTCCTCACGGAGAAGCCCGCGGCGATGGAGGTCGGGGACGCCCTTGTGATGAACGAGGCCGCGGAGAAAAGCGGAAAAATCTTCGGGATAATGTATAACCAGCGCACGGAACCGGTTTACATAACATTGAAGAAGCTCATAAGCTCCGGGGAGCTGGGGGCCATCAAGCGGATAACCTGGATCGTCACGGACTGGTACCGCTCCAGGGCATATCACCTGTCCTCACCCTGGCACTCCACCTGGCGGGGCGAGGGCGGCGGGGTGCTCATAAATCAGAGCATCCACCAGCTGGACCTGTGGCAGTGGCTTTTCGGTATGCCCTCACGGGTCTGGGCCCGGGCCGGATTTGGCAAATACCACGGCATCGAGGTGGAGGACGACGTGATGGCGTATTTTGAGTACGAAAGCGGCATTACCGGGGAATACATAACCTCCACCGGCGAGACCCCGGGCACAAACCGCCTTGAGATCGCCTGCGACATGGGCCGGGTGGTGGCCGAGGGGGGTAAAATCAGCTTTCTTAAAAACAGCGTTTCCGAGCGGGAGTTTGAGAAAATAAACCGGGAGCCCTTCGCAAGGCCCGACTGCGTTGCCACGGATGTGCCCATAGAGCCCAAAGACCGGGTGGGGCACGAGGCGATAATCGCGAATTTCACCGATGTCTGTATCCACGGCGGCGAGCTTATAGCGCCGGGACGCGAGGGAGTTAACGCTTTGATGCTTGCAAACGGCGCGACCCTCTCGGCGTGGACAGGGCAGTGGGTGGAGCTTGAGGATTTCCCGGTGGAAGAGTATTTGAAGCGACTGCGGGAGCATATGGTAAAAGCGTAAACTGCGGTTCAGCCCCTCCTTTTGGGAGGGGCTTTTTTGCGCGGATCATTCAGGTTGCCGTTGACAACCGGCGGCTACCGTGTTATTATCATGCCATGCGATATATCGTGACGCGTTATAGTGGGGTGATTGGATGGGGAAGCTTGGGCCGATGACGGAGGCTATGTATTATGTGCTGTTGGCGCTGACGGAGCCGGATCACGGGTACGGGCTCATGGGGCGGATACGGGAGCTCACAGGCGGACGGGTGGTCATGGGACCGGGGACGCTGTATGGGCTGCTGACGAAGCTGCGTAAAGAGGGCTATATTTTGCTATCTGAGGAGGATAACAGGCGTAAGACGTATCTCATAACAGACGAGGGCAAGAGGGCTCTTTTAGACGAATACAGGCGCTTAAAGCGGCTTGTGGAGGACGGGGAGGTGCTGGAACATGAAATATAGCTGGTCTTTCCACCCGGCGGAATACAGGGTCAGGGAGAACGAGAGCTTTTACTCCGAAAAAACGCGGCAGGGCTGGGAGCTTCAGAAGCGGGGGATCTACTTAAGCCGCTTTGTCAAGGCGGAGCCACGGGACATGATGTACAGGCTTGAGATAGACTCGGCTGAGCCAACAGATGAGAAGCTGGCCATTTATGAGGAGTGCGGCTGGGAGCCGGTACTGAGGCGGGGGATAGTGAACATCTACCGCGCCCCGGAGGGCTCGGGGGCGCCGGAGCTCTATACGGATACGGAGGGACAGCTTCGGTCCGTAAAGCGGCTTTTGCGGGGACACGTTATCGACCTTGCGCTGTCGGTCCTGCTTCTGGGCCTTCTCGGCGTTCTTTTCGTAAAGGGGAGGCTGAGCCCGGGGGACTTCATAAGCTCGGTGATAACTAAGGCCGTGCTGATACCGGAGCTGTGCGTTTTCTACGCCGCGGGGCTTATTTTCGCGGTGGTGTCGGAGCTTATCGCGATAGTCCATTTAAGCCGCCTTATCCGGGACATAAGAAAGGGTAAGGAGCCGGACCGCTCCACGCGCGTAAGTAAGCCATGGGGGGCGAGGCTGCTCGTGCTCACGTGGGCGCTGTGCGTTGCGGTGTTTATACTTCAGCTCGCTCTCCACAAAAAGACGGACATGCCAACGGTGTCCGACGGGCCGTATATTACGCTTTCGGAGCTTAATTTTGACGGTGAGCGGACGGGGATATTTGGCAGTGAGCCGAACTGCGCAGTGAGATACGACTGGTCGCCGCTTTGCGGCACGGTCGAGACCCGGGAGACGGTGGAGCACGGCGGGAGCTGGGTGAGCCTTGACCAGAACGTGTATGACCTTCGCGTTCCGGGGCTGGCGGAGCCCTTCGCGAAGGGCATTATCGGCACTTCGGCTACGGACAGGGACATTGAGGACTACGACGAGATAAGCGTACCCGGCTGGGATAAGGTATATGTGGCCTATATGGACTGCGTGGCCGTCAGGGGCGGGAGGGTCGTGCGCCTTTATATGCTGGCCCCCAAAGGGGAGAGTATGAGGAGCTATGTCCCGGAGATATTGAGGCTAATTGGAGGGCGCGGCGATGAAAAATAACTACAACAGGACCGTGACGGCATGCTTTACGGGGTATATCGTCCAGGCAATAGTCAATAACTTCGCGCCGCTTCTGTTCCTCTTCCTTCAGAATAGCTATAATATCCCGATCTCACAAATCACGCTGCTGGTGACATTCAACTTCGGGCTCCAGCTTCTGGTGGACATCGTGTCCGTTGGATTTGTGGATAAGATCGGCTACCGGGCGTCGGTGATATTGGCCCATGTCCTCGCCGCCGCGGGGCTCGCGCTGCTCACGTTTTTGCCGGATATTCTCCCGACGCCTTTTTTGGGGATACTTATTTCCGTGATGGTCTACGCCGTGGGCGGCGGGCTTTTGGAGGTGCTGGTGAGCCCCATCGTGGAGTCGTGCCCATCGGATAACAAGGAGAAGGCCATGAGTATGCTCCACTCCTTTTACTGCTGGGGACACGCGGGGGTGGTGCTCCTTTCCACCGCGTTTTTCTACACCGTCGGGATCGAAAGCTGGAGGCTCCTGGCGCTCATCTGGGCGCTTATCCCCGTTTATAACGCCTTCGTGTTCGCGAAGGTCCCCATAGTGCCCATTGTGGGAGAAGGAGAGCGGGGGCTTAAAATAGGGGAGCTATTCAGGGTAAGGACCTTCTGGATACTGCTGATAATGATGGTGTGCGCCGGGGCCAGCGAGCAGTCGGTGAGCCAGTGGGCCTCCACCTTCGCGGAGCGGGGACTGGGCATTTCAAAGGCGGCGGGGGACCTGGCGGGGCCCATGGCGTTTGCGGTATTGATGGGCATGTCGAGGCTATTTTACGGGAAATACGGCGATCGCGTGGATCTGGAGCGATTTATGACATACAGCTGTTGCCTTTGCGTCCTGTCATACCTCGTCATCGCCCTGGCGCCGGTGCCGGTGCTCAGCCTGATAGCCTGCGCCATATGCGGGCTGTCGGTGGGCATAATGTGGCCCGGGACCTTCAGCCGCGCGTCAGCGGCTGTGCCCAGGGGCGGCACGGCTATGTTCGCCCTTTTGGCCCTGGGGGGCGATCTGGGCTGTACCGGAGGGCCCACATTGGTGGGAATGGTATCGGATATGGCGGGGGACAACATGAAGATCGGGATTTTGGTTGCGGTCGTATTTCCGGTTTTATTGCTTGCCGGGATATTTACTTTAAAGAGATCAAAAAAGAGGGAAAAATAATTAAACCGCTCCGGAATTTACATTCCGGGGCGGTTTTTTGAAATGTACGTTTTTGGATTTATTTCGTCTCGTCCTTCTCCTTGGAGAGCACGACGTTGGCGATGATGCCGAGGATAAGGGAGCAGGCCACGGTGCGGATCTCCACGGGGCCGAAGCTGACGGCAAGGCCGCCTACGCCGGTGATGAAGATGATGGAGGCCACGAAGAGGTTGCGGTTTTTGTTGAGGTCCACGCCCTGGAGCATCTTGAAGCCGCTCATGGCGATGAAGCCGTAGAGGGCCACGCAGACGCCGCCCATGACGCAGTTGGGGATGGTCTGGAGGAAGGCCATAAGGGGCCCGATGAAGCTGACAACGATGCACAGGGCCGCCGCGCCCCAGATGGAGATGACGGAGGCGTTGCGGGTGATGGCCACACAGCCGATGGACTCGCCGTAGGTGGTGTTGGGGCACCCGCCGAAGATAGCTCCGGCCATGGAGCCCACGCCGTCGCCAAGGAGGGTACGGGTGAGGCCCGGCTCCTCAAGAAGGTTGGTGCCGATGATGGAGGACAGGTTCTTGTGGTCGGCCAGGTGCTCGGCGAATACCACGAAGGCCACGGGCACATAGGCGGTGAACAGGGTCACGAGGTAGGTGCCGGAGATGTCCTTGAGGGAGGAGCCCTTGAGGAAGGTGAAGTCAGGCACAGCGAAGATCTTCATGCTCTCAAAGGCGGAGTAGTTGATGACGGTGAGGGCCGGGTTGCCGGTGAGCTTGCCGATAAGGGCGAATATGGAGGCGCAGGCGTAGCCGGCCAGGATGCCGAGAATGAAGGGGATGAGCTTTGCCATCTTCTTGCCGTAGGTGGAGCATATGATGGTGACGAAGAGAGTCACGAGGCCGCAGACGAGGGCCACGTAGACGCTACCGCCATCAACGGAGGAGGTGGTCAGGTCGCCCACGGCGTTACCGGCCAGGGAGAGCCCGATGATAGCCACGGTGGGCCCGATGATAACGGGGGGCATGAGCTTGTCGATCCACTTGACGCCGGCGAATTTGACAACGATGGCGATGACCACGTAGACAAGGCCAGCCATTATAGCGCCGATGATGAGCCCCCAGTAGCCGGCGGCCATGGAGTAGGCGCCGGTGAAGGCGCTGATCATGGAGCCGATGAAGGCGAAGGAGCTGCCGAGAAAGACGGGGCTTTTGCTCTTGGTGAAGAGAAGATAGACGAAGGTTCCAACACCGGCGCCGAAGATGGCGGCGGAGGCGGTGAGCTCAGAGCCGGTGCTTGAGTTTACAACCGCGGGGACCGCGATGGTGGCGGCCATGATGGCCAGGAGCTGCTGGATGGCGAAAAGAAGTATTTCGCCGGGCTTCGGTTTGTCCTTGATGTTGTAAATCAGGTTCATATTTGTTCCTTCTTCCCGTAACTTTATTTAGTTTTGCCTTGAAAAATATTACACTGAAAACCGTAAAACGTCAAGGCAAACAGATTAATATCTGATTTTTTGTCGAAAAGGATAAAAAACCCCGCAAAACAGGGCAAAAATAGGTTTAATATTCTTTTGTACAAACGGTTGCAATAGGTGGGCAAATGTATTAAAATGAATATGTATTATCACTTTGGAGGGTTAGTTCGATGAAGAAAACCTTTGCCTCTAAGGAAAAATTTGAGGAGATCGCCGCCGAGTACGGCACGCCTGTACACGTATACGACGAGAAGGGCATCCGTGAGAACGCCAGGCGTCTAAACAAGGCGTTTTCCTGGAACCCCGGTTATAAGGAATATTTCGCCGTGAAGGCCACCCCGACGCCGAAGATACTGAAGATCCTCAAGGAGGAGGGTTGCGGCGTCGACTGCTCCTCTCTCACTGAGCTTATGATGAGCGAAAGGTGCGGTTTTTCCGGTCACGATATAATGTTCTCCTCAAACGAGACCCCCGTGGCGGACATGAAAAAGGCCCGGGAGCTTGGGGCGTACATAAATCTGGACGACTACACCCATGTAAAATTTCTGAATGACATTTGCGGCATCCCGGAGTCCATCTGCTGTCGCTTCAACCCCGGCGGCGTGTTCTCGGTCGCGAACCAGATAATGGATAATCCCCGGGACGCCAAGTACGGCATGACCAGGGGACAGATGAAGAGCGCCTACCGCGATCTCCTCGCGCTGGGGGCAAAGGACTTCGGCATACACGCCTTTTTGGTATCCAACGCCACCTTCAACGAGTACTACCCCATGATGGCACGTCAGCTTTTTGAGCTGGCGGTGGAGCTACACCAGGCCACCGGGGCGCATATAGAGTTTGTGAACCTATCCGGCGGCATCGGCATACCCTATTACCCCGACCAGATAGCGCCCAATATCGAGGTCATAGCAAACGGCGTCCGGGAGGCATACAACGAGATACTTGTCCCCGCGGGGATGGGGGATGTGAAGATCTTCACGGAGCTGGGCCGTTATATGCTGGGCCCCTACGGTTGCCTCTTAACAAGGGCGGTACACGAAAAGCACATCTACAAGGAGTATATCGGCGTGGACGCCTGCGCCTGCAACCTGATGCGCCCGGCCATGTACGGGGCATATCACCACATAACTGTCCTTGGCAAGGAGAACGCGCCCCACGACCACCTCTACGACGTGGTGGGGAGCCTCTGCGAGAATAACGACAAGTTCGCCATAGACCGGGAGCTTCCGGAGATCGACATCGGGGACCTTCTGGTCATCCACGACACCGGCGCCCACGGCCACGCCATGGGGTATAACTACAACGGCAAGCTGAGAAGCGCCGAGGTGCTTTTGAGGGAGGACGGCTCCACGGAGCTCATAAGGAGAGCGGAGACCCCGGAGGACTACTTCGCGACCATGGTGTTTTAAAATAATTAAATTAAAACGGTGGGGATCCGAAAGCACGGATCTCCACCGTTTTTTATGGCGTTTTTCAAATGCGGCCGCTCAGGGATCAAGAGCGAAAATATCTTCAGGCCATTCCCCGGAGCTGAGTATTTCGGTACCTTTCACGTCATCATTCACCACGGTCAGTTTCCCGTCAATAAGCTTCTCCTCTGTATAATGGTTCTTCCCGTCGATAACCGATGCCGTCTGGGTGAGTATACCGATGAGAACGGCCTTAAAGTCCTGGATGGTGTATTTCATATAGTAATGGGTCATCCCGTCCGGTTCCACGCCAATTATCTCGTTCCGTCCCTTGGAAGGTACGCCGTTAGGGATCTCCTGATAGCCCTCTACATTGACAAAGCGGGCTGTCCCGGGGTCATACTGGAGACATGCCTCGGTCCCTATTTGTGCTCCAAAGCCCAGCTCAATGACAATATCCTCATATCCATCCGCATTCACATCCAGGATGCTGATTTTACGTATGTTATGGTGAAGGGAATATTCCTGCCTGTACTCATACCCCGACTCGCCGCACACGGCGCCTGAGGCCACATCGGTAACGATAACGTCAAGATGACCGTCGATCCACCAGGTATCCTCCCAGTTTTCCGGGCCGTCGAGCACGGCGCTGAACAGAAGTTCGCGGCCATTGACGTCCAATATTCTATCCGGGTAGACATCGAAGATGCTGTCAACACGCGTTCCGGGACTCAGGTCCGGCTCGGTCTGTCCGTCGTCACCGGAGGGAGGGGAGATCTGATCGGGATCGGACTGACTGCCACCGTCGGATGGGGTATCCTCGCCCGCGTGGTCCGAGGCGCCGTCCCGCGGCGCGCCGCCATTGGCGAGGTCCGCCGCGCACGCGCAAAGGGTCGTAAGCAGGATCGCCGAGAGCACAAGAGCCAGAAGCCGCCTCCACCGCCCACCGGATAAAACACACGCGATGTTTCTCATATAGGTATCCTCCCGCTTTATACGTCTATACTGCCACGGATAAAACATTGAAACGGGTAAAATAAGCATTTTTATAAAATCAGTATATTATGTAGCCTTGGGAAAGTCAACGGCGGTCTTAAAAAATTCACATTTACGCACCTTGTTTATATTATTTTGAAAAGATCCGGGAAGAGGAAATACTTTTGATACATTTTTGATGCAAAACATATGCCGGGTTGATGCACCCGGGGGGTATGGTTTTCCCGGAGGCGATGAAAAATGTCGAAAAAGACTGTGGCGGTGCTGTTCGGGGGACAGTCGAGCGAATACGGCGTGTCACTCCAGTCGGCGCTGTCGGTTTTGAAGAATATAAACAAGGAAAAATATGATGTGATACCTATCGGGATAACCGTGTCGGGGGACTGGTACAGGTTCACAGGGGACATAGACCGCATCGGCACGGATGACTGGTGGGAGAACGTGGGGAAGCTGATACCGGTGACGGTGTCGGTGAGCCGCTCCACCAGGGGACTTCTGGAGCTCCATGGGGCCAGGTGGAGCAGGGTGGAGGTGGACGCCGTATTCCCGGTGCTCCACGGCAGAAACGGAGAGGACGGGACCGTACAGGGGATGCTGGAGCTTGCGGGGATACCTGTCATCGGCTGTGGGACGCTGGCCTCAGCCGTGGGCATGGACAAGGAGCGGGCACATGTACTGGCGAAGGCCGCGGGAGTGGCTGTGCCAAGGTCAGTGGGATTTGTGTCGTCAAACCGCCTGCGGGCGGCGAGGAGAGCCGTAAAATTCGGGTTCCCGCTGTTTGTAAAGCCAGTCCGGGCGGGGTCGTCCTTCGGGGTCACAAGAGTCGACAGGGAGGAGGACTTGCCACCGGCCATGGACGAGGCGCTGCGCTATGACAGCAGGGCCGTTATCGAGAAGGCCGTGCCGGGCTTTGAGGTGGGCTGTGCCGTGATGGGAAAGGATCAGCTGACGGTCGGACGGGTGGACGAGATAGAGCTGGCAGGCGGGTTTTTCGATTTTCAGGAGAAATACGACACGAAAACAGCGAAGCTACACATGCCGGCCAGGATCCCCGCCGAGACGGAAAAGCGGATACAGGATACGGCAAAGACAGTCTATCGGGCGCTGGACTGCTCAGGCTTTGCAAGAGTGGACATGTTCCTGACGCCCGAGCAGGACATAGTTTTCAACGAGGTGAACACCATACCCGGCCTTACGTCCCACAGCCGCTTCCCGGCGATGATGAGCGGAGTTGGGATCGACTTTCCGGATATGCTGGACAGGCTCCTGGAGATGTACATATGAGGGGCAGGGAGCCTGAGGGATACGCCGGGGTGGACCTGTTCCGCCTTATATCGGCGTTTTTGGTGGTGGCCATCCACACATCGCCGCTGGCGGACATCACCCCGGTGGGGGATTTTGTGGTCACAAGCGTGATCGCCCGCCTTGCCGTGCCGTTTTTCTTTATGACAAGCGGATTTTTTACAGTGACGCGCTACGCGAAGGACGCCTCGGCCTTGGCGGCATTTGAAAAAAGGACGCTCCTTGTCTATCTGGCAGCCACGGCGATATACCTGCCTGTAAATATAAGAAACGGATATTTTACTCAGGCGGACCTGCTGACGAGGCTACTGAGGGACGTCCTTTTTGACGGGACGTTTTATCATCTGTGGTATCTTCCGGCGGCGGCGCTGGGGGCGGCCATAGCCTGGGCTCTTGTCCGCCGGGCCGATTACCCGGCGGCCTTCGCCGTGACTGGGGCCGTTTACCTTGTGGGCCTTTTCGGGGACAGCTGGTTTGGGGCGGCTGAGCCTGTGGCGGCGGGATTTTACGACGCTGTTTTTTGCCTCATGGACAGGACCAGGGTATTTATGGCGCCGCTTTTTTTCACGATGGGAGCCTTTATCCGGGACAGCCGGCGCAGGTTGCCCTGGTACGCCTCGGCGGCCGGAACGGGCGCGGCCCTGGCGCTTATGACCGGCGAGGCGCTGGAGCTTCGGGCCTTGGGTTGGGCGAGGTTTTATACCATTTACCTGACGCTGCCGATATGCGCATTCTTTATCTTTGAGCTTCTGCTCGGTACATCCAGGGGACGGATGAGGTGGGCAAGGTCAATGGCCCTTTTGGTTTACATAATACATCCGCTGGCGATAATCGCCCTTCGGGGGGTAGCAAGGCCACTGGGGCTGTGGGAGGAGCTTATCGACGACAGCGTTGTGAATTTCCTGGCGGTATGCGCTCTGTCGGCCGTTGTGGCGTTGCCGGCGGCGCTGGTCCTGGAGCGCCTCCGGCCGAAGAAGGACCGGGCACCCACGGGAAGGGCCTGGAGGGAGCTTGACAGCTCCGCCCTGGAGCACAACGCGAGCACCATGGTGGCGCTCATGCCGGAGGGGTGCGAGCTCATGGCCGTCATAAAGGCCAACGCATACGGCCACGGGGAATTTGAGGCGGCCAGGGTCCTGGAGGCCCGGGGCGTCAGGAGCTGGGCCGTGGCCACGGCGGAGGAGGGCGTCGCCCTCCGGCGCTACGGCATACACGGCAGGATACTTGTTCTGGGATACACGCACCCCGGGCTTGCCGGGGAGCTACGGCGCTGCCGTCTGACCCAGACGGTAGTCAGCGTGGACCACGCCCGGGCGCTGAACGACACCGGGGTGAAGCTCGACGTACATCTGAAGATCGACACGGGTATGCACCGGCTTGGCGTCGGCTGGGCGGACAGTGAGGAAATAGTTGAGGTTTTCTCACTTAAAAATCTGAATGTAACAGGAGTTTATACCCATCTTGCCATGACGGAGAGCCGCGACAGGGAGGCCCAGGAGTTCACAAGGCAACAGAGGGACAGGCTCTTTGCCGCGCTAAGGGCTCTTGAGGAGGCCGGTATCGAGCTGCCGCCTTATCACATACAGAGTACCTACGGCCTTTTGAACTATCCGGAGCTCAGCGTGGGGTATATCCGGGTGGGGCTGGGGATATACGGGGTCCTGTCGGCTCCGGGGGAGCAGACGGCCCTGCGGCCCGATCTGTGGCCGGCGTTGTCCCTCAGGGCGCGGGTGGCGCTTGTGCGTCAGGTACCGGAAGGGGAGGGGGTTGGCTACGGAGGGCCATTCAGAAGGCCGGGGCCAGGCAGGATAGCCATCCTGCCCATAGGCTACGCCGACGGTTTTCCCCGGGAGCTCAGCGGCGGCGTGGGATATGTTCTAATCCGCGGCAAGCGGGCCCCGGTGGTCGGGGCGGTGTGTATGGACCAGCTGGCGGTGGACGTGACGGATATCCCGGAGGCCGCCCCCGGGGACATCGCCACGGTAATCGGCCGCGACGGGGAGGAGGAGCTGACGGCCCCGGAGCTTGCGTCCATGGCCGGGACCATAACCAATGAGCTCCTGAGCCGCCTGGGACCGAGACTTCCGGTGGTGGTGAAATAATAATCGCCGCGGCAGAGCGTCGGTTCTGCCGCGGCAAATTTTAATAGAGATCCCAGAGGGCGTGCTCCTCGGCTATGAGATCGCCGCCCTCGCCGTAAAGTCTCAGGGAGAGGTCAACTCCCCATTTTAGGAGCGTGTCCTCGCCGTAATAAAAATCGTTCCCGAAGTGTCCGTCGACATCAAGGGCGTCCCTGTTTTGCGTATCCGATCCGAAAACGAAGGTGAACATGCCATCGATTTCGCGCATAGCCTCAAGCGTCAGGCACTCGCTGCCCGTGTCCGGATCGTCGCCGATGTACCGAAGCTCCAGCTCCGCCCGCCGGGCCAGGGGGTAGTCATCGAAAACGAAGAGGTAGTTTGGGCCTTCCGGGCCGCCGACTTGGGGACAGGCGGTGGCGAAGGTCACGCCGGGCCGCGTGTCCACCGGGAGGATGTGGGCGTCGGTGTGGGAGAAGCGGAAAATAGACCCAACTGTTTGGCGCTCGGTCACACCAAGGGCGAAGCCGTCGCCCTCACGGAGGACGTAGACGCCCTCGTGAAGCCCGTCGGAGATCGGGAGCTTCTCCACTATCTCACCGGGCCCCATGAAGGATGCCCGCTCGGCGCGGCGGAGGGCCTGCAGGCAGGTGCAGGGCTGACCGTCGCGGAGGATATACATGGCGAAGAGCATGAGCGCCGAGAGGGCGATATAAATGACAGTCTGGACTTTGGCGTTGACTCTCAGCCTGCGGAAAAAGGATTTAAACGCCATCATTTCTATCACCTCCCGGCTCCACTCTGAGACGAAGCTCACGGCCGTAGTCTGAGTACCTAAGCTCAAACCACGAAGCATCCTCAATACCCGTTACGGTTCCCTCATAATGGTCGGTGAGCGGGCCGGACCAGGCGTAGCTTATGTGCAGTGATCTATTACGGTCCCAGTCATCGTCGAGGGGCATTTTGTAGACATTGCCCCGGCTGTCCTCCACATAAAAGCCGTGGTCAAGGCTGGCCTTTTTTGACCAGGGCAGGGGCCGCCTGACATCCAGGGTGAAATAGACTGTACCGGCGGGGCCTTTGGTTACCCGGGCGATACCAAGGGTGTAGCCGTCAAGGTTGGCCTTGCAGTCTGGGTAGACGATAGATTGAGCGGCGGACCATATCTCGTTTTCCACGGGCCTTTGAAATCCGCCGTTGAGAGCAAAAGCCAGCAGAACGGCGGCGAACATAAGGGCAAAAATTATTAAAACGATTTTCGCCACAAGCTGTACCCGCCACCAGACGGGCTTATATATCCCGGCAAGCTCCCGGCCGGTCTCGTTAAAGTCGCCCATGGCCCGGACCGTCATTGTCTGGGCCTCCTTTTTGCCGATACCGGCGGCCGTAAGATCGGATAGTCTGTCCTCCATGTGGCCATAGAGCTCATTGTAGAGCTCCCGGCGGAGGCGCTTGCCCTTCACGTAGGTGAGGGCGCTCTCGCACCAGGCGGAGAGGACAGGATCGTCCTCACGCTTTTTCATGTGAGCCCCCTTACTACCGAGTCAACGGCCCGGGAAAAGGTCCGCCACTCCTGGGCCTTTTCGGAGAGGCGAACAGCCCCTTTTTTTGTGAGGCTGTAGTATTTGCGCTCCCGGCCGCTCTCGGCCACCTTGAGGCTGGAGATGATTAGCCCATCCTTTTCAAGGGTGTGCAGGAGGGGATAGAGGGTGCCCTCCCTGAGGGAGAAGACGTTCTCCGAGCGGCGGTCAAGCTCGGAGATCATCTGGTAGCCGTACTTCTCGCCGTCTTTCAGAAGCGAGAGCACCAAAAGCGTGGTGCTGCCGGCAATGAGGGATCTGTCGATTTTCATGGCTGTTCCTCCTTAAAATATACCTCGATAATCTATGCTTATAGTATACATAGATTGTCGAGGTATGTCAAGAAAATTTTTAAAATTAATAAAAAATCACCCGGCACCTGACGGTACCGGGTTTTTGGTTTTTATTTGTTCTCGTTGAAGGGGTTTTGGGCTTTCTTTTCTTCGAGCTCCTGGCGGCGGGCATCCTCGAGGGCTTCGGCTTTTATTTGGCGCATGATCTCGCTGTCCTCCTCGGGCTCCTTTGTATTCTCGGAGGTGGCCTCCGGGGAGTCGGGGGGGAGCTGGCCGTTGTTCTCGCACATATATTTGAACTGCTCGCCGGTCATGGACTCGTTCTCCAGAAGGTACTCGGCCACGGAGATGAGGAGGTCACGGTGCTCGGTCAGTATCTCCTCGCACTTTTTGGCGGCCTCGTCGAAGATGCGCTTGACCTCCTCGTCGATCATGGCCGCGGTCTCCTCGGAGTAGGACTTGGTGGTGCCGAAGTCACGGCCGATGAAGATGGAGTGGTCGGAGCTGTCGTAACTGATGGGGCCAAGGCGGTCGCTCATACCGTAACGGGTGACCATGCTCCGGGCGATGTTGGTGGCGGACTGTATATCGCCGGAGGCGCCGGTGGATATATCGTCGAGGAACATCTTCTCAGCGACGCGGCCGCCGAGGCTCATAACGATGGACTCGAACATCTCGGAGCGGGACTTGTAGTTTTCCAGATCCTCCTCGGGCCTGAAGAGGGTGTAGCCGCCGGCCTGGCCACGGGGGATGATGGTTATATAGTGGACGGGGTCCGCGTGCTCAAGGAACATGCCGGTTATCGCGTGGCCGGACTCGTGGTAGGCGGTGAGCTTCCGGGCCTTGTCGGACATCTTGCGGGACTTCTTCTCCGGGCCCATCTGGACCTTCAGAATGGCCTCATCCACGTCGTCCATGGTGATAAAGGGCCGGTTTTTGCGGGCCGCCAGAAGGGCGGACTCGTTCATCACGTTCTCCAGATCCGCGCCGGTGAAGCCCGGGGTCCCGCGGGCGATGCTCTTGAGGTCCACGTCGCTGCTGAGGGACTTGCCGCGGGAGTGGATCTTCAGAATTTCCTCGCGGCCGCGGATGTCGGGGACGCCCACGAATATCTGCCTGTCAAAGCGCCCGGGGCGCAGAAGGGCGGAGTCAAGGATGTCGGCGCGGTTTGTGGCCGCCATGACTATGACGCCCTCGTTAGTGGTGAAGCCGTCCATCTCCACAAGGAGCTGATTCAGGGTCTGCTCGCGCTCGTCGTGGCCGCCGCCAAGTCCGGAGCCGCGCTGACGGCCCACGGCGTCGATCTCGTCGATGAAGATGATGGCGGGGGAGAGCTTCTTGGCCTGCTCGAAGAGGTCGCGGACACGGGAGGCGCCCACGCCCACGTACAGCTCCACGAAGTCGGAGCCGGAGATGGACAAAAACTGCACGTTCGCCTCACCGGCCACGGCCTTGGCAAGGAGAGTCTTACCTGTGCCCGGAGGGCCGACAAGCAGTACGCCCTTGGGTATGCGGGCGCCAAGAGCCGTGTATTTCTGGGGAGCCTTCAAAAAGTCGACTATCTCCTCAAGCTCCGCCTTCTCCTCGTCAGCTCCGGCCACGTCGGCGAAGGTGACCTTCTTCTTGTCGTCGGAGGCGAGACGCGTCCGGGCCTTGCCGAAGCGCCCCGCGCCGTTGCCGCCGCCACCGCCGCCGGCTCCGAGCCTGCTCATCATCACATACCAGATGACGATCATAACTATCATAATGACGACATAGGGGATGATGGATACCCACCAGGACTGATAGGTGGGCACGTAGTCGTAGGTCAGCGTACCGGCATCGAACTGCTCGGTGATGGTGTCACCAAGGTCCCGGTAGAAGAGATCCAGGCTGAGCAGCTGGTGGCGGACGTTTGTGGAGGACGTGCCCTCAATGGGCTTTTTGAGCTCCAGATAGACTTCTCCGTCCTCGATATAGAAGGTCACCACGTTTTTATCGACAAACTGCTGGCGCATCTCGGAGTAGCTGATGCTGGAGGTGGGGGTATCCGAGGAGCTGAGGAGGTAAATGGCCGCCACCAGTATGAGGAGGATGAATACGTAAAATCCTATATCCGGCTTACGGGTCGGCTTTTTGTTCAAGAAACAATCACTTCTTTCCTATGGAATGAAAAACGCGCTCAGGCGTATATCTCGGGTTTCAGTACGCCGATGTAGGGCAGATTTCTGTACCTCTCGTCGTAATCAAGGCCGTAGCCAACGATGAAGCTGTCGGGGCACTCAAAGCCCACATAGTTCGGGGTGATGTCCGCCCGGCGGCGGGCGGGCTTGTCAAGGAGAGTGCAGATGCCGATGGAGGCGGGCTTTCTCACCTCGATGTATTTTTTGAGGTACGACAGGGTCACTCCGGAGTCCAGGATGTCCTCGACAAGAAGCACATCCCGTCCCTCCACGTTGTAGGTCAGGTCCTTGTTTATCTTCACGGCGCCCGTTGTGGTGGTGCCGGCGCCGTAGGACGAGACGGCCATGAAGTCGATGTCGCAGTAGGTGTCCACATAGCGCATAAGATCGGCCATAAAGACGAAGGAGCCCTTCAGTATGCCAACGAAAAGGGGGTTCTTCCCGTCGTAGTCCCGGGTTATCTGCTCGCCGAGCTCGCGGACACGCGCGCTGATCTGGTCGGATGAGAAAAATACCCGCTCAATGTCCTTTTCTATCATCTCTTTCTCTCCTCTATTTCTATTTTGATAGCCGGCTCTCCCAAAGCCGGAAGATATTTCACGTTTTGCCCCAGGGACCAGACCGCCAGCGGCCCTGAGTCGTCAGCCACAACGGGGATGGCGTCCCGCCGGGACCGGGGGATCTTGCGGTCTATCATAATTTTTTTAAGGCTCACCGTGCCGCCGGAAAGGGTGAGCGTGTCACCGGAGGAGCGGGGCCTGACTATAAGCTTCCCTGCAATTTTATCGCGTTTTATATAAAAAGTAGTTAAGGAATTGTAAATCCCGCCGGAAAAGGCACATTCCTCACAGGTCACGGTAAAGTCCGTACCCTCTATTATAACAGAGCTGTCAAGTATTACCGGTGTGGGGGGGAAGGACCGCGCCGGGGCGTCGCCCTTTACGACTGTTGAGTACTCCCGGCGCAGTCTTGAACCGGGGATGTCAAGCTTTGCCGAGGGGTCGGGGCTCCTCATAAGGTCCAGCACCCGGTCCACATGGTCGCGGGTGAGCTCCCCGCCGCAAAAGTCACGGATCACCCGGGAGGCCACCGGGTAGGGGAGGGCCAGGACCTCAGGGGCGGGGAGGGCATCAACGATGCTGTTTTCCCGGATAAAGGCGCGGGCGAGCCCGTCAAGGTATTCCTCATCACGCCTCAGAAGTCTGGTCATGCCAGCCACGCTGAGGGCCGGGTTCAGCTCCCGGAGGACCGGGACCACGGCGTGGCGGATACGGTTCCTCGTGTAGTCGTCGGAGCTGTTGGAGGAGTCCTCACGGTGGGGGACGCCGTTTTCGGCGTTGTATGCCTCGATGTCGGCCCTTGTGAGCTCCAGGAGCGGCCGGATGAGCTTTCCGCGGGTGGGAGGTATGCCGCACAGGCCACGAAGGCCCGTGCCACGCGTAAGGCGCATGAGGACGGTCTCTATATCGTCATCCCCGGTGTGGGCGGTGGCGACACGGTCCATCCCCTCAAGGCCGGCGGTCCTGAAAAAGAAGGCGTAACGCATTTGACGCGCCGTTTCCTCAGTGCCGCGGCGGAGCTTTTCGGCCGTGGCGGAGACGTCGCCTGAGCCGACGAAAAGCGGGATACCGAGCTTCTCGCAGTACTCCCTGACGAACGCCTCGTCGCCGTCGGACTCGGCGCCCCTGAGATTGTGGTTATAGTGGGCGGCGAATACCTGAAGGCCGTATTTCGGAGCGAGGGCTCTCATCACGTGCAGAAGGCACATGGAGTCCGCGCCGCCGGATACGCACACGAGCACCCGGTCGCCGCTGTGGAGCATATTGTATTCTTGACAGAAATCCTCGATTTGTTTCAGCATAGGCTCAGCTACCGGCTATTCCTCATGCCGGTTGTCGATGGAGGCGAAGGACGCGTACTCCGGCGTCCAGCGCAGCTCCACGGTACCTGTCTCGCCGCGGCGATTTTTGAGTATGATGCACTCGGCCACGTTTGGACGCTCGGACTCCTTGTTGTAGTAATCGTCCCGGTACAGGGCGAGAACGATGTCCGCGTCCTGCTCGATGGCGCCGGACTCACGCAGATCCGACAGCATCGGCCGCTTGTCCTGACGGCTCTCATTGGCGCGGGACAGCTGTGAACAGCATATGACCGGGACATTCAGCTCCTTGGCCATTATCTTCAGCATACGGCTGATGTCAGAGACTATCTGGGTCCGGTTCTCGCCGTACTTCGGGGGTCCGCCGGAGGCGGATTGCATCAGCTGGAGGTAGTCGATGACCACAAGACCCAGGTCCTTTACGCGGCGGCAGGCGGCGTTTATGTCGGCCACCGTCAGCATCGGGTTATCGTCGAGCCGTATGTCCATGCCGCCGATGGAGACGGAGGCCGCGGCGAGACGCCGCCAGTCATCGTCGCCGAGGGCACCGGACTGGAGCTTTTTTCTGTCCACCTGGGCCTCGGATGAAAGGAGGCTCATACAGAGCTGTTCGCGGCTCATCTCCAATGAGAATACGGCCACGGTCTTGCCGGAGGTTTTGGCGACATTCAGGGCGATATTCAGCGCGATGGTCGTCTTGCCCATACCGGGGCGGGCGGCCACCAGGATGAGGTCTGACTTGTTGAGGCCCATCATGGCGCTGTCCAGGTCATAAAGGCCCGTTGAAAGGCCCGGTATGCGCTTTCCCGTCTTGGCGGCCTCGGTTAGCTGTGTGTACACGTCCACCAGGACCTTCGAGACGGGCTCCAGCCCGCCGACGGCCCGGCCCTGACGGATGGCGTAGATCTTCTGCTCCGAGAGCTCCAGTATGTCGTCGGCGCTGCCCTGGGACTCCATGGCCAGGTCGTTTATCTCGGTGCCCGCGTCCGCGACCCTGCGTAAAAGGGCCTTATCCCGGATTATGGCGGCGTAGTCCATCACGTGGGCGGCGGTGGGAGTTATGTCCATGAGCTTCAGGATGTAGTCGCTGGAGCCCTCGGTCTCAAGGCCGCGCTTGCGCATCTCGTCGATGACGGTGACGGGGTCCACGGTCATGGAGTAGTTGAACATGGAATATATGGTCTCAAAGATATTCCTGTTCACGTCCATGTAGAAGTCATCGGATCTTATGGCGCCAAGGACGTCCGGTATGCACCGGGAGTCGATGAGCATCGCGCCGAGCACCGCCTGCTCGGCCTCAAGGTTATTCGGGAGCTGTCGCGGGTTCAAAAGATCGGGCATGAGGATACCCCCTTTATTTAGCCTCGGTTATGAGAAGATGGATGACCCCGGAGATCTCGTAGCCGAACTTGCACTTGACCTCAAAGGGACCGTAGGATTTGATGGGGTCGGAGACCACTATGCGGCTCTTCTCCACCTCGATGCCAAACTGCTCCTTCAGGGCGTCGGATATGTCCTTGTTGGTGACGGAGCCGAAGAGCTTGCCGTTTTCACCGGCCTTGGCGGAGATCTTCACAACAACGGACTCCAGCTTTTTGGCGTTCTCCGCGGCGCGGGCCTTCTCCTCCTCGATCTTGCGAAGGCGGGCCTTCTCCTGGAGCTTCATGGTGTTCATGGCGTCGGCAGTGGCGGGGACGGCCAGCTTCCTGGGGAAGAGGTAGTTGCGGGCGTAGCCGTCGGACACGTCCACCAGCTGTCCCTTCTTGCCGTGATCGCGCACGTCCTGCTGTAAAATGACTTTCATATAGAGGTATCCTTTCTTATTTGATGATTTTGACAGGGGTCATTCCTGACCCATGGAGTAATCCTCGAGGTACTTGTCGATGGCCGAGAGGAGGTCCGTCACCACATCCCGCATGGACCGGCCGTCTATCTGGGCGCCGGCGGTGGACTTGTTGCCTCCGCCGCCAAGCCGCTCGACGATCACCTGGACGTTTATGTCCCCGAGGCTCCTGGCGGAGATGTTGACCTGATCGTTGAGGGGGAATATGACGAAGGACGCCTGGATGCCGGAGATGTTGAGGAGCTCATCGGCGGCCTGGGCGGCGGTGACCTTGCTCTCCACATTCTCCGCGGCGGCGATGGCTATGCCGCTTTTATATATCCGGGCCTTCTGGACGATGGAGTATTTGGCCACGGCGGATTTGAGGTCCGACTGGAGAAGGTGCTTGACGTTGGTGGTGTCGGCGCCGGCCCGGCGCAGGAAGGCCGCGGCGTCAAAGGTCCGGCCGCCGGTGCGAAGGGTGAAATTCTTGGTGTCGAGGACTATTCCGGCGAGAAGCGCCTCGGCCTCGACCCTCAGGATGTCGGACTGCTCCACCATGTACTGCAAAAGCTCCGTCACAAGCTCCGAGGCGGAGGAGGCGTAGGGCTCGTGGAAGCTCAGGGCCACGTTCTGGATGTAGTCCGCGGCGCGGCGGTGGTGGTCGATGACCGCCACCCTGTTGCAGGACTGCAGAAGGGACTGGCTCTCCACCTGATCGGGCCTGTTGGTGTCCACGATGATCAAAAGCGTGGAGCCGTCCATGGCCAAAAGGGCCTCCTGGGGAGTTATGAATACGTCGCTGTATTCGGGGAGGGCAAGGACCCTGTCGATGAGAGTCTGGCTGACCTGGGTCTCCATGTCGATGACTATACGGGCGTGTTTCCCGAGGCTCCTGGCGGCACAGCACAGGCCGACGGCGGAGCCGACGGCGTCCATGTCAGCGTACTTGTGGCCCATGATGAATATGTCGGAGGCCGAGCGCATGAGCTCCGAGAGACTGCTCGCCATGACGCGGCTTTTGACCTTGGTACGCTTTTCGGCCTGGCTCGTCTTGCCGCCGTAGAACTCGAAATTATAGCGGTTTTTGATGACAGCCTGGTCGCCGCCACGTGAAAGCGCCATCTCCAGCGCCAGAGCGGCGAACTGGTAGCTCTCCTCCAGGTTGTGGCCGTCCACGCCGAGGCCGATGCTGACGGTGGGGTGCATACCCTTGGGGGTGGTGAGCTCACGGACGGAGTCCAGGATGGCGAACTTCGACTCCACGTACTCCGGCATGTGGCGCTCCTCAAAGATGAAGATGTACCTGTCGCGGTCGGAGCGGGTGATGTAGCCGCCCTTGTCCCGGCTCCAGGCCGACAGCATATCGTCGATGGAGGATATGAGCATGGACTTGTCCTTTTCGGACATGCCGGAGATTATCTCGTCGTAGTTATCAAGCATTATTATGGAGAACA
Organism: uncultured Oscillospiraceae bacterium; assembly: GCA_947631395.1. Classification (GTDB taxonomy): domain Bacteria; phylum Bacillota; class Clostridia; order Oscillospirales; family Oscillospiraceae; genus RUG626. Next base: position 129,697 of record CANRLF010000004.1, read on the forward strand.
CCGGGCGGGAGGAGTCAAATTCCTCCCTGATTTGGGCGTACTCCGTCTCGTCCACCCAGTAGGTGGTGGCGACGAAATTTTTGACGCCAGGCGCGTCGGAGCCCCGGACAAGGTTACCGAATACCCGGTAGCGCCGGTCGCCGACGGGCACGAGCTCAGGGTACTCAACCTTGCCCTCCATGAGCCACCGGGCGGAAAAGCCCGGGACTATCGTGGATATGTCCACGGCCAGGAGCTTGTCATTGCCGCCGGTGATGGCCACGAAGGACTCGTTGGCGTAAATTATCTCGTTTTCCTCCAGGGTGAAGGTCACCAGCGGGAAGGGGAAGGCCTGAAGGGTATTTTTCGTGGCGTTGTCGATGTTGGAAGTGACGGACTCGATATACCGCAGCATCTCTCTGCTCCGCCGCCGGCCGGATACCCTGGTGTATATGAGAAGGATGAAGATGGAGGCGAGCTCCACCGCCGCCAGGATCGTGCTGTATTCGCCGAAGAAGAAGGTGGCTATGGCAAATAGCACGAGTATGAGCACATAAAGCTGGATGTTTGAGCTGAGGAGGCTTTTCAGTTTTCTGTTCACACGATCACCACCCAAACCGATTTTGGATACGGGGAGATCCCCTGAGAATATATGGCTTTTTCCGCAAGACGCATATATTTAATCCATTATACCAAAAAAGGCAGACATAAACAATATTAAAAAGCAAATTATTTTTGTTCCCCGCGGAAAACTAAGTAAAACTCCAGAAAGAAAAATAACGGGGGACAGAGATATGAAGGCAATAGTAATGGCCGGCGGAGAGGGCACGAGGCTGAGGCCCCTGACCGAAGGCCGCCCGAAGCCCATGGCCGAGATACTTGGAAAGCCGGTACTGCGCAGGACGGTGGAGCTTTTAAAGCGCAACGGCATCAACGATATATGCTTTACGCTCCGGTATTTGCCGGAGATGATAAGGGACGAGTTTGGCGATGGCAGGGAGCTGGGCGTGACCATCGAGCACAGGGTGGAAACGGAGCCCCTCGGCACGGCCGGGTCCGTCAGGGCGTGCCGGGACTTTATAGGGGATGAGGACGTGCTCATCATCTCCGGGGACGGAGTGTGCGACTTTGACCTGAGAGCCGCGGTGAGTTTCCACCGGGAGAGGGGCGCGGAGGCGACGATAGTCGTCCGCGAGCAGGCGGAGCCCACGTCCTTTGGCCTTGTGATAGCCGACGCCGACGGACGGGTAAGGGCATTTTCGGAAAAGCCATCCTGGGAGAACGTGACAACGAGCCTTGTGAACACCGGCATATATGTGCTGTCGCCGGAGGCGGTGGAGCTGATACCGGAAAAAGGTGAGTACGACTTTGGCAAGGACCTGTTCCCGAGGCTGCTGCGGGAGGGGCGGAAGCTCTACGCGGTGGAGGGACGGGGCTACTGGTGCGATATGGGCTCGCCGGAGGCGTACAGGCGGTGCTGTATGGACCTGATCTCCGGAAGAGTGGACATTGATCTGGAGGCCCGCGAGGTATCCCCGGGGATATGGAGCCGCGTGGAGCTTGACAAGGTCACGCTTATACCGCCGGTATACGTGGGTGAGGGCTGTGTTATCGCCCCGGGGGCGTCGCTGGGCCCGGAGGCGGTGGTGTCCTCGGGCTCCCGGGTGGAGGCGGGGGCGAAGATCACCGGGAGCGTCATAAACGGCGCCGCGATCGGCCGGGACTGCCGTGTGGACGGCGCCATAGTCGGCCGTGGGGCCACGGTGGGGAACGGCTCGGTGCTTGGTTCCGGGTGTGTTATCGGCGACGGGGCGGTCATTGGCCCGGGGAGCCTTGTGGAGCCCGGGGTGAGGATCTGGTCCAACCGCAGGGTGCCGGCGGGTAGAAAAATATCCTCAAGCGTCACCGCGGAGGCGCCGGAGGCTGGGCCTGAGTTTATAAAGGACCATATACTGAGGGCCGCGCCCGCAAGGACCATGACGCCGGAGACGGCAATGGCCCTGGGGGCGGTGCTGGGCGGACTTGGCCGGACGGGAGTCAGCCACACAGGCGGCGAGGCCGCGAGGCTCATGGCGGACGCTATCGTCTGCGGCGTGACCTCCGCCGGGGGAGAGGCGTGTGTGCCGGACTGCGATTTCGAGGCGGAGCTCGCCGCCGCGGGGCGGGTCTTTGACCTGAAGGCCGGGGCCTTCGTCCGGGAGTCGGGGGAGGAGCTCACAGTGACGTTTTTCGGCGAGCAGGGCCTTGCCGCGCAGACTGCTCTCAGGCGGCGGCTGGAGCCCGCGCTCTTCGGCAGGGGGCAGACGGAGCTCGGGGCCGTGGGCTCAGTGTCGCCCATGACGGGCCTTGGAAGGATGTATATCTCCGGGGTGGTGGAGGAGGTCCGGGCAATGGGCCCGGCCGTTGGAAGGGTGAAGGTGGCCGTCCGTGGCACCGGAGCCGAGAACAGGACCGTAAGATGTGTGCTCGCGGGCCTGGGCCACGAGGTGACCTCTGGGCCGGACCTTCCAGCCTTCACCTCCGGGGTGGGGGGATTTGACCTGACCTGCCGGGATGAGCGGGGGCGGGAGCTGGACGCCACCCACACGGCGGCCCTTGGCGCGGCCTGCGCCATGAGACTGGGCGTGGAGCGCCTGGCGGCCCCCGTGTGGCTGCCCGGCGCGGCCCGGAGGCTGGGCGACAGGTACGGATGCCGGCTCATCCCGGCGGATACCGCTGAGGGCCGGGAGCTTTACAAGACCCAGCGGATATTGCGGGACGCGGCGGTGGAGGCCGCGGTGATAGTCACCGCCATGGCCCGGGACGGCGCCACGCTGTCAAGGCTCCTGGACGACCTGCCGCCCTTCGCGGTGGAAAAGCGCCGGGTGGAGATCTCCTCCGGGGCCAGGGCAATGCGCAGGATGGCCGAGAGCGCCGAGTTCTCCGCGGAGCTCACAGGCGGCCTGCGGCTGAATAACGACCTCGGCACCGCCAGGATTGCCCCGGATTTTGACGGAAGGGCTATTGTACTGCGGACCGAGGCCGACAACGTGGAAACGGCGGCGGAGCTGGCGGCGGAGCTGGAGCAGAGGATACGGGACGCCACTTGAAAACCGGCGCGAAAAAAGCTATAATGGGCTCACTTTTCTTTGAAAGCGGGCCCATTATAATGTTTGACGATATTATTTTTGACCTTTACGGTACGCTTGTGGACATACACACAGACGAGACAAGGGACGGACTCTGGGAGAGCATGGCGGAGCTGTATTTGAGGTTCGGGGCAAAATACACACCGGAGGAGCTGAAGAAAAGCTACTTTTCCGGGATCTCGGAGCTTGAAAGGCGCTCAGAACATGCCCGTGATGGCTACCCGGAGGTGGACATAGGTGAGGTCTTTCGCGGGCTATTTGGCAATATCCCGGTAAGTGACGATGAGGTAAGGAGGACAGCGGAGCGTTTTCGGGAGCTTTCCACGGACTATATACGACTTTACCCCAACGCCGCGGAGCTTTTAAGCTCGCTGAAGGCGGCGGGCAGGAGGGTTTGGCTCCTCACAAACGCCCAGAGCCTCTTCACCCGGCCGGAGCTTGATAAGCTCGGCATAGCGAAATTTTTTGACGGGATATACATATCCTCGGAATGTGACGTAAAAAAGCCGGACGTCAGGTTCTTCAGGCGGCTTTTAACGGAGCGTTCCATCGACCCGGAGAGGGCGATAATGGTGGGAAATGACGGAGCGGCCGACATTGAGGGGGCTAAAAACGCGGGCCTCCATACCTTGTACACGCGCTCGAATATTTCCCCCGACGAGCCCACCCCTGAGGCCGATTTCGCGTTGGAGGACACGGACCTTCGCCGGGTGGGGGAGATACTGCTGAGGTAGCCTGCATCACAGGATATAGTCTGTGATGCAGTCGTACCAGTGGACGAAGGTCTTGCCGTTGATTATCAGCCGCCCGTTATCCGGGAGCTGTTCGGTCCAGCTCTTCTTATACCGGTCAATGGCCCAGTCGTCACGGTTATACCGCCGCCAGAGGATAGTGCGGCCGTTTTTGTCAAGAAACTGCTCCGTGGCGACGCCCTTCGCCTCAAGCTCCAGGTCCATTACGCAGACCGTGTCATAGCTCCTGCCGGCGATGTTGACAGTGCAGCGGCCCACGATGTCCGGCTTTTCCGCGTGTCCGGTGACGGTGTTCCCCTCACGGCGGAGAAGGCCCCGGGGCGTAAGGTCAGTCTCGTTGCCGCAATTATCGCGCCCGAGGCCCCAGACGGACATAAATTCCTCGCCGTCGAGGAAGGTTATATAATTTGTGACGCCATCCTCCTTGCGGACGGTGGCAAGATAGCGGCAGTGGGTGTCGGTGAGCTGGACTATAAACTTCCTCTCCGGCACACGGACAGGGCCAACCCGGGCGGTGTCGCGCACGGTGACCTCGACCCCGTCAATGCCGTGCACCCGGGCCTTCCCGGTGACGGACATGTCATAGACGTTGCTATACTGCCTTGAGGGCAGGTCGTACATGGCCCAGGTGAGACCTTCACCCGGCTTCGGCACGAGAAACCACCCGGGAAGCTCCTCCCATTTTACGGGGAAGGGGGGACGGTCGCTGGGCTCGACGGTGTAGTCAGGTAATAATTCGGGAAGCTTTTTCATATTTTCTCCTTTCGGCTTTTCGGTACTGTACGGATAGTATTCCTTGAAATTCCGCCTGGCGGTGTGGAGGCGGCTCTTCACGGTGCCGAGGGGTATATTGAGACGCCTCGCGATGTCCGCCTGGCTCAGCTCCTTCCAGTAGTAGAGGTAGAGGATCTGTTTGTCACGGTCACGAAGCCGTTCCATCGCGTCCTCCACACCGGCGTGGATAATGCCCATAGGCCCATATATAAGCTCCGTTTCAGGTACGCTGTCAAGGGGCAGCTCCGTGAGATTTGCTTTGGCGCGGAACCAGTCATTGCACTTGCTCCGGGCGATTTGGAGAAGCCAGCCCTTAAACGCGGCCTTGTCCCGGAGATTCGGGAAGGCGCGGAAGGCCGCGAGATACGTCTCCTGTAAAATATCCTCCGCATCGGCTATTTCCGGCACACGGTAGCGCACGAACCGCTCCACCGCGGATCTTTCGCGGTTCAACAGCCCTTCAAAGTCGTCCATACAGTCACCTCCTTCGATCGTTTTTTAAAACCGGTTTGACAATATAGACGGGAATTTTTATAAAAAGGTTCATTTTTCGAAAAAAACAAGGGTGACGCCGTAAGGTGTCACCCAAAAATATTTTAATCAGTTACCCGGACGGGCTCTACGGAGAGGCAGGCGCCGGTTTTTTCGTCTATTTCGAAGATGGCGCCCTCGAATTTGCAGGGGCCGCCGGACTCGGCGTAGGGTACGCGTTTGGGGTCGCCGAGGAACCGGGACACGGACTGGTCGGGGCGGACGCCAAGGATGGAGTCTATGCCGCCGGTCATGCCGAGGTCGGTGATGAAGCCTGTGCCCTTTGGCAGGACTCTGGCGTCGGAGGTCTGGACGTGGGTGTGTGTGCCCCAGAGGGCCGAGATACGCCCGTCAAGATGCCAGGCCAGCGCGGCCTTCTCGCTGGTGGCCTCGGCGTGAAAATCGATTAGGGTGATATGGGCCTCCGAGGGGGATCTCAATATGCGCTCGGCCTCGTAAAACGGGTTGTCGGGACCGAAATCCATGCCGCACCGGCCGATGAGGTTTATTATCCGGATCGGGCCGAAGGCGGTGTCAAATTCGCCCCAGCCCCGGCCGGGACTCATGGGGGAGAGGTTAGCCGGCCTCAGGATATATTTGTTGTCCTCCAGATAATTGAGGATATTGGACTTCTGAAATGAGTGGTTGCCCAGGGTTATGACATCCGCGCCGGCGGTAAAGATGCCGTCGGCATCCGACGGCGTAAGCCCGACAACGGAGGCGTTTTCGCCGTTGACCACGGTGAAGTCCACGGCCTTCAGCTTTTTAAAGGGCCTCAGGGTCCTCTGAAGGAACCTTATGGCGGAGGCTCCCACCACGTCGCCTATGGCGAGGATATTCACGCTCATATCTCACCCCGCACGGAGATGCACACGGCCCTCGGGTGGTTGATGACGTCGACGGAGCGGAACACCCCGCCGTCCTCGCCGTCCCGGGTCCACTGGACAGGCGCGTCGAACTGGAAGCTTATGTGGCTGGTGTGGAGGAGCGTCAGATTGTCGCCGTTGAAATTTTTCTTCAGGATATTCGCCACCGCGGCGTTGAGCTCCGCAAGGTTTTTCGGTTTTTTTATGAGCAGTACCTCAAAAAGCCCGTCGTCAAGGGCCACGTTTTCCTCGGAAAAGCGCACAAGGCCACCGGCCACCCGGAGGGAATTTGTGACGAAGCCGAAGAGAAGATCCCCCTCAAAATAACCGTCGTCATAAAGGACACGGGCGTGATGGGCGGTTATCTCGGTAAGCTGTCCCATGGCCTCCACCAGGTACGCCAGATACCCCCAGGTGTTCTTGGCCGACTGGGGCGTGGTGAAGGGCACATCCATAAACGCCCCGAAGGACGCGACATATCCGAAATACTCGTCGCCCAGCTGTCCGATGTCGATGATCCTGGGCGTGTGGCGCTCGGGCTCCAGGACGCTTATGGCGTCCCGGGGGGACTTGGGGATGGACAGGGAGGAGGCCATGTCGTTGGTGGTGCCCATTGGGATATAGCTTATCATGGGGCGCTTGTCCGGGTCCACGCGCATGAGCCCGCCGATGACCTCGTTCAGCGACCCGTCGCCGCCGGTTATGACTATCCTGTCCATGTATGGGCCGTAGTTTTTCGCAAACTCACTGGCGTCGCCGCGCTTTTCGGTGACGCACACGGTGACCGGATTGCCGCCGGAGCAGAGGGTGGTCAGCATGTCCATCAGCACCGTTTTCACCCGGCCCTTGCCGGAGACGGGATTTACGATTAGAAGGATCTTTTCCATTACGCGCCTCCTGTTGACCGTGATGCGGGGCCGAAGGGCTAAAGATCATGCCCCCGGCGAAATTCAAAGTGCCGGAGCTGTCATTTCGCGTCGATGACTCTCACGCGGATGACGCCGCTTATGCTCTTCACGGCGTCGGTGAGCTCCGGGCCGGGCTGCTCGCCGAGCTCAAGCATGGTGTAGCTTATTTTACTGCCCTTGAAGGAGGAGTTGACCATGTTCTCGATGTTGAGTCCCGCGCCGGAGACGGCGGCGGTTATCTTCGCTATCATGCTGGGTATGTTCCTGTGGAAAACGCAGAGCCTGGCAAGACGCGAGGGGGACATGACGGCCTTACCGAAGTTCACGGAGTTATTTATGTTGCCGTTTTCGATGTAGTCCTTGGCCTCCTGGGCGGCCATGACGGCGCAGTTCTCCTCGCTCTCCCAGGTGGTGCCGCCCAGATGGGGAGTCATCACCACGTTTTTAGTGCCGATGAGGGTGTTGGTGGGGAAGTCCGTGACGAACCTTGCCACCTTGCCGGTGTTGAGGGCGGCCCGGATGGCCTCCTCGTTGACTACCTGCTGGCGGGCGTAGTTTATTATGCGCACACCGTCCTTCATCTTCGCGATGAAATCCGCGTCTATCATGTCCCTCGTCTCGTCATTGAGGGGGACATGGAGAGTCAGAAAGTCGCAGTCGCAAAGGTCCTCCAGCCTGTCGACCCTGACTACCTTGTTGGAGATGGCCCAGGCCGCGTCCACAGAGAGGTAGGGGTCGTAGCCGTACACGTCCATGCCCAGGTGCTGGCAGATGTTGGACACCCTGCGGCCCACGTTGCCCATGCCGATGACGCCTATCTTCTTGCCCATATACTCGGGGCCCGCGAAATTCTTCTTTACCTTCTCCATGACGACGCTGACGTCACGCTCGCTGGTGTCGAAGTCCAGGACCCACTGGATGGAGCCCAAAATATCACGGCAGGACATGCCCAGGGCCATAAGGAAGAGCTCCTTCACGCCGTTGGCGTTGCCGCCGGGGGTATTGAACACCACCACGCCCCTGTCGGCAAGCTTTTCGAGGGGGATGGTATTGACGCCGATGCCGGCCCGGGCCACGCACAGGAGGCTGTCGCCGAAGTTGTAATCGAGAAGGGAGGAGGCGCGGACGAAAATGACCTCGGGGTCCACAAGGTCCTCGCCGATCTCGTACTTTTTGCTGTCAAGTATGGACTTGCATGCGGGGGAGATGTTGTTGATGGTCTTGACTTTGATCATTATATTCTACCTCTGAAATCAGATTTTATTTGCAAGCTCGAATTTGCCCATGAGGTCCGTGAGCTTTTTCACGCCCTCGACCGGCATGGCGTTATATATGGAGGCACGCATACCGCCGGCGATGCGGTGACCGGCCAGACAGAGAAGGCCCTCTCCGGCGGCCTCCTTTATGAATTTGGCGTCAAGGTCCGGGTCGCCGGTGGTAAAGGTCACGTTCATCTTTGACCTGGCGCTTTTTTCCGCACGGCCCCTGAAGAGCGAGGAGTTATCAAGGAAATCGTACAGCATCCCTGCCCTCAGCTCCCGGAGCTCCTCCATGCCGCTGACGCCGCCCATTTCCTCCACCCACTTCAGGGTGAGACCCAGCATGTAGATATTATATGTCGGGGGAGTGTTGTACATGGAGTCTTTGTCGATGGTGGTCTTGTAATTAAGTATTGTCGGCGTACAGGGCAGCTCCTGACCGGCGAGGGACCTGTCGATAATGACGGCGGCCATTCCGGCGGGGGCCATATTCTTCTGCACACCGGCGTAGATAAGGCCGTATTTTGATACGTCCACCGGCCGGGAGAGGATATTTGAGCTCATGTCCGCCACCAGGGGACACGGGGTATCCGGGATGTAGCTCCACTCGGTGCCGTATATGGTGTTGTTGGCGCAGTAGTGGAAATAGGACGCGTCCGTGCTGAGGCTCAGCTCCCGCTGAGCGGGGATGGTGGTGTGGCCGGTGGCGGAGGTATCGCAGGATAGGTGGACCTGGCCGTATTTTTCGGCCTCCTTGGCCGCGAGCTTTGAGAAATTTCCGGTGACGGCGTAATCGGCCTTCCCGGTCCTGCCGATAAGGTTCATAGCCACCGCGGCGAATTGGCCGGTGGCACCGCCCTGCATGAAGAGGACCTCGTGGGTATCGGGGACGGAGAGGACCTTCTTTAAGAGGGCCTTCGTCTCGTCAAATATCTCCTGATACGCCTTTGACCTGTGGCTCATCTCCATGACGGACATACCGGAACCGCCGAAGTTCAGAAGCTCCGAGGCGGCCCTTTTCAGGACCTGCTCCGGCAACATGGAGGGGCCGGCGGAGAAGTTATAGACCCGTTCAGTAAACATTGCGTGTACCCCCTGGAACCGATGGTTTCTTTAATAAGGTAAATTATACATAAAACGCCGGGGATTTACAAGAGGACTTTTCCCCAAAGCGCCCCGCCGGATACGCCGGTTATTTGTACATTTACCACAGTGTTGTGCAGGCCCTCGCCGCGGGCGCGGACCTCGCAGTAGTTCCCGGTGTGGCCGGACCATATACCAGGCTCCGCCTCCTGCTCGAAGAGCACCGGCAGTGTAAGACCAGTCTGGGCGGTCAGAAAATCGTGCTTCATCCGCTTGGCCGCCGCGGCGGCGGAGCGGGCACGCCGGTGCTTCACGGCCTTCGGTACCTGGTCATCCATCCCGGCGGCCGCCGTGCCCTCCCGGACGGAGTAGGGGAAAACGTGCATGGAGGAGAAGGCGCACCTCTCTATGAACCTGAGGGTATCCGCGAAATCCGCCTCGGTCTCTCCGGGGAAGCCGGTAATGAGGTCCGCGGTTATGCCGCAGTTGGGGAAATATTTTCGCAGAAGCTCCACGGACTCATAAAATCTTCCAGTGTCGTATTTCCGGCGCATGGCCTTGAGGGTCCTGTCACAGCCGCTCTGAAGGGACAGGTGAAAATGCGGGCAGAGATTGGGAAGGGCGGAGAGGCGGCGGCAAAAATCCTCCGTGACGACTCTCGGCTCCAATGACCCCAGGCGTATCCTGCAATCAGGAGCGGCGCCGGCGACGGACTCCACGGCGTCGGTGAGGGTGGGCTTATCGGGGAGATCGGAGCCATATGAGGCGATCTCGATGCCGGTGAGGACTATCTCCTTATAGCCGTCCCGGGCGAGCTTTTCCGCCTCACGGGCACAGGCGTCCACCGGCAGTGAGCGCACCCGGCCCCTGGTGTAGGGGATGATGCAGTAGGAGCAGAAGTTCACACAGCCGTCCTCTATCTTCAAAAGGGCCCTTGTGCGCCCCTCGGGACTGCCGGCGGGCAGGAGCTCAAAGGTCCTGCGGGAGAACGAGTCGTCCACGCTGACGACGCTCTCACGATTGGCCAGCGCCCGGTTAAGCGCCGCGACGAGCCCCGCCCGATCGGCGCTTCCGAACACGATGTCCCCGAGGCTGGCGGCGGCCTTCATCTCCGCCTGGCTCCAACAGCCGCAAATGGCGATGACCGCCCCGGGGTTTAAGTCCTTGAAATGCCTGACGGCCTGGCGGGATTTCCTCGCGGCCTCGCCGGTGACGGCGCAGGTGTTGATTATGACGGCGTCAAGGCCAGTCTCGTCGGCGGTGAGCTCGTGCCCGAGCTTTGTGAGCATTGCCTCCATGGCCTGGGACTCGAACTGGTTTACCTTACAGCCCAGGGTGTGTATGTGTATCCTCATAATAGTCTTGTCCATTCGTAAAAATCGGTATAGTCTTGTCCAATCGTAAAAATCGGTGTATAATAATCGGCGTATGATCTACCGTCGGCTATTGATAATTTGCTATTATATATTATATTATAACTTAAGTACAAAATCAAGGTGGGTATGATGACTATTTACTTTGACAACGCCGCCACTACGCGCCCCTGCCCGGAGGCGGTGGAGGCTGTAACGAGGGCTGTGACGGAGGGCTACGGCAACCCGTCTTCCGGTCACGCCCTGGGGAGAGCAGCGGCGAGGGAGCTCGCGGACGCCAGAGAGAGCGTGGCCCGGGCGGTGGGGTGCGAGAGCGCGGAGCTCATCTTCACCTCCGGCGGCACGGAGGCGGACAATATGGCGCTGAGAGGCGGAGCATACCTTCAGCGGCACCGGAACCGCCACATCATTACCTCCGAGGCCGAGCACGACGCGGTGAGAAAAACCTGCCAGCAGCTTCAAAGCCAGGGCTACGAGATAACGTTTTTAAAGCCGGACAGGTCGGGGACCATAAATGTGGGCCAGGTAGTTGAGGCCCTTCGGGAGGACACGGGGCTAATTTCATTGATGCTTGTGAATAACGAGACGGGGGCGGTGACGGACATCGCCGGAATATCCGCGGCGGTTAAGCGGATAGATCCGAATGTGCTTATCCACTCTGACTGCGTTCAGGCGCTTTTAAAGGTGCCGTTCACGCCGAAAAAGCTGGGCGTGGACATGCTTACAGTAAGCTCCCATAAGATCCACGGGCCCAAGGGGGCGGGGGCGCTGTATGCGCGGAGGGGGCTGAGGCTCCCCGGCATGGTCACCGGCGGCGGTCAGGAGGGCGGAATAAGACCGGGCACCGAGCCCATGCCCGCGATATTGGGCTTTGGCGCGGCGGCGAGAGCGGGGAAGGCCACCTTCGCTGAGGATACAAAACGCATGGAGGAAATAAAGGGGCGGCTGAAGGCCGGACTTTTAAGCGCCATACCGGGGCTTAAAATAATCGGCGACAGCGCCGCGCCACATATACTCGGAATATCTATGCCCGGGTATAAAAGCGAGGTCATAATGAACATCTTGGACGCCAAGGGGATATGCGTGTCAAAAAGCTCCGCCTGCAAAAAGGGCGCCAGAAGCCACGTCTTAGAGGCAATGGGGGAGAGCCCGGAGACCATAGACGGGGCAATAAGGATAAGCCTATCCAGGTACTCCACCGCGGAGGAGGCGGACATATTTATCCGGGAGCTCAAGGCGGCGTCTGAGACGCTGAGAGTGAAGATAAAGTGATGGACAAAACGGATATATATAATGAGCTGAAGAGGGACTTTGAGAGGAAGGCCGACCCGGTGAAGGCCGCGGAAATGGCGGCGTATATGAGGAACCGGTTCGTGTTTTACGGTATCCCAATGCCGGAGCGAAAGGCGATATATAAGGACCTTCTCAGGAAGCTGAAAAAGGCCGGAAAGCCGGACTGGGGGCTTTTGGACTTATGCTGGGAGGACGAACACCGGGAGCTTCAGTATTTCGTCACGGATCACCTATATGAGGTGAGAAAGGCTCTGAGCTACGAGGACATGACGCGCATTGAGAGGTACGCCCGGACAAGGCAGTGGTGGGATTCCGTCGACCTTTTGAACCGGGTGGTGGGGTCCATTGCCATTTCCGACAGGAGAATGGACGAGCTCATGCGGGCCTGGTCCACGGACGGGGACTTCTGGATACGCCGTATAGCCATCGAGCACCAGCTTGGCCGAAGGGACAGGACGGATACCGGGCTTTTGGAGGAGATCATACTTAATAATCTGGGAAGCGATGAGTTTTTCATAAACAAGGCCATAGGCTGGGCACTTCGGGATTACTCCAAGACCGACCCTCGGTGGGTGCGGGACTTTCTGACAAGGAACATGGACAAAATGGACAAGCTGAGCATCCGTGAGGCGGGGAAGTATATAGCGAAATAATTGTTTGTGGACATTGAGTGGTTGCATTTTTGAGAGCGATGGGTTATAATGCGGATTAACCCATTATTTTAGTGGGGAATATGGTGGGATAAGATGATCAAGGCTTTGATTTTTGACCTGGACAATACGCTTTTGCGCGCGGACAAGACCATGTCGGAATACACAGGCAGGGTGCTTGTCAGGTGCCGGGAGCGGGGGATACACGTTTTCGCCGCCTCGGCGAGGCCGGAGCGGACGATAAGGGAATTTGGAATATTTGATGAGTTCGAGGCCCTGGTCACATTAAACGGCGCCCGGGTATTGACCCCGGGTCGGGAGCTGGTGAACGCCATAGGGCGGGAGAGCGGCCGGCGGATCGTGGCGGGACTGCTGCAAATATCGGGGGCGGTGGTCAGCGTCGAGATGAGCGGCGGGATATACGCCTCAGCGCCTATCCCTGAGTGGAACGCCAATGTTTTCACGGGATTTCCCGGCCTTCCAGATGGGACGCTGTATAAGGTCCTGGTGAGCGGAGCCAAGGAGAGGGAAGTAAGGGCCGCCGCAACGGAGGATACATATTTCACCGCCATCGAGGGCGGGAGGCTATACCAGCTTATGAGCCGGGAGGCCACCAAGTGGAACGGAGTCCGGGAGATGCTTGGAGCCTTCGGACTAATTCCGGAGGAGTGCGCATTCTTCGGGGATGATTTTGACGATGTTGAATGCGTCAAAAACTGCGGCGTGGGCGTGGCAATGGAAAACGCCATCGACGAGGTGAAGGCCGTGGCGGACGCGATCGCCGGCCACTGCGACGATGACGGCGCGGCGAGGTTTGTGGAGGAGAGGATATTATGACACAAAGGCTTTATTATGAGGACTCGCATATAAAAGAGTTTGACGGGATTGTCCGGACCTGCGACGAAAAGGACGGGTGCTTTGAGATCGTGCTGGACAAAACGGCTTTCTTTCCTGAGGGCGGGGGCAATCCGGCGGACGTGGGGACCCTTAATGACGTGAATGTCGTATACACCTTCGAGCGGGGGGACGAGGTCGTGCACAGGTGCGACGGGCCCCTTAAGGCAGGGACAGCGGTACACGGCGCCATCGACTGGGAAAAGCGGTTTTCAAATATGCAAAACCACACAGCCGAGCACATAGTTTCCGGCATCGTCCACCGACACCACGGCTACGCCAACGTGGGGTTCCACATGGGGGCCGAGGGGGTCATAGTGGACTTCGACGGCTTTGTGGACGATATGGAGCTTTCGGATATTGAGCGAGAGGCAAACGAGGTGGTCTGGCGCAATGTGGCCGTGACGGCGAGCTTTCCCACCGCGGAGGATCTTCCGCATTTGGAGTACCGGAGCAAGCTGGACCTTACGGAGAACGTGCGGCTCGTGACAATCGAGGGCGTGGACGTGTGCGCCTGCTGCGCGCCCCACGTGAAGCGGACCGGGGAGATCGGCGTTGTTAAGATTTTCGAGTCCATCCGCCGGAAAAACGGCGTCAGGATACGTATGCTGGCCGGGAGCAGGGCGTATGAGGACTGCGCGGCAAAGGCACGGTCGGTTTCTCAAATCTCAGCCCTGCTGTCCGCAAAGCCCGAGGGCGTTGCCGACGCTGTGGAGAGGCTTCTTGCCGAGCGTGACGGCCTTGCCTACAAGCTGGGCGGGCTCAAGAGAAGGATAATTCAAAATGAGGTTGACATAATCCGAAATACCGACGGTGATCTCCTCTTTTTCAAGGAGGATTTTGACGTGAAGGACCTTCAGCTCCTTGTGAACGCGGCGAAGGAGAAATGCGCCGTGGTTGCGGCCTTCTCCGGGGACGACGGGGCGGGGTATAAGTATGCCATGGCGTCAAAAACCGCGGACCTTCGGGAGAGGGTCCGGGACATGAACCAGACCCTCAACGGCCGCGGCGGCGGCAAGCCGGATTTTGTCACCGGTACGGTGAGCGCGACGAGAGAGGAAATTGAGGGGTATTGGGAGTGAGTAAGACCCCATATTCGATTTACAAGGAGGCATACCATGCCGTTTGATTTTAAAAAAGAATACAGGGAATTTTATATGCCGGCGAAGAGGCCGGGTATTGTGGATGTTCCGGCGATGAGCTATGTGGCAGTGCGGGGACGGGGGGACCCGAACGACGAGGGCGGAGAGTATAAGGCGTCCATCGGGCTTTTATACGGCATCGCCTTTACGATAAAGATGAGCAAAATGGGCGACCACCGGATGGAGGGGTACTTTGACTTCGTGGTGCCGCCGCTGGAGGGGTTCTGGTCTCAGGAGGGGAGTGATGCGAGTATCGATTACTCCCGCAAGCGGGACCTTGAGTTTATATCCTGCATTAGACTACCCGATTACGTGACGAAAGAGGAATTTGACTGGGCCGTAAACGAGGCAACAAGGAAGAAAAAGACGGACTTTTCAAAGGTCGAATTTCTTGCTGTCCGGGAGGGGCTGTGCGTACAGTGCATGCACTTAGGACCATACGACGAGGAGCCCGAGACCGTCCGCCTGATGCACGAGCATATGGAGAAACAGGGTTATGAGCTGGACATATCGGATACAAGACGACACCACGAGATATACCTTTCCGACCCGCGCAAGTGCGTACCGGAGAAGCTCAGGACCGTGGTTAGGCATCCGATAAGGCCGGCGGGTCGAGGTAGTGAAATAGACAACAGATAAGAGAGGTTTACATAATATGTACATTCGGGACATTTACAAATCGAAAAAGCTGCCCATCTCCTATGAGATATTCCCGCCCAAGGGGGAGCTGAATATTGAGACGCTCAGGGGGACTCTGAAGGAGCTTGCGGGGACGGAGCCGGACTTTATTTCCGTCACATGCTCCGCCGGCGGGTCCGGGAACGGGAAAAATACCGCGGCACTCACCGGGGTCATTGAGCGTGAGTACGGCATACCGGCGGTGGCACATGTGACGTGCGTAAACTCCACCAGGGCCGACGTGGACAGGACGGTGGAGAACATAAAGGCTCAGGGGATAAGCAACGTCTTTGCCCTTCGTGGGGACAGGCTCCCGGGGAGCGAGACCAGGGATTTTCGCTACGGGGCGGAGCTTGTGAGGTACCTCAGGGAGCGGACCGACTTTTGCGTGGGCGGCGGGTGCTACCCGGAGGGCCACGTGGAGTGCGACGATTTTGACGAGGATATAAGGCATTTAAAGGAGAAGCAGGACGCGGGAGCGGAGTTTTTCTTAAGCCAGCTCTTTTTCGAAAATTCCGCCTTTTACCGCTTTATGGACAGGGCCAGGGCCGCGGGGGTGACCGTGCCCATTGACGCCGGGATCATGCCCATAATGGGCAAAAGCCAGATAACGCGAATGGTGTTCATGTGCGGGGCAAGCCTACCCTCGGCGGTGGTCAGGATGGTGAACAGATATGAAAACGACCCGGAGTCGCTTTTGAAGGCGGGGATGGAGTACGCCGCCAAGCAGATCGTGGAGCTTGCGGAGTCCGGCGCCGTCAGCGGGATACATATTTACACCATGAATAAGCCCGAGGTGGCAAAATTTGAGATGGGGGCTCTGCGGGATGCGGGATTTTGAGTACAGCATCGACAAAAGCGAGGTACTGCGGTATCTGGGCCACCGGGGACAGGAGATTGGGCCGGAGCTTGAGGCGCGGATAGACGAGATGACCGAAAAATGCCTTGAAAACGCAAAGCCCAGGTACTGCTTTGAGGTATTCCCCGTGGAGCCGGGGCCGGCGATAGGCGGCGTTTTGCTTCGGGGTGAGGACATAAAAAAGCACCTGGAGGGGGCGAAGTACTGCGCCGTTATGGCGGCCACCTTGGGGCTGGAGGTCGAGCGGGCCATGCTGAGGCTGGGGCAGAGGTCGGCGGTGGCGGAGCTTATATATAACTCGGCCTGCACGGCACTCATCGAGGCCGTGGCCGACAGGTGCGAGGGGGAGATAAGGGCCTACGCCAAAGAGCGAGGGCTTGTGACATCATACCGCTACGGGCCAGGGTACGGAGATTTTCCGCTTGATCAGCAAAGGGACGTGCTGGGGCTTATTGAGGCGGGAACTAAGCTCGGGATAACGCTCACGGACTCCATGCTGATGCTCCCGAGGAAGAGCGTATCGGCGCTAATCGGGCTTTACCCGGAGAGCCTGGGGGTCAAGAGGGGCGGTACCAGCTGTGAAACATGCGAGAACCGGGAATTTTGCGAATTTCGAAAGGAGGGCTACGGCTGTGGCGGCTAACGGATTTACGCTCATAGACGGGGCCATGGGTACGGAGCTTCAAAAGCGTGGGCTCAAGACAGGGGGTCTTCCGGAGCTTCTTAATCTGACCGACCCGGACTTAGTGAGGGCGGTGCATAAGGATTATGTAAACTCAGGAGTTGACATAATCACAGCTAACACCTTCGGGGCCAACTCAAAGAAGTTGGGAAGCGTGGAGAAGGTCAGGGAGGTCATTTCCGCCGGCGTGAGGCTCGCCAGGGAGGCGGGTGCAAAGCGCGTCGCTCTGGACATGGGCCCCACCGGGGCTCTGCTGGCGCCAATGGGGACCATGAGCTTTGAGGAGGCGTATGTGCTTTTCAAGGAGCAGGTCCTGGCGGGGGCGGAGGCCGGAGCGGACCTTGTGATCATAGAGACCATGTCGGACCTCCTTGAGGCCAAGGCGGCGCTTTTGGCGGTGAAGGAAAATTCCAATTTGCCGGTTTACATAACTATGACATTTATGGCCGACGGGCGGACGTTCCTGGGCACAAGCCCAGCGATAGCGGCGGTGACGCTCTCGTCCCTGGGAGCCGACGCCGTGGGCATTAACTGCTCCCTGGGGCCGGACGAGACGGAGCCATTTGTCAGGGAGATGCTGAAGTGGTCCACCGTGCCGGTGATAGTCCAGCCCAACGCGGGACTGCCCGACGCCACCTCGGGGGAGACGGTATACCACGTGGGGCCGGAGGAGTTCGCGGCATCCATGGGACGGATGCTGGACGCCGGGGTCACCATCGCCGGGGGATGCTGTGGCACGACGCCGGAGCACATCGCGGCGCTGAGGCGGGAGATGGAAAAACGCGTGGCCGCAAGGCCGGATACGCCCCGCCACACGGTGTTTACCAGCGGGCAGAGGCTTGTATGCTTGCATGGCCTTGACGGTTTACATAATATAGATAGTTTACATAATTCAATAGCTGTTATCGGCGAGAGAATAAATCCCACGGGAAAGAAGAAGGTCAAGGAGGCCCTGCGCACGGGGAGCTTTGATTATATTCTAAACGAGGCCATATCCCAGGAGGAGGCGGGGGCGGACCTTTTAGATGTGAACGCGGGACTTCCGGAGATCGACGAGCCGGCGACGCTGACGAGGCTCATGAAGGCCATCCAGGCGGTGTCGCCGCTACCCTTGCAGATAGACAGCTCCGACCCCGTGGCCATAGAGAGCGCCTGCCGGGTCTACTGCGGAAAGCCAGTCATAAACTCGGTGAACGGCAAGGAGGAGAGCCTTGAGGCCATTTTGCCAATCGCCAAAAAATACGGCGCGGCGGTGGTGGGACTGACCTTGGACGGCGACGGCATACCCGAGAGGGCGGAGGACCGGTTGAAAATCGCGGAAAAGATACTTAAGGCCGCGGAAAGCTTTGGTATTCCCAGAGAGGACGTGCTCATTGACTGCCTTACGCTGACAGTATCCACAAACCAGCGCATGGCGGGAGAGACGCTGAGGGCCGTAAGGCTCGTCACCGAAGAGCTTGGCCTTCGCACGGTGCTGGGCGTCAGCAACGTGAGCTTCGGGCTTCCCGCCCGGGAGGTCATAAACGCCACCTTCCTGTCCGCCGCCTTCGGCGCGGGACTAAGTATGCCGATTTTAAACCCCATGTCAAAGCGGTACATGGACGCGGTGAACGCCTGGCGGGTGCTCAGCGGCGAGGACGAGGGTTCCGGGGAGTTTATAAAGAATTATGTAAACTCACCTGAGAAGAAGGCCGTGCCGAACGAGCCGGAGGAACAGGTTGACATAACACAAATAGTCCTGTCCGGCCGGAAGATGCTTATTGAGGACGCGGTGAGGTCGGCCCTCTCAGAGCGCGGGCCCATGGAGGTAATAAACGAGCTTCTTATCCCCGCCATCAACGCCGCCGGTGATAGGTTTGAAAAGGGGGAGTTCTTCCTTCCACAGCTCATGGCCAGCGCCGAGACGGTGAAGCTGGGCTTTGACGTGATACGCGACCGGGCCGCCGCCGGGGAGGTCAAGAGCAAGGGAAAGATACTCCTCGCCACGGTGAAGGGGGACATCCATGACATAGGTAAAAATATCGTGAAGATGCTCCTTTCAAACTACGGCTATGAGATAATCGACCTTGGAAAGGACGTGCCGCCGGAGCTCATCGTCGAGACGGCGATACGGGAGAAAATAAAGTTAGTCGGGCTGTCTGCGCTTATGACAACGACGGTGAAGAGCATGGCGGAGACCATTGAGCTATTGCGCAGATCCGGCGCACAGTGCAAGGTAGTGGTGGGCGGCGCGGTGCTCAATGAGGAGTACGCGAAGATAGTCGGGGCGGATTATTATTCAAAGGACGCCCAGGAGTCGGCCAGGATCGCCGAGGAGGTTTTCGGCGAACAGTGAGACGTCCCGCGGGAAATTTATAAAAAAACACTTGACAATCCCAAAACGACTGGTTATAATAGCCCTTGCGTTTAGCGGGATTGTGTAAAGGTAGCACAGCGGACTCTGACTCCGTATGTGAGGGTTCGAATCCTTCTCCCGCTGCCATAAAAGCACTCTTTCTTTGCTAGAAAGAGTGCTTTTCCTTTTTTGAATGTCTGAATGTGTATATATTTCCAAAACCCATTGACAAACTTCAATGTGTCGCATATAATATAAAGACAGATAGAAAATCGTCTATGGGAGGTGACGAGCTTGCAGACAAAAGAGAAGCAGATGGCGGGGGTATTCAAGGCGCTTTGCGATGAGAACCGCATTAAAATCCTGCAACTGCTCCAGGGTGGCGAAAAGTGTGCCTGCGTTTTGCTGGACGATTTGCATATCACCCAGCCCACGCTTTCCCACCACATGAAAATACTTTGTGATTCGGAAATCGTTGTTGGACGCAAAGAGGGTAAATGGACACACTATTCCATCTCATCGGAGGGGGCCGCCGCAGCGATAAAATGCTTGCAGCAGCTTACGACAGTGACCGGCACAGATGAAGATCAGCCGTGCTGTGAAAGGTGAAATACCAAATCACTTTTCCGGCCGGCTATCTTAAAGCCCAACAAATAGACATATTTCAATCTAACAATCCAACAAGGAGGATACTTTATGGATTTTATAAAAAGCGCATGGGATTT
>CANRLF010000005.1 GCA_947631395.1 uncultured Oscillospiraceae bacterium
GCCATAATTATCTCCTCAACTTATTCTTTGGAATCCTTCTGCTTGATCGTTAATTTTCCGAAATAGCAAATGGGATATGTCAAAAATTCTTCCTGGTCTTGTGGTCCTAATTTGTCAAAGTATTCTTGAGCGGTATGAATTTCTCCCAATAATAGATACGCGCCGCAAAGAAGTTCGGGAGATTGTGTTGAATCAATTATTCTGCCCAACTCTATAATTTCCATTGCAGTCAAATCACGTTGACGCTTAATAATTTGTAGTTTGTTTAGCGTAGTAATTTGCGTATTATACTCAGCGCCTGAATCTCTAATCCATGCGCAGGTTTTTTCTGCCAGAGCTAATAACTCCGGCTTTTTCTTTTTTTGCTCATCATAAGCCTTTAACATTTCGAGCAATAGAAGGGTTGCCTTGTCCATCATCCAAGGGGTTAACGTAGTAGATAAAAGGTCGTCTTCAATATATTGATAATTTATATTTGACGCACGTAGGAATGCAGTTTTATCCAACAGCATAAAATGCGACACTTTGAAAGGGTGCTCTCTATTGTAGTCATCCCATTTAAATGCGGCAATCGAATGAGGGGAAAAGAAGTTCTCTATTTTATACTCCCCATTTTCTTGCCTAATGCCCCAAACCCAAATTGAAAGATTTGCAAAACTAATGGGACCGTAAAAAATGGCGTTTTCTTCATTTGAAAAGCTTAACTTTTTGTTATAAAGAATAGCTAATACAAGGTTCTTTAGCTTAAGCTCATCTTGCTCTGTAAAACCATCGCATTTTAATTCTTCGGAGGTGCCAAGGATGTCAAGCATTTTTTGAACATCCTTGTAATAAGAAAGGCTTCTCTTGTATTTTTCAACATCGACATCCGTCAAATCAAGGAGCGGCATTTCTATATCGCCAAGGTAAAACTTTTTTTGCGATATAAGTCCTACCATAAAAGACGCATCCCTAATCAAATCAGATAACTTACCCTTTGGAGTAAAATGTATTGACGACTTTTTTCCCTGTGTGGCTAAATTGATGCGGACCCCTTTTCCAAGCTGAATTGAAGGGATACCGTTTTCGTGAACCACCAAATACTTCTCATAATGTACGATCCCGTCAATCGAAACGGGTTTTGATATTGGCATTGAAATAATTGCATTATGTACTTTGTCAACAGGTATCTCAATATCCACGCCTTGAGGCTTAGCGTATAAATAAAAGTCGTGAGTAGAAAAGAACTTTCCGATGTTGAAAGGATCTGCTTTTAGACTCGTCGCTTGAAAAGAGAGAGAGTCGATAGTCATTCCGGCAGACTTTAGTTCTTCAATAGATGAAATTGATTTGCCGACAAACCCTCTTTGTTTAGAATAATCTTGGATAAATGATAAAAAGATAATACCCATCTCATCCGAATCGTGTTCCGGAAAGGGTCGTAGCTTAATTGTAGTACTCTTTTGCGTTCCAGCTTTATCAATAATTTTTTTGAGATCATATACCAAAAGGCTTGCGTAAAAGATGCGATGTTCTCCTGTTTTGACGTTTAAACTTACCAGGAAGAAAATGCATCCACCGTCTTGATAATAGTTTCTCAAGTCAATAAGGCTACAAGAAAATGTCGCATAGTCAGATGTAAATTCTTTCTCGGTTCCCTTAACTTGAACTGGTACTCTCCCAAGCCAATCACGCTTTCTTTGGTGACCATTCTTATACGCAAAAACCGTTCCGTCCCAAGATGGCGTCTTATCATTTTCACTAATATAAGCATCCAAAATTGGGCATCGCAAGAGGGCGGCTTTTACCGCAATGACCGCACTTTCTTCTATTCGTTTATTGTTTGCGGTTGCCATTTCTTATCCCTCGTTGAAAACGTAATAACATTGTGTATATTATAACTGAAAAAATACCGAAAAGCAAGAATATTACAACCCATCTCAACTTTCCGGCATAACTGTTCTTAACATGTGTAAGTATCATTGGCATTTGCGCGTGGTGACCGCCAAAAATTTACCTTGTTATTATCTATCCTCATTATTTCCGCCATCAACCTCACCCCCAAGCTGAATGCTTCTCGAAAACGTCTTTCACCCATGGAGCTTGCCACGCTGAGGCAGTCATCCTTGATTGCATCGAGAATTGCTCTATCCTGCTCGTCGAGAGATGCCTGTAGTTTTTCCTCGTTTTCATGTATCCGCTTTAAAATCTCCTTTTCCTCCGGCGTGGGCCTGCCCATTTGCTCGACCGGGCAGATGTTGCCGTAATAAAGCTCGTTAATAAGATTGTCCATCTTTATCCCTTCTTGGCAACACACAATACCGCAGAAGGGGCGAAAAGGCGAGAACAATTGTTCCGGCAAAAGGGAGAAAACGTCTTGACTTCACCGCCCGGCAAGGTAACATGGGATTACTCACCGAAACGCTCTTTTAGATAAGGCCAGGTAAATTTTGCCGGACATTGTGCGGAGGGAATATGGAGCAGAGGAATAATAATGATACGCTTAAAACAGCGTGTGATATTGCGGATATGAGAAAAACCGCGGAAAGGATCAATGGGATTCTCTCTGCGGAGATTTTTGATATGCAGTCAGCCAGAGATGTGATTTGTGAAGTCAATTTAAAGCACCCAGAGAATGTTTGCTTATACAACTTGATTTCATTTGGCTCCACGCCGAGTCAACCGCGTAGCAGTGGGGTCAGTATTGACAGCGCATCCGCAAGCAACCTGAAGCAGGACTTGATATGGAAACGGTTTTACCTTTTTGCCAAAGCCGCCGGAAAAGGTGTTGATGCAATCGAAAAGGAGTGGCGAGAGAGACAAGGCTGAATACGCCAGACCACATTTCCGACCATAACCTCTTTCGGAGTACGCGGAAACAGTGGAGAAAAGATTGCCAGAGAGTAATCGGATTGTAGCGGAAATGGCTAAAAAGTGCTGTTTCGCAAGCAAAAAATGATTATTTGCGTCTTTGTAATCAGCAGGTCGAGGGTTCGAATCCGTCCATTTTGGGCGGCTTTTTGTTGGTGGAGATGGATTGGATCGGAAGAGGAACCCTGACGGTTCCTCTTCCCAACTCTTCCCTCTGATAGCTTTCGGTCTGTCCCTGACCCCACTTCTGACCCCAACGGGATTTCGGAGCGGAAAGGACGGGATAGCATAAGGCCGTGGGGGTTAGTGTTCCGCGGCCTTTTTATTATGGCTGCGAAAATTTCACTCACATGTTATCGCCGATCAGCCTGGCCAGGATAGTATTTTTTCCAACCACATCAAATTAAGTTTTGGGACATAGTATCACCTGTCCATGGCAAAGTGTTAAAAACAATGAAATATTTCATCCTGACAGAGAGGTGCTTGTTTTTTTAAAATCAGAATTAGAATATATTAAGATCACGCTAACCGAGTAACCGTACAGAGAATAATTACAGTTCACCTAAAACAAATTCGGATATTCTGTTGACTTATAACCCACGGATTGCAACACGCTCTTTGTTGAAAGCTTATGAGAACCACCAGCCGAAAAGCGGCGAGAGCGGTATCATAAAAACCGAAAAGATCATGGACGAGACGGAGATAAGCGTGGCCCGCTGGGCAGACGGGAATCGGTCATTCAGTTTCTTGTCGCTGACCAGCTGGAGGCTGTCGTCCAGAAGTCCCGAAAGCAGGCCGGAAACCATCAGCACCGGCAGAAACGTCCCACGCGCCGCCAAGGCGCAGAGAAGAACGCCAGCTCCGGTGACGGCCACCGCCTTCGGATAGGACAGACGGTCCAGCCTACCCGTCAGCAGTCCCGCCAAACCGCCGCCCAAACCCAGCGCAAACAGCGCCGGACCCAGCAACGCGGGAACCGTCACCGCCGCCTCCACATTCTCTTGCAGGTAAAACCCCGTCAGTGTCGCACCTGCCCCCACCAGTGCGTTGAACACCATGATCCGGACGGCCACGCCGTCCGATTTGAGGAGTGTCCAGGCGCCCTTGACTGTCTCAGACAGGGCTGCTGGTAGCGTCCGCAGAGTGATTTTGGAGGCGTCCCGCTCCGGTTCAGCTATGGTCAACGCGGCCACTAAACCTATGAGGGTTATACCCGTGTCCAACAGGTACGCCCACCGCCAACCCAAGAGCACCATAGCTCCCGCCAGCAGCATAGCTCCGCCTCCGCTGAAGCGGTATACCCCGTTTTGCAGGGAGGAGAATTTCAGATAGTCCGTCTCGTGTCCCGTCTGTAGCATGGACTCGTAGGTAATGGCCTCCAGTGTACCGGACTCCAGATTGTACCCAAGGGCAGAAACAGCCAGAGATAGACATACCCCGACCATACCTTTGGAGGCCACCATCAGCAGGGTGGAGAGCACAAACATCACATGGCTGGCCGTCAGTGTCCGCTTCCGCCCAAGTACGTCCGCCAGAAGCCCCGAAGGCAATTCACAGCACAGACTCACGGCGTGGAACACCGCTTCAGCCAAGCCAATCTCCACCAGTGAGAACCCCCGCAGAGCCAACAGCAGTACCCACACGCTTCCCGCCGGGCGGAAGCCTACCGACCATTCCAGGACCAGAAGGAGCGGTTTTTGCCTGGAAAGAGAGAATTGTTTATTATTTTTGGGCATAAAAATTGCGCCATCCTTTCTTTTCGTCAGTAAAAAAAGGATCGGCGCGACCATTTACCGTGACCCGTAGTCACCTGAAAAAGGGCGCACTGATCCCATGGATGGCCATATCATAGCCGTTAAAATGCAGACTCAAGCCGTTTTGCATCCACCGCATCGCTGTGCCCTCCTATCAATAAGATGAGAAAACTGTAACATGATGTGGGTGAAATGTCAAGAGGATTGTTTTCCAGGCTCAAAGACTGCAAAATTTAACTTATCTGAGCATCTTTCGCTCAATTTACCGTCTCAACCCCCAAAAAATAACCGGGACCGCTTCCGCGGTCCCGGTTTTTGATGGTTTTTGATTATTTTCCAAGTCCCTGTGCCCAGTCGGAGTAGAGGGCGGTCTTTTCGCGGGCTTCGGGCATGTTATCGCCGCGGCAGAGGACGTAGACCTTGACCTTGGGCTCCGTGCCGGAGGGACGGACGATGATCACCGTGCCGTCGACGAGGACGAAGGACAGGACGTTGGAGCCGGAGAGCTCCATCTTCTCCACCTTGCCGGTGGCGGCGTCGCGCTCCGAGCCGTCGGAGTAGTCCCGGTAGAGCTTCACTTTCTGGCCGGCGATCTCCGCGGGGGGAGTGGAGCGTAGGCCGTCCATAAGGGCCTTCATCTTTCGCTGGCCGTCAAGGCCGGGCATAACAAGGTTGAGGGTCTTTTCAAGATACGCGCCGTATTTCTCATAGAGGGCGTCCAGGGCGTCCACCATGGATATACCCTGGGAGGCGTACCACGCGGCCATCTCGCAGATCATAAGGGAGGCGGTGACGGCGTCCTTGTCCCGGACGTAGTCGCCGAACATGTAGCCATATGACTCCTCGAAGGAGAAGATGACCTTCCCCTGGCCGGACTCCTCAAGGGCGTTCTTCTTCTCGGCCAGGAACTTAAAGCCGGTGAAGGTGTCATAGAACTGAAGGCCGTTCTTCTCCGCCACGGCGCGGGCCATCTCGGAGGAGACGATGGACTTCAGAGCCACGGGATTTTCCGGCATGGTGCCGGCGCGGCGCTTGGCGCCGATTATGTAGTCAAGGAGCAGTACGCCGGTCTGGTTGCCGGTGAAGGGGATGAACTTACCGTCGCGGTCCCGGACCATTATGCCCACACGGTCGGCGTCGGGGTCGGAGCCTAAGATGAAGTCCGCGCCCACCTTGTCGGCAAGCTCGACGCACAGATAGAAGCCCTCGGGATTTTCGGGGTTGGGGGACTTGACGGTGGGGAAATCTCCGTCCTTTATCATCTGCTGGGGCTCGCAGTAGACCTTCTTCAGGCCCATCCGGTGAAGCGCCTCGGGGATGAGCTTCATGCCGGTGCCGTGGAAGGGGGTGTAGACTACCTTGAAGCTGTCGGCCACGCGGGCGATGAGCTCGGGGTCGTTCTGCTGGGCCATAACGTTCGCGAGGAACTTCTCGTCCGTCTCGTGGCCCATGATGACTATCTTGCCCTCCTTGACGGCGGTGTCGAAGTCCATGGTCTTGACGCAGTCGAACACGTCAAGCTTTGCCATTTTGGCGGCCACCTCGTCGGCGTGCTTGGGGGGCAGCTGGGCGCCGTCCTCCCAATATACCTTGTAGCCGTTATATTCCTTGGGGTTGTGGGAGGCGGTGATGTTGATTCCCGCGATGCACTTATACTCCCGGATGGCGAAGCTCAGCTCCGGGGTGGGGCGCATGTCGTCAAAGAGCCTGACGAAGATGCCGTTGGCGGCGCAGACCTTCGCGGCCTCCCGGGCAAATGTCTCGGAGTTGTTGCGGCAGTCATAGCACACGGCCACGCCGCGCTTCACGGCCTCGGGGCCCTCGGCCAATATCACCTCGGCGAAGGCCTGGGTGGTGTGGCGGATGACGTGGACGTTCATGCGGTTGAGGCCCACGGCCATAGTGCCGCGGAGGCCGGCGGTGCCGAACTCAAGCTGGGAGATAAAGCGGGACTCGATCTCGCCCTCATTGTCGGCGATGGACCTGAGCTCCTCACGCTCCTCGCTGGAGAGGGCGGGCGAATTGAGCCATTTTTCATACGCTTCACGGTAACTCATTTTTAATTCCTCCTCATTATTATTTGTTGTTTCGCCGCTGGGGTCATAGCTTATAATATTTTTCGCGTCCTCAAGCATACTCTCGGGGACGAAAATATCCATACCCGTGCCGGACATGCCCAGTACCACCTTGCCGAGAGCCCCGTCCAGGGGGTAGCGGGCCACGGTGGGCAATCCGAAGGACAGGAGCATGTTCCGCTCCAGCATGAGCTCCGGCTCGGAGCCGAAGATATGCTCCAAAAAGGCGGGCTTTTCCGGCTCGCCAAAGCCGTTCACGGGCCACTGGCCCACGATGCCGGACTCAAAATTGAAGCTCCACCGGTCGCTCATTTGTGGTATCTCCCTCCGTTAAGAATGGAAAAGGCCCTGTAAAGTTGCTCTAGCACCATGACCCGTGCCAGGTGGTGGGGGAAGGTCATGGGCGACATGGAAAGCCGCAGCCTCGCCATGGACTTCACACTGTCCGAAAGGCCGTCCGAGCCGCCGATGATGAAGCAAAGCTTCTGAAAGGAGCCCGTCAGCTCCCCGATGGCCCCGGCAAGCTCGGGACTTGACATTTCCCGGCCCTCCACGCACAGGGCTATCACCGCCGCGCCCTTGGGCACGGTCCTTTTTATGGCCTCGGCCTCCCTTAAAAGAGCCGCGTCCGTCTGCGCCTGGGACGGGCTGTCGCCCCGGCGCTCCTCGGCTATCTCCGTGACCGTCAGCCTGCAGTAGGCCCCCAGGCGCTTTATGTACTCGTCACAGGCGTCCTTATAGAATTTTTCCTTCAGCCTGCCAACGCAGACAAGAGTGACGTCGATCATTTTTATAAAGTCAGGGGGCATGGTATGCCCCCCACAGTCATCCTATTTTAACTGCCTCCGGGCGCTCCTCGGGGTCGGGGATGTCCACGCTTTCGATGTCCGCGCCGACCTTGCGGAGCTTTTCAACCAGGTCCTCATAGCCCCGCTCGATGTAGTCCACGCCCTCGATCTCCGTGACGCCCTGGGCGCAGAGGCCCGCAATGACCATGGCCGCCCCGGCCCTCAGGTCACAGGCCTTCAGCGGCGCGCCGGTCAGGCGCTCCACACCCTCGATTATGGCCCTTCGGCCGTCCACGGTGATATTGGCGCCCATCTTCAACAGCTCATTTACATATTTATATCTGGTGTCCCATACGCCCTCGGTTATGACGCTGGTCCCGTGGGCCAGGCACAGCACCGTGGCTATCTGGGGTTGCATGTCCGTGGGAAAGCCCGGATAGGGGAGGGTCTTTACGTTTATCCGGCGCAGAGGCCCGGAGCGGCTGACCAGCATCTGGTCCTCGCCCTCCTCCACACGGACGCCCATCTCCTCCAACTTTCCGGTGATGCAGTCCATGTGCTTGGGGATCACGTTCTTTATAAGGAGACTCCCGCCCGCGCCCGCCACGGCGGCCATATATGTGCCGGCCTCGATCTGGTCGGGTATTAGGGCGTAGGTCCCGCCGGAGAGCCTCTCAACGCCGCGTACCTTTATGACGTTGGTGCCGGCCCCGCGGATGTCCGCGCCCATGGCGTTGAGGAAGTTCGCCACGTCCACGATGTGCGGCTCACGGGCCACGTTCTCGATGCGCGTGATTCCGCTGGCGAAGGTGGCGGCGAGCATTATATTTATGGTGGCGCCGACGCTTGCCACGTCCAGATAAATATCCGCCCCGTGAAGATGCCCCTCGGGGGTGGTGGCCACAACAAGGCCGTTTTTAACCTCGACCTCGGCGCCCATTGCGATAAAGCCCTTAACGTGTTGGTCAATGGGCCGCACGGAGCCGAAGTTGCATCCGCCGGGCATCGCCACCACGGCCTGGCCGAACCGGCCGAGGAGGGCCCCGATAAGGTAGTAGCTGGCCCTTATGCGGGTCATCATGTCAAAGTCCGCCCTGGCCCTGCGCACACCGGAGCAGTCGATGTCCATGGTGTGGCGGTCAACGGTCTTGACCTTGGCGCCCATGCGCTTCAGGATGTTTAGCAGCATGGTCACGTCGGATATTTGAGGGATATTTTCAATGCGGCAGGCCCCGTCCACCAGCATGGCGGCGGGGATAATGGCGACGGCGGCGTTCTTCGCTCCGCTGATCTCGACTTCGCCCTGAAGCGGCCTTCCGCCTTTGATAATGTACTTTGTCAAAGGCTCACCTTCCTAAAAATCATCTGTACTTACCGTAATTATACCCCAAACGGAGGGTAAAATCCCGGTGAAAAATAAAAAAGAGACATGTTTCATTAATTATAACATCTGCTGTGAAATTTTGCAACTGATTTTAACAATTATGACAGATAACCCCCATCCGGGGCGGTGTAGGGGATTGACGGAGCGGGGCAAAAGTAATATATTATTATCAGTAAAATCACTGAAGGAGGACCTGAAATGAGCGAAGAATGTACACATGACTGCTCCACCTGCGCGGCCAACTGCGCCAGCCGCGAGCAGAAAAATGAGGACCCCAAGGCGGGCAACCCCTCATCAAACGTCAAAAAGGTCATCGCCGTGGTGTCCGGCAAGGGCGGCGTGGGGAAGAGCATGGTCACGAGCCTGCTCGCCTGCGCCATGGCCCGCCGCGGCAAGAGCGTTGCCATAATGGACGCGGACATCACCGGCCCGTCCATACCCAAGACCTTCGGCATAGCCATGCGGGCCATGGGCGCGGAGGAGGGCATCATCCCCGCCGAGACCAGGACCGGCATCGAGCTTATGAGCATGAACCTGCTCCTGGACGACCCCTCTGACCCCGTGGTGTGGCGCGGTCCCATCATCGGCGGCGTTGTCCAGCAGTTCTGGAAGGAAGTATACTGGGGGGACGTGGACTATATGTTCGTCGACATGCCTCCCGGAACGGGCGACGTGCCCCTGACGGTGTTCCAGTCCCTGCCCGTGGACGGCATCGTCGTGGTCACCACTCCCCAGGACCTGGTGTCCATGGTGGTTGAAAAGGCCGTGAAGATGGCCGGGCTCATGGATATTCCCATCCTGGGCGTGGTGGAGAATATGGCCTGGTTTGAGTGCCCCGACTGCCATAAGCGCCACTATATCTACGGCCAGAGCCACCTCGACGCCCTCTGCAAGGCCCACGGCATAAGCGTGATCTCACGCCTGCCCATGGACCCCGCTGTCACCGCCGCCGCCGACGCCGGCGACATCGAGGCCGTTGAGACCAACATGCTCGACGAGGTCCTGTCCGCCGTGGAGAAGGCGTAAGCCCCTTCAGTCTCGCTGCGCTCGACAGCTCCCCCAAAGGGGGAGCCAGACCCCTCAGTTACGGGCTTTACCCGTGACAGCTCCCCTTTAAAAAGGGGAGCCAAAACGGAAGATTTATTTTAATTATAAGGAGGTACCACCATGTCCCCGAATATCCCCGAGGTCAAGCTTGGCATCGTGGCGGTCAGCCGCGACTGCTTTCCCATCGCCCTCTCCACCCAGAGAAGAAAGAACATAGTCGCCGCCTACAAGGGCGAGCTCTACGAGTGCCCCGTAACCGTGGAGAACGAGCTTGACGCCCTCAAGGCCGTGGCCGATGTCACCGCCGCCGGGTGCAACGCCTTAGTCGTGTTCCTTGGCAACTTCGGCCCCGAGACGCCGGAGACCCTTATCGCCCAGAAATTCGGCGGCCCCTGCATGTACGTATCCGCCGCCGAGGGCGACGGGGATCTGATAAACGGCCGCGGCGACGCCTACTGCGGTATGCTCAACTGCTCGTACAATCTGGGTATGCGCCACTTAAAGGCGTATATCCCCGAGTACCCCGTGGGGACGTGTGACGACATCGTGAGGATGATCGGCGACTTCGTGCCCGTGGCCAGGGCCGTCATCGGCGTCAGGAACCTGAAGATAATCACCTTCGGTCCCCGGCCCCAGGACTTCTTCGCCTGCAACGCGCCCATAAAGGGCCTATACGAGCTGGGCGTGGAGATAGAGGAGAACTCCGAGCTCGACCTTCTCGTGAGCTATAAGGCCCACGAGGACGACCCGAGGATCCCCGATGTATGCCAGGACATGGCAAAGGAGATGGGGGAGGGCCGTTACTTCCCGGAGATGAACCGGCGCCTTGCCCAGTTTGAGCTCACCCTCCTTGACTGGGCGGAGAAGCACCGGGGCGCCAGGAAGTACGTGGCCTTCGCCAACAAGTGCTGGCCGGCTTTCCCGGAGAGCTTCGGCTTTGAGCCCTGCTATGTGAACTCCCGTCTCGCCGCCCGGGGCATACCCGTGGCCTGTGAGGTGGACATCTACGGGGCCCTTTCCGAGTACATAGGCGCCTGCGTCACCGCGGACGCCGTGACGCTCCTGGATATAAACAACTCCGTGCCTCAGTATATCTACGACGAGGACATAAAGGGCAAGTATGACTGCGCCCTCACCGACACCTTCATGGGCTTCCACTGCGGCAACACGCCGGAGTGCAAGATGTGCGAGAGCCGCGCCATCAAGTACCAGCTCATCCAGCACCGGCTCTTAGAGCCCGAGGGGAGCGAACCGGACTTCACCCGTGGCACCCTGGAGGGCGACATCGCCCCCGGGGACATCACCTTCTACCGCCTCCAGTGCGACAGCGAGGGGAACCTTCGCTCCTACGTGGCCGAGGGCCGTGTCCTGCCCGTGGCAACCCGCAGCTTCGGCGGCATCGGCGTATTCGCCATCCCTGAGATGGGCCGCTTCTACCGCCACGTGCTCATCGAGAAGCGTTACCCCCACCACGGGGCCGTGGCCTTCGCCCACTGCGGCAAGGCGCTTTTCGAGGTGATGAAATTCCTGGGCGTGAAGGACATATCCTACAACCGTCCCAGGAGCCTGCCGTACCCCACGGAGAACCCCTGGGGATAAGCAAAGCCTTCCGGAGGGGAGTGAGAAAGCATGAAGGACCGGGGATACCCGCAATTTACCGTGAGCTCCAAGGGCGCCCGCTGGCTTGAGACCGGCCACCCCTGGCTTTACGAGAGCGACATCGTGGCCTCCCCGGAGTGCGAGAACGGCGCTCTGGCTGACGTCATAAGCGAAAAGGGCAGATACCTGGGCACGGGGCTGGTCTCGAAAAAGAGCAAGATCAGGGTGCGTATAGTCTCCCGCAACGCCAATGACAAATTCGACGGGACGTTCTGGGAGAGGCGCGTGCGCTACGCCTGGGAGTACCGCAAGGCGGTGATGGGCCCGGACACCGGCTGTTGCCGGGTGATATTCGGCGAGGCCGACGGCTTCCCGGGCCTCACGGTGGACAGATTTTCAAATCTCCTGTCGGTCCAGACCCTTTCCTACGGCATGGACAGGCTCAGGGACGTGATCCTCCCCCTCATCGTGAAGGTCCTCCGGGCCGACGGCCAGGTGATAGACGGCGTGTTCCGCAGGGACGACCTGCCCGCCAGGGCCCTGGAGGGCCTGGAGGAATACAAGGGCTGGTACGACCTCCCCGGCGAGAAGCGCCCGGAAAGCCCCGTGACGGAGATACGCGAAAACGGCATATATTACTCCGTGGACGTGGAAAACGGCCAAAAGACCGGCTTTTTCCTGGACCAGAAATATAACCGCAGGGCGGTGGCCGGGATAGCCGCCGGCAGGAGAGTCCTGGACTGCTTCACCCACACCGGATCCTTCGCCCTGAACGCCGCCCTGGGCGGGGCGGAGCGGGTGACGGCCGTGGACGTGTCCGAGACCGCCCTCGACATGGCCCGCCGCAACGCCGAGAGGAACGGCCTTTCGGACAGGATCGACTTTGAGCGGGCCGACGTGTTCGACCTGCTGACGGAGCTTTCAAACGCCGGCCGGCGCGACTACGATCTGATCATCCTTGACCCCCCGGCCTTCACAAAATCCCGCGGCACCGCGGACAGCGCCTACCGGGGATATAAGGAGATAAACTACCGGGCGATGGGCCTCCTGCCCCGTGGCGGATACCTCTGTACCGCCTCCTGCAGTCACTTCATGCCCATGGTCCAGTTCGAGCGTATGCTCCGCGAGGCCGCCCACGACGCCAAACGCGAGCTCCGTGAGGTCGAGGTCCGCAAACAGTCCCCCGACCACCCCATCCTCTGGACCGCCCCGGAAACGGAATACTTAAAATTCTACATTTTCCAGATAATATAAAAAATCGTCCCCAACCGGGGGCGATTTTTTATATTATTTGCCGCTTTGTCAGCTCCGCGGGCCAAAGCCCGGACTTCGGCTATCCCTGAGTCACCACACCGTCCTCAATGCTTATGACCTTGTCCGCCATACTGACGATCTCCGGGTTGTGGGTGACGACGATCAGGGTTTGGCCGTATTTGGCGGCGCAGGAGGTGAGGAGGGCCATGGTCTCGTCGCCTGTTCGTTTGTCCAGATTTCCCGTGGGCTCATCGGCAAATATGAGCTTAGGCTTTGCCAGTACGCACCGGGCTATGGCCACCCGCTGCTGTTCACCGCCGGACAGCTCCACGGGATATTTGCGCAGCTTGCCATGGATGCCAAGGGCCTGGGTGATCTCCTCGAAGAACGCCTCGTCAGGCCGCCTGCCGTCAAGCGTCAGCGGCATACATATGTTCGCCTTCACGTTGTAGTCCTCAAGAAGGTTGTACTGCTGGAATATGAACCCCATGGTCCGCCGCCGGAAGGCGGACATCCTGTCGTCGGAGTAGGAGTACAGGTCCGTCCCGTCCACGGTGACACGCCCGCCGGTGGGGCGGTCCAGGCCGCTGAGAGCGTGCAGGAGTGTGGACTTGCCCGACCCGCTCCGGCCGGTTATGGCGTAAAAGACGCCCTCTTCCAGGTCAAGGTTTACGTTTTTCAAAGCCGGCACGTCGCCGGAGGACGTCTTGTAGGTCTTACACAGTTCCCGCGCTTGTAATATCGTGGACATCGTCCGCGCCTCCTTTCAAAAGCCCGTATTTGGATATTACGGCCAGCATGAACAATATGATCGCGCCGGCGAGGACAGCCGAAATATAGTAGGCGCGGTATTGCCTTGTGAAATTGAGCAAGACGCCGGAAAACAGCCGCTTTAACAGGGGAACGTCCCCCTGCCCGGAGGCGGCAGACGACGTAAGCTCACTGTACACATTCCACGCGGCGTGGAGCAGACAGCCGAGGACGACACAGGTAAGACTCCTTATCGCCGCGACCTTCAAAAGACGCGATCTCACCTGCCGCATGGACATACCCAGCGTCCTCAGAAGGCCAAACCGAAGCCTCTCCTGATCGGCCTCCAACGACATGATGCTCCACAGAATCATCACCGAAACCAGCACCGTGCATAAGCCAACGGAAACGGCGAGTATAAGCGTCTGCTGACTGAGCTGTATGATGCCTTGATATATGTTGCGGTTGTTGCTAAAGCTCCAGTCCATCGAAAAACACAGATGCTCAAGAGAGATGTCCGTAGACAGATCCTTCGCGCTGCGGTCCGCAACGAGATAAACCGTGCCGTAACTGTATTCATCTCCCGTTTTGAGATTTCCCCACCGTTTTCCCGGCTCCATTGAAGCGAGGATGCTTTCAACAAAGGCGTGGGAGCATATGACAGTGTAGGGCTCAAAGGGTCTGGTGCGGTTGGCTGTGCCGGTGGGCTTGGCGGTGGATCTTGCCGGGACCTCCACGGACAGCAGAAAGTTGCCCCCGCCGTTTTTGCCGTCATATACGGAGATAACGCACGTCTCAGACAGCCGCGCCGCATCCTCGGGAACAACGATAAAGACGAACTCCCCCCGATGGAAAGACTCCCGTTGGGCGGCGCTTTTGAAGGAAAATGTGTTTGACCAGGCATTCTCGTCGATCGCGTACAGCTCTACCGCCATTTCGTCCTCGCCGGACAATGAAAGCTTGACGGGGAGACTGTTGAAGCCGTCCAGCGACGCCACCCCGGGGACCGAGCCAAATAGCTCCATATCCTCTTCGGAGATGCCGTTGTCGTCTTTGACCTTGTAACAGGGATACGACATGTAGGAGTCTATCATAACGTGCTGGGATGGGTAGGAAAGTGTGGCGTACAGCGCCGCAAACACGGCAAGGCTCCTAAGTACAATGACAAGTCCGGACCGAAAGCGCCTGACCCACAGAGCTCTGCGGTTTTGCATCTTGAACCTGCCGGTCAGGGGCATACGCACAGCCGCCGCGAACACCAGAAACCTTGAAAGGAGGACGGCAAAGGCCCATAGCGCCGCCAAGCGAAAGACGGCCCGCCAGGGTATGACCACCCAGACATGGACGGAGGAGCCGTGAAATACGGATAATTTCAGCGCCGCCCAAGTCGCCGCCGCTCCGACCGCCCCACCCAAAACAGTTGCCGGGATACACACAAGAACGGTCTCGCACATAATGAGACCCAGGAGCTTCCAGCGTGACGCGCCAATGGCGCGGAATACCGCGTAGGTGTGGACTTCGCGGGGATATTGGAGGATGTAGATACACAACACCGCGAACAGAGTCACCGCGAGTATCAGATATTGATACACGGTCTCAGAGGATCCCCCATGAATATCAGGGTAAGCGAAATGATTGTAGGAGGCTGTCCGGTCCTCGTGATCTTGCCGGGAGGATCTTAAATATTTGTTTGTTTCAAGTATCACATTGCTGTTGCTGCCGTCCCCTTTGGCAGTAAAAAAGTACTGGCTCAGTGAGAATACGGGATTTGAATGTGACGAAATAAAATTTTCACTGATTTTCGCCATAATAGCTTCGCCGGCCGGAGCTGTGACCACCGCACCCACCAATGGCAGATTATCCCTGTTCGAGTTCAGCACCCACAGTCGGCTGTAATCGTGGATGATGCCGCAAACCTCAAGGGTGATTGGAGTCTCGAACGTGCGCTGAAGCTCATCCGTCAAGATGTCATCCCAACCCACATGGGTAAATCCCGCTATATTCAGCGTTATTTCCTGACCGCACACGTTTTCATAGCCCAGATGCCTGAGCAAACCCGCCTCAACGGCGACCTCATTATCCGCCTGAGGCCAACGGCCCTCGTCCAGGGTCAATCTGCCTATTTCAGTATAGCCCTCGTCCAGGTGGCCGACGCCGTATTTCACGGCCGTATCAGGTATGCTCGCTTCCCCGTAAAGTATCGCCGTTCCGACATCGTCGAACCACTCCTGACCTGACAGCCATTGAACATCCCCGTCCTTTCCGTTGGGGATGGCCCCAAACCACGCGCCGTATGTATTCAGCCGGAACTCGGCGTTCGTTTTTGAGATACTGCCCAAGAGCGAAAGCGACACGATCCCGGCGGCAAAGGATACAGCCAACGCCGCCAACGTCAGCAGAGTCGCCCGCCGTTTCCTCACAAGTCCTGAGAGAGCAAGTGAAAAAGCCACTGTTCATTTCACCTCCCTGCGTTTATCCCAAGGCCCCTTTTAGGTAAGATGTAGGGATTTATCCGGTATGTTTTCACGTAAAATGCGGCCGCGATTTTACACGGCCGCATTATATCATTGCCTGATTAAACTGTCAATATAAATATTGATATTTTACTATAAACATTGACTTGCCAGCAACGACGTAAAAACAGTCATCGCCGGGACGAGGAGTGCGGCCCCGGTGGCAAGCAGGGCGGAAAGGGCGGGGCACTCCTCCTTATGTATCCGGGCGAGACGGCATAGCCGCCTTTCGAGGCCGTCCTCATCCCCGCACAGGTACGCGCCCAGGAGAGCGCAGGTGTCCTCCCGCATACGGACAAGGAGTCGACAGTAGGGGGCCCGGGCGCCCCGGGGCCTCTCACGGATCACGTATTCATCGCAGGACATTTCGTTTACCTCAATGGCATAGTCGGCAAACCTCGCCACATGGGGACAAAACCAGAAGAGCGCCTGCAAAATGAGCAGCGCGCGGCGGTAAAAGCAGTCGTTTCTCCGGCAGTGTATGAGCTCGTGGGTCAATAAAAGCTTCCACTCGTCACTTGTGCAGTCCACGTCTGAGATATATATCTTCTTTTTGAAAAAGCCCCGTGTGTACGGCGTGGGGATAAGGCCGCCGCTGTATACGGTCACGCCGCCCTTCACGTCCAGCCACGCGGCTATACCCTCCTTCAGGTCCACAAGCTCCCTGTCGCCGCAGGGCTCGCTCACGCGCTCCACCCGCCGAAGGAGCCGCGCTTTGCCAAGGTGCCGGAATACACCGTGGTAAAGAGCCCCCGCCAGCCACACTGAAACGAGAATGACCCACAGCGGCCACGGAGCTCTGGGACCGCCGGCCGTCAGGCTAAACGCCGCCAGGGCAGGGGCGAGGATGAGCCCGGAAAAAGTGCTGACCCTGAGTACCTTGTCTAACCGCTCCGTGCTCATTTTCCGCTCCAGGAACGACCCCGAAAGGCAAAGCGCCAGGTACGCAAGCTCCGGTGCCACACCCGCCGAAAGGAGAAGAGCCGCCGCGTCACTCATTGTCCACGTCATCTTCAACTTCCTCCAGCAGAGCCCGGATCCGTTCCATCCTGTCCGCGGATATTTCCTTCTTCCCGCAGAAGGCCGCCAGGAGCCGCTCAATGGAGGCGTCGCCAAAGACACTGCGTATCTGCTGACGAAGGAGGGCCTGATCGTATTCCTCCCGCGTCACCAGGGCGGTGTATATGTGGTGACGTCCCTGCTGACGCCCCTGAACATAGCCCTTTTCCGACATATTATAAAGCAGTGTGCTTTTTGTCCCCCTGGTCTGGGGGAAGCTCCTGTACAGCTCCTCACTGCTGACGCCCTCCGGGTGCTCCCAGAAGAACCTCATAAATTCAAGCTCCGTGGCGGAGAGCCTCTTTTTTCCGCCCAGATCCTCCAGCGGATCCTCCGCGGGCCTCGCCATGGTCATCCCTCCCGGCTTTTCATCGTTACAACGCCGGTTCCTATTTTATCATAGAGATACACCTTTTATCAATCCCCAAAATCGCCCCCAACCGGGGGCGATTTTTTAAACATTAAGTTGTATACTCACAACAAACTCCCCGCCGTCGGTGGTAATATCTATTGCTCCTTTGTTTTTCTCCACACAGGCACGGACATTTCTGAGGCCGTAGCCGTGAACGCCGCCCTTTTTCGGGGCCTCGTCGGGCAGATAGGGATTTTTCAGCTCGTAGTAGAGAAGATGGTTGCTTTGGCGCAGAAGAAATTCTATGACCCGCTTTTCCTTGGGAAGTCCTCCGCAGGCCGCAAGGGCGTTGTCCAGCGTGTTCCCGATAATGATGTAGAGGTCCGCCGGGGGAATATTCAGCTCCGGGGCTACCCAGACATTAAGGCGCAAATCTATATCAGCGTCCCCAGCCCGCCGCACGGCGTCACTCAAAATGCTGTCCACAACGGTGTTTCCCACGTCCACGCTCATGTTGATCTTTTCGTACTTCTCCCGTATCTCTTCAAAGCACTTTTCCGCCTCATCGGTCTTATCCGACGCAACCATCGTCTCCATGGCGGAGACGTATTTTTTTATGTCATGCCATAAGGCGCGGGTCTCCTCCTGGCGTGAGGTCATGTTCTCAAAATATTGCCGCTGGAGCTCCGCAAGACTTTCGGCCGCCGCGTCAGCGGCCCGACGCTGGTAGTAGTCCTCAAGTATCCGCACATAGAAGCAGATAATGATATTGACCACCATCAGCGACAGCGTTGTGAACAGTATCGTCCCTGAGTTTTCGCCATTGCTCAGGGCGGAGAAGCTCCTGTAACAGGCAAAAAAGCTGAGGATCTGGCAGATAAGCAGTGGGACGGATATAAGCGGGAAGGCGCGGGGTTTGTCACGCCGGAAAATAAGAAGCAGAATTTGGATAAGAAGGAGATTGACCGTCCGCGCCATAACTATAAGGGCTATTCGTTCCGACCCGCCCATAGCTATTTCCGTTCCGTGTCCGGCTGCCGTCAGGATCGCCGCGCACAGAACGTCAGAGAAAACGATGACCAAAAAATATAGCGCCGTATTGTAAAGGCACGGCAGGGGTTTTGTCTTGTAGGTGACGTAGTTCCCCACAAGTGCTATGAGGAAAAGAATCAATGACCGAAGCCAGGGGATCGGCAGGTAAAACGTCTCAAACTCCCCGACCACAAACCACACGGCATAATAAATAAAGGCCGCATATGGATGCCGATGCTCCGCAAACAGCCCCTCGTATATGTACACGCCCAAGAGGACCTCCACGGGTACCGAGGCAAACTCAACAAATGTGGTCATACATCATCGCCCCCTCAGATAATTTCCCAGTCGCTCCCGGAAGGACTTGACGAAGCTCCTTCCCACGGGAAGCGTGGTTCCGTCCGTTAGAACCACGTTGCTCTGCTCCGCCCGCTCCACAAAGGACAAATTTACGCAGTAGCTCTTGTGAATCTGGGCGAAGGCGTAGGGCCGTACCTGCTCCAGGACGGAGGAAAAGGTGGAGCGCACCTGAAGTTCACGGTTACCCGCCATATGGAAACAGACGTTGTGACCGAACACCTCGAACCATAAAATGTCCGCCACATTCAAAATCTCGGTGCCGCTTTCAGCGGACACGCTGATTTTCTGTGGTGTCCGCTCCCGCAGGGCAAGTTCCAGCACCTCGGCAAAATCACAGTAGTCGATGGGCTTGGGCAGATACCGTAGCGCCAGCCCATAGCCCCGGACAGCGTAGTTAAGGGTCTGGGTGGTGAACACAATGACCGGGGCGTCCCGTTCAGCCCGGAGTCTCTGGGCGGCCTCAAAGCCGTTGGGGGGCTCCATCTCTATATCCATAAAAACGATGTCCGGCTTTTCCGTGGGATAAGAAGCCAGCAGTTCTTTTGCCGAAGAATATGTCCTGACCGCAAGGCCGGGATCATACTGTCGGCAGTACCCTCGCAGAAGCGCCAGATCGTCGGGGGAATCGTCACAAATCGCGATAAGCATATCCGCGCCTCCTGTCCGTAACTGATGGAAATATTATATATCACCATAGCCCGAATAGCAATACGGCCCGGTGTCGTTCACGCCGCGAAAAGCGCGGGTCGTGCCAAAACTATTGATATTGTTTTATTCAGAGTGCATATTGATACTGTCCGGTGGACCCATGTGAAATTTAAGGAGGTTTGCGCCATGGAAAAAATCCTCAGAGTATTGGAAATCATCATAGGAAGTTGCTTAGTTGTATTTGGGACACTCGCATTGATAAAGTTGATGCCTGTTAATGTGGTGATAGTTTTTACTTTTATCAATTTAGGGGTAATACTTCTGCACAGCATTATTAGTAGTATCCACGATAAAGGCAAGAACAAATAAGTTTCCAAACACGAAGGAAATATGTGTCAAGCAACAATGAGAACAAAAGGACCACCCAAAAGGTGAGCATTTTCAGCACCATTATTTGTTAAAATTTATCAAAGGAGAGTAATTATATGAAAAAGCAATTACAAGGAATAGCGTTGATTTTGATTAGTATCCTGCTGATGTTAGGATATGGTAACGCACCGTTTTTTGACTTGAGTTTTAGATGGTCTTTGATTTTCTCAATCATTGGCATTGTAGGTGTTGTAATGACATTCCTACCCGACAAGAAGGGTTGATAAATTCCCGTTTATTGAGTGATTACATAATCCTTTATCATAAAAAGCATTAATTTCATTTCAAAGAAAGGTGGCATTATAGTAGTGAATAAATATATTTCGTTGATCATGCGCATTTTCTCTATTATATCAGCAATTACGATGGTGGTATTGGCGGCTCAGTTTTTAAAGCCCGGATACATAGGTAGATCGTCATCGCCATTTCCTCCCTATATCATGCTTTCTTTTATTTCAACGGGGCTGTTTCTTGCGTTAAGCAAACTGACGGACGATAAAGATGACAAATAATCTCTAACATTAAACCAAAAAATGCGGAGGCGCTGAAAATGAATGATACTATTAAAGAAACCGCCATTAGAGCGATTATTTCCCTTGTCCTCTTTGTAGGGATCTACTTTTTATCCGGGCCAATTATAGGTTGGACGCATTATGATATGTACCTGAAAGGTATCGAATTTCTGGCGGCGGTAATCGGTGCGGGGAGCTATTGGATAGGGAGTAATAAGCATTAACTTTAAATTGAAATATGCGGAGGCGCTGAAAATGAATGTTGTTCTTTCAATCGTCTTGATTGTTAGAGGAACAGTCATGTTTATCAGGCCAAAAAGTTTTTTGAACTGACGAAAAGCTTGAGATAAAGAAAGGAGAATAAATTTATGCCGCAAAAGGAAAGCGAAGTATTTCAATATGTGTTTGACATTTTCAGCGGAGAGCTTTTTAACGCTCCTGTGTTTGCCGCGGGGGAGCCGCTGAAAATAGAGTATGTCTTTGACTGCCCTGAATTTCACAAGCTCCGGGAGCAATATCCCGTTGAGCGGGTGGCGGGAAAGGGCGGAGATTTTGAGCGGGCGCTGCGGCTGTGCCGCTGGCTCGCGCCCCGGCTGAAGCATAAAAGCGACTACGATAACCATATTCCCTGCAATTCGTTGGCCCTGCTGGAGTACTGCTTTGAAAAGCCTGACGTTGGGATCAACTGCCTGAACAAAGCCAAGATATTGGCCGAGTGTTGTCTCTCCCTTGGCATCTATGCCCGCCGGTGCAGCGGTATGCCCTGTTCCCCCTACGACGGGGATAACCATGTGGTCACGGAGATTTTTGACCGAAAGCGCAAAAAATGGATAGCCCTTGACCCCACCTACGGCAGTTACTTCTCTGACGGGGTGAACCCGCTTTCCTGCCTGGAGCTCCGACAGGCCTTCGGGTCGAGGGCCCCGGTATCCGCCGTTCTCAACCGCCAAAATCCAGCAAAAATCGGAGAGCTGCAAAAACGGAACATCGGCGTCAACTGGTACTACGCCAAAAATTCCTATTATTTCTCTTTTGATCCCGTGTCCACCTTCGGCGAGCCGGAGGGATGCGAATCCCTTTATGTGGTGCCGGAAGGGTTTGACCTGCGGAGGCAGCGGATCACACATCTTGACTATAATAAAGAATTGTACGGTACGGATGTGGAAGAAAGGATTGCCCAGACCAAAAAACGGACATTCCACATCGCCTCCACGGCGCTGTGGGATGACCCTGTTTAAGAACGGCCTCTATAAAGCTAATTTAAGCTTCGGGACGTGGAGAAGGATCGGGGATCATCAGCTGTTATTCAAAATTACATCTTTTCCTATCGGGAAAATCGTTAAGCTCGCCTGAAAAAATTTAAACATAAAACCACATAAATTTTGCCAGAGAAAAATCCGGGAGTTCGCCGGGTTTTTCTTTTTGTGTGGAAACGGGCTAAAATTACTGGGGTTTTTGGGCGGGTTTGACGTTGCAAAGACTTGGCTTTGATGATATTATATACTGGGTCGGGATTGGGGAATAAGTAAAATTCCGCCGGTTTTGACCTGATCAATCTTGTTTTTTGCCCCGCCGGGGCGGAAAGATGGGGATTTTTGCATGAAAAAAGTTCAATTTACAGAGACGGTGCTCCGGGACGCCAATCAGTCGCTGATGGCCACCAGACTGCCCTATTCCGACTATGAGGGCATCCTGCCCACCATGGATAAGGCCGGGTACTACTCCGTGGAGTGCTGGGGCGGAGCAACCTTCGATTCCTGCCTTCGGTACCTCAATGAGGACCCCTGGGAGCGGCTCAGGAAGATAAGGGCCGCAATGCCGAATACACGGCTCCAGATGCTCTTGCGCGGCCAGAACCTTCTGGGGTACAAGCACTACCACGACGACGTGGTGGAGGAGTTCGTCAGGCTCTCCATCAAAAACGGCATCGACGTCATACGCATATTCGACGCCCTCAACGATTTCCGGAACATCAAAACGGCCTTCGAGGCCACCAAGAAATACGGCACCGATCGCACCGTCGCCTCCGGTTGCATCAGCTACACCCAGAGCCCGGTGCACACGGTGAAGAAATACGTGGAGATGTGCCGGGAGCTCAAGGCCATGGGCTTCGACACCATCTGCCTTAAGGACATGGCCGGGACCATGTCCCCCGCCGAGGCGGAGGGCCTTATAAAGGGCATAAAGGACGAGGTGGGCGACATCCCCCTGATCCTCCACACCCACTGCACCACCGGCATGGCCTACATGACGCTCATAAAGGCCGTGGAGTCCGGGGTGGACGTCATCGACACCGCCACCTCCTGCTTCTCCAACGGCACCAGCCAGGCCGCCACCGAGACCCTTTATTACGCCCTCACTCAGCTGGGCTACGACACGGGCCTTGACGAGGGCGTCCTAAACAAGGTCAACGACTACTTCAAACCCGTGAAGCAGAAGTACATCGACTCCGGCCTTATAAACCCCAAGTCCATGGGCACCGACGCCCAGGCCCTGGTCTACAAGGTCCCCGGCGGGATGCTCAGCAACATGATCGCCAACCTCAAGGACATGAACGCCATGGACAAGTTCGACGAGGCGCTTGTGGAGATACCCAACGTGCGTAAAGACCTGGGCTATCCCCCGCTGGTAACGCCCCTTTCCCAGATGGTGGGTAACCAGGCGGTGGTCAACGTCCTCATGGGCGAGAGATACAAGCAGATCTCCAACGAGATCAAAAACTACTTCAGGGGCGAGTACGGCATCGCCCCGGCCCCGGTGAGCCAGGAGCTCCAGGACAAGATAATCGGCGCGGGCAATTCCCCCGTGGATTGCCGCGTTGAGGACTCAAAGCGCACAGGCAAGGATTTCGAGGACGCCAGGGCGGCCCTGGGCGATCTTGCCGGGTGTGAGGAGGACTACATGAGCTGGATCTGCTACCCCGACCAGACGGTAAAGTTCCTGAAGGCGCGCCGGGAGGAGCGGGAGCACCATGTCAAGTACTCCATCGTGGAGGAAGAGGCATGAAGATGAAGCTTTCCGAGGCGCTTATAGACGCCGTGATGGGCTGGGCCGTGGTATTCCTGGGCATAGCACTGCTGGTACTGGTGGTGGTCCTGCTGGGAAAGGCCATGACAGCCAAAAAGCCCGCCGCCGTGACGGCCCATGAGGCCGCCGTGGCCGTCGCCGTCCCTGAGACGAAAAGCTCCGGGCCCGCGGCCCCCGGCGCGGCCGGGGAGCTGAAGCTCTACGACACGCCGGAGCGGGACGCCGCCATGATAATGGCCATAGTGGCCGATGAGCTCAAGCTCCCGATAAACGAGCTGCGCTTCATCTCAATTAAGGAGGTCAAAAAATAATGAAATATCTTGTAACGCTCAACGGAAAGACCTACGAGGTGGAGGTGGAGCACGGCGAGGCCATGCTTTTGGATGAATACGACGCCGCCGCCCCGGCGCCCGCGGCCAACGAAGCGCCCGCGGCCCCGGCGCCCGCGCCCGCCGCGCCGGCGGCCGCCGCCCCCGTTGCCCCCCAGGACATCGCCGTCGGCGACGTGGTGTCCGCCCCCATGCCCGGGAACATCGTGAATATAAACGTGAAGTCCGGCGACCAGGTGAAGTCCGGGGACGTGCTCGTCATTCTGGAGGCAATGAAGATGGAGAACGAGATAATGGCCCCCAGGGACGGCACCGTGGCCCAGGTGGTCACCCAGAAGGGCGCCAAGGTCGAGACCGGATCGCCCCTGGTGGTCCTTGCGTAAGGGGGCATATCCATGGAAAACATTCTGGAGACCCTGAAGAAGCTCTGGATGGACTCCGGCTTCATGGGCTTCTTCATGGGCGGCGGCTGGAAGTCGCTCATTATGATAATCGTCGCCCTGGTGCTCCTGTACCTGGGCATAAAGAAGAAATTCGAGCCCCTTTTGCTGGTGGGCATCGCCTTCGGCACACTGCTCACGAACCTGCCCGGGGCGGACCTCTACCACATGGGCATGTGGGACGCCTACGTACACGAGTGCCCCTACGACCCCGTCAACGACTACGCCCTTTA
The DNA here is from genome assembly GCA_947631395.1 of uncultured Oscillospiraceae bacterium. Taxonomy (GTDB): domain Bacteria; phylum Bacillota; class Clostridia; order Oscillospirales; family Oscillospiraceae; genus RUG626. Next base: position 24,436 of record CANRLF010000005.1, read on the forward strand.
TAACTCCGCCCAGGAGCGGATCTATACCCAGGACGAGTACTACTACTACGTGGCGGCCCGCGCCTGCGGCCGCACCTCAGACCAGATCGAGGAGTATTTTGATACCCTCGCCTCGGAGGGCGGGGACATAAACGCCGACTTCCAGGCCCTTGTGCTCTCCACGGATTACGACGAGGACGTGGCCATGAGCGTGGACGGGAGCCTTGTGATGGAGCTGTCCTTCACCGACATCGCCCACCTGGGCGGTCTTCTCGACATCCTCTATATTGGCGTTAAGGCCGGCATCTACCCCTGCCTCATCTTCATCGGCGTGGGAGCCATGACGGACTTCGGGCCCCTGATCGCCAACCCCAAGAGCTTCTTTTTGGGCGCGGCGGCACAGTTTGGAGTGTTCTTTGCCTTCTTCGGGGCGGTGCTCCTGGGCTTTTCCGGCAATGAGGCCGCGTCCATCGGCATAATCGGCGGCGCGGACGGGCCCACGGCCATCTTAACGTGTATGCTCCTGGCCCCGGCGCTCCTTGGCCCCATCGCCATCGCCGCCTACTCCTATATGGCCCTGATCCCGATGATCCAGCCGCCCATCATGCGGGCGCTGACCACCGAGAAGGAGAGGAGCGTCAAGATGGAACAGCTTCGCGAGGTCTCAAAGACCGAGAAAATAGTGTTCCCCATCGTGGTTGCGGGATTTGTCATACTGCTGTTGCCCTCCACCGCGCCGCTTATAGGGTGTCTTATGTTCGGCAATCTCCTCCGTGAGACCGGCGTCACCGAGCGCCTTTCCGACGTGGCCCAAAACGCCCTTATGAACATCGTGACGCTCTTCCTGGGCATTTCCGTTGGAGCCACCACCGTGGCCGCCAGGTTCCTCACCGTCAACACCCTGAAGATCGTCCTCCTCGGCCTTATCGCCTTCTGCTTCTCAACGGTCGGCGGACTGCTGGTCGGCAAGCTCATGTATAAGCTCTCCGGCGGGAAGATCAACCCCCTCATCGGCGCCGCCGGCGTCTCCGCCGTACCAATGGCCGCCAGAGTCGCCCAGGTGGAGGGCCAGAAGGCCAACCCCTCCAACTTCCTCCTCATGCACGCCATGGGCCCCAACGTAGCCGGCGTCATCGGCTCAGCCATCGCCGCCGGGTTCCTTATAAAAGTGTTCGGAGCCTAAAAACTATTATAAACGTCGTGGCGTCCCATTTCGGGACGCCGCGATTTTTTGAGATTGACAAGGAGTCTGCGGCGGTATATATTTATACTAAAATATCCAATTAAAACAAGACATTCGCGTCGGCCTTTTTCGCGCCATGCTTCGTCAGCCGCCTTGGGAATACACAAAGTATTCCCTGCGGCGTCTTTCTTGCCTGACACAAAAAATCCTCGCCGCTCGGTGTCTACTTTTAAATGGATATTAGTATTAAAGTAATAAACTCCCAAAAATTCTATTGTCCGCGCGAGGGGAGAAATCAAAGAACGGGGGAAATAATATGAAGAGATTTATATCAATGATCGCCGCCATGGCGCTGGTTTTCGCTCTCGCGCCGACGGTATTGGCCGACGAGTGGGATGACGGGATCTTCACCGACGTGCCGGCGGACGCCTGGTACGCCGAGGACCTGGATATATGCTGGGCATACGACCTGGCGGCGGGTACCGGCGGCGGGAAGTTCTCGCCGGACAAGACCATAACCCTGGCCGAGGCCGTGACCTTCGCCGCCAGAGTCCGCAATACCCTGAGCTGGCCGGAAACCGACTTTGAGCAGGGGGACCCCTGGTATCAGACTTACGTTGACTACGCCGTGGAGAACGGCATACTTGAAAAGGACCGGTTTGCCGATCTGACTGTCCCCGCCACCCGCCGCCAGTTCGCCACCCTCATCGCCGCGGCTATCTCCGTGGAAATGCCCGAGGCCATAAATCCCGTGGAGGACGGGGCCATCCCCGACCTTGAGGCGGGAAGCGAGGGGTACGATCAGGTGTACTCCCTTTACCGGGCCGGGGTCCTCACGGGCTCCGACGGCGGCAAATTCAAGCCCGAGACCCAGATAAGCCGCGCCGAGGTGGTCGCGGTCATCGCCAGGTGCGTGGACAGCAGCCGCCTTCGCTCCTTCATGCTGACGAAGGAGGGCTACCGCGACTACTGCGTCGGCGGTATAGCTCTTGACCCCCCTGAGGGATTTGAGGTCACTCCGGCCGCAAACGGCTTTACGGCTTACGCCTATGAGGACGGCGAGATGGCCGCGGGCATCATGGCGCAGGCCGCCGCCGCGGGCGTCACCCCTGAGACGGTGGGAAATCTGAAGTCCTCGATGAAGTCCCTCATCAGCGGAGCCATGACCGGCATCTTTGACTTTGAGGTCACGCTTTCCGACACGGAGTATACGGACACCACCGTCCTTGGCTATGACACCCTGGCCGTAGACACCACCATAGCCGATGACTCCTACAGCACGGGCCGTGTCCACATGGACATCGTGTTCAACACTGACACCGGGTTCGTCGTGATGTTTACCCTGGCCGTGCTGGACTCCGCCAAGGTCGACTATGACAAGGTATACGGGGACCTTCTGGCCGGCGCCACGCCCGACACCACGGGCTCGCTGAAGCCAAACATAAGGCCGGAGTTCATCGCCGCCGTGGATGAGGTCATAGCCTACATGAAGGATTATCTGGACCTGGCCCGGCGCTATGAGGCGGCCACGGAGAGCCAGCGCCAGCTTTTGGCCCTGGAGCTCACCGGCCTTGCCCAGAGGTACGCCGACATTGAGGAGCGGTACGGCAACTTTACCGATGATATATCGGACGGCGAGATGACATATATGCTCCTTATGATCCTGAGCCTCAGGGACTCCATCCCGGAGGGGGATCTTGGGGACGACATCTGGGACTCCATTTTGTGAGCTCCCGCTTTTTGAGGTAAAATTCATGCCCGCCAAATCAGGCGGGCGTGATACAGCATATCAAAACGGCATAATTGGAGGTATTTTAAATGGGCGAGCTTACAGGTAAAACAGTCATCATCACCGGAGGCGGCCGGGCCACACTAAAGGACGGCTCCGCCGGATCCATCGGCTACGGTATCGCCATAGCCTTCGCCAAGGAGGGGGCGAACCTGGTCATCACCGGGCGGAATGTAAAAAAGCTGACGGATGCCAAAGAGGAGCTTGAGAGGCTCTACGGCATAAAGGTCCTGCCCGTCCAGGCGGACATAAACGCCGGGGCCGACAACGAGGCCACGGTGAAGAGGGTGGTGGAGGCCACGGTCCGGGAGTTTGGCGGCATCGACGTGCTCATAAATAACGCCCAGGCCTCGGCCTCCGGCGTGACGCTTGCCGACCACACAACGGAGCAGTTCGACCTTGCCATATACTCCGGGCTTTACAGCGCCTTTTATTACATGAAGGCCTGCTATCCCTATCTCAAGGAGGCAAAGGGCAGTGTCATAAACTTCGCCTCCGGCGCGGGGCTTTTCGGAAATTACGGCCAGTGCGCCTACGCCGCCGCCAAGGAGGGCATCCGCGGCCTTACAAGGGTCGCCGCCACCGAGTGGGGACGTGACGGCATAAACGTCAACGTCATCTGCCCGCTGGCGTGGACCGCTCAGCTGGAGAACTTCCAGGACGCCTACCCCGAGGCCTTCAAGGCCAACGTCCACATGCCCCCCATGGGCCACTACGGCAACCCCGAGACCGAGATCGGCCGGGTGTGCGTACAGCTGTCCACAAAGGACTTCAAGTACCTCTCCGGCGAGACCCTGACGCTTGAGGGCGGAATGGGCCTCAGACCCTGACCAACTCAATCACAAAAAATCTCCGGTTTTTCTGCAAACCGGAGATTTTTTGTTTTGTGTGGTTTTTTAAAATTACTTAGCCCGCGTATCGCAGTAGGCGCACCTGTATACGCGGTGCTCGCGGTCGGTGAGCTTGAAGATGTGCTCGAGCTCCTGCTCGCAGGAGGTGATACAGCGGGGATTTTTACAGCGTATGACGCCGCGGATCTCGTCGGGCAGGTCCGGATGGCGCTTCTCCACCCTCTCGCCGTTTCTTATGATATTCACGGTGATGTGGGGGTCGATGTAGCCCAAGAGGTCGAAATTGAGGTCGATGACCTCGTTTATTTTCAGGATGTCCTTTTTCCCCCGCTTACAGCTGGCGGCGTTTTTGATAAGCGCCACCTCGCAGTCCAGCTTGTCCAGCTCCAGATACCGGTAGAGCTCCATGCCGCGCCCCGCGGGGATGTGGTCAATGACTATGCCGTCGACTATCGTGCCAATAAGCATCTTACTCCACCTCCAGAAGCTTCATAATAAGGGCCATGCGGATATATTTTCCGTTCAACACCTGCCTGAAGTAACATGCCCGTGGATCCCGGTCTATGGCCACGCTTATCTCGTTGACCCTGGGCAGGGGATGGAGGATGGAGAGATCGGCCTTCGCCGTATCCAGCTTGTCCGGAGTGAGGATGTATGTGTCCTTTAAGCGCACATAGTCGGCCTCGGAAATAAACCGCTCCCGCTGGACACGCGTCATATATAGCACATCCAGCTCCGGCATGGCCTCCAAAAGGGACTCCGTCTCACGGTATTTTACATGCCCGGCGTTCAGGATGTCCGTGCGCACGTGCTCCGGGACCCTCAGTTCCTCCGGGGAGATGAGCACGAAGTCCACGCCCTCGTACCGGCTCATGGCCCCGAGGAGGCTGTGGACCGTGCGCCCGAATTTAAGGTCCCCACAGCATCCCACGGTCATGTGGTCGAGCCGCCCCTTCTCACGCTTTATGGTGAGCAGGTCCGTCAGGGTCTGGGTGGGGTGGTTGTGGCCGCCGTCCCCGGCGTTTATCACGGGTATGCTCGCGTTCATCGCCGCCACTCTGGGCGCGCCCTCCATCGGGTGGCGCATGGCGATTATGTCCGCGAAACAGCTGACGACTCTTGCGGTGTCCGCCACGCTCTCGCCCTTTGAGGCGGAGCTGGACTGGGCCTCGGAAAAGCCAATGACGCTTCCGCCCAGCTCCAGCATGGCCGACTCGAAGCTCAGCCGCGTGCGGGTGGAGGGCTCGTAAAAGAGTGTAGCCAGCTTCCGGCGCCTGCATTTTTCGGCGTATTTGTCGGGATTTTCGATGATGTCCTGGGCCTTGGCGATGAGCTCATCGATCTCCTCTACCGTGAGATCGGCAATATCCAAAAGACTTCTCATTTTTTCGCTCCGTTCACCGCCAGATAGTCGCGGATGCGCTTGACGTTCGCGCTGTTCTCCGGCTTTTCCTCGAGATACTCTATTATGTCGTACACGTCCACCACGGAATATACCGGGAAGCCGAACTCCTCGCGGATTTCCTCCATGGCGCCCTTGTCGGTCCGTCCCTTCTCGCCACGGTTCACCATGATAAGGCAGGCCGCGACCTTCGTGCCCTCAAACCGGGACAAAATCTCCATGCTCTCTCTTATGGCCGTCCCGGCGGTTATCACGTCCTCGGTGATGACGATCTCCTCCCCGGCCTGGGGGATGTGGCCCACGATGGTCCCGCCCTCGCCGTGGTCCTTGGCCTCCTTGCGGTTAAAGCAGAATGGCAGGTCGAGCCCCTCCCTGGCCAGGGCCGCCGCGGCTGACACCGCGATGGGTATGCCCTTATAGGCCGGCCCGAAGAGCACGGTCTTTTTATCGCCCAGATTGTCCAGATACGCCTTGGCGTAGAAGTGGCCCAGGCGCATGATCTGCTCGCCGGTCTTTATTTCCCCGGCGTTGATGAAGTAGGGGATCTTCCTGCCGGATTTGGCGGTGAAGTCCCCGAATTTCAACACCCCGGCCCCTTCCAGAAATTCAATAAAATCGTGCTTGTAGGTCTCCATATATTTTCTCCTTTTGAGGTTATTCCCGTTTTCCCACGGCAGCGGAATATTTCAAGACCGGGCCCGCGGGGTCAATGTAAGAGGATATTTTCCAATTCCGCCAAATTCCCGGCCAGGTATTTGGCGCCAGCGGCCTGAAGCTCCGCCCTCGTTCCGTAGCCCCACAGGACCCCCACGGTGTCAAGGCCGTTTTGCCTTGCGCCCTCCACGTCGTGGCGGCGGTCACCCACCATCAGGGCGCGGCTCAGGTCCGTTATGCCGGCCTCCTCTATGGCCCTCGCCACTATGGCGGCCTTACCGGCCTTCCGCTCGTCCATGGGCGCGCCGCATATCAGGGCGAAGTATTTCGAGAGGCCGAACCTTTCCATTATGCGAAGGGCGAATTTTTCAGGCTTCGAGGTCGCCAGAATGAGCCTCATCCCGGCGTCGCTCAGCTTCTCCAGCGTCTTTTCAATGCCGGGGTATGGCGTGTTCTCCAGCCAGCCCCGGGGCTCGAAATACTCCCGGAATTTCGCTATGGCCTCCTCCATCCTGTCCTCCGGGATACGGAACATCTCGAAGGACTCATAAAGCGGCGGGCCGATGAAGAACGTAAGCTCCTCGGGATCCGCCTGGATACCGAAATGTCTGAGGGCGTGGGCGGCGGAATTTGTTATGCCGACCTTCGGATCGGTGAGCGTACCGTCCAGGTCGAAAAGGGCGTACTCCGCGGCCATCAGCCCACGAACTCCCGGACGCACCTGATGTACGCCTCCTCCGGATCGGGGGCGGCGGTGATAGGCCGGCCCACCACGATGTAGTCGGAGCCTATTTTCTTTGCCTCCGCCGGGGTCATAACCCGCTTCTGGTCGCCCACGTCCCCGTCGGCGAAGCGGACGCCCGGCGTGACGGTCAAAAATCCCGCGCCGCACTGCTCATGGACTATCTTTGCCTCCAATGGCGAGCATACCACGCCGTCAAGGCCCGAGAGCCGCGCGTTGGTGGCGTAGCGCATGACGGTGTCCGGCAGACGTCCCATTATGCCCAGCTCATTTTGCATGGCCGTCTCGGATATGCTGGTCAGCATCGTGACGGCGATGAGGAGCGGCCTTGTGCCGTCGGGCCTCGTCAGCCCCTCCACGGCGTACTTCATCATCTCCACACCGCCGCCGGCGTGGAGATTTGTCATGTCCACGTCCAGGCCCGACAGCACCGCCATGGCCTTCTTCACGGTGTTCGGTATGTCGTGGAGCTTCAGATCAAGGAATATTTTGTGCCCGCGGTCCTTTATCCTCCGGACGATGTCCGGCCCCTCGGCGTAATATAGCTCCATGCCGATCTTCACAAAGGGCCTTGCCGTTCCGAATTTATCCAGGAACTCAAAGGTCCGCGCCGCGCTTGAAAAATCGCAGGCCACTATAACGTCCTTACCCATGATGCGCTCCTCCAATTATTTCAGTCAGATTTTCTATATGCAGCCGCTCCATCACCCGGGGCAGCTCCTCAACTATTTTCTTTGAGGCCAGGGGATCCACAAGGTTCGCCGCCCCCACCTCCACCGCGGTAGCACCGGCCAGCATCATCTCAATGACGTCCTCGGCCGAGCTCACGCCGCCCATGCCGATGATGGGTATCTTCACGGCGTCATATACCTGCCACACCATCCGAAGGGCCACCGGGAACACGGCGGGGCCGGAGAGCCCACCCGTCACATTTCTTATGACAGGCGAGCGTTTTTTAAGGTCTATCCTCATGCCCATAAGGGTATTTATAAGGCTTATGCCGTCGGCTCCGGCCTCCTCGCAGGCCCGGGCGATGGCGGCGATGTCGGTGACATTGGGCGACAGCTTCATGTACACGGGCTTTTTCGTCACGGTCTTCACCGCCCTTGTGACCTCCGCGGCGGACTGGGGAGAGGTCCCGAAGCTCATGCCCCCGCAGTGGACGTTGGGACAGGAGATGTTGACCTCGATAAGCCCCACCTGCTCCTCCTTGTCTATCCGCTCACAGCACTGGGCGTACTCGTCGATAGAAAAGCCGGATATGTTGGCCACCACCGGCTTGCGGAACACCCTCCGAAGCTTCGGTAGCTCCTCCGATATGACCTTGTCTATGCCGGGATTTTGAAGGCCCACGGCGTTCAGCATCCCCGAGGCCGTCTCCGCGATCCTTGGCGGCTCATTGCCGAAGCGTGGCTCCCGGGTGGTGCCCTTGAAGGAGAAGGAGCCTAAAATATTTATGTCGTACAGCTCGGCAAACTCGTACCCGTAGCCGAAGGTCCCGCTGGCGGGTATCACCGGGTTATCGAGGACGAGACCCGAGAGGTCCACCTGTGTATTCACCATGCCAGCTCCTCCTTTGTCAGCACCGGCCCGTCCTTGCATATTCGCTTATGTCCGGTCTTTGTCTTACAGGTGCACCCCATACACGCCCCAAAGCCGCACCCCATCCGCTCCTCCAGGGAGAATTGCCCGGAGGTGACGGACTTCCGGTACACGGCCCGGAGCATGGGCTCCGGCCCGCAGGTGTAGAAATAGGTGTAGCCAAGGTCCATAGCGTCGGTCACAAAGCCCCGTATCCCGTAGCTCCCGTCCACCGTCGTGACGTAAGTATCAATGCCCAGGGCCCTGAACTTGTCCTCATAAAAGACCTCGTCCTTTGTGTTGAAGCCCAGTATCGCCCCTGGCGTCCTGCCCTCGGACAGCAGTTTTTTCGCCAACGCGTAGAGGGGCGGCACACCGGCGCCGCCGCCGATGAGCAGTGGCCTGTCCCCGGACACCGAGGTGTCGTAGCCATTGCCAAGGCCGGTGAGCGCGTCGATTTTCACGCCCTTTTTAAGCCCGGCCATATATTCCGTCCCGTGGCCGACTACCTTGTAAATAAGGGTGAGGCAGTCATCCCCATAGTCGCAGACGGATATTGGCCGCCGCAGATAAAAGCCCTCGAGCCTCAAATTCACAAATTGCCCGGGCCGTATGCCCTGAGTATCGCCGAGCAGTACCATCTCATAGGTGCCCCTGGCTATCTCCCGATTGGTCGCCACCTCAAATACCGTGTCAAACATCCGCGTCCCTCCAGGCTATCTTCCCGTCCGCCAGAGTCATAAGGCATTTTCCCCTGACGCGCCACCCCGCGAAGGGCGTGGCCCGGCCCATGGATAAAAATTCCGACGGGTCTATCGTAAATTCCCGCTCCAGGTCGAATATGGCGATATTCGCCATTTCACCCGGCTCTATCCTCCCGCCGGGGAGGCCGAACCTCCTGGCCGGCGCCGAGCTCATAAGCTCTATGAGCCGCTGAAGGCTGGTGATATTCCCGAGTACGAGCTTGGTGTACAGCACCGGGAAGGCGCACTCAAGGCCCACGATGCCGTTGAGGCTCCCGGCAAGTCCCCCTGACTTCTCCTCCGGCGAGTGCGGGGCGTGGTCGGTGGCTATCATGTCCACCGTCCCGTCGCATATCCCCTCGATAAGGGCCTCCCGGTCCTCCTCGGACCTTATTGGCGGGTTCATCCTGAACCCCCCGTCGTCCCGCAGGTCCTTATCCGTCAGGGTGAGGTAGTGGGGCCCCGTCTCGCATGTCACGTCCAGGCCCTCGAATTTGGCGAGCCTCACAAGACCCACAGTCTCTTTTGTGGACACGTGGCACACGTGGTATTTACATCCGGTTTCCCGGACGAGCTCCAGGTCCCGTTCCACCTGCCGCCACTCGCTTTCCGGGTCGTTGCCGATAAGGCCGTGGGCCTTGGCGTACTCCCCGCTGTTCACGGCCCAGCCCTTTTTGAGAAGGCCCTCGTCCTCGGCGTGGGCCACGATAGGCCGGCCGAGATCCCGGGCCGCCTCCATAGCCAGGCGCATCATGTCCTCGGACTGTACACCCCGGCCGTCGTCGGAAAAGCCCGCCACATATGGGGCCATGGCCTCCATATCCGCAAGCTCCCCGCCGCGCTCTCCGCGGGTTATGGCCCCGTAGGGCCTCACCGTCACGGCGGCGTCGCGCTCTATGATGTCAAGCTGTTTTTTGAGATTTTCCCCGCTATCCGGCACCGGCTTTAAATTGGGCATGGAGCATACTGCCGTATACCCGCCCCGGGCCGCCGCCAGGGTCCCGGTGCGGACGGTCTCCTTGTACTCAAACCCCGGCTCCCGCAGGTGCACGTGGGGGTCGACCAGCCCCGGGAGGGCGCAAGCGCCCTGAAAATCAAAAACGGCAGCGTCACCGCCAACGAAAAGGCCAGAGCCCATGGCGGCAACGGTGCCATTGTCGATCAGTATGTCCGCCCGCTGAAAGGCGTTCTTATAGTAGACGTTGAGATTTTTGAGAAGATATTTCATGTGACCTCCGTGTGGGGGATTTGTCAGCGCCGTGGGCCGCCGTGAGGGCGGCCCGATTTTTACGAATGTCTGTCCTTTACCACCCTGAAGGCCTCGTCCGCCACCTCTATGGTCTCGGCGATGTCCTTATCCGTAAGGCTCGCGTTGATGAAGTGGTTGTGGTGGTTTGTGAAGAAAACGCCGCGCTTGACGCACTCGGCTATCCACTCCTGATGGAGCATCAGGGTTGGGTCGTCGGCGATGCGCAGATAAAAGAGGCTCGGAACGCCGGAAACGTGCAGATCGTAGCCGTATTTCAGGGCCGTGTTTATAAGGCCGTTTTTGAGCTTCGTGCCCTTGTCGATGAGAAGCTGAGGGCAGCCCAGCTTTTTCATCTTGTTTATACAGGCGATCCCCGCGGCGAAGGGCACGGCGCTCATCCAGTAGGAGCCCGTGTAGCTTAAGGAGGATACGGAGCTTTTCAGAAAGTCCCGCCCGCACAGGGCCGACACGTTGTAGCCGTTCGCCAGGGCCTTGCAGAAGCATATCAGATCGGCCTTGAAGCCGAAATAGTGGTCGGAGCCCGCAATGTCCAGTCTGAACCCGGCCCGGACGTCGTCGATTATGAGCACCGTCCCCGTGTCGTCACAGAGCTTACGGACCTTCCTCCAAAAGCCCGTGGCCGGCAGCTCGTTGTCCGCGAAGTTCCCGTGCATATAGGGCTGAGCGATTATTGCCGCGATCTCGCCCTTGTTTTGCTCAAAGACCTCCTGGAGCCCGTCAAAGTCGTTCCAGGTCACGTATATGTTGTTGGCCACGTCCTCCTCCAGGACGCCCGCGTAGTCGATCTTCTGGGTCCAGGGGGACACTCCGTGGTAGTAGCCCTTGAAGAACACTATCTTCTTCCGGTGGGTGTAGGCCCTTGCGGTCATCACGGCGCAGGTGGTCACGTCATTGCCGTTCTTCGCGAAAAACGCCCAGTCCGCCGAGGCCACGGTGTCCACCAACAGATCGGCGAAATCTATCATCACGGAGCTCGGCAGAGTCGTGCAGTCGGCGAGCTTCCGCTGCTTGGCCGCCGCCTCGTCCACGTCCGGGTCGTTGTAGCCCAGCACGTTGGGGCCATAGGCGCACATGTAGTCGATGAACTTGTTCCCGTCCAGATCCCACAGATAGCTGCCCTGGGCCCTGGAGGCATAGAAGGGGAAGGCCTCCACCGGCACATAGCACCCCTCCGTGGGGCCCTGGTGGCCGTAGATGCCCGAGGGTATTATTTTGCAGGCCCGCTCAAAGGCCGCCCGGGATTTGGGATATTCGTAGACCTTTCTCATACTCTCACCTCTCACGCCAAATACATGGATACTCTGTCCAGCATACGGTTCACGTTGTCCACCATGGAGATCATCCCGCCTATCCGCACCTTGCCGAGACCCACGCACTCCACGGCGTTGACCTTCCCGTCAAAGAGCTCCCGTGCGCTTTTCATGGTGGAGAAGGTCATGTAGCTCATGGGGTGCTCGCATATCTCATGTACCGCCGTAAGCCGGTGATCCCTGACGTGTAAGTACCCCTCGGGGCCGCCGTCGATGGCTATCCTCACGTCCCCGTCCACCACGTATGAGGCGGAGGCCCGGCCTATCCTGTCCTCATTGCCGACCTGGGCGATGGCGTCGAGGATGAGGTGGAACATTATGTTCGTGCTTATCTCAAAAAATTGCGGGTCCTCCAGTGCCCCCTCGGCGGGGCGGAGGTACGCGGTGAGCTTGTCCGTCAGCTTCGTAAACTCCCTGAGGAGGAAGCCGACCTTCGTAAAGCCCTTTGACGGGATGGGCGTCACCGTCCCGTCGATAAGGCCGTTGAATTTTTTACAGGAGCCGAAGGGCAGCTTTATATCGCACCTGTCAACGCCGGGAGTCACGGAGCATACGCCGTTTTCAAACCGTATCGTCCCCTCCGGGCCGTCCTTGACGCAGATGCCTATCGAGATGTTTTTGTGCTCGATGAGCTTCCAGCACTCCCCGTCAAGCCGGCAGAGCTCCGAAAGCCCGCCCAGCACGGCGAAGAGATTTATATAAGCCAGGGCCCTCTCATCCATACTTCCCGCCTCCAAACGCATAATTGCATATATTATAAATGTTTTCCCTTAGCATTTCAAGCCCCGGGAGAAAATTATGGCCACATTCTTCCCGGCAACCGTCCCGCCCGTGAAAACCGCCTGGCCGGCCTTGCGGTACGGGCTCAAATAACGCCGGTGAGGTCAAATTCCGGCGTGTACTCCTCCTTCGCGGAGGAGAGCTCCTGGTAAAAGCCGTCCTCTATGCCCCGCCGTTCCATATACTCCACGGCCTCGGTGTATTCCTCCGGCGTAAGCCTCCGGGCGATCTCCGGGAAATCCCCGGCCCGGCCCATGGGCGTGTACTGGCTCATCAGCGAGAAGAGCGCCTGCCCGGGGCCGAAGGTATCCGCCACCCAGTCGATGACGGCCCTTGTGTTCTCAAGGGCATTGGGCAGTACAAGGTGCCTTATAATGACCCCGCTTTTTATAAGCCCATCCCCGTCCAGGACATATGGGCCCCGCTGGCGGTACATCTCCATTATAGCCGCCCGGGCGATCTCGGGGTAGTCCGGGGCCGATGAGTACCTCCCCGCGATGGCGGCGCCGGCGTATTTCATGTCCGGCAGATAAACCTGCACGCGCCCCTCCAGCCTTTTCAGCGTCTCGACGGACTCATACCCCGAGGAGTTCCACACCACCGGCACCGGCAGGGGATCCGCCAGACTCTCCAGCACCGCGTCGATAAAGTGCCCCGCGGTCACAAGGTTTATGTTATGTACGCCCTTTTCTATGAGCTCAAAATATATCTCCCTCAGCCTCTCCGGCGTCACCGCGACGCCCTGTTCCCCACGGGAGAGCCGGTAATTCTGGCAGTAGACGCACCGAAGGGCGCACCCGGAGAAAAACACCGTCCCACTGCCTCGCTCCCCCGAAACCGGCGGCTCCTCCCACATATGCGGCGCGGCCCGGGCCACCCGGGCGGTAAGGCCCTGACCGCATACGCCGTGCCCCGCGGACTCCTCCCGGAGCGCCCCGCAGGCCCTGGGACATATGTTACAATAAAATAGCATAAGATTTGCCTCCCGCATTGACCTTCTTGACTTACAGGATTATAATACTGGTTGTGAAAATCCCTGTCAAGGAGGTTCGTTATGAAGATAGTCATTCTGGACGGCCACACGGAAAATCCGGGGGACCTGAGCTGGTCCGGCTTTGAGGAGCTTGGGGCCGTGACGGTCTATGACCGGACGCCTAAATTTGACGACGCCGAGATAATCCGCCGTATCGGCGACGCGGACGTGGTCATAACGAATAAGACTCCTGTACGGGCCGCGGCCCTGGACGCCTGCCCCACCGTAAAATACGTGGGCCTTCTCTCCACCGGTATCGACGTGTGCGATTGCGCCCACGCCGCCAGCCGCGGCATCCCGGTGAGCAACATCCCCGCTTACTCCACCATGGCGGTGGCCCAACACGCCATTGCCCTGCTTTTGGAGATATGCTCCAAGGTCGGTATCCACTCCGCCGCCGTCCACCGTGGCGAGTGGCAGAGGTGCGAGGACTTCAGCTTCTGGGAGGCCCCGCTCATGGAGCTTGCGGGCCTGACTATGGGCATTGTCGGCTTCGGACAGATCGGCAGGGCCACCGGGAGGATCGCCCGGGCCCTGGGTATGCGCGTCCTTGCCACCGGCAGCCGCGAGACGGCCGAGGGCCGTGAGATCGGCGAGTATACTGACCTTGACACCCTGCTCCGAAAGTCCGACGTGGTGTCCCTCCACTGCCCCTTAAAGGACGAGACCCGCGGGCTCATCAATAAGGACACCGTCGCCAAAATGAAGGACGGGGCTATTCTCATAAACACGGGCCGCGGGGGACTGGTGGACGAGGCGGCACTGGCCTCGGCCCTCAAGTCCGGCAAGCTCTACGCCGCGGGAGTGGACGTGGTGTCCGTGGAGCCCATATTGCCGGATAACCCGCTTCTTGACTGTGACAACTGCCTCATAACCCCCCACGTGGCCTGGACGCCCCGGACCTGCCGCCAGCGTGTGATGGACATAGCGGTGAACAATCTGCGGTCATATATGGCGGGGAAGCCCGAAAACGTAGTTAACGGCGTGAAGTGACCGCCCCTCGCGGCATGGAGCCGGAGGGATATTTTCATTAAATTTAAATTTTTTCCTTTTTCGCGCAATAAAACCCCTTTCCCGCGCATTACTTCATCGACAGGAGTGAGAGACATGGAGGATCTGGTCAAAGAGCCCGACGCGGAGGCGGCCGAACTCGAGCGGCTGCTTTCGAATATCGGGACAGGCGACAGAGAGGCCCTTGGCGAGCTTTATACCCGTACCCACGCGGCGGTATACGCCCTGGCCCTTTCCGTAATGGCGAACGCCCACGACGCCGAGGAGATATGTCACGACGCGTATCTGCGGATCTGGGATTACGCCTCCTCCTACAAGGCCAAGGGCTCGCCCATGGCGTGGATAATGGCGGTGACCAGGAACCTGTGCCTCATGGAGCTTCGGCGCAAAAAGCGCCGCAAGGACATGAGCGAGGACGAGTGGAACGCCATCCCCGCCGACAGCCGCGGCCTTGACGCCGAGGACCGGGCCCTTTTGCAGTGGGCCCTGGGCTCCCTTGACGGCCCGTCCCGCCAGATAGTCCTCCTCCACGCCGTGGCCGGGCTCAAGCACCGGGAGATCGCCAAGCTCCTGGGCCTTCCCCAGAACACGGTCCTGTCGAAGTACAGCCGCGCCATAGCGAAAATGCGCGCGGGACTTGAGAAAGGAGAGTGAGTCCCATGACAGATAAGGAAATAGAACTGAAGCTTAAGACCGCCATAGAGCGCACGGCCCCCGACGGGCTTACCAGGCTCCTCTCCGACATCGACAACGGGAAAGGAGACACTAAAATGGAAAATACGACTGTTCATAAGAAGAGAAACCGCTGGATCGGCGCTGTTGCCGCCATATTGGTCGTGGCCCTCATCGGCGGAGCCGGCGGATTTTATTACTCACGCAACATGGCCGTCGCCACCGTCGTATCCCTGGACGTGAACCCCAGCATCCAGCTGGAGGTCAACCGCTCCGAGAAGGTCCTGACCTGCTCCGGCCTCAACGACGAGGGTCGGGAGATCCTCGCCTCAATGAACGGCGGGGCCGACTTGGAGGGCTCCAAGCTCAACGTGGCCGTCAACGCCATCGTGGGAGCCATCGTCCAGGCGGGGTATCTTGACAGCCTCAGCTCCGCCATCCTCATCTCCGTGGAGGACAACGACGCCGCCCGGGGCGAGCGCCTCCAGGCACAGCTCGTGGCCGAGGTGGACGGCGTCCTCCAGACCGCCGCCAACTCCGCCGGCGTCCTCAGCCAGTACCTTACCGTGGATGCCGGACTCAATGAGCAGGCCCAGCAGAGTAACATCTCCGCCGGCAAGGCCGCTCTGGTCAATCAGGTGCTTAAGCTGAACGCCAACCTTGATTTTAACGAGCTTGCCGCCCTCTCCGTTGAGGAGCTTCGGGACCTCATAAAGATCGGCGCCCCCGGTATGCCCATTGGGAGGACCGAGGCGGCCCGTATCGCCGAGGAATACGCCGGTACGGATGTCCTTGACATCATCACGCTCTATGATGTGGACCCGGAGCTTGACGACCCGGTGCCTCACTACGAGGTAGAGCTCCATCTCGAAAGAGAATTTGACTACAAGATCCACGCCTTCACCGGCGAGGTCCTCTCCGGCGAGGCCAACATCACGGGCCGTGCCACCTCCCAGACGCCCCCCACCACCGATACCTCCGCCCCCGGCATCACCGCTGAGGAGGCATTCAACGCCGCCGCCGCGTATTTCGCGTCAAATCACCCGGAGCTTACGGGCAATTTCCTGAACATCACGACGGAATGCGACAGGGACGACGGCCACTACGACGTGGAGTTCTGGTGCGACGGCTGCGAATTTGACTACGACGTGGACAGCCAGACCGGCGATATACTCCGGGAGGAGACAGACTACCGCTACACGCCCCCCGCGCCCACCGATCCCGCGCCTTCGACGCCCACCCAGCCTACCGACATCGGCGCTGAGGCCGCCAAGTCCGCGGCCCTTGCTCACGCGGGCCTTTCCGCAAATCAGGTCACGTTCATAAAGGCCCAGAAGGACTATGACGACGGCCGCGCGGTCTATGACGTGGACTTCTACACCGCCGATACCGAGTACGACTATGAGATCGCCGCCGCCGACGGGGCCGTGGTGAAATACGAGACGGAAAAGCGCCCCGGTACCACCGCGCCCACGACTCCCACCCAGCAGACCGACATCGGCGCCGACGCGGCAAAGGCGGCGGCCCTGAAGCGGGCGGGCATCGCCGACGCCTCCGGCGTCACCTGGATAAAATGCCAGCACGACTGGGACGACGGCTGGCAAAAGTACGAGCTTGAGTTTGAGTGCGGAGCCACGGTCTATGAGTGCGACGTAAACGCCACCAGCGGAGCCGTCACCAAATTCGAGTCCGAGCCCTGCGACAACCTGGCCCACCACCACAACGACGGGGCCAACCATAACGACGGCCAAAACTCCTCCGGAAATACCGACATCGGCGCCGACGCGGCCAAAAACGCGGCCCTGAGCCACGCCGGCCTCTCCGAGAGCCAGGTCACCGGGCTTAAGTGCGAGCGTGACTGGGACGACGGCCAGCTCACCTACGAGGTGGAGTTTAAGTCCGGCGGCTATGAGTACGAGTACAAGATCGCCGCCTCCACCGGCGCGGTCCTGGAGCACGATAAGGACCGAGACTAAAAGATTTTCTCAAGACACAAATACGGCCCCTCCGACACGGAGGGGCCGTCAGCTTGTCAAAAAACTCAAATTTTATATTTTTTCCGACGACATGTGCGTCGGAAAAAATCCCTTTTGTCGCCCAAGTGTGCCCCTTCGGGGCGCGCGCAGGGCGACAGCAGGGCAATTTTCTCTGAATTTCGCAAAATTCAGAGAAAATTGCCCGCACGTTTCCCTTGTCGGAAAAAGCCCGTCAGGGCTTTTTCGACAGTCTCACGGCCCCTCCGACACGGAGGGGCCATATTTATATGATGTTATAACAGCAGTGATATTGGATACAGCAGGGCCAGAAAGACCACGTTCACGGCGGTGAAGATGAGTAGGTATCTCCTCTTGAGCTCCGGTGAGTGGCGGGACAGGTGCTTATAGGATATAAGGCTCGCCATTGAGGCGATAAGCGTCCCAAGTCCCCCCAAATTGACGCCGGTGAGGAGCTGCCGCCACTCGTCCGTGAACCCGCCCAGAAGCAGCGCGGCGGGGACGTTGCTTATCACCTGGCTCAGGCCAACGCTCACGGGAAGTACGTGGCCGGAGAGGACGGACAGCACGGCGTTTCTGAAGGGCTCGAACCTGCCCATGTTGCCGATGAATATGAAAAAGCACAAAAACGTGGCCAGAAGTCCGTAGTCCACCCTCAGGATAAGCCGCCAGTCCCGCAGGGCCACGGCCACGATTATCACCGGCAGGAGCACGGTCACCGGTATGAGCTTCGCCACCGACAGGACGCACAGCAAAAAGAGGACTGAGAACCAGCAGAGCTCAAATTTGCTCATCTCCGGCGGTCGGCCGGTCATCGCCACGCTCACCGGCCTGTTTTTCACAAAAAGGAGCACCGCGACTACCAGCAGCGCCGCCGCCCCGGCGGCGTAGGGGAGCATGGAGAGGAAAAATTCACCAAGTCTCATGCCGGACACGGAGTAGATATACAGATTTTGCGGATTGCCGATGGGTGTCAATATGCTCCCCAGGTTTGCCGCCACGGTCATCAGCGTGACCGTGAGTATTAGCGACCCCTTGCCCCCGGTCATGTCGGCGATCATCAGCGCCAGGGGCACGAAGGTTATCAGGGCCACGTCGTTTGTTATGACCATGGACCCGAAAAAGCAGAGGTCCAGGAGCGTCAGCGTCAGCGCCCGCTCGCTTTTTATCCTCTCCAAAAGCCCCCGGGCCAGCCGGTCGAACACCCCCAGCTTCCGAAAGCCCGCCATCACCGCCATAAGGCAGAACAGCACGCCCAGGGTGTCCACGTTTATGTAGCCCAGATACTCCCTGTCCGGCGGCACCAAAAAGCAGGAGATAAGCGCCAGCACCCCGGACACGCACAGGACCGTCTCGTCCTTAAAAAATCTCAGAACCTTTTTCACTCCGCCACCCTCAGTTTTTAAGGCTGTTCAGGGGCGCGGGTATGCGCCCGCCCCGGTCGATAAAGACCTTGGGACTGGCGGGATTTACGGGCATTATGGGCGCGGAACCCAGAAGCCCCCCGAAATCCACCCGATCTCCCACCTTCATCCCCGGCACGGGTATCACCCTGACGGCGGTGGTTTTCTGATTTATCATTCCTATGGCGCTCTCGTCGGCGATTATGGCGGATATGGTCTCCGCCGTGGTGTCGCCGGGGAGGGCTATCATGTCAAGGCCCACGGAGCACACGCACGTCATGGCCTCAAGCTTTTCGATGGTCAGCTTACCGTTTTCGGCGGCCCTTATCATCCCGGCGTCCTCGGACACGGGTATGAACGCCCCTGAAAGTCCCCCCACGTTGGAGGAGGCCATGACGCCGCCCTTTTTGACCGCGTCATTTAGTAGCGCCAGCGCCGCCGTTGTGCCCGGGGCGCCCACGGACTCAAGGCCCATCTCCTCAAGTATGTCCGCGACGGAGTCCCCCACGGCGGGGGTGGGGGCCAGGCTCAGGTCAACTATCCCAAAGGGTACGCCGAGCCGTCGGCTTGCCTCCTGGGCCACCAGCTCCCCCATGCGCGTAATGCGGAAGGCCGTCTTTTTTATCGTCTCCGCCACCACGTGGAAGGGCTGGCCCTTGCACTTGCCCAGGGCCGAGTGTACGACCCCAGGGCCCGAGACGCCCACGTTTATGACGCACTCCGGCTCGCCCACCCCGTGGAAGGCCCCGGCCATAAAGGGGTTGTCCTCCACGGCGTTTGCGAAGACCACGAGCTTCGCGCAGCCCTGACCCTCCGTAATTTCGGCGGTCTTTTTTATTATCCTGCCCATCAGCGCCACGGCGTCCATGTTTATCCCGGCCCTGGTGGAGGCCACGTTGACGCTGGAGCATACCCGCTCCGTTTTTGCAAGGGCCTCGGGGATGGAGCCGATGAGCCGCCTGTCCCCAACGGTGAAGCCCTTCTGCACCAACGCGGAGAAGCCCCCGATGAAGTTAACGCCCACCTCTTTCGCCGCCCGGTCGAGGGCCACGGCGAAGGGCACATAGTCCTCCGTCTCACAGCACTCGCAGGCGATGGCTATGGGCGTCACGGATATGCGCTTGTTGACGATGGGTATACCGAACTCCCGCTCGATGTCCTCGCCGGTTTTGACGAGCTTTTCCGCCAGCTTCGTTATCTTGTCGTATATTTTGTCACAGCAGGTTTTCACATCCGTGTGCCCGCAGTCCCTCAGGGATATACCCATGGTTATGGTGCGGATGTCCAGATGCTGCTGAGAGATCATGTCGATGGTCTCTAAAATCTCGTTGGTCGTTATCATAAGCCGTTCCTTTTAAAAATTAACCCCTTATATTCTGTGCATGGCCTCGAATATGTCCTCCCGCTGGATGCGTATATCCAGCCCGTGCTCCGCGCCGTCCTTCTTTAGGATGTCCGCCAGCGCGGCGAAGTCCACCTTACATCCGGCTGTGTCCACCAGCATTATCATGGTGAAATATTCCCGCATGACCGTCTGGGATATATCCAGCACGTTCACGCCGTTCTGGGCCAGTATGGAGCACACGTTTGCGATTATGCCCACGGTGTCCCGGCCTATGACTGTAACTATCGCTTTCATTTTGTCCTCCTTAAATACTCAGCTCGTCTATGGTCTTTTCGAACGCCTCCATGAAGTTATCAAGGAAGTAGTCCACCTCCGGCATACCCATCGCCCGGAGCTTCGCAAGCGTGGACTGGGCGGCGGACCTGAACTCCAGGTTCCCGGTTTTCAGCTCCTCCACGCACTTTATATACGCCGATAGCTTGTCCGCGGCCTTGACGATGTCCCGCACTCCGCCCTCCTCCCGGAGGATAAGGTCATACTCCGGGCGCATGGTCTCGGGAAGACCCTCCACCAGCTTCCTGACAGCTCCCTCCTCCACGCGGCGGTAGGCCGAGCGCATCTCCTCGTCGTGGTATTTCACCGGCGTCGGCATGTCGCCCGTGAATATCTCCGTGGCGTCGTGGAACAGCGCCGCGGCGGCGCACCTGTCCGGCGATACCGGCACGCCCATCACGTCCCGCCTTATCACCGCCAGGGCGTGTGCCAGCACCGCCACCATGTGGCTGTGCTCCATCACGTTCTCCCTGTCGGCGTTGCGCATAAGCGCCCAGCGGTCGATATTTTTCATTCTCGATATAAGGGCATAAAAATTATAGCTCATTTATCACACTTCCTCGCATACCGCGTTTATCGTACCTCCGCCTAAAACCCGGTCACCGTCATATAAAACCGCCGCCTGACCGGTTGTTATGGCCCGCTGTGGGGAGTCAAAGATGATACGTATGTCGTCATTATAACACTCCACCACGCACTCCCGCTCCGTCTGACGGTAGCGTGTCCTGGCGGAGCACCTTACCGGGAGCTTTTCCGGCCTTGTTATCCAGTTGAAGTCCGAAACGAGACAGGCTTTTGAGTAAAGTCCCTCCTCAAAGCACACCGTGACCGTGTTGCGCTCCATGTCCTTGGACTTTACGTAAAGGGGCCGCTCCGCCGCCACGCCAAGGCCCCGGCGCTGTCCCACCGTGTAGCCCGCGGCCCCCCGGTGGACGCCCAGAATGTTCCCGGCCTCGTCCAAAAGCTCCCCCGGCCGGCTTTCCCGCCCGGTGTAACGCCGGATGAACTTAAGATAGTCCCCGTCGGGCACAAAGCAGATGTCCTGGCTCTCCCTTTTTTTGGCGTTTATGAAGCCCTCGCGCTCCGCTATGGCCCGGACCTCCTCCTTTTTAAGCTCCCCCAAGGGGAAGAGGGACCTTCGGAGCTGAGCGGGGGTGAGCTGAGCCAGCACATAGCTCTGGTCCTTCGCCGGATCCGTCGCCTTCCATAGCTCCGGCCCCCCGGACGTATCCACCCGCCGGACATAGTGCCCCGTGGCGATGTAGTCACAGCCAGCTTCGCTCGCGCGCTCCAAAAGCGCCGAGAACTTCATATACCTGTTGCAGTCGATGCAGGGGTTCGGCGTGTTCCCGCGGAGGTATTCCGCCGCGAACTTGTCAATGACGCACGTCCTGAACCGCGAGGACATGTCAAGGGCCATGTGGGGGATGTCGAGCCGGGCGCAGACCGAGGCCGCGTCCTGGACGTCGTCCACACTGCAACAGGTGCTCTCGCCCTCCAGCCCCAAAAGGCTGTTATCAAAAAGCCTCATGGTGACGCCCACGCAGTCATAGCCCTGACTTTTTAAAAGATACGCCGCCACGGAGGAGTCCACCCCTCCGCTCATGGCGACCATGACCCGTCCCCTCATGCCACGTTGGGGCTTTCCCGCATGGCCAGAATGGTCTTTTCGATGAGCTCGTCAAGCTCCCAGCCCAGATCCTCCGCCCCCCGCAGGATAACGTCCCTGTCGCACCCGGCGGCGAATTTCCTGTCCTTGAATTTCTTCTTCACGGACTTGACCTCCAGGTCGTCAACGCTCTTCGACGGCCTCATTATCGCCACGGCCCCGATAAGCCCCGTCAGCTCGTCGGCGGCGAAGAGCACCTTCTCCATGGTGTGCTCGGGCTTCACGTCCGAGCATATGCCGTAGCCGTGGCTCACCACCGAGTGGATGATGGCCTCGTCCACGCCGTTCTCCCGAAGAAGCTCCGGGGCCTTTTGGCAGTGCTCCTCGGGGTAGAGCTCGAAATCTATGTCGTGAAGTATGCCCACTGCCTTCCAGTAGTCGGCCTCCTCACCAAAGCCCAGGTCCCTTGCGTACCACTCCATCACGTCGCCCACGATACGGGCGTGTGACAAATGGAACTCTCCCTTATTGTATTTTTTCGTTATCTCATATGCCAGCTCCGGCGTCGGAATCAAGCAAATCGCCTCCTGACCGTTTTTCGTAAATTATATTGCAAATGTCCCCCGATGTCAACCGCATTCCCGCCCCGCGCAAAAGGTCACGGATCTGTTTCACACAAAAACTCCCCGCCCTCAGCGGCGGGGAGGAGAGAGGCGTCAGGTTGTTTCCCAACGACGAATTTCCCCGGCGGCTCAAAGCCGCCGGGGAAACGTAAATTCATATGTTTTCGATCTTAATAAGGTTCGTGCCGCCGCTCTTGCCGGTGGAGGCGCCGCCGGTTATGACTATGCGGTCGCCGGACTTCAGCTCGAAGTTGTCCTTCGCAAGGCGCGTCGCCATGTAGAAGAGCACGTCCGTGGAGTTATACTGCTCCGAGAGGGCCGGGCATACGCCCCAGGACAGGTTCAGCTTGCGCCAGCTCTTCTCGTCCGTGGTGACGCCCAGTATGTCCACCGGACAACGGAAGCGCGAGACCATGCGGACGGTCTTGCCGGACAGGGAGCACACCGCGATGACCTTGGCGTCCACGTCGATGGCCATGCCGCAGGTGGCGTGGGAGATGGCGTCGGCGGTGTTCTGGATGGGGAACTTGAAGGTCCGGAAGTGCTCGGCAAAGTCGATGCCCCGCTCGGCCTCCTGGGCGATCTTTGACATGGTCTCCACCGTCAGCACCGGGTATTTGCCCGAGGCTGTCTCGCCGGAGAGCATGATGGCGGAGGTGCCGTCGTAGACGGCGTTGGCAACGTCGGAGATCTCGGCACGGGTGGGACGGGGCTTTTCGATCATGGACTCCAGCATCTCCGTGGCGGTGATGACCATCTTGCCCAAAAGCCTGCACTGGGTGATAAGGTGCTTCTGTATGCCGGGGAGCTCCTCGAAGGGTATCTCAACGCCCAGGTCGCCGCGGGCGACCATGATGCCGTCGCACTCGGCGCAGATCTCCTTGATGTTATCGACGCCGGCGCGGTTTTCTATCTTCGCGATTATATCTATGCCCTTCACGTTGTGCTCGGCAAGGAGCGCCTTGATGTCGCGGATGTTCTGGGCCTCGGAGACGAAGGAGCAGGCGATGAAATCCACGTCGTTTGCAACGCCGAAGAGGATGTCGGCCTTGTCCTGCTCTGAAAGGTATACCTGCTTTAAGACCTTCCCGGGGAAGGCCATGGATTTTCTGTCGGACAGGACCCCTCCGGCTTCCACCACTGTCTTGACCTCGGTCTTTGTGGTGCCGGTGACCTTAAAGGTCATAAGGCCGTTATTGAGGAGGATGGTGTCCCCGGCGGAGAGCTCCTGAGGGAGGCTCGCGTAGCTTACGGACACGCGCTCCTGGTTGCCCACGATCTCCTCGGTGGTGAAGGTGAACTCGTCCCCCTCCTTGAGGGTGATCTTGCCGTTTTCGAAGGTGCGGATGCGGTACTCAGGCCCCTTTGTGTCCAAAAGGATAGCGATGGGGAGGTTCAGCTTCTCCCTGACCTTCTTTATGAGGTCGATAGTGACCTGGTGGCTTTCGTGGGTGCCGTGGGAGAAGTTTAGGCGCGCCACGTTCATGCCGGCCAGGCACATTTTCGTCAGCGTCTCCTCGTTGGCGCAGGCGGGACCGATGGTGCAGACGATCTTTGTTTTTCTCATGGGCTTATTGCTCCCCTCTCGTATATTTTAAATTTGGAATAAACGCCATAGGTATTTCTATTTTAGTAGCAAATCGCCCAACCGTCAAGGAAAAATTTAACGTCAAACCGGCGAATTTTACAAATCCACCTCGGTGGCGGTGACCGCGGAGATCTCAAAGGCGGTTTTCTCCACCGGCAGGTCGTTTTCCACCTTTATATACAGCCGGGACTGTATCCTCCCTGTGACGGTGACCGTGGTCCCCGGCTTCCACTGGGCGGCACTTCTCGCCACGGCGCCCCAGGCGATGCACGGTATGTAATCGGAGCGCCCGTAGGGCCTGTTCACCGCCAGCATGATGTCGCTTATCTCCCGGCCCATTGGTGTGCGCCGCAGGGTTGGCTCCCGGCAGACGGCGCCGGTGAGCTCCACGTAGTTTTCAAAATCCCTCTGGGTGAAGCTCAGCTCCCGGGCCCGGACGGTTATGACGAGCCTGGGCCCCACGCCGGAGCGGTTGTTGTAGGACCGGACCTCCCCGGTGACGAAGAGCCGCGGGAGCTCCGCGACCTCCAGCTCCCTGGCCTGGGCCTCGGAAATCACTATGTTTATAAGGTCCTCCGTCCCGGATAGCCGCCGGACGGACAGGGGAAAGACGTAGTACGCCCCGTCCCGCCCGGTGTGGGAGTAGACCGGCGCCCCGGCCACCTCCCCGCAAAGCCTCACTGTGTCGTTTACTCTGTCCATTGGCAAATCTCCTCACGCTCCGCCTGAAGGGCGGTTATCTGTGAGATTATATGAAGGGACATACCGGGATAGACTAATCTTTGGATTGTTTGTGGTTGGCAAATGTCGAAATCCGTGATATAATATCCGCATACGCGGATATTATGATATTATTAGCCGTTTTTCTCCCCGGCTCCGCCGGGAACCGAAAAACATGGCAATATACCATCCCCGCTTTGCGTGTATGGTATAATATCCGCAGTGGCGGATATTATATTAATTTTAGCCGTTTTTCTCCCCGGCTTTAGCCGGAATGAGAAAATACGGCGATGATCGGATCCGTTCACCAGGATCCGCACATATACACAGGCGGGAGAAACAAGATATGAGCGAGGAACAGAAAGAGGAACAGAAAAAAGAACATGGCTCCTCTCGCCGGAGGTTTTTCCTCAACCTGGCGGTGGGGGCGGTTATAGGTCTCGGCGGAGTCCTTCCGGGGGTGTCCGGCGGCGTTATGGCGGTGAGCCTCGGCGTCTACCGGCCGATGATAGAGGCCCTTGCCGGCTTTTTCAAGGACGTGAAGAAGAACTTCTTCTACCTCCTGCCCGTGGGACTTGGGGCGGTGATAGGCTTCCTCCTGGGGGCGGTGGCCCTCAGCGGCGTCATGGACCGCTGGTATTCCCAGGTGATATGGCTCTTCCTCGGCCTCGTTGCCGGGGGACTGCCCTCGTTTTTAAAGGAGGCCAACGAGCGCGGCTTCAAATGGCGCTACCTCATCGCCACCGTGGCGGGGGCGGCCGTCGCGTCGCTGCTGCTCCTTATGAAGAGCGGCTCCGGGGACGTGGAGAACCTGGACAGCCTCAACGCCCTTCAGGCCCTGGCCTCCGGCGCGATAGTCTCGGTGGGCACCGTGTTCCCCGGCGTGTCCACGTCCTTCGTGCTCATGTACCTGGGCTGGTACAAGGCCATGATGGACGCCTTCGCCCGGATCGACGTGCTGACCGTCGCGCTCATGGGCGCCGGTGCGGCAGTGTGCTTCGTGGCGACGGTCAAATCCGCCCGGTGGCTTTTTGAAAAATACCACGGCTACGCCTATTACGGCGTACTGGGGTTCCTCATCGTCTCCGCGGCGCTTATAATCCCCGGCGTGACGCTCAGCTGGATGCTCGCTGTGGACCTGGCCCTGGCGGCTGTGGGTGCCGCCGTGGCGTATCTCTTCGGAAAACTGTGAGATAGAGTACGTTTTCGCAAGGCTTATGTCCTTGCGAAAAGCGTTTAAAGCGCGTCAAAAAGTCGGATTTTACACAGATTTAACATATTTATGATTTCCTTTTTAACCTTGCGCGGTGTATATTATATATGTGCCGATTTGCGCGTTTGAGGGGGGCGGGCCGTTGATATACCTTCTTGAGGACGACGTCAGTATCCGCAGGCTGGTGGAATACGCCCTTACGAGCTCCGGCCTTGAGACCCGCGGCTTTGAAAGGCCGTCGGATTTCTGGCGGGAGCTGGACAAGTCTCTGCCGAGCCTTGTGCTTTTGGATATAATGCTCCCGGAGGAGGACGGGTTGGAGATACTGTCGAAGCTCCGGGGCCGCGCCGACACCGCGCGCCTGCCGGTCATAATGCTGACGGCCCGTGGCACGGAATACGACAAGGTCCTGGGCCTGGACCGCGGGGCGGACGACTATATAGCCAAGCCCTTCGGGATAATGGAGCTCATCAGCCGCGTCCGGGCCCTGCTCCGGCGCAGTGAGCCGGAGGGGACGGAGGGGGAGCTGGAGGTCGGAAAGCTTCGCTTATCGCCCTCCACCCACACGGTCACAGCCGGCGGGGAGCCGGTAACATTGACGTACAAGGAGTTCGAGCTTCTCACCCTGATGATGTCAAAGCCCGGCAAGGTCCTCACCAGAGACAAGATATTGAGGACCGTCTGGGGCGTGGAGTTTGACGGTGAGAGCCGGACCGTTGACGTACATATAAGGACGCTCAGGGCCAAGCTCGGTCCCTTCGGGGAAATGATAAAGACGGTCCGGGGCATCGGATACAAGATGGAGGACAGCTTATGATAGGCGCCATAATATGGAGCGTCCTGGCCGTGGCCGTGCTCGGCCTTGGCCTTGCCCTGGGTGCGTATTTCGGCCTGGGGCTTGAGGCGTTCATAATCCTTTCCGTGGTCTACGCCCTGTTCGCGGTGGTGTTCGCCAATATAGCGGCCCGGCGTATAGTCAAGCCCCTCAAGGACTTCGACCCGTCAAAGCCCGGCCGGAGTTACAGCGAGATAGCCCCCCTGATGGACCGCATCACCCGCCAGGGACAGCTCATCGACCTGCAGATGACGGACCTGAAGCGCAGTCAGGAGGAGTTTTTGGCCATCACCAATTCCATGGCCGAGGGCTTCATACTCGTGGACCCGGACATGAAGGTCTTAAGCTACAACCCCAGCGCCAAGCGGATAATGGCCGAGGGCGACGGCGAGGGAGAGGCTGTGGCCACCGACACCATTAAAAAGGCCGCCCGGGAGGCCCTCACCGGCGAGCACACCGAGCGGACCGTGGACCTGGACGGACACGTCTATCAGATCCTGGCAAGCCCGGTGGAGTCCGGCGGCAAGATAACCGGCGCCGTCATACTGAGCCTTGACATCACGGAAAAGGCCCGGCGCGAGGCCATGCGCCACGACTTCTCCTCCAACGTGTCTCACGAGCTCAAGACGCCGCTCACCAGCATCTACGGCATCTCGGAGCTTATGGTCAACGGCATGGTGAAGCCCGAGGACATGAAGGGCTTCGCCACCAGCATTCACGACGAGTCCGGGCGGCTCATAGCCCTGATAAACGATATAATCAAGCTGTCCCAGCTGGACGACGGCGTCTATGACTCCGAGCGCACCGACGTGGACCTATACGAGGCGGCAAAAAAGGTGGTGGAGCGGTTGACGCCTGTGGGCGCGGCCAAGGGCGTGGAGATACACCTGACGGGCTCCTCATCCCAGATAATGGGCGTGCCGTCTGTCATCGACGAGATGATATATAACCTCTGCGACAACGCCATAAAGTACAACGTGGAAAACGGCCGTGTGCTCGTCAGCGTCGCCACCATCGGCGGCCACCCGGCCATCGCCGTGTCGGATACGGGCATCGGCATACCCCGGGAGCACATCGACCGGGTGTTCGAGCGATTTTACCGGGTGGACAAGAGCCACTCGAAGAAGATCGGCGGCACGGGCCTGGGCCTTTCCATCGTCAAGCACGGCGCCGCGGTGCACAACGCCGACGTCAATATAAAGAGCAACCCCGGCCGGGGCACGGCCGTCACCATAACCTTCCCCATCCCAAAGACTGAAGAAGAGAAATAAATTCCGGCAGGGAGAGTATAAAAATGTTTGACATTTTCGACGTAATATCCCTATTCGGCGGTCTGGCGCTCTTCCTTTTCGGAATGAATTTGATGAGCTCCTCCCTGGAGAAGCGGGCCGGCGGGCGGCTAAAGGGCC
This sequence comes from uncultured Oscillospiraceae bacterium, assembly GCA_947631395.1. Lineage (GTDB taxonomy): Bacteria > Bacillota > Clostridia > Oscillospirales > Oscillospiraceae > RUG626. Next base: position 52,508 of record CANRLF010000005.1, read on the forward strand.
TCCTTTCAAACATCACCTCAAACCCGGTGAAGGGCTTTTTACTGGGCGTGGGGGTGACGGCCCTCCTCCAGTCCAGCTCCGCCACCACCGTCATGGTGGTCGGCTTTGTGAACTCCGGCCTTATGACCCTGGGCCAGTCCGTGGGCATAATCGTAGGCGCAAACCTCGGCGCCTCCATCACCCCGTGGCTTCTGTCCCTGGCGGGAGTTGAGGGCGGCAGCTTCATACTTGAGATTTTCAAGATGAGCACCATCACCCCCATAATGGCCCTCATTGGCGCCGTGCTGTATATTTTCCAGAAAAAGCCCGCCAAGCGCGACACGGGTATGATCTTCCTGGGCTTCGCCATACTGATGTACGGCATGGAGGCCATGTCCGGCGCGGTCATGGGCCTCAGGGACATGCCGCAGTTCGGCGAGATGATCTCCGTCCTCTCAAATCCCATCGTGGGCGTGCTGGCCGGCATGGTCATAACCGCGGTCATCCAGTCAAGCTCCGCGTCAATCGGTATTTTACAGGCCCTCGCCACCACGGGGAAGATAACCTGCGGCATCGCCATACCCGTTATCATGGGCCAGAACATCGGCACCTGCATCTCCGCCATACTCTCCTGCATCGGCGCGTCCAAAAACGCCAAGCGGGCGGCGATGATACACCTGAGCTTCAACGTGCTCTCCACGCTGATCGTCCTGCCACTTTACTACCTCATCTATCACCTGGCGGGCTTCACCTTCGGGGACCTGTTCGCCACGCCCGTGGCCATCGCCCTTATAAACACGGTGTACAAGCTCATATCCATCGTGGTGCTCCTGCCTATCCTCCGCTGGCTTGAGCCCCTGTCGCACCTCATCATCCGCGACTCCGCCACGGACGAGGAGGAGACCCTGCTGGACGAGCGCCTTTTAAAATCCCCCGCCGTGGCCGTGGCCCAGTGCCGCGCCGTCACGGTGAAGATGGCCGAGATGGCCGCCGGCGGCATCCTGGACTCCCTCCGGGAGCTCGGCTCCTATGACGAGGAGGTCGCCGACAGCATCATAAAGGCCGAGGACAAGGTGGACTGGTACGAGGACAAGCTGGGCCCTTACCTTGTCAAGCTGTCGGCCCAGAACCTCTCCAGCGCCGACAACGCCCAGGCCACAAAGCTCCTCCACATGATCTCCGACTTCGAGCGCATCTCCGACCACTCGGTGAACATTATGAAATCCGCCGAGGAGATACACGAGAAAAAGCTCCAGTTCTCCTCTGAGGCCATGCGTGAGCTCAACACCATGATCGACGCCGTCAGCGAGATTATGAGTCTCGCCCTGGCGAGCTTCCGTGACGACGACCTCAATTCCGCCGTCATGGTGGAGCCCCTGGAGCAGGTGGTGGACAACCTTAAGGACCGCATACGCCTCAACCACGTAAAGCGTATGCAGACCGGCGAGTGCACCATCGAGCTCGGCTTCATCCTCACCGACCTTGTGACGAATTTGGAGAGGGTGTCCGACCACTGCTCCAATATCGCCGGATATATGCTGGAGATGAGCGACGCCAACACCGACGTCGGCGTCCACGAGTTCCTCCACAACGTCCGCAACGGCGACACCAGAGAGTTCAACGACTACTACGACTACTTCAAGGTCAAATACCGTATGCCCGAGAACGTGTAAATGCTTTAAAATAGACCCGCGGATAAAAACGCATTTTACGAGATATAAACCGCATATAAAAATCGCCCGCCCCTCACCGGCTATACGGTGAGGGGCGGTTTTTATGGTGTGTGTGGGCGGGTCTTAAAATGATTTTCAACCTCTAACCGGTTCAGGTGAGGCGGGGGAGGACAGCTCGGCGAAGGTGCGGCGGATGAGGAATAGGGCTATGACAAAGGTGAGAAGGTCCGACACCGGCATGGACCACAGAACGCCGTCAAGGCCCCAGCGGAGGGGGAGGAGCAGGGCAAAGCCCACGCCAAAGACGATCTCCCGGACCATGGAAAGCATGGTGGAGGCCGCGGCCTTGCCCATTGCCTGAAGGAAGATGAAGCTGGCCTTGTTGACGCAGGCCAGGACTATCATGGAAAGGTATATCCTGAACGCCCTGAGGGCGAAGGAGGTGTAGAAGGGGCTCTCGTTGGCGGCGCCAAAGACCGCGATAAGCTGTCCGGGCATGAGCTCCACCACCGCCAGGGCCAGAAGGCCCACACCGGCCTCAGCCATAAGCAGGGCCGTGAACAGGGACCTTACGCGCCTTTTCAGTCCCGCGCCCATGTTGTACCCCGCCACCGGTATGCACCCGGCGGCCATACCCACAACGACTGATATGACTATCTGGAAGAACTTCATCACTATGCCCACCACCGCCATGGGTATCTGGGCGTACTGGGCCTTGCCGAACACCGGGTCCAGAGCGCCGTACTTTCTGACCATGTTGTTTATGGCCGCCATTGCCGCCACCAGCGAGATCTGGGAGAGGAAGCTCGTTATACCCAGCCCCAGTGTCTTTAATATGACCTGCCTGTCCGGGCGCAGATCGCCGGCCGCGGGCCGGACCTGACGCATACGGATTAGATACAGCGCCGCCAGGACCGCCGTGGCGACCTGACCGATGACCGTCGCCACCGCCGCGCCGGTCATGCCCCATTTCAGGGCGAATATGAATATCGGGTCAAGGACGATGTTTATGGCCGCCCCGAGCAGGGTGGAGAACATGGCAAATCTCGGCGATCCGTCGGCCCTTATTATGGGGTTCATGGCCTGCCCGAACACGTAAAAGGGTATGCCGAGTGTTATCCAGAAGAAATACTCCCGGGAAAGCCTGAAGGTCTCGGCGTTCACTGTGCCGCCGAAGAGGGTGATAAGCGGCTTTGCCAGGGCGAGATACACCGCCGTCAGCGCCACCCCGCCAAGCGCCGCCATCAGTACGCTGTTACCGACGCTTTTCCGGGCTGTCGCCGGGTCCCCCCGGCCGAGACTGAGGCTCACAAAGGCACAGCACCCGTCACCCACCATGACGGCAAAGGCCAGGGCGATGACCGTCAGCGGAAACACCACGGTGTTCGCGGCGTTGCCGTAGGAGCCCAGATATTCTGCGTTTGCTATGAATATCTGATCGACTATGTTGTAAAGGGCCCCCACCAGCAGTGAGATCACGCAGGGCACCGCGTATCTTACCATAAGGGACCCGATGGGCCGGGTGCCCAGATCGTTTGCTTCCATTTTATGAAGCTCCTTTCACACAAAAAATACAACGCGTGGCGCTCAACCGGTTTTACGCATTGAGTGCCACACGTTGTACTATTATTTTATCCCGTTTTCCCCGCCCCGTCAAAGGTGATTTTCAACAAAATCAAGGCCACGGTTTGACGGCTTCAGGGGGCGATTTTTCCGTTGCCGGGAGCGGATACATCTCAAAATTCCGGCTGCTTGGGAAGGCCCGCGAGGCCCACGGCCAGCTCCTCGTCCGTGGGGATGTGATCGGTCATGGTGCCGTTGTTGTACTGCTCATAGGCCACAAGGTCGAAGTAGCCCGTGCCCGTAAGACCAAAGACGATGTTCTTGGCCTCGCCGGTCTCCTTGCACTTTTTGGCCTCGTCGATAGCCACCTTTATGGCGTGGCTGGACTCCGGCGCGGGCAGGATGCCCTCGGTGCGGGCGAAGAACTCCGCGGCCTCAAATACGGCGGTCTGCTCCGCGCTGACGGCCTCCATGTAGCCGTCGTGATAGAGCTGACTGAGCACCGGGCTCATGCCGTGGAAGCGAAGGCCGCCGGCGTGGTTGGGGGAGGGGATGAACCCCGCGCCCAGGGTGTACATCTTGGCAAGGGGGCAGATCATACCGGTGTCGCAGAAGTCATAGGCGAACTTGCCCCTCGTGAAGCTGGGGCAGGAGGCCGGCTCCACGGCGATGATGCGGTAGTCCCGCTCGCCCCTGAGCTTCTCGCCCATGAAGGGGGAGATGAGTCCGCCCAGGTTAGAGCCGCCGCCGGCACAGCCGATGATGATGTCCGGGACGATGTTATATTTGTCAAGGGCGACCTTGGTCTCAAGGCCGATGATGGACTGGTGCAGGAGCACCTGATTGAGCACGGAGCCCAGGACGTAGCGGTAACCGGGGTTGGAGGTCGCCACCTCCACCGCCTCGCTTATGGCGCACCCCAGGGAGCCCGTGGTGCCCGGGTGCTCGGCCAGAATTTTCCGGCCCACGGCGGTGTCCATGGAGGGGCTCGGCGTCACGGACGCGCCGTAGGTGCGCATGACCTCCCGGCGGAAGGGCTTCTGCTCGTAGCTCACCTTCACCATATAGACCTTGCAGTCAAGGCCCAGATAAGCGCAGGCCATACTCAGGGCCGTGCCCCACTGGCCGGCGCCGGTCTCGGTGGTGACGCCCTTCAGGCCCTGCTTTTTGGCGTAATATGCCTGGGCGATAGCGGAATTGAGCTTGTGGCTGCCGGAGGTGTTGTTGCCCTCGAACTTATAGTAGATGTGGGCGGGAGTCTTGAGCTTCTCCTCCAGGCAGTAGGCCCTGACCAGGGGAGAGGGGCGGTACATCTTGTAAAAGCCCAGGATCTCATCGGGGATGGGCACCTCACGGGTGTCGTTGTCCAGCTCCTGGGCGATGAGCTCGTCGCAGAATACGGGCGCCAGGTCGGCGGCGCTCATGGGCTGGAGGGTGCCGGGATTTACCAGGGGCGCGGGCTTGACCTTCATGTCCGCCCGGACGTTATACCAGTTTTTCGGCATCTCGTCCTCGTTGAGGTAGATTTTGTAGGGGATCTTCTCGTTTGCCATGGTCTTTAACTCCTTTCATTTTCGGGACAAAAGAAAACGCCTTTGTCCCCAAGCTTTCTCGGGACAAAGGCGATAGCCTCTGCGGTGCCACCCAGATTGGCGCTGTGCGCCCACTCACGGCCGGCGTCTACCGGCCACGCCCTGTAACGGGAGCTCCCGTCTCACCTACCTGCTGTCGCTTTCGGCTCGCCCTCCCCAGTCCATTCGCCGAAAGGGTACTGCCGCCATCCCACCGCCGGCGGCTCTCTTCGCGCCCTTCTTTCGGTTACTCGCCCGGATCATCGGTTTATGCTGAGATTTTAATGCTTTAAATTGGACTTGTCAAGTATTTTTCCCCAAAAAACTAAATTTATCCCGCCAGAACGTCCCCCATGCAGTCCCCGAAGTACTCCAGGGCCGTCAGGGCCTCCTGAAGGGTATTGCCGTTTGTGCCCACCTCCAGTATGAGGGACCCCGGCGTGGCGTGTTGATTGTATCGGTATTCGGATATTTTGAGGGGCCGGGCCAGGGTGGGGTATTTCGTGACCATGGCCTTCTGGAGCTTCAGGGCGAAGCTCAGGTTGTCCCGCCAGCCGGGGTGCTTGAGGCCGGAAAAGTTGGTGCCGCAGATGAGCATCACCTGGGCCGAGGGTCTGTCGCCCACATGGGCCACGGTCTTATATAGCACCCCGTCCCCTTCCAAGGCGTCCCGGTGCAGGTCTATGACGACGCGGATCTCCGGGTGCGCTTTAAGCTGGGCGTTTATGGCCGTCAGCGTCCGCTCATAGGACCCGGCGTAGCTGGGGTAGTCGTGGAGCTCCCTGTCGTGGTAGACGGTGATGCCCCTGGCGCTCAGGAGCTTTTCCAGCTCGTCGCCGAGCCTCACCACGTTATAGCTCCTGTCCTCCGTCCGTGAGGGGTCCGAGGGCACGTATATATCCTCACCGGCCGGGTTATACGCCTCGGAGCCGTGGGTGTGGACTATCAGCACGGCGGAGCTTTCCGGCGAGAAATCCAGGGGCTTTTCAAGCATCGCGTCCAGGTCCACCGAGTAGTCCGTGCGGTTTTTGACGTATATGCCCCCGCCCAGATTTGTATATTCGCCGCTTTCGCCTGTTATGGTTGTGCCCACGGCGGGATTTTCCGGCGTCTCCGGCGGGGGCGATTGAGCGGAGAAGCCGCCGTTGTCAGGCGCGGTCTGGGGTTCACCGGAGGTGTCCGGCCCGGTAGTTGCGGGCTGCTGATCGGGGTCCGGGTCGCCGCCGGGATCCACCCCGGGCGCCGGCTGGGCCTGGGGCTCGTCATCCGTCGCCTTCGGGCCGTCGGCGTCACCGGCGGCGGGCAGGAACGCCATGAGCGCCGACACCTCCGGCGCCGGAAGCTCAAGTCCCTCCCCGGGCAGCTCCGCGGCCATAAGCGCCACGGCCAGCCGGTCGGAGATAAGTGGCCCCGGGCCGTCAAACCGCTCCGACAGGGCCCTGACTGCCAGAAGGGCCACCACCAGGGCCAGCCGCCCCACATATGACGGCCCTCCGGGGCGGCGGGCCGGACCTTTGCGTTTTCTCAAATCCGAGAGACCTCCTTCATTGGTATCTCTCGATTATATGCTGAAAAACGGGATTTATGAGGTTGCAACAGGGAAAAAACAGGAGTATAATCTGGACATAAGCGAAATAAAGAAAGGAAGCTGTCATATGGAAAAGATCTTTATCCCCCACGGCGTTTGCTCCCGCAGGTACGACATAGTGCTCGAGGACGGCGTCATACAGAATATTACCGTCGAGGGCGGCTGCAACGGCAACCTGAAGGGAATCTGCGCCCTCCTGCGGGGCCAGCGGGCCGAGGACGTTATCCCCAAGCTCCGCGGCACCCAGTGCGGTATGCGCGGCACCTCCTGCCCCGATCAGATAGCCATCGCCCTGGAGGAGGCCCTTCGGGAGGAGGCGGGAGCATGAAGCCCGTATTCGCCAACACCTTCAACGTCACCCACAACAAGGGCAAGGCCGAGGTGGCCCTGTCCTTCGCCCATGTCTACACCGAGCACAAGTTTTCCATGAAGCAGGGGGCCCTGACGGACGTGTCCGCCCAGGTGGTGGACGAGGTGTCCAGCATCCTTTTAAACCGCGACGGGTTCATCGCCCTTGCCAAGCTCCTGAACAACGTGTGCTCCGATTGGGGGGTGGACCTTAACTGATGAGGTACACCACGGTCATCTTCGATCTGGACGGGACCCTCCTCAACACCCTTGAGGACATCCGGGACAGTGTGAATTACATTCTGAAAAAATACGGCTACCCCGAGCGCACACTTGAGCAGATACGCCTTTCCGTTGGCAACGGCGCCGGTGTGCTCATGGAGAAGTCCCTCCCCGCCGGCCGGGAAACTCCCGGCTTTGACGGGATACTTGACGACTACGTAAAATGGTATGAGGACCACAACCTCATAAAGACCGCCCCCTATGAGGGCGTGACGGAGATGCTCAGGGCCGTGGCGGCCAGCGAGCATAAGCTGGCCGTCGTGTCCAACAAGCCCGACGCCAACACCAAGGCCCTGGTGCGCCACTTCTTCGGCGGATACGTGTCTGTCGCCATCGGCGAGCGCCCCGACATAGCCAGAAAGCCCGCCCCCGACACGGCCCGCGCCGCCATGCGGGAGCTTGGAAGCTACCCCTACGAGACAGTCTACGTCGGCGACTCCGAGGTGGACCTGAAAACCGCCCGCGCCGCCGGTATCGACTGCATATCCGTCGGCTGGGGCTTCCGCTCCCCGGACTTCCTCCACGAAATGGGCGCGCAAACCGTCATCACAAAGCCGTCAGAGCTTGTGAAGCTCGTATAAAAACCGCAAAAAGGGGGAGACCTTTGAACCTCTCGCAGGCGAAATGGCTCCCCGTTTTAATGGGGAGCTGTCGAGCGAAGCGAGACTGAGGGGTTCCGCCCAATTAAAATGTTGCGCCCCCGGCGCAACCTCTTTCGCCTTCCCCGCCCGGGCGGGGAAGGGCAGAGATGAGGTGGGATTACGCGGCGTCAGCCGCAACAATATTCCCCCGTCCCCGCCGCGCTCCTCGCCCCTCCTCTCTGAGGAGGGGGCAGGGGGTGGGTAATCCGCGCCCCCGGCGCAACCCCTTTCGCCTTCCCCGCCCGGGCGGGGAAGGGCAGGGATGAGGTGGGATCCGCGGCGTAGCCGCAACAACATTCCTCCCATCCCCGCCACAACGGCAAATGAGGAGAAAGCCCCTCGTCTACCCGAGTGCTTCCCAATTCGCGACCCTCCACCTCACCCCTACCCCTCCCCACGCTCATGTGGGGAGGGCACAAAGGATGCGCCTTCGGCGCTAATTAAAAACCGGGAGGGTTAACATTCCACCTTACAGCCCTCAACGCCAATTACACAAAAAGCTCCTACATACCGGGACAGTCGTCACCGTTGGGGTATTGGACAGCAATACTGTGAATAAGGTCATTCAGCTCCTCAATAGACATGCCGGAAAAGTCGATCGACATCAAAGAATTATCAGCGGGCTCCTGAGGGACATCTTCATCAGAAAAATCCGCAAAAGCAAGAACACTGAAAGCTATACACACAATCAAAAACAAAATTACACATACACACCGTTTCATAATTATGACCATTCCTTTCTGCTACGCTCCAGGACAACGGAGAATTTGGGACATCAACTCCGCCGCCTTTTATTGATATTCGATAAATTACAGCCTTAGTATACCCTCACATGTCAAGATTGTCAAGAGAATTTTTACTCGTCTCAAAAAATCCCTCGATCACACAAAAAAGACCGCGAAGATGACCCGGTGGGCTCCTTCGCGGTCTTTTTAGGCGTGGTAACGGAATTATTATTTCTCCCGGGAGGACAGGTGGGCCTCCTCGCGTTCCATGTGGCCGATCTCCCAGTGGATGAGGAACGTGAGGGCCGCCCGGAGGGCGACGATACACGCGACGATGGCGATCTCGTGGAAGGTCTGTACCACCACGGTGCGAAGTATCTCGCCGCCCAGCTTGAAGCTCAGCGCCGTGGCCATGCCCCGGGCCAGGTCCAGACGGATATGGGGGCTCCTTTTGAATATGCCTATGACGGCGTGAATGCCGGACAGGATAAGGATCACCACCCCTATGTACTCAAAAAACAGCACTCCCCACGATATGATGGTCCTTAAAAGCTCCTCCGCGAAATGCATATTCCATCCTCCTTTGCATTTTCGTCACTTGTCGATATGTACGTTCAGGTGCGGATAGGTCATCTGTACGCCGTTCTCCTCAAAGGTCACCCGGATGTTCTCTATGAGCGAGCACTTCGCGGTGAAGAATTTCGGCGTCACCGCCCAGACCTGGATCAGATACGTTATGGCCGAGTCGCCGTACTCCTTGACGGATATAAAGGGCTCCGGGTCAAAGACGAGGCCGTCGGTCATATCCATTGCCCGGCGTATCGCGCGCTTAACCGCCACGGTGGAGTCGTCGTAGGAGGCGGACACCTCAATGTCCACCCGGCGGGTCTCATGGGCCGTGAAGTTCTCCACCTTGCTGTCCGCCACGGTGGAGTTGGGTATGTGCACCTCCCGGCCGTCCGGCATACGCAGGATGGTGTAAAAAAGCCCCACGGACTGCACCGTGCCGGCGGTGCCGCCTATGTCCACCCAGTCACCGGCGGAGAATGGGTGTGTGCTTAGTATTGTTATGCCGGAGAAGAGGTTCGTCAGGATGTTCTGTACCGACAGCGAAAGGGCGAGGCTCGCCACGCTGACCACCGCCACGAGGCTCGTCATAGGTATGCCCAGCTTGTCCGCCACGATGAGCACCACGAATATCCACAGCGCCACGCCGGCGGCGGCCTTGAGGAACCCCTTTATGCTCCCGTCCAGACGGCTCTTGTCAAGGGCCCTCACCAAAAGCCGCATTATCAGCCGCCGTACAATCACGCATACGATCAGCAGTATCACCACGGACAGCACGTCAAAAAGCGTCAGCCCGCCGATGTGAAAGGCCTCAAACTTCTGTATGAACTCCATCAGCCGTCCTCCCTTATCTCCATAAGATCGTATGGTGTGCCCTGATAGACGAAGTGGTTTATCCAGTTGGAGTACAGAAGATTTGCGTGTCCCCGCCAGCTGACTATGGGCTCCCTCGTGGGGTCGTCGTCCGGGAAGTAGTTTTTCGGCACCTCAATGGGCAACCCCTGCCTGAGATCCCTGAAATACTCGTTTTTCAGCGTGTCGGGGTCGTATTCCGAGTGCCCCGTCACAAAGACCTGCCGTCCGCCCTTGGTGCACATGACGTATACCCCCGCCTCGTCGGAGGAGGCCAGTATCTTCACCCCCGGTATCTTCTCCACGTCCTCCCGGAGGACGGTGGTGTGCCGTGAGTGCGGCGCGTAGAAAATATCGTCAAAGCCCCGCATGAGGATGGACTTTTTGTAGTCCACATGGTGCGGGAACACCCCGAAGAGCTTTTTCTCCAGGGGGTATTTCTTTATCCCGTAGTGGTAGTAAAGCCCCGCCTGGGCGCCCCAGCATATGTGGAAGGTGGAGTACACGTTCTTCTTGCTCCACTCCATGATCTCGCAGAGCTCCCGCCAGTAGTCCACCTCCTCAAACTCCAGCTTCTCCACCGGCGCGCCGGTGATCACAAGGCCGTCAAACCGCTGGTCACGTATCTCGTCGAAGGTCTTGTAGAAGGCCAGCATGTGCTCCTGGGCCTCATGGGTGGCCTTGTGTGTGCTGGTCTGAAGGAGCGTCAGCTCCACCTGGAGCGGCGTATTGCCCAGCAGCCTTGCCATCTGCGTCTCGGTGGCTATCTTCGTGGGCATCAGGTTCAAAAGGGCTATCCGCAGGGGACGTATATCCTGGGTCACGGCCCGGGTCTCGGGTATGACGAAGATGTTCTCGTCATGCAGCGTCTGGGCGGCGGGTAGCTCATTCGGAATTTTTATCGGCATTTTTTCACCCCCGGAAACGGCGTTGTCCGCTTTTTAGATTATATGTCATTTGCCGCCGGTTTGCAAGGGCGGCGGAAAAAATCTGCGTAAAAATTGGAAAATTGATTATTTTTTCAACTTAATTCCAGCAAAATGCCAATTTGTCGCCTAAAAATTTGAAACATTTAATTCATTTTATACATTTTTGCACAAAAAACGAAAAAAAATTACCAAAAATATTGACAAATAATTATAAAATGTTACAATAATTTCAAGAACACCTAACGGAGGGGATAGTATGAAATCCACTGGCATCGTCAGAAAGGTAGATGAACTCGGAAGGATCGTTATACCGATCGAACTGAGGCGGACCCTTGACATTGCTGAGAAAGATTCCCTTGAGATTTTCGTGGACGGCGAGAAGATAATCCTTGCGAAGCACGAGGATTCTTGCATTTTCTGCGGAAAAACCAAGAACATCAGCAACCACAAGGGAAAGAACATCTGTGACTCCTGCCTCGAGGAGCTCAAGCAGGCGTAAACGGGAGAAGCGGCTCGCCGACGGCGGGCCGTTTTTTTGTGCCCTGCTCCGGACCACGATCCCGCGCCCTCCGGCCAAATTAATGTTGCTTAATTTAAATTGGAAAATCGTCAAAGAAAACGATTTCAATAATTTACAAAAACTATTGCAAAAATGAATAAATGACAGCCGTATCAGAGGGCCAGTACGCCGTCGTAAATGAGGTTCCTTGAGATCCCCGTCCGCTGGGAGGCCCTTTTGGCCGCGTCCTTCAGGCTCATGCCCCCGTCCCGGAGCTCCGCGGCCATAGCCACGGCCTGCTCCAGCGTCGCGGTGGCGGCCCGCTCCTCCGGGGCGCCCTCCAGGACTATGACGAACTCCCCCTTTGGCGGGTTTGACGTATAATATTCAAGGGCGGCGGACAGGGTGGTCCTGCGCGTCTCCTCGTGTATCTTAGTAAGCTCCCGGCACAGCGCCGCCTTACGGTCCCCCAGGACCTCCAGCATGTCCCGCAACGTGGCGACGAGCTTGTGGGGGGCCTCATAAAATATCATTGTCCGCCTCTCGCCCCGGAGTGAGTCCAGGTGCTCGAAGCGGGCGCTTTTATTCACCGCCAGGAACCCCTCGAAGGTGAACCGCCCCGTTGGCAGTGCCGACAGGGCCAGGGCGGACACAAGGGCGCTTGGCCCGGGGACCACCCGGACATCTATACCGTTTTCCGCGCACAGCCTGACAAGCTCCTCACCCGGGTCGGAAATGGCCGGCATACCGGCGTCGGTGACTAAGGCGCATGTCTCACCGGCCACGAGGCGCGATATTATCTTCTCGCCGCTCTCCGCCCTGTTGTGCTCGTAGTAGCTCACCAGCGGCTTTTTTATTTCGAAGCGGTTCAGCAGCTTCAGCGTCACCCGGGTGTCCTCCGCGGCAATGAAGTCCGCCCCCCGCAGGGCCTCAAGGCCCCTGGGGGACATGTCGTCCAGGTTCCCGATGGGTGTGCCCACAAGATAAAGTGTTCCGGCCATATTCTCTCCCCAGGCCCTCCGCCTCCGGCGTGGGCTCAGCTTAAATGATATATCCTTTTTACCTCGTCGGTGTCCGTGCCGTCGGGGTTTTTAAGTATGAGGACGGGCTGGGCGCGAAGGCCCGGCTTCCCGCCGCGGCGGCACTCCAGAAGCGCCAGGGACGGCGGCGCGTCCCATCTTGCCTGTACGAGCCTCAGCGCCTTGGGCTCCAGCCCGTGACCGGCAAATACCCTCATGGCCTCGGCAAGCCGCTCCACCGGATAGACCGCCGCCAGCCGCCCGCCGTCCCCCAAAAGCCGCGAGGCGGCCTCCGCCAGCTCCGATAGGGAGCATGTCCGCTCCTCCCGGGCGCCCTGTCGCTTAACCTCCGGCGACGTGCCGGAGCCCACGGGGTAGTAGGGGGGATTTGTGACGATGAGATGATATTTGCCGACCTGCGCCTCCCGGAGGGTACGCAGATCCCGGTTCAGGACCCGCAGGCGATCCGAAAGGCCGTTCAGCGCCACGTTCCGTTCCGCCAGCGCCGCCGCGGCCGGGTCCAGCTCCACAAGGTCCACCTTCACCTTGGCCGCCCTCGCGGCCAGTATGATCCCGATAACGCCGGAGCCGCAGCCAAAGTCCGCGCACCGGGTCACGCCGGAAAGGGACGGGAAATCCGCTATGAGCACACTGTCCGTCGTAACGGGCTCCGCGTCCGGCGAAACATACATCGCCGGCCCCCCGGGCCACAGCGCGAAGCTGTCCATCCTCTCGTCCCCCTTTTTTAAGATGATGGGAGTCGAACCGGCGCGTGTTCGGCTCCCGTCATCTTATAAATTATACCGCAAAAATACGAAAAAAGCAACAGCCCCCGGATTTTCTCCGGGGGCTTAGGTTGAGATAACGTAATTTTAAAATCCTTACTTCCCAATATCCCTTACGACTCCCATGAACAGCGGAGTCAGTGTCCTCACGTCCACTATCGCGAAGATAAAGGGCCGGTCCAGATACACGTTTTTGATGGGCGACGTGTCATCGGGGGCGGTCGGGCCGGCGGGCACCTCCACGCCTGTCACGGCGGCGGCGCGGGCGCCTTTTTCGTCAACCTCCATGAAGGTCTTGTGTATGACCCGGGAGATGTAGAGATTAGTGCCATTCCGCCCGTGGCCGATGCCGGTGAAGTCCGCGACACCACGGTCAAAGGCCGAGGCCATCCCCAGCCCCGACAGGGCGCCGGAGAGCTCATAGTCGCGCTCAAGCTTGAATTTCGGTATCCCGGTACGGCCGTCAACGTTGTCGGCGGAGGCCAAAAGCTCCCGGAACCTTTGGCCGGTGAGATCGGCGAGATACTCGTCCACGGTGACTCCCTCGTCAGGCAGTATGGCGGCGAAGGCACAGCCGTTTTTGTAGAGCCTCATAAACCCCTGGGAAAGCTCGTCACAAAAATATTTCTCCATATCGCTGTACATCATTTCCACCGTGCGCTCCTCGCCGTCCTCGGTGGTGAACGGGGCGTCTTTGATCTGTCTGTCCCGGGTGTAGGGGTTCAGCCACTCGTCCTCAAAGCTCAGGGCGTTCACAATGTACATGACGGCCTCGTCGGGTATGCGGTCGAGGAGCCTGTCTATCATGCCCCCGGTGTGGGCCTTAGTCCAGTTGTTTATGTCCTCCACGGTCTGAGGGCTGAAGTCGGACTTATAGGCCCCGGCGGAGTAGTAATCGGCGTTTGCCTGGAGGAAGTCCGGCTCCACATATAGCTCCGGGTCGTCCCGGAACCAGACGGAGTTTGCCATGTGGACCGTGTTCCCAAAGAGGACGCTCCTGTACGCTCTCAGGTATCTTGCCAGCTCCTCCGGCGAAAGTCCCAGAACGGCGGACATCTCGTCAAGAGTCTCGCCTCTGGCGCCCATGGCCGTCATCCCCAGAGCCGAGGCGATGCTGACAGGGGAGAAGAGGTCGTTCCCGCCGGTCCCACAGGCCCTCAGTATGTCCAACCCCAGCTCCGCCACGGCCGCCGAGCCCTCCTCAGTCAAAGCCGAGGGGTCGGCGGAAATTTTCGCCCTGTACCCGGCCATGAGGTCGTCCGCCCGGACGGCCGGAGTACGGCCCGTGAGATACACCGCCAGTCCCACTATCACCGCCAGCGCCGCCGCCACGGCCACAAGGCGCGTCCAAATCCCTTTCCTCCGGGGAGGGTCCGCGGCATCGTCCACAAGGCGCGTCCAAATACTTTTCCTCTGGGGAGGATCCGCGGCGTCGTCCACAGCCCTGTCGGATAAATTTCCTATCCTGTCGGCAAGCTGTCTTTCATTCATAGCTCAATATCCTCCTTTAAAAGCGTCTCCCGAAGGTCCTTCCTCATACGGTAGAGCATGTTCGCCACCTTGGAGGCGGAAAAGCCGGATTGGCGGCCGATGTCCTCTACGGAGTCAAAGTACCAGTACCGGCGCAGAAACACATACCGCTTTTCCTCGGAAAGGTCCCTCACGAACCTGCCGATGACCTCCTCTATCCGCCTGTTCTCAAGCTCCGACTCCGGCGTCTCCCGGCCGGATACGCACTCCGACAGCTCCTCAAGAGACGAGGTGCAGGCAAGCCCCCGGCGCTTCGCCGTGAGCCTGTCGTATTTTTTGAGGGACGCGTTCCTGGTCAGCCTCGCCATGAACGCCCTGAGCGAGCGCGGTACCGTTGGCGGTATGGCGTTCCACGCGCCAAGATACGCGTCCTGTACCGCCTCCTCCGCGTCCTCCGGAAGGCTCAGGATGTTCCCGGCCACATACCGGCAGAGCGGCCCGTATTTCACGTCCGTCTCGGAAACGGCCCTGTCGTCCCTGGCGTTATATAGCGTTATTATCTCGCGATCCTCCATACTCTCGCCTCCTCTACCATATAAGTACGCTTTTTTAGCAAAATATCGCAAAAAAATTTAAAGGCGGCCAAAAGCCGCCTTTAAATTCAAATTGCTTACTTACGCCTCTTCGATGGCTCCGACGGGGCACTCGCCCTCGCAGGCTCCGCAGTCGATGCAGACATCGGGATCCACAACATGCTGGCCGTCGCCCTCGGCGATGGCTCCCACGGGGCAGGCGGCCTCGCAAGCGCCGCAGTTGACACAGGCGTCAGAAACTTTTCTCGGCATAATTATGTACCTCCATAATTTATTTTCCATGATTAGACAGGAGAACTCCCGTCATTAGCATTGTAACACGTATTCACGAAAAATCAATTATATTTTTTCAGAAATTTGACGGAATATTGGTCGATCGCACAGATTTTACCTTTTGACCATTACAGAGGCCCGGAAATTTAAAAAACCGCGAAAATCAATGAAATAATTTGAAAATCGAAGCAAACGGGAGATATACAAAGGTCAGCGAACGTCAAAGGTCAGCAAAGGTCAAAATCGACCTTGCCGTTTTTCCGCCGGTGGAGTATTATATGGCCATAAGGTCAAGGAAAGTCAAAGTCAGACCGGCAAGGAGATGTGACCAATGGGTATTTCGGATGTTATAGCCCAGTTCATAAACGAGCTTTTGGAGGAGGACTCCACGGCGGAGGTCCAGCGAAGCGAGCTCGCCAGCCGCTTCAATTGCGTACCGAGCCAGATAAACTACGTCATCGCCACCAGGTTCTCGCCTGAGCGAGGGTACGTGGTGGAGAGCCGCCGGGGCGGCAACGGCTACATCCGCATCCACCGGGTGCAGTCCGACCCCAAGCTCATCGTCATGCACACCGTCAACGCCATCGGCTCCAGGGTGGACCTGGACACCGCCGGCGCCATGCTTTCAAACTGCGTCTCGGCCGGTGTGCTGGAGGAGCAGTCAGCGAGAGTCATGCTGTCGGCCCTCACCGACCAGGCCCTCAGGCCCGTGTCGCCGGAGGGGAGAGACATCGTCAGGGCGTCGATACTAAAACAGATGCTTTTATCATCACTGTGACCCCTCGATCAGCTTCACTGACAGCCACCTTGCCGCGTCGCGGCCAAGGGGCGCCAAAGAGTTAATTTTGATTATTGAAAGGAGTTTATAATTATGAAATGCACGAATTGCGGCAAGAATAACGCTGTTAACCACTATCGCTATGAGGTAAACGGAAAGGTCACGGAGGCCCACCTGTGCGCCGACTGCGCCCGTGAGCTCCAGCCCGAGAGGGAGTTTGCGGCCAGGAGCCGGGAGATATTCGGGGATATGTTCTCCGACAGCTTCTTCGGCGAGAGCTTGTTTGACCGGCGGCCCATGGGGGGACTTCTGGAGAGCTTCTTCGGCCGGGACCCCTTCGAGAGCTTCCTCAGCCCCTTTACCATGCTTGGGGCGCCCCGCATAGAGATACGCTTCCCCGAGGCGGAGAAAAACGCCGCCGACGAGGTGAAGGAGGACACAAACGCCCAGGTCGACCCGGAGCTGTCCAAAAAGCGCCGGATCAACGCCCTCCGCGAGCAGATGAAGAAGGCCGCCGAGGAGGAGAATTACGAGGAGGCCGCGAAGCTGCGCGACGAGCTCCGCAAAGCGGAGAGCCAGGAGTAATATTTGAGGAGAAGATGTAGCATGGAGGGGCCGGCCCGTTGGAGCCGGCCCTATCCGGGAGCACAGGAGGTGTATTCACATGAAAAATGAGGACCGTTTCACCGAAAGGGCCAAGGAGGTCTTTAACCTGGCCCATGAGAAGGCCGCCCAGCTCGGCCACGGCTACGTTGGCAGTGAGCACATACTCTACGGCATCGTCGCCGAGGGCGGCGGCGCCGCCGCGAAGATCCTGCGGGAGGCGGGGATAGACAGGGAGCTGGTGGAGCTCAGCATCGAGAAGCTGGTGGGCCGTGGCGACAGCTCCGACACCACCGTCCAGGGCCTGACGCCCCGGGCCAAGAGGGTCATCGAGCTGGCCCTTGTGGACGCCGGCCGTCTGGGCCACAATTACGTCGGCACCGAGCACCTGCTGATGGGTATCCTCCGGGAGTCCGACAGTGTCGCCGCGAAGATACTTACCATGTCCGGCGCGGACATATCGCGGCTCTACACCGAGCTTGTCAACATGTTCGACCCCGGTTCCCGCCAGAAGGCCCACGCCGGCGACAGGACCGTCCGCCACCCGGAGACAAAGACCCTCGATCAGTTTTCCCGTGACCTGACGGTCATGGCCCTCCGGGGCCAGCTCGACCCGGTCATCGGCCGTGAGCGGGAGGTCCAGCGGGTCATCCAGATCCTCTCCCGCCGGACGAAAAATAACCCGGTGCTGATCGGCGAGCCCGGCGTGGGCAAGACAGCCATCGCCGAGGGCCTTGCCCAGAAGATAGTGTCCGGCGACGTGCCGGAGAACCTTCGCAACCGCCGCGTGGTGTCGTTGGACCTCACCGGCATGGTGGCCGGGACCAAGTACCGGGGCGATTTTGAGGAGCGCATCCGCAACGCCTTAGAGGAGGTCAAAAAGGCCGGCGACGTCATACTCTTCATCGACGAGCTCCACACCATCGTAGGTGCCGGCGCCGCCGAGGGGGCCATCGATGCCTCCAACATCTTAAAGCCCGCCCTGTCCAGGGGCGAGATACAGGCCATTGGCGCCACGACGCTCAACGAGTACCGCAAGTATATCGAGAAGGACGCGGCCCTGGAGCGCCGCTTCCAGCCCGTGCAGGTGGACGAGCCCACCGGGGAGGAGTCCATCGAGATACTCCGTGGCCTTCGTGATAAGTACGAGGCCCACCACAAGCTGAAGATAACCGACGAGGCCATAGAGGCCGCGGTGAACCTGTCTCAGCGGTATATAAACGACCGGTTTTTGCCGGACAAGGCCATCGACCTTGTGGACGAGGCGGCATCCCGGGTCAGGATGGAGGAGTTGAAGCTCCCCCCGGACCTCAAGACCCTCGAGAGCCAGGCCGCGGCCCTCAGCGCCGAGAAGGAGTCCGCCGTACAAAATCAGGACTTCGAGCGGGCCGCGAAGATAAGGGACGAGGAGAAGGCCAAGCGGGCGGAGCTCGAGGAGGTCCGCCGCCGCTGGACCGAGGGCAAGCTTGGCTCCGGCAAGCAGGTCCTGGCTGAGGACATCGCCGCCGTGGTGTCCGGCTGGACGGGTATCCCCGTCACCACCCTCACTGAGGACGAGGGCGAGAGACTGCTGCGAATGGAGGAGATACTCCACAAGCGCGTCGTGGGCCAGAACGAGGCCGTCACCGCCGTGGCCAAGGCCATCCGCCGTGGCCGGGTGGGCCTCAAGGACCCCAAGCGCCCCATCGGCTCCTTCCTGTTCCTCGGCCCCACCGGCGTGGGCAAGACGGAGCTGTGCAGAGCTCTTGCCGAGGCCATGTTCGGGGACGAGAACGCCATGATAAGGGTGGACATGTCCGAGTACATGGAAAAGCACACGGTGTCCAAGCTCATCGGCTCGCCTCCGGGCTACGTGGGCTTTGACGAGGGCGGACAGCTCACCGAGAAGGTCCGCCGCCGCCCGTACAGCGTGGTGCTCTTTGACGAGATCGAGAAGGCCCACGAGGACGTGTTCAACATCATGCTCCAGATCATGGAGGACGGCCGCCTCACCGACTCCCAGGGCAGGAGAGTGGACTTCCGCAACACGGTGATAGTTATGACCTCCAACGTGGGCGCCAGGAACATCACCGAAAAGGCCAAGACCCTGGGCTTCGCCACCGGCGACGATGAGGGCGGCGCCATGGACGACAAGCGCATAACCGAGGCCGTCATGGCTGACCTGAGACGCACCTTCAAGCCCGAGTTTTTAAACCGCGTGGACGAGACCATCGTATTCCACCAGCTGACCCGGGAGGAGATACACGCCATCGCCAGGAACATGCTGGACACCGTGGCAAAGCGCGTTGAGTCCATGGGCCTGAAGCTCACCGCCACCGACAGCGCCGTGGACGCCCTGTCTGAGGCCGGCTTCGACCCCGCCTACGGCGCCAGACCCCTGCGCCGCAAGATCCAAACCTTAGTCGAGGACGCCGTCGCCGAAAAGCTCTTAGACGGCAGCATCAAAACCGGTGACACCGTAGAGGTAAACGCCGAGGACGGGAAGATAACCGTAAAGTCAAAAACCCCGGAAACCGTCTAAAAAACATTCGCTCCCCCGGAAAATCCCGGGGGAGCGATATTTATTTAAATATTTTTTCCGAGCACATGTGCCTCGGAAAAAATCCCTTTTGTTTTGCTCCGTGTATGGCCCTCCGGGCCATGCGCGGAGCAAAACAGCAGACCCGGGATTTGAAATTCCAATTTCAAATCCCGGGTCCGCACGATCTCTATTTGAATTGAAAGGCAAAGCCTTTCAATTCAAGGCTTACCACGGCCACCCGAACCCAAATCCCGAGCCGCCGTTGCCGCTGGGCGCGGTGGTCTGCTGCTCCTGGGTGGTGTCCTCGGCGGGCTCCTGGAGGGTGATGGCGACGTCACGGGACTCGCCGGCGCTCATATGATCGCCCATGTGATAGACGGTGAGTGTGGCGGTGTCCCCGGGCGAGAACCGCTTGAGGGCCAGCTTCAAGCTGTCCATGCCGTTCACCTCACGGCCGTCGATGGCGGTGATGATGTCGCCCACGCGCAGGCCGGCCTTCTCGGCGGCGGAGTCGTCCTGGATACTGTCGATATAGACGCCGTAGGGAATATCATAGGCCTCCATGGCGATCTCGTTAAAGAGGACAGTCACGTCCCGGCCCGTGATGCCAAGCCCCGCGCCGGTGAGGGCGCCGTGCTCGATGAGCTGACGGGAGATGGACACCGCGTCGTTGATGGGGATGGCGAAGCCCAGGCCCTCAACGCCGGCGTCGGCGTATTTCGCGGTAACTATGCCTATGACCTCGCCGCGGCTGTTGTACACCGGGCCGCCGGAGTTACCGGAGTTGACGGCGGCGGTGATCTGGAACATGTTGATGGCGGTCTGGGCGTTGGTGATGTCGTCCCTTGTGGAGATTACGCGATCCTGAGCGGAGACTATGCCGTCGGTAATGGTGTACTCAAGCTCCCCCAGGGGGTTGCCGATGGCGTAGACCGCCTCGCCCACGATGATGTTGTCGGAGTCCCCGAACACCACGGGTGAAAGTCCGGTGGCGTTTATCTTTATGACCGCCACGTCGTTGTCCTCAACATAGCCCACGATCTCGGCCTCGTATTCCGAGCCGTCCTTCATAAGCACCGTCAGGTCCCCGCCGTAGACCACGGCGTAGCTGATGACGTGGTAGTTCGTGAGGATATAGCCGTCCTCACTGATGATGAAGCCGGAGCCGGACACCGCCCGTTGGGTGGTCATGCCGAAGATGTTGGTGGTGTTGAAGCTGGTGTTAACGCCCACCACCTGCTTTTCACCGAGCGTATATATCTGCGTGGCGTTCAGCTCCTCGCCGGGTGTGGGCTCGGGCATATTCTCATTTGCGAGGGAGCTGGCGGAGCCGCCCAGGACGACCGTCTTGCCGCCCTGCGTCGAGTTGTTGTCCAGCATGTAGTCCACCACCAGCCAGCTCGCGGCGCCGGCCACCAGCGCGCAGACTAGCACGAGACACGCGGCCTTCAAAAAGCCGTGGGACCGCTTCTTCTTTTTCTTGCCCTCCGGGGGCTGTGGCGGCACGTTCTGAGCGCCGTAGGCATAGCCGCCGGGGGTGTACGCGTCAAAATTAGACGTGGGCGCGGGCTCGTATGCCGGCTCGCTCCAGCTCCGGCGGACGTCACCGTAGTCATAGGGCTGAACGGGACGGCTCGGGGCGGCCTCCGGCTGAGGGGCCGGACGGTACTGGGCCTCCTGCCGGACCTCCGGCCCGGACTGAGTCTCCCCGGAGGCGGGCTCGGCCATGGGCGTCGTCCCGTCAGATCCGTCGACGTTTTGGAAATTTTCGTTATACTCGTTCATATCAAGATCTCCTTACCTGGGTCATCGCCCTTTGGAATGGCTTAATGTTATCCTTTTTTTATGTCTATTTCGTGACCAAACTAAAAATAATATAAAAATTAGGGATTTAAATTTTGTGAATTAGATGTTATACTAAAGCTTACGCTTCAAGTCGATCACCGACATCTTAATATTTAATGTAACTTGGAAGGGCAAAAATATGCGAGACAGTATTTTCGTCAGGGGCGCCAGGGAAAACAACCTCAAGAACATAGACATCGAGCTTCCCCGGGACAAGCTGGTGGTGCTGACGGGCCTTTCGGGCTCCGGCAAATCCAGCCTCGCCTTCGACACCATATACGCCGAGGGCCAGAGGAGATATGTCGAGAGTCTGTCGGCCTACGCCCGGCAGTTTCTTGGCCAGAAGGACAAGCCGGAGGTGGACGTCATCGAGGGCCTTTCCCCGGCCATATCCATCGACCAAAAGACCACCAACAATAACCCCCGCTCCACCGTCGGGACGGTGACGGAGATATACGACTATCTGCGCCTTCTGTACGCCAACATCGGCATACCCCACTGCCCCAAGTGCGGCAAGGAGATACGCCAGCAGACCGTTGACCAGATGGTGGACCAGGTGATGGCCCTGCCCGAGGGCACCAGGATCATGGTAATGTCCCCGGTGATCCGCGGCAGGAAGGGCGAGCACACCAAGATATTCGACGACGCCAGAAGATCCGGCTATGTCCGGGCCCGGGTGGACGGCCACATGTACGAGCTGGAGGAGGAGATAAAGCTCGACAAAAACAAAAAGCACCGGATCGACATAATAATCGACAGGCTCGTAATAAAGGACGGCCTTCAGCAGAGGCTCACCGACTCCGTTGAGACGGCTTCCAACCTCTCCGGCGGCATCGTCACCGTGAACATCCCGGAGGAGGACCGGGACGTGACCTTCTCCCAAAATTACGCCTGCGAGGACTGCGGCATCTCCATCGAGGAGATGTCCCCCCGGTTTTTCTCCTTCAACGCCCCTCTGGGCGCCTGCCCGGAGTGCTCTGGCCTGGGCGTCCAGCGCCAGGTGGACCCGAGCATCATCATGCCCAACATGACCCTATCCATCCTTGACGGCGGCATACAGGCCAGCGGCTGGGGCAACATCAAAAACGACTCCATCGCCCTCATGTATTTCAACGCCCTCAGCAAGCGTTACCACTTCCGGCTCGATACGCCCCTCCGGGACCTGCCAGATGAGGTCATCGACGTACTGTTATACGGCACGAAGGGCGAGGCCCTGACCTTGAATTATACCACCGACCGTGGCCACACCACCATGACCCGGCCCTTTGAGGGGATAATCTCCAACCTGGAGCGCCGCTACCGGGAGTCCAACTCCATATACGCCAAGTGGGACCTGGAGCAGTACATGACCGACCACGACTGCCCGGCCTGCCACGGAAAGCGCCTGCGGCCGGAGGTGCTGGCCGTCACCGTGGGCGGGAAGAACATCGCGGAATTTTGCGAGCTCTCCGTCACCGAGGCCCTGGCCTTCCTGAACAGCGTCCAGTCCGGCCTTTCCGAGAAGGAGCACATCATCGCCGACAGGATAATAAAGGAAATTCGCTCCCGCCTGGGCTTTTTGGAGAGCGTGGGCCTTCAATACCTGACCATGGCCCGCTCCGCCGGCACACTCTCCGGCGGCGAGAGCCAGCGTATACGCCTGGCCACCCAGATCGGCTCATCCCTCATGGGTGTGCTCTATATCCTGGACGAGCCCTCCATAGGACTTCACCAGCGGGACAACGCCAAGCTCATCGCCACCCTGGAGCGCCTTCGGGACCTGGGCAACACCCTTCTGGTGGTGGAGCACGACGAGGACACCATGCTTGCCGCGGATTACATCGTTGACATCGGCCCCGGGGCGGGCATCCACGGCGGCGAGGTTGTATTCGCCGGTACGCCGGAGGAGATAGTAAAGTGCGACAGGAGCATCACTGGGCAGTACCTGTCCGGCAAAAAATTTATCCCCATACCGGCTGAGCACCGGAAGGGGACCGGGAAATATCTCAGGATAACCGGCGCGGCGGAAAATAACCTTAAAAATATCGACGTGGACATACCCCTTGGCGTAATGACCGTGGTCACCGGCGTCTCCGGTTCGGGAAAATCCAGCCTCGTCACCGAGGTCCTTTATAAGACACTGGCCGCGGAGCTCAACCGCGCCCGCATCCGCGCCGGGAAGCACACGGGCATATTCGGCCTTGAGTACCTCGACAAGGTCATAGACATCGACCAGTCCCCCATAGGCCGCTCCCCCCGCTCGAACCCCGCCACCTACACCGGCGTTTTCAACGACATCCGCGCCCTCTTCGCCCAGACAAGCGACGCCCGGGCCCGGGGCTACGGCGCGGGCCGCTTCAGCTTCAACGTCCGGGGCGGCCGGTGTGAGGCGTGCCAGGGCGACGGGCTAATAAAGATAGAGATGCACTTTTTGCCCGACGTCTACGTCCCCTGCGAGGTCTGCAAGGGCAAGCGATATAACCGTGAGACCCTGGAGGTCCGCTACAAGGGCAAGAATATAAACGAGGTCCTTGAGATGACCGTGGACGAGGCGGTGGAGTTTTTTGAGAACGTCCCCAGGATCGCCGACAGGCTCCGCACCCTCCAGGACGTGGGCCTGGGCTATGTGAAGCTGGGCCAGCCCAGCACCACCCTGTCCGGCGGCGAGGCACAGCGGGTGAAGCTTGCCACGGAGCTTTCAAAGCGCAGTACCGGCGCCACCTTCTATGTCCTGGACGAGCCCACCACGGGCCTCCACACCGACGACGTGAGGAAGCTCGTGGACGTCCTTGACCGCCTTGTGGACGCCGGGAACACCGTGGTGGTCATCGAGCACAATCTGGATGTCATCAAGGTTGCCGACCACCTTATCGACCTGGGCCCCGAGGGCGGAAGCGGCGGCGGCGAGGTGGTATTCACCGGCACCCCGGAGGAGTGCGCCGAGTGCGAAAGGAGTTACACCGGCCAGGTCCTGAGGACATATTACGACAGTCACCCCGGTCAGAGACTCGAAAAATAGCCGCCATATCGACAGGCCACGGAAAGGCCGCGCTACCCATCTACAACATCTACGTGCTCTTCAAGAGGGTCTGGAGGACCGGTTACTTCTGGATGATGGTGCTCGGCGCCCTGGTCGTGGGCGTGGCTACCGCTCTCGGAACCGCCGGTACCGCCGTCTCAGCCATGACCGCCCTGGCCTCCGTGGCTCAGCTTTTGGTGCTCATCCTGAACATTATGTTCAACGTCAAGCTCGCCAGGTCCTTCGGCAAGGGCGTGGGCTTCGCCATCGGCCTCAT
Source organism: uncultured Oscillospiraceae bacterium (assembly GCA_947631395.1). GTDB lineage: Bacteria > Bacillota > Clostridia > Oscillospirales > Oscillospiraceae > RUG626. The sequence continues at coordinate 76,887 of CANRLF010000005.1, forward strand.
CTTCCGGAACCCCATCTTCATGCTCATCCTCGGCTTCGGCAGCGCCAAATACGTCGGTGCCGACAAGTGATCCGACACGCGCAATAACAAAATCCCCGGTAGCAGTCTACCGGGGATTTTTGTGTCATGTCAGAAGCGGCGCGCCGTTTTCGGTTATCTGTACGCCCCAGGGCGGGATGGGCTGGCCGTTGGGGAGCGTCCTTTGCGAGCCGGAGTAGTTTAAAAAGAATATGAGGTTACTGCCCTGGGCCGTCTTGGCGCGGCGGAGGATCAGCGGGAACTCGATGCCCGGCAGGCGAATGTTGAACTCCGGTAATATCCGCCGCAGTACGGCGTCCAGGGCCTGGGGTGAGAAACAGCAGGCCAGATACGCCGCCTTTCCCCGGCCGAAATCGTTGACCGTCACCGCCGGGTAGCCTTCCCAGGCCGGATGGCTTATGGTCACCAGCGCCTTGGCTGTGGTGGGCTCCACCAGCTCCAGCCAGTCCGTGGCGGCGGACCCCTCCGGGAGCCCCGCCCACCGTGAGCGTAGCTCCGCCCCCTCCGGTACGGTGAAGCGGTCATAACGCAGTCCCAAAACCTTCGTCAGCATGTGTGGCTGGGCGTCATGGTATATTTTAAGGTGCTCATTTGAAAATCCCGTGCGGAAGGTAGCCAGTATCCTCCCGCCGTTCTCCACGTATTTTGCCACGGCCTCAAGAAGCTTCTCGCCGGCTGAGTAGAGGCACGGCAGTATCACCAGCGAATAGCGGGAGAAGTCCCTCTCCGCGTCCGACACCACGTCGTACTCCACGTTCAGCCGGTACAGGCTGTCGCATATCCACCTTAAATAATCGGAGTAATTTTTATTCGGCTTAAAGCCCATCTGGCAGGTGGGGAACCAGCTCATGCCTGTCTGGGAGCGGTTCGACACCATCACCGCCACCCGGTTCTCCTTTTTAAGACCGGATAACTTGTGGGAAAGTGACGCCAGGTCGTGCCCTATCACGGAGCACTCATCGTAGGTCTCGCCGGGCGTGAGGTCGTGGCTGAGTACGCCCTTCCAGTATGACTCCAGAGAATTGTGTATGCTGTGCCAGTGCCAGTACTCCACGCACTGGGCGCCGTTTGCTATGTGCGAGAGGGCCTGGAGCCTGAGCTGTCCGGGGTAGGGCAGATAGCCGAAATTCCCCTGGGCCTGGGTCTCAAGGACGAAATAGCCCTGTTTTTTCAGCCCCCTGGCCATCGCCCCGCCGAAGGCGATCTCGGCGCCCGTCAGCGCCCCGCCGGCCGGGTGATATATGTCACAGCCCGCCACCGTAACGGCCTTGGCGGCCTCAAACTGGTCCACCTCCGGCTGGAGGCCGAAGCTCCACCCACGCCACTCGTAATCGAAGTTGTGGGTGACAAGCTGTCCGGGCTTTAAGTACTCGTCCACGATGGACCGTTGCCACAGGAGAAATTCCGTGACCAGCTTTCGCTGGAAGGCCTGGAACTCCGCCCCGTAGCTTGCGTTTATGGTCCCCCGCACGTCGGGCAGGTCCTCAAATGACGCCACGGAGTTTGACCAGTAGGGGAATCCGAACTCCCTGTTCATGGCGTCCACGGTGCCGAATTTATTTTTAAGATACTCCCGGAACATGGCCTGTACGCGCTCCGAGCAGGTGTCATAGGGCTTAGTCTCGTTGTCCAGCTGATAGCCGATGACGCAGTCGAACTTCGACGCCACCGCCAGGAGCTTGCGTATCACCCGCTCGCAGTGGAATTTATAGCCCGGGTGCGTGATGTCATAGCTCTGCCGGGGCCCATAGCGGCAGGGGGCCGAGTGGGTGTCGGACATTATGTCCGGGTATTTTTTATATAGCCAGGGCGGGATGGCGTAGGTGGGTGTGCCCACGATCACCGAAAGGCCGTGCCTCCCGGCGGCCCTCAGCGTCCGGCGCAGGACGGTGAAGTCGAATTTCCCGTCCTCCGGCTCCCAGGTGGACCAGGTGGACTCCGCCACCCTTATCAGGTTAAAGCCCGCCTTCACCATGAGCCGCATGTCCCGGTCGATGTGCTCCTCGGGCATGTATTCCGGATAGTAGGCCGTGCCGTAGTAGAGCTTGTTTTCCAAAGGTGACCCTCCTTTTGGGTTGACATTGGCGTGGAATGTAATATATTATATATGTATATTGTAAATCTATCGGCCGGAACACGCAAGGGCCAATTTTTCGCGGGAAGGAGACGCGCCGTGACACAGGAATACACCATAGACGATATTGCCGCGGAGCTCGGTGTGAGCAAGACCACCGTGTCCAGGGCCATCTCCGGAACGGGGAGGATAAGCGGCGAGACGCGCCGGCGTGTGCTGGAGCTCATCGAAAAGCGGGGCTACCGCCCCAGCGCCGTGGCCAAGGGCCTGGCCAAGAGCCGCACCTACAACATCGGCGCGGTCTTGCCCGTCGTGGACGTGGGCCGGGAGTTCGCCTTCTTTCGTGAGTGCCTGGTGGGTATATGCGAGTACGCCGCCTCAAGGGACTACGACGTCGTGCTCACCATGGGCGACGACCCGTCAAAGATACGCCGCATACTTGAAAACAGCAAGGTCGACGGCCTGATAGCCGCCAGAAGCGAGGAGGGCTCGCAGATCGAGGCCCTGATAGCCGGCCGCGAAGTGCCCTTCGTACGCATCGGCTCCTCCGATGACGGGGGCGTCGTATGCGTGGACAACGCCAACGCCCTGGCCGCCGCCGAGATGACCGAGCGCCTCATCGACCTGGGCGCCGGAAGGCTCGCCCTCCTGGGCGGGAGCGCCCGCCACTTCGTCACCCGCGACCGGGCCGTCGGCTTTGACCGGGCGTGTGACAAAAGGGGCGTGACCGAGACCCGTACATTTCTTAACATCACCGACCGCGCTGAGGCCGACCGGGCCGTGACCGCGGCCATAAGCGGCGGCTGTGAGGCCATGGTGTGCATGGACAACATCGTCTGCGACCTTGTCATGCAGTCCCTGGCCGCCCACGGCGTGTCCGTGCCGGAGCAGATCCGCGTGGCGTGTCTTTATGACAGCGTCATCGTCAGCCGCATGGACCCGCCTGTCACCGCCGTGCGCTTTGACGGCGTGAAGCTCGGCGCCGAGGCCTGCCGCCAGGTCATCGAGCTAATAGAGGGCCGCGAAGCCCACAGCGTCGTCATACCCGATTTTGAGATAATAATGCGAAAGAGCACTTAAGAGCCCGGCCCCCAGGCTCTCAGCTTGTCAAAAAACTCAAATTCTATATTTTTTCCGGCGACATGCGCGTCGGAAAAAATCCCTTTTGTCGCCCAAGTGTGCCCCTTCGGGGCGCGCGCAGGGCGACAGCAGGGCAATTTTCTCTGAATTTCGCAAAATTCGGAGAAAATTGCCCGCACGTTTCCCTTGTCGGAAAAAGCCCGTCAGGGCTTTTTCGACAGTCTCAGAGCCCGGCCCCCGGGCTCTTTTGTTATTGCCCCGCGGTACTATGAATATATCTAATTATTGGGCACCACGCAACTTGGCATATTGACAAAAAATAGGCCCCTCAAATTGTACAATGTGTAGAATTGACAAAAATCATGTTGCCTGATATACTATTTTTGTGCGAGCAACCGGTTGTGCAATCGGTTGTCCACTTCCCGTGTAAAAAGGCGTACGCCTTTTTTCTTCTGTCTGAAAGACAGAAGAATGAGCCCTGATCGACCGGGACCGGTAGGGGAACCGGTGCCTGTTGATAAATAAAGTCAAATTTTATAGGAGGAAAAAGAATGAAAAAGTTTTTAGTAATTCTGTTGTGCCTCGCCATGGTCCTCTCTCTCGCGGCCTGCGGCGGCAACGGCGACAACAAGACCCCCGGCGGCAATGAGAACACCCCCGGCGGCAACGAGAACACCCCCGGCGGCAACGAGAACACCCCCGGCGGCAACGAGAACCCCGGCAACAACGATACCCCTGCCGGCCCCAACCCCCCGGCACATGACGGTCCCGTCAAGCTGATGGTCTGGGGCGCTGAGGAGGATCAGGACCTTCTCAAGACCCTGATCGACGAGTTCAAGGCCCAGTATCCCGACTTCACCTTCGACATCACCATCGGTGTCGAGTCCGAGGCCACCGCGAAGGACACCGTCCTTACCGACCCCGAGGCCGCGGCTGACGTCTACGCCTTCGCCAACGACCAGATCGACGCTCTTGTCAAGGCCGGCGCTCTTATGAACCTCTCCGAGACCGCCGCTCAGGCCCTGCCTGTGTTCTCCGGCAAGAACCTTGACGATGTCGTCGCCGCCAACGGCGAGGGCTCCATCGTCGCCTGCACCCGTAACAACAGCCTCTATGCCCTGCCCTTCGGCGGCGGCAACAACTACTTCCTGTTCTATGACTCCAGCGTCATCTCCGCCGAGCAGGCCGGCTCTTGGGAGGCCATGCTTGACGCGGCCCAGGCCGCCGGCAAGAAGGTCGGCATGGTATTCGCCTCCGGCTGGTACAACGCGGGCTTCTTCCTTGGCGCCGGCTTCAGCGTCGCCCTCCAGGATGACGGCTCCACCAAGATCGACTGGAACGGCACCTCCGCTCAGGGCGTGAAGGGCACTGACGTTGTCAAGGCCATGCAGACCATCGCCTCCCATCCCGCCTTCATGGCCGTCCCCGATAACGGCCTGAGCAACGCCATTGCCGGCGGCAACCTGGCCGCTGTCATTGACGGTACCTGGGACGCCGGCGCCTGCCGGGATCTCTGGGGCGACGGCTATGCCGCCACCAAGCTCCCCACCTTCAAGGCCGGCGATAAGGACATCCAGATGGGCTGCTTCTCCGGCTTCAAGCTGATGGCTGTCAACCAGTACACCAAGGAGGCCGGCTGGGCCATCGCCCTTGCCGAGTACCTCACCAACGAGAGCTCCCAGGTGGCCCGCTTCAACGCCCGCCAGCTGCCTCCCTCCAACAAGGTCGCTGCCGCTGACCCGGCCGTGACCGAGAACATAGCCGCCGCCGCCTCCGCTGAGCAGGACGTCTACGGCTATGAGCAGAGCGTTGGCGACACCTACTGGGATCCCTGCGCCACCTTCGGTGAGCAGATCGTCCAGGGCAAGATGGCCACTGACGACGCCGGCATCCAGCAGGTGCTCGACGACCTGGTCGCCACCATCGGCACTCCCGTTGCCTGAGTCTACATAGACCGCGCGAACAAGTGACTTTTGGCCCCGGACCTTCGGGTAACTCAGGGTCCGGGGCCCTTTGGGTCCCGTCCGGGCGCCCGGGCGATACGTCACCCGGCGACCGGACGGGGGCCGATAAAAATAAGGGGGGAGTATATTGAGCAAGCTTAAAAAAGTTCCTCTGGCGATTTGGGGCTTCTTAGCCTCCATCGGCGGCTTCTTCGCCGAATTTGGACGGGCCTTTGCCAAGGGCGACATCTTCGTGAAGCTGTCCGTCATATGGTGGGGCGCCGGCTACATCCGCCGCAAGCAGTACGTCAAGGGCCTTATTATGACCGCCCTTGAGGTGGCGATAATACTTTTCTCAGTATTATTCGCGCCGCAGTACGTGAGCAAATTCGGCACGTTGGGCACGGTCCAGTATTCGACTCATCTGGATCCCACCACCTTCCAGATGGTACCCAACGACTACGACAACTCGTTCCTGATACTTCTTCTTTCCCTGATGTCCTTCGTTGTCTGGGCCTTCGCCCTCGTGGTGCTCCTGAAGAATGTTATAAACGTGTATAACCTTCAGAAGAGAGCCGAGTCCGGCGCCCACGTCAACACCTTCATCGAGGACGTAAAGACCTATCTCGACAGCAAATTCCACATCACCCTCCTCACCCTGCCTGTCATCGGCATCGTGGTGTTCACGGTGATACCCATACTCCTGCTTATCTTCGTGGCCTTCACCAACTACGACCAGAACCACATGCCTCCCAATCAGCTCTTCCAGTGGGTGGGCTTTGCCAACTTCAAGAGCCTGTTCTCCTCGGGCCTGACCTCCACCTTCAGCTACGCCTTCGGCCGGATACTGGGCTGGACGCTGGTCTGGGCGTTCTTCGCCACCTTCACCACCTACTTCGGCGGCATACTCATGTCGCTTCTCTTGAACTCGAAAAAGACCGTAGTGCCCAAGCTCTGGAGGCTCCTGCTGGTCATCACCATCGCGGTGCCCCAGTTTGTGTCACTGCTTCTGGTCCGCTATTTCTTCGCCAATGACGGAATAGTGAACACCATATGTGAGAACATCGGCCTTACGGCGCTTTTGAGAGATTGGGGGGTCATAAACACCACCTTCATACCGTTCCTGTCGGCGCCGATATGGGCCCACGTCACCATCATCATCATCAACATCTGGATCGGCGTGCCCTATCAGATGCTGATAGCCACCGGCATCCTGATGAACCTGCCCTCCGACCAGCTGGAGTCCGCCCGCATCGACGGCGCCAACAAGTTCCAGGTGTTCAGGTACATCACCATGCCCTACATGTTCCAGGTGACCGCCCCCACACTGGTGACGGATTTCGTGAAGAACATAAATAACTTCAACGTCATATTCCTGTTGACGGACGGTGTGTACACGACGACGAACACGAAGCTGGCCGCGTCCTTCGCCAAGGAGACGGACCTGCTTATCACCTGGCTTTTCAACCTGACGCAGAACTACTATAACTACAAGATGGCCGCGGTCATCGGTATCATGGTATTCCTCATCTGCGCCGTGTTCACACTCATCGCGTTCAACTTCCTGATCAGCGGAGACAAGGAAGGGGTGTATAATTAATGAGTAACGAGAACAACGTATCCGTAATGGAGCCCGTGAAGGCCCCTGAGACCAAGGCCCCCAAGGCCCCCCGCAGGGGACACAGGCTCGGCGGCTCCCGGGTGGGCCACAACATATTGATCGCGATACTCTGCGTCATCTGGCTCATCCCCATCGTGTGGCTTGTCTGTATGTCCTTCTCCGCCAACGACGGCATGGACACCAGCAGCTTCTTCCCCAAGCAGTGGAGCCTCGACCACTATGTGCGGCTCTTCCAGACGAACAGCGTCAACCAGTTCCCCAGGTGGTTTATGAACACCTTCAAGATCGCCTGCCTCAACTGCGTCATCTGCACCTGCTTCGTCCTCATGGTGGCCTACGCCATGTCCTTCGGTAAGTTCAAGGCCAGAAAGCCCCTGATGAACGTGGCCGTCATGCTGAACCTCTTCCCCGGGGTCCTCACCATGATCGCCATCTACTTCCTCCTGAAGCAGTTCGGCCTCACCAACAACCACTACGGACTTCTCATGGTCTACGCCGGCGCTTCCGGCCTGGGGTATCTCATCTGCAAGGGCTTCTTCGACACGGTGCCGCGGGCGCTGTGCGAGGCGGCGCGTATCGACGGGTGCAATGAGGCGAAGATCTTCACCCACATCGTCATCCCCACCAGCCGCCCCATCATCGTCTACACCATCATCAACGCCTTCCTGGCCCCCTGGATGGACTTCGTAATGGCGAAGATGATCCTCAACTCCGGCGACTCCAGTATGTACACCGTGGCCGTGGGCCTTTACGCCATGCTTGAGAAGAGCCTTATCAACAGGTACTTCACCATCTTCTGCTGCGGCGGTATCCTGGTATCCATCCCCATCGCCGTCCTCTTCTTCATCATGCAGAAGTTCTATGTGGAGGGCGTCACCGCCGGTTCCGTAAAAGGCTGATTTACATTCACCGCTTCATATGCTATACTCTGACTGAGGGGGGCCTTTGCCCCCCTCAGAGGGGATTTGACCCAAATCCCGACTTCACTTAGAAGGAAGATATTATGGACAAATTTGTGGTAAACATCATCCACCGCCCCGAGATGGTCCCGGAGTACGCCGAGAAGGTCACGGGCCACGGTAAGGCCGAGGACATCGGCCGCAAGGCGCTCCTGACCGAGAGCCTTGACATCTTCAAGACCCAGCAGCGTTGCGCCCACGAAAACGGGCTCAAGACCACTATACAGATGACCTACGCCAGCCTCTTCAATGACGAGGCAGTCGCGCTTGCCAAGGAGCACCACGAAAAGTACGGGGACGAGATAGCCCTGACGCTTTTGGGGCTTCCCTGCAAGGAATTTAGAGAGAAATATAAGACCAAGGACTTTTGCATCTGGATGTTCTCCATGGAGGACAAGAAGGCCATAGTCCGTGACGTCTTTGAGAAGTTCCATGAGCGGTTCGGGTTCTACCCGGAGTCCACCGGCTCCTATTACATGGACGCGGAGCTCATAAACTACATAAAGTCCCAGTACCCCACGGTCAAGTGCGCCGTGGCCACCTGCTGGGAGGAGGGCCCCAAGGCCTACCACACCTGCAATAACTCCTGGTACACCTTCATGGACGGCGGCCCCTGGGCCCCCTGGATACCGAGCAAGGTCAACACCCACGCCCCGGCGGCCAATGAGGCCGAGGACTCCGGCATCGTGGCGATACCCCATTTGAGCCGTGACCTTCTTGCCTGCTATGACGGCAACGGCTCCAACTTCGGCACCCACCCCCAGAACGTGCTGAGGGGCATGATCTACGACTCAAAGACCTGGGAGTTCCCCTATCTCTATAACCTCATCGACCAGTACAGGCACCTTGCCAAATACAATAACGGCTACTCTTACAACATGATGTTCGTTGGCCCCGGCTGGATGAACAAGATGGGCCGGTGGGAGGCCCCCTATGAGCTCCTCCTGAAGTCCTATGAGGAGGGTTGCGCCTACTACGGCAAGCTCAAACGCGAGGGCAAGCTCCAGGACATGACCATGAGCGAGTTCGCCGATTATTATCGGCAGAAAAAGACCTACACGGAGCCCGAGTGCGCCCTGTGGAACGATATACTCTACGGCAGCCAAAAACAGCTCTTCTGGTACTGCGACCCCTACATGCGCGCCTGCGTCAACATGGACCAGGGCGGCGCCATCGTGGACCTGCGGCCCTATGCCGCCAAGCTTGAGTGGCCCGTGGGCATTGGCACCGAGCACATCCAGGACGCCAGCTACCCCTTCCTCATCCAGGAGAAGTACCGGGCGGGGTACTTCACCCACTACGCCGGGGAGGGCACCGTAAGGTCCGCGAAGGTCTGCCATAACGGCGAGGAGGTGGACCTCTGCCTTTGCCGCACCAAGGCACATTTCAGCCAGAACGGCAAGGACAGAGTGCTCACCCTCGACCCCGTGGACATCGAGTTTGAGGACCTGACCGTGAAGCTCCAGAGCGTCATAACCTTCACCGAGGGTTCCTCTGAGATAAAGATCGACCGCAAGATCGTCGGGATGTCCGACCCCACGGCGGAGGTCTCTATCCAGGAGTACATGGTGGCCTGCTACGGCACCACCGAGTACACCGAGGATATGTCGAGCCTGAAGCTCCACATAGACGCCAAGGGCAACAGCGTGTTCATCCCCTATGAGTATAAATGCCGCGAGGCGTCCGTTGACGGCGCCGACAGCGTGAGCTGCGTGGTGCCCCCCATAAAGACGCTCGTGACGCTCTCGGCCGAGGGCCCGGAGAAGTCCGGCTTCGTCCGGGAGGGCTACGCCTTCAGCCCCATGTTCACTCTCGGCTACACCGGGAAGCTTCACGATAAGGAGGTGTTCACCACATGGCTCAAGGTCGAAAGGGCAGACTGAATTACAGGTGTCCCGCCTGCTTTATGAGGGACCTGGACATCGACATGTTCTACGACAGGGACAAGGACGAGTATTACTGCATGAGGTGCCAGTTCACCGGCAGTGAGGCCGACGTCCTTGCGATGAACGAGGAGATCAAGAAAAAATACAAGGTGATGCTCAAGCGCATACCCCTGGAGGATTACGAGGACTGAGAATGGGCGACACTACCGCGAATAGATTTATCCGGGGCGCCGACGTATCCACCCTTTTAGAGGTGGAGGAGTGCGGCGGCAAATTCTTCGACGCGGACGGCCGCCCCGGCGACGCCCTGGAGATTTTAAAGTCCAACGGCATCGACCTTATAAGGCTTCGCCTCTGGAACGACCCCTATGACCGGGACGGTACGCCCTACGGGGCCGGGACGAACGACCTTAACAGGACGGAGTCCCTGGCAAAAAGGGCCAAGGCCCTGGGCCTTCCCTGGCTTTTGGCCTTCCACTATTCCGACTTCTGGGCCGACCCCGGCAAGCAGATAGCCCCAAAGGCCTGGCAGGGCCTCACCGGCGAGGCCCTGGAGAGGGCAATATACGACTACACCCTCTGGGTGCTGAGGGAGCTGAAGGCCCGGGAGCTCCTTCCGAAATACGTTGCCGTTGGCAACGAGCTCTCAAACGGCCTTCTCTGGCCCGAGGGACGCTACCCCAACTTCCCGGCCATCGCCAGATACGTGTCCGCCGGCATCCGCGCCGTGCGCGACCTGGACCCGGACATCGGAATAATGGTCCACCTGGACAACGGCGGCAAGAACTCCCTCTACCGGGAGTGGTTCGACAGCTATTTTTCCTGCGGGGGAGAGGACTTCGACCTCATCGGTTTAAGCTACTACCCCTTCTGGCACGGCAGTATGGCGGACCTTCGGGACAACATGCGCGACGTGGCGGAGCGTTACGGCAAGGACCTTCTGGTGGCGGAGACCAGCATGGGCTTCACGCTGGAGGACTACGCCGGATATGAAAAGCTCTCCCCTGACGAGCGCAAGGGCATGGCCGCCACGGCGAGGCTCGCCGGCAGGATCGAGTACCCCATGACGCCTGAGGGCCAGCGGGACTTTCTCCTGGACCTGGCCGGCGCCATAAGGAGCGTCCCCGACGGCCGGGGCTTGGGCTTCATCTATTGGGAGCCGGCCTGGATACCCGTACCGGGAAGTGAGTGGGCCAACGCGGCGGCGCTCCGCTACACCGGCGAGCGCGGCCCCGGCGGCAACGAGTGGGCAAATCAGGCGCTTTTTGACTATAATGGCCGGGCGCTTCCGGCCCTCGGAGCTATCCGGGACCTTTGAGGAGTGAATGGCTTGGCAGGGACGAAAAAAGCGGTGAGCACCAACGAGCCGAAGCTGACCCTGAAGCAGAGACTGCGCAGGCTCCGCATCGAGATGAGCACCGCCAATCTCAAGATATACGGCGGCATAACGGCGTTTTTCTATACGCTGAGCATGTCCGTCATACAAAACGGCTTCATGGGCGCCCAGAGCTACACCCAGGAGGAGCTCTCCGATCTTATGGCCAACGACCCCAACATGATGCTCCTGGGCACCTGGGGCGCCATATCCCAGCTCATCGGCGGACTTGCCATACCCGTATTCGCCTTTCTGCTGGTGGAGGGCTTCACCCGGAGCCACGACCGCCGGGCGTACCTCGGCCGGATGGTCCTGTTCGCCCTCGCCTCCGAGGTCCCCTATGACTTCGCCATATACGGCAGGGTCTGGGACATGCGCGGCCAGAACGTGCTTTTGACCTACGCCATATGTCTTGTACTGCTTTACGGGCTGTCACTTTTTACCGGACAGAAGGGCGCCAGGTTCTGGGTAGTCAGGATCGCCATGATCCTCGCGGCTTTTTTCTGGGTTTTGGTGCTAAAATCTCAATTTGGGCTTGTAACTGTGGCACTTGTTGTGATATACTATCTTATGTACGACAGCAAGGGGATGCGCCTCGTCATCGGCGCCGCGGTGAGCATCACATATCTCACCGCCCCTCTCTCCACCTACGCCCTCTGGAAGTTCAGCGGTGAAAAGGGAAAGCTGTGGAATAAGTACGTATATTATGCCCTTTACCCCATCCATCTGGGGCTTTTGGGGGCCATCGCGTATTTTCTCGCGCGGTGATCTGAAACGTATACCTCGCCGGAATGGCGAAAAAATACATGGCGGCGTGTCACTCCACCTTACATGACGCGCCGTACAAACAAAAAGGAGGTAAAAATCCCGCGCGTTCCGGGTGCGGCAGTGTGGAGACCTGCCGTAAAAGCGTCATCGGCTGAAAGACGCCGGTGCGTGAGGCGTGATTAGAGGAGTCTTTCACGCCTGAACGTGAAGCAAATGTCAGAGGTCGTATTGAAAGGTTTGAAGAAGGTCTATGATGGCGGTGTCACCGCGGTCCATGATGTCAATCTTGAGATCAAGGACAAGGAGTTCATCGTTCTGGTCGGCCCCTCCGGCTGCGGAAAATCCACCACACTTCGTATGGTGGCCGGGCTTGAGGAGATCTCCGACGGCGAGCTCTACATAGACGGCAGGCTGTGCAACAACGTGGAGCCCAAGGACCGCGACATCGCCATGGTGTTCCAGTCCTACGCCCTCTATCCGCACATGTCCGTCTACGACAACATGGCCTTCGCCCTCAAACTCAAAAAGACCCCCAAGGCGGAGATCGACAAAAAGGTCCGTGAGGTTGCCCAGATCCTGGACATCACCCAGTACCTTGAGCGTAAGCCCAAGGCCCTGTCCGGCGGCCAGAGACAGCGTGTGGCCATTGGCCGCGCCATGGTCCGTGACCCCAAGGTGTTCCTGATGGATGAGCCCCTCTCCAACCTCGACGCCAAGCTCCGCAACCAGATGCGCGCTGAGATCATCAAGCTTCGCCAGCGCATCAACACCACCTTTATGTATGTTACCCACGACCAGACGGAGGCCATGACCCTCGGTGACCGCATAGTCATTATGAAGGACGGCTTCGTCAACCAGATCGGCACCCCGGTGGAGGTGTTCGACAAGCCCGTAAATCTGTTTGTCGCCGGATTTATCGGGATGCCCGTTATGAACTTCTTCGACAACTGCAAGCTGCTCCTCGAGGGCGGCAAGTACTACGCCGAGATCCGCAACGCCAAGTTCGAGCTCGACGAGTTCCAGCAGAAGGCCCTGAAGCAGAACGGCCAGCAGCCCTGCGACATCGTCTGCGGCATCCGTCCCCAGCACATCTCCGTCGGCTCCGGTGACCTGAAGGCCACCATCGAGGTCAACGAGATGCTTGGCTCCGAGGTCAACCTCCACGCCCGTAGCGACCACGACGAGGTCGTCATGGTGATCCCCACCGTGGACCTTACAGTGGACGTTTCCATGGGCGCCACCGTTAACTTCAACACCCAGCCCAAGCTCATCCAGCTCTTCGACAAGGAGACCGGCAACAACCTCATCTGGTACGACAAGGAGTCCGCTGACGCCTGCGCGCCCGTGTGCAAGAACTACAATTTCTGATCCTGGCAAAACATGTGAAGGGGCTGTCTTTCGGCAGCCCCTTTGCGGTAAAAAGGGAGAAAAACAATGACCGCAAGTCAGTTGCTTACAAAGCTTGAAAATGACCCCCGCCGTGGCCGGGAGGCCCACGTGGCGAGGAAATTTATAGAGACCTTCGGCGACGCCCGGGCCCCGGCGCTGTACTCCGGCCCCGGCAGGACCGAGATCGGCGGCAACCACACCGACCACCAGCACGGACACGTGCTATGCGGCAGTGTGGACCTGGACATTCTGGCCTGCGCCGCGCCAAACGGTTCCGGCGTCGTGCGTATGATGAGCGAGGGCTACCCGGCCCTCACCGTGGACCTTTCGGACCTTACGCCCGTGGAAAACGAGAAAAACACCTCCGCGGCCCTTATACGCGGCGTGGCGGAGGGAGTACATAAGCTCGGCTATGAGCTTCGCGGCTTTGACGCCTACGCCGTGTCCGGCGTCATCTCCGGCTCGGGCCTCAGCTCCTCCGCGGCGTATGAGGTGCTGGTTGGGAACATCTTCAGCCACCTGTGCTGTGGGGACAGCCTCGACCCGGTGACGATCGCCAAGATCGGCCAGTACGCCGAGAACGTCCACTTCGGCAAGCCCTGCGGCCTTATGGACCAGATGGGCTCCGCCGTGGGCGGCGCCGTCGCCATTGATTTTGCCGACCCCTCCTCGCCGGTGGTGGAGGCCATCGGCTATGACTTCGCCGACTCCGGCCACGCCATGTGCATAATCGACACGCGCTCAGAGCACGCGGACCTTACGGACGATTACGCGGACATAACCCGGGAGATGGGCGCCGTCGCCGGACATTTTGGGAAAAAGTGGCTCCGGGACGTGCCGGAGGCCGACTTTTACGCCGTCCTCCCGGAGCTCCGGGAAAAATGCGGCGACCGGGCGGTCCTCCGGGCCATGCACTTCTACGGCGACGACAGACGGGCCGTGGAGGAGGCCGAGGCCCTGAAGCGCGGCGACTTCCAGGCGTTCCTCAGCCTCATCAACGAGTCCGGCCGGTCCTCCGAGGCGATGCTCCAGAACATCTGGTCCGTCCATAAGCCCCAGAGTCAGGCGGTGAACGTGGCCATCTCACTTGGCAGGAGGCTCCTTGGCGGCCGCGGCGCCATCCGCGTCCACGGCGGCGGCTTTGCCGGCACGGTCCAGGCCTTCGTCCCCGAGGACATGGTGGCCGATTTCAAAAACGGCATGGAGGGCGTCTTTGGACAGGGCGCCTGTCACATACTCCACATAAGACCCGTCGGCGGGTGCGTGGTCGACGTATGACACGTCTCACCGCCGGCATATGCCCCGGCCACGCCGGAAGGGGCTAAATAGGAAAGGAGATCTTGTTTATGGCGATATTGGTTCTCGGCGGGGCCGGGTATATCGGCTCCCACACTGTATACGAGCTCATTGACGCCGGCCGCGACGTGGTTGTGGCGGACAATCTGCAAACGGGCTTTCGGGCCGCCGTCCATCCGAAGGCGAGGTTTTACGAGCTGGACATCCGGGATCGTAAGGCCCTCGACGTCCTTTTCCAGGCGGAGAAGATAGACGGCGTTATCCACTTCGCCGCCTCCTCCCAGGTGGGCGAGTCCATGGTCGACCCGCTGAAATACTACGACAACAACCTCCACGGCACCATGGTGCTTTTGCAGGCCATGGTGGCCCACGGCGTAAATAAGATAGTTTTCTCCTCCACCGCCGCCACCTACGGCGAGCCGGAGAGTATCCCCATCCTTGAGACGGACCGCACCCAGCCCACCAACACCTATGGCGAGACGAAGCTTAGCATGGAGCACATGATGAGCTGGGTATCAAAGGCCCACGGGCTTCGGTACGTGGCGCTCCGGTACTTCAACGCCTGCGGCGCCCACCCCAGCGGCAAGATCGGCGAGGCCCACGACCCCGAGACCCACCTCATCCCCATAATCCTTCAGGTCCCCAACGGCCAGCGCGATAAGCTCACCATCTTCGGCGACGACTATCCCACCCCGGACGGCACCTGCATCAGGGACTATATCCACGTCACGGACCTGGCCCAGGCCCATATCCTGGCCCTGGACTACCTCCTGAACGGCGGGGAGAACAACGTGTTCAACCTTGGCAACGGCAAGGGCTTTTCCAACAAAGAGGTGGTGGACGTGGCCCGGGCCGTCACCGGCCATCCCATCCCCGCGGTGCTCGGACCCCGTAGGGCCGGGGACCCGGCACAGCTCGTGGCCTCCTCGGAAAAGGCCAAGTCCGTCCTGGGCTGGAAGCCCAAATACGACGACCTCAACACCATAATCTCCACCGCCTGGGCCTGGCACAAGAGCCACCCCCACGGGTACAGTGAGTGAGGTGCGGTATGCGTGACGAGGCAATATCGAAGCTCGTAGCCTACGCCCTGAGGACCGGGCTCATTGAGGAATGTGAGAGGACCTGGGCCGTGAACGCCCTTTTGGAGGAGCTGAAGCTGGACTCCTGGACGGACCCCGGAAAAGAGTGGGACCAAATCGACCTGGCGGCCACCCTGGACGAGCTCACCCACGACGCCTATGCACGCGGCGTCATAGCCGGGGACTCCACCGACTACCGGGACCTTCTGGACACCTGCCTTATGGGCAGGCTCACCCCCCGTCCCGCCCAGGTGATAGACAGGTTCCGTAGGCTCTATAACGAAAGCCCCCGGGCGGCCACGGACTGGTACTACAAATTCAGCCAGGACACCAACTACATACGCCGTGACCGGATAGCCAAGGACATGAAGTGGACCGTGGACACCCAGTACGGCACCCTGGACATAACCGTGAACCTCTCAAAGCCGGAGAAGGACCCCAAGGCCATCGCCGCGGCCAGGAACATGCCCGCGGCATTATACCCCCGGTGCCAGCTGTGCGCCGAGAACGAGGGCTACGCCGGCCGCTTAAACCACCCGGCCAGGCAAAATCACCGCACCGTGCCCATCACCATAAACGGTTCCCCCTGGTTTTTGCAGTACAGCCCCTACGTATATTATAACGAACACTGCATCTGCTTTAACCGTGAGCACGTGCCCATGAAGATAGACCGGGCCTGCTTTGAAAAGCTCCTTGATTTCGTGGGCCAGTTCCCCCACTATTTCGTGGGCTCCAACGCGGATCTTCCCATCGTGGGCGGCTCAATACTTGCCCACGACCACTTCCAGGGCGGCCACTATGAGTTTGCCATGGAGCGGGCGGAGATAGAGACGCCCTACGTGTTCCGCGGCTTTGAGGACGTCGTCGCCGGCATCGTCCGCTGGCCCCTGTCCGTCGTCCGCCTGCGCTCGCCAAAGCCGGAGCGGCTTGTGGAGCTTGCGGACAGAATACTTAAGACCTGGCGCGGCTATTCCGACGAGAGCTCCATGATCTACGCCGAGACGGACGGCGAGCCCCACAACACCGTAACGCCGATCGCCCGCCGCCGGGGGACGGATTATGAGCTTGACCTTGTGCTCCGCAACAATCTGACCACCCCGGAGCACCCCCTGGGGCTCTATCACCCCCACGCGGAGATACACCACATCAAAAAGGAGAACATCGGCCTTATCGAGGTCATGGGTCTTGCGGTGCTCCCGGCGAGGCTCAAGCCGGAGCTGGCCGCCGTGGCGGAGGCCCTTGTGAGCGGAGCGGACCTGAGGGCCGCTGAGCTCACCGCCAAACACGCCGACTGGGCCGAGGAGCTCAAGACCCGCTATAAATTCACCCCCGACAACGCCCTCGACATCGTAAAGGCCGAAGCCGGCCAGGTATTCGCCCGCGGTCTCGAACACGCCGGCGTCTACAAACGCACCCCAGAGGGCCGCGAGGCGTTCATAAGATTTCTTGATACCGTGAAATAACATCCACCCCCGCGGCCAAGGCCGCGGGGGATCGCTTTGTGTCAGTTTCCCAGAGGCCGATCTATACGCCCGATAAAAGCCATAGCGGCGTAAGCGTACCGTTGCAATTTGCGCGCAATGTGTGTTATAATATCCGCATGTGCGGATATTATATTTGATTTCATGCCGTTTTTCTCCCCGGCTTCGCCGGGAACCGAAAAACATGGCCAATATAACATCTCCGCTTCGCGGATATGTTATAATACCCATGTATGTGCAATAACTCTATGACAGACGCGAAAAAGGGGGACGCTCCATGAAGCTGGTGGTCATCGACGGCAACAGCATCGTCAACAGGGCCTATTACGGGCTGAGGATGCTGAACGCCTCTGACGGTACGCCGACCAACGGGATATACGGGTTTATAAATATCCTCCGCAAGGTCATATCCGAGGAGGCCCCCGACGGGCTCTGCGTGACCTTCGACCTGCCGGCCCCCACCTTCCGGCACGAGCGGTACGAGGGCTACAAGGCCACCCGCCACGGTATGCCCGACGAGCTGGCGGTCCAGATGCCCATTTTGAAGGAGACCCTGGACGCCATGAACATCCGCCGGTACGAGCTGGCGGGGTGGGAGGCCGACGATCTCCTTGGGACCATCTCGAAAAAATGCTCCGAGGCCGGCTGGGAGTGCGTCATATGCACCGGCGACCGGGACAGCCTTCAGCTGGTGGACGAGCACGTCACCGTGAACCTGGTCACCACCCGGTTGGGCCAGACGAGCACAAAGGCCGTGACGCCGGAGGTTTTCCGGGAGGAGTACGGCTTCGACCCCATCCATATGATAGATTTAAAGGCCCTTATGGGCGACAGCTCCGACAACATCCCCGGCGTCCGGGGAGTTGGGGAAAAGACCGCCATGGGGCTTATCCGGCTCTACGGCGACGTGGAGACCATATTTGATAAGCTCCCCCACATCGAGCAGTCCCCCGGCGTTCCCGCCAAGGCCGGCCTCATAACCAAGCTCACGGAGGGCCGGGAGCAGGCGGAGATGTCAAAGGACCTTGCCACCATCCGCCGGACCGCGCCCATTGATTTCAGCCCTGAGGACAACCTGATGGCCCCCGTGGACAACGATAAATTATATGAGATATTCAGCCGCCTTGAGTTCAGAAAGCTCATCGACGCATACGGCCTCACCGCGCCCGCGGCCGCCGACGGACAGGCGGAGCCCATGGAATTTACTGCCGAGTGCGTCAGCGTTGAGGTGACGGACGGTGAGACCCTGGCGGATTTTTTGAAGGACATCAAAAAATCCCCCGTGGCCGTCCGCTTTTCCGATAACATGGACCTTTGCTGTGTGAGCGTTGACCGTGAGGATGAGGACAAGTGCGTGGGCTACATCCTCTGGTCCGACTCTGCCCAGTGGCGACCGGCCCTTGAGGCGCTGTGCGATGGGGATATAAAAAAGCACGGCCACGACGTGAAGGACACCGTAAGGGCCCTTATGGACATGGGCCTTTCCGGGGAGGGCTGGGTTTTCGACTCAGCCGTCGCCGCCTACCTTATTGACCCCACCGCCGGCAAGTACGAGCTTGCCAGGCTATGCGATAAATACTGCGGCTTTACGCCTATGGACGGCGCCGACGAGGACGGCCAGTTCTCCCTCCTTGACGACAACACGAAGCTCGTGGGGAGGTTACTTTCCGAGGCCGCGGCTGTGGAGTGCCTGAGGGAGAGACTGGAGCCAAAGCTCACGGAATACGGCCTTGAGTACCTATTCCGTGAGGTGGAGATGCCCCTCTGCCCGGTGCTGGCCAGAATGGAGCGGGCCGGCTTCCTGGTGGACAGCGCGGCCCTTGCGTCCTTCGGCGAGATGCTTGGCCGTCAGATCGACGCGATCTCCGACGAGATTTACGAGCTCGCCGGGACAAAATTCAATATAAACTCCCCGAAACAGCTGGGAAGTGTGCTGTTTGAAAGGCTCGGCCTTCCCGTGGGCAAGAAAAATAACCGCGGCTACTCCACCAACGCCGACGTGCTGGAAAAGCTCCGCCCCAAGCACCCTGTCGTTGGAAAGGTCCTGGAATACCGGGAGCTTTCAAAGCTCAAATCCACCTACGCCGACGGCCTTCAGAAGGTCATAGCCCCCGACGGGCGTATCCACACAAGCTTCCAGATGACCGCCACCGCCACGGGCCGCTTGAGCTCCACGGAGCCCAATTTGCAAAATATCCCCATCCGCCGGGAGCTTGGCGGGGAGATACGCAAGATGTTCGTGGCGCCCGAGGGCTACACCCTGGTGGACGCGGATTACAGCCAGATCGAGCTTCGCATCCTTGCCCACATCTCCGGGGACGAGCACATGAGGGCCGCCTTCCTGTCCGGCGAGGACATCCACCGCATGACCGCCGCCCAGGTCCTGGGCATACCCCCCGAGGAGGTCACCCACACCCAAAGGGGACAGGCCAAGGCCGTGAACTTCGGCATAGTCTACGGCATCTCCGCCTTCTCCCTCTCCGAGGACATAGGCGTCTCGGTGGCCGAGGCCCGGGAGTATATAAACACCTACATGAGCTCCTATAAGGGCGTGGCGGACTACATGGAGGCCGTCATAGCGAACGCCAAGGACACCGGCGTGGCCACAACGCTCTACGGCAGAAGGCGCCCCATGCCGGAGCTCAAGAGCTCCAATTTCAATCTGCGCTCCTTCGGGGAGCGGGTGGCCCGGAACATGCCCATCCAGGGCACGGCGGCGGACATAATGAAGATAGCCATGGTCAACGTGGACCGGGCCCTCAGGGAAAGCGGCCTGGACGCGCGCCTGCTCCTTCAGGTCCACGACGAGCTCATCGTCGAGTGCCGGACGGAGGACGCCGACAAGATCAAGAAGCTCCTCATCGGCAAGATGCAGTCCGCGGCCAGCCTCACCGTGCCCCTGACCGTGGAGGCCGGCAACGGTGGCAACTGGTACGCGGCCAAGGGATGAGCATGGATATATACTACGGACGCCGTCGGGATCTTGACGCCGTCATGGAGATAGAGCGGGCCTCCTTCACCGACGCCTGGTCGGAGGAGGGCGTCGCCGCCTCCCTTGAGGACCCGGACGGCGGACTGCTGGCGGCCTCGGAGGACGGTAGGCTCATGGGCTACGCCATATTCCACTGCTCCTTTGAGGACTGCGAGCTATACAGCGTGGCCGTGTCACCCGTCTGCCGCCGCCGGGGAGTCGGCCGGGAGCTCGTCAGTGCCGTCATCCACGAGGCCCGGTCCCGCGGGGCGTCAAGACTGCTGTTGGAGGTCCGGCGGAGCAATCTGCCCGCCCGGGCCATGTACGACTCCATGGGCTTCACCGCCATTGGGGAGAGAAAAAACTACTACGACGCCCCGAGAGAGGACGCCGTTATAATGGAGCTTGAGCTATGAACATATTGGCCATAGAGTCCTCCTGCGACGAGACGGCGGCCGCCGTCGTCCGGGACGGACGTCAGGTGCTTTCAAACGAGGTGCTGTCCCAGGCGGACATGCACGCCATATACGGCGGCGTGGTGCCGGAGATAGCCTCCCGGAACCACATAAAGGTAATATCCCGCCTTGCCGAGGAGGCCGTGAAGAAGGCCGGACTTGCCAGATCTGACCTTGACGCCATCGCCGTCACGGCGGCCCCGGGCCTCATCGGGGCGCTACTGGTGGGGGTGAACTTCGCCAAGGGGGCGGCCCTGGCCCTCGGTATACCCCTTATACCCGTCCACCACGTCCGGGGCCACATCGCCGCCAACTTCATCGCCTTCCCGGAGCTGGAGCCGCCCTTCGTGTGCCTTGCCATCTCCGGCGGCAACACGGCCATCGTGGACGTCCGGGACTACACGGACATGAGCATATTGGGCTCCACCCACGACGACGCGGCGGGGGAGTGCTTCGACAAGGCCGCCCGGGTCCTGGGCTTGCCATACCCCGGCGGACTGCCACTTCAAAACCTGGCCGAGGGCGGGGACGACAGCGCCTTCCGACTGCCCCACGCCAAAATAGACGGCCACCCCTTTGATATGTCCTTCTCCGGCCTCAAGACCGCCGTGGTGAACATCGTCCACACGGCCGAGCAGCGTGGGGAGGAGCTCGACAGGGCCGGCCTCGCCGCCAGCTTCCAACGGGCCGTCAGCGACGCCCTGGTGCCCAGGACCATGGACGCCGCCCGCGAGCTCGGCTATGACACCGTTGTGGTGGCCGGGGGAGTCGCGGCGAACAAGCGCATACGCGCCGACTTCGAGGCCGCCTGTGAGCGGGATGGCCTGCGTCTTTTCGTGCCGCCGCTGAAGCTCTGCGGTGATAACGCCGCCATGATCGGCTGTCAGGGGTACTATGAGTACATGTCCGGCGCGCGGGCCGGACAGGAGCTCAACGCCTACGCCACAATGGACATAGACAGGCTCACCTTTTGACGTCGATTTTGTAAACCTCAGGCGTCATTTTTGAAGGGACCACTCCGATGCCACGGCTTCCGGCGGCGTTATGTAAAGCAATGTCCCGTTACGGATTTTCCACAGGGTGCAACTCCGGGATTTGGCAGATGCAGGAAAAAATCGCGATTTTCCTTGGGGGACAGGGACTTTTCGGTGTGGAAAACCCTGTGGAGAATGTGAATAACTAAATGTAAAACCCAATACGGACCGGGTTTACGTCAACTCCGATGAGGGAAGCCCCATGTCGAATTTATGGCATTTCATGCGAGAAAAGGCGGATTTGGGGCACTTTTGGCAGTTTCGCGCGATGAACCGGCACAGCGCGGGACGAAAAAACTCGGAGCCGGTCATGCAGGATTTGAACCATGATTACAATTCGTAATCAACAGGGAAGGAGGCCCGGCGGATGGACGGTCACAGGCGCAGGATGAAGGAGCGGTTTTTAAACGGCGGCCTTGACGGCTTTGCCGACCACGAGGTGCTGGAGCTCCTGCTCTTTTACGCCATCCCCCAGCGGGACGTAAATCCCCTGGCCCACAGGCTCCTGGACAGGTTCGGCTCCCTTGCCGGGGTGCTGGACGCCTCCCCGGAGGAGCTGGCCGGGGTGGAGGGCTCCGGCCCCGGCACCGCGGCGCTCCTCAGCCTCATCCCGGCGCTGAGCCGCCGGTACGCCATCTCCGGCGGCAGCTTCGACGGCGCCGTCACGAGCTCCGCCGATGCCGGAAGGGCCCTGTTGCCTTATTTTATCGGCGAGACCCGCGAGGTCATGTACGCCGCCTGTCTTGACGGCAAGCGCCGGCTCATCGGCTGTAAGCTCCTTGACCGGGGCGGGAACACCGGCACAGGGGTCAACGTCAGGCGCGTGGTGGAGTGCGCCATCGGCATGAGGGCCGCGGCGGTGATCGTCGCCCACAACCACCCCAGCGGCGTGGCCGTGCCCTCCCGGGAGGACCGCGAGGCCACCCTGGAGCTCAAAAAGGCCCTTGCCCTGGTGGACGTGGAGCTTGTGGACCACCTTGTCATAGCCGACGGGGACTTCGTGTCCATGGCCGACGCCGGGATGCTGGAAAACGATCAAGTGCCGGAGAGCCGCCGGCGTCAGGAGTGAGAGGATGGAATTTAAGCTTCACGCGCCATATGAGCCAATGGGCGACCAGCCGGAGGCCATCGACACGCTGTGCCGCGGGCTGGAGCTCGGCATAGACGAGCAGGTGCTCCTGGGCGTCACGGGCTCGGGCAAGACCTTCACCATGGCCAACGTCATCGCCCGGATGAACAGGCCCACCCTGGTGCTCGCCCACAACAAGACCCTGGCGGCACAGCTGTGCGCGGAATTTAAGGAGTTCTTCCCCGAAAACGCCGTGGAGTACTTCGTCTCCTACTATGACTACTACCAGCCCGAGGCGTACATCCCCCACACCGACACATATATAGAGAAGGACAGCTCCGTAAACGACGAGATCGACCGCCTTCGCCTCTCCGCCACCGCCTCCCTTCTTGAGCGCCGTGACGTCATCGTGGTGAGCTCCGTCAGCTGTATATACGGCCTCGGTGAGCCCGACGACTTTGAGGCCATGATGGTGTCCCTCCGGGTGGGCATGGAGATAAAAATACCGGAGCTTCTAAAAAAGCTTGCGGATATACGCTATGAGCGCAACGACCTTAGCTTTGAGCGCAACATGTTCCGCGTCCGGGGGGACACGGTGGAGGTCTGGCCGGCCTACTGGAAGGACACGGCGTTGAGGATAGAGTTTTTCGGTGACGAGGTCGACAGGATAAGCGAGATAAACACCGTCACCGGCGCCGTGGTGCGCAGGCTCACCAATATCCCCATCTGGCCCGCCACCCACTATGTGACGCCCAGGGACAAGATGGACCGGGCCATCCAGGAGATACTTCGGGAGATGGACGACCGGGTGAAGTGGTTCAAGGACCACGACAAGCTCATCGAGGCCCAGAGGATATACCAGCGCACCACCTACGACGTGGAGATGCTCCAGGAGCTGGGCTACTGCTCCGGGATAGAGAACTACTCCCGCATAATCTCCGGCCGCCCGGTGGGCTCCGCCCCCATGACGCTCCTTGACTATTTCCCAAAGGACTTCATCCTCTTCGTGGACGAAAGCCACGTGACCCTCCCCCAGGTCCGCGCCATGTACCGTGGCGACCGGGCCAGGAAGGAGTCGCTTGTGGAGTACGGCTTCCGCCTCCCCTCGGCCTTCGACAACAGACCCCTCAAATTCGACGAGTTCAACGAGAGGATAAATCAGGCCATATACGTGTCCGCCACCCCCGCGGATTATGAGCGCCAGCGCGCCGGCCAGATCGCCGAGCAGATAATAAGGCCCACAGGGCTTTTGGACCCCCAGGTCCAGGTCCGCCCGGTGGAGGGCCAGATCGACGACCTGATAGGCGAGATAAACGCCCGCACGGCAAAGCGTGAGCGCGTCCTCGTCACCACCCTCACAAAGCGCATGGCCGAGGACCTGACGGACTACCTGACCAAGGCCGGTATAAAGGTCCGGTATATGCACCATGACATAGACGCCATAGAGCGCATGGAGATAATCAGGGACCTGCGCCTGGGTACCTTCGACGTGCTGGTGGGCATAAACCTTCTGCGCGAGGGCCTGGACCTGCCCGAGGTGAGCCTGGTCGCCATACTGGACGCCGACAAGGAGGGCTTTTTGCGAAGCGAGACGAGTCTTATACAGACCATCGGCCGGGCCGCCAGAAACGCCCAGGGCCTCGTCATCCTCTACGCCGACACCGTGACGGACTCCATGCGGGCGGCCATGGACGAGACGGACAGGCGAAGGAAAAAGCAGGACGCCTTCAATAAAGCCAACGGCATCGTGCCCAAGACCATCGTCAAGGACATCCGTTCCGTACTGGAGCACGAGGAGGAGAAGCCCGCCCGCGGCATCACCGACGAGGACGGCAAGTACCTCACGAAGCGCGAGCGCGAGGAGGCCATCGCCAAGCTTGAGAAGGAGATGCGCAAGGCCAGCCAGATGCTCGAATTTGAGTACGCGGCCATACTCAGGGACCGCATCATAAAGCTGAGGGGCCAGAAGTGACCATTTTCCCCGGTATTGACAATTTATCCCCCGCGGGCATATTTTGTCACAGGGGGCGATGTGATGCTTGCGGAGACATTGATAGGTGTGGCGATAGTCGCGGCGGTGATCTTCACCGTGTGTGTCGTAAGGGCCTTACTGCCCGGACCCGGTAGGACCCCGGGGGTGGAGCGCCTCAGGGTGCTGAGATGTACCGGCGAGGCCGTTGGCCTGGAGGCGGCGGCCAGGGAGTCGGGACCTTATGAGCGGCTGTATATACTTGACGACGGCATGACGCCGGAGGCCCTGCGCCGGGCGAGGATATTGGCTGACAGGCGCGGGGCGCTGATAATCACAAAAGACGAAATTTCGGAAGGAACAAGAGACGCGGATGGACGGTAACGAGCTTATTGTCATAGAGGGAACGGTGCAGGCCATAATCTTCCAAAACCCGGAGAACGGCTACACCGTTCTCAGACTGCGCGTCGGGGACGAGAGCGTCACGGCGGTGGGCACACTGCCGGGGCTGGCCCCCGGGGAGGGGTTGAGGCTATACGGGTCGTGGAACACCCACGCCTCCTTCGGACAGCAGTTCAAGGCCGAACACGCCGAGCGGAGCCTCCCCGAGGGGAGCTCCGCCATATACGAGTACCTGGCCGGCGGGGCCATAAAGGGCGTGGGCCCGAAACTGGCAAGGCAGATCGTGTCCGAATTTGGCCCCCGGACCTTGGAGGTCATCGAGACCAGCCCCGAGGAGCTTACGAAAATAAAGGGCATCACCGACAAAAAGGCCCGGGACATCGGCGAGCGTTTCCGCCAGCAGACGGGTATGCGCCGGCTCATGGAATTTTTGGCGGACAACGGCGTGAAGCCCATCGCCGCGGCCCGGCTCTACCGCACCTACGGCGAGGAGGCCGAGCAGGTCATAACCGAAAATCCCTACATACTTGCCGACGAGTATTTCGGCCTCGATTTCTTCGCCGCCGACGAGTTTGCCAGGAAGCTGGACTTCACCGCCGACGCCCCTGAGCGCGTGGAGGCCGCCATCCGGTTCGAGATGCGCCACAATGAGGGCAACGGCCACGTATTCCTGCCGGTGGACAAGCTCACCGCCGCCACGGCCCAGCTCATATCCGTGGAGCCCGACAGCGTGGAGCGCGGCCTTGCGAGCCTCGTGGAAAGGGGCGACGCCGTGGCCCAGACCGTGGCCGGTGTGGAGGGGCTGTACCTTGCCGACCTATACGAGGCCGAGCGCCACGTGGCCCTCAGAATCGGCGAAATGGCCCGAAGGCGCGTCGACAAGGTCCAGGGCCTTCAGATACTGATGGAGCGGGCGGAGTACGCCTGCGGCATAACCTTCGCGAAAAAACAGCGGGAGGCCCTTGAGGCCGCGGCCAACGGCCGGGTCATGGTCCTCACCGGCGGCCCCGGCACCGGCAAGACCACCACCGTCCGGGGCATACTTGGCCTCTATGACGAGATGGGTATAAAAACCCTCCTCACCGCCCCCACCGGCAGGGCCGCAAAGCGCCTCACTGAGCTCACCGGCCGTGAGGCCCAGACCGTCCACCGCCTCCTTGGGGCCGGTATGCCGGAGAGCGGCCTTGGCACCGTCTTTGAAAAATGCGTCTCGGACATGCTTGAGTGCGACGCCGTCATACTTGACGAGACCAGCATGGTGGACATACGCCTTATGGCCGCGCTGCTTGACGCCATGCCGCCGGATTCCCGGCTCATAATGGTCGGCGACGCGGACCAGCTGCCCTCCGTGGGCCCCGGGAACGTGTTCGGCGACGTCATACGAAGCGCCGTGGTGCCGGTCATAGCCCTGACGGACATCTTCCGCCAGGCCAAGGAGAGCGCCATAGTCAAAAACGCCCACATGATAAATAAGGGCGTGACGCCGGAGCTCAAAAACGCCGGCGGCGACTTCTTCTTTTTAAGGCGTCCGGACGCCGCCTCCGTCACCGCCACGGTGACGGAGCTAATATCCTCGAGACTTCCCAAAAACATGGGCGTCCCGCCGGAGGACATACAGGTCCTGGCCCCCTCCCGCAAGTACGCCGGCGGCGCCCGGGAGCTGAACGCCGCCATCCAGGAGGCGCTGAATCCCCCGTCGGAGGACAAGAAGGAAAAGACCGTAGGAAATATCACCTTCCGTGTTGGCGACAGGGTGATGCAAACAAGAAACAATTATGATATAATATGGGTAAAGTCCTCCTCGCCGGAGGAGGATAAGAGCCGGGCCGACGCCGTCGCCGCCAGTACCCAGGAGCGGGAGAGCGAGACCCGCCGCCACGAGGCCGGCACCGGCATCTTCAACGGCGACGTGGGCTACATCGAGGGCATGGACGAGAGCATCGCCTACATACGCTTCGATGAGCGCCTCGTGCCTTACCCCTTTGACCAGATGACGGACCTGGAGCTGGCCTACGCCGTGACCGTCCACAAATCCCAGGGCAGTGAGTACCGGGCGGTCATCCTGGCGCTGCCCAAGTGCCCGCCGGGCCTTGTTAACAGGAGCCTTCTCTACACCGCGGTGACCAGGGCCCGGGAGCTGCTTATCGCCGTGGGCGGCGCCGACGTGTTCGCGGCCATGGTCGCCAACGACAGACGCCAGCGGCGCTACTCCGGCCTCAGGGCTCGGCTGTGCGGCGAGGTGAGCTGAATGGGCATACTCAAGCTCCTCTTCCCGCCAAGATGTATGTTCTGCCGGAGGATCATCGACGGCGGCCACATCTGCGACGGGTGCCTTGACGGACTTCCTCGGTGCGGAGCCGTAAAAAACCGGGGAGAATTTTTCTCCGCCTGCGCCGCGCCCCTATATTACGAGGGCCCCGTGCGCAAGGCCCTTCACCGCTATAAGTTCTCCGGCAAGCGCGGCTATGCCGCCGGCTTTTCGGAGCTCATGGCCCGGACGGCGTCGGAGGAGCTGTCGGACAGCTTTGACCTTGTGACCTGGGTCCCCGTCAGCGCCAAAAGGCTCAGACAGCGCGGCTACGACCAGGCCCGCCTTCTGGCGGAGGAGACCGCCGCCCGCCTGGGGACAAGGGCCGTGCCAACACTCAAAAAATCCCGGCACACGGCGGC
Source organism: uncultured Oscillospiraceae bacterium (assembly GCA_947631395.1). Taxonomy (GTDB): domain Bacteria; phylum Bacillota; class Clostridia; order Oscillospirales; family Oscillospiraceae; genus RUG626. The sequence continues at coordinate 104,447 of CANRLF010000005.1, forward strand.
AAATTCCACTCTGGAGAGCCGGGAGAGCCGGGCGGCCAACGTCCTCGGGGCCTACGAGGCGCCGGACCGGACGGTCGTCACCGGCAGAAGGGTCCTCCTCATCGACGACATCTTCACCACCGGCGCCACGATGTCCGAATGCTCCAGGATCCTCCTTATGGCCGGGGCCGAGGACGTGGTGTGCCTGACGGTGGCCGCCGCCAGAAGAAATAACAGGAAGAATTGACCACATTATTGGATATAATAAAAACAGCACTTACCGGAGGGAAAAATTATGATTTTCGGACGCGACATCGGAATTGATCTTGGTACGGCCACCGTGGCCGTGGCGGTCAGGGGAAAGGGGATAGTGACCCGCGAGCCATCCGTGGTTGCCATGGACAAGAACACCGGCCGGCTCCTGAAGGTGGGGACCGCGGCCCAGAGGATGCTGGGGCGGACCCCGGGGAACATCGTGGCCATACACCCGCTGTCCGGCGGGGTAATATCCGACTTCGACATGACCGAGCGGCTCATAAGGGAGCTTCTGCGCCGTGTCACCTCCTTCAGCCTCCTGAAGCCCCGTGTGGTGGTGTCCGTCCCCTCGGGCATAACGGAGGTAGAGGAGCGGGCCGTCATCGACGCCGGCATCCGCGCGGGCGCCAGGCGCGTATATTTGATGGAGGCCCCCGTGGCGGCGGCCATGGGCGCCGGAGTGGACATATCAAAGGCCGAGGGCAACATGGTGGTGGACGTGGGCGCGGGCACCACCGACATCGCCGTCCTGTCCCTGTCGGGCGTCGTGCAGTCCGAGTCCATAAGGACCGCCGGGGACGCCTTTGACGAGGCCATAATCAAGTATATCCGCAAAAAGCACAACCTGCTCATCGGCAAAAACACCGCCGAGGAGCTTAAAAAATCCATCGGATGCGTGTTCCCCAGGCCCGAGGAGACAGCCGTTGAGGTCAAGGGCCGTTGCCTTATGACCGGCCTTCCCAGAATGGTGTCCATAAGCTCCCCCGAGATGATAGAGGCGTTCGACGAGGTGTCCGAGCAGATACTTGAGGCCATCCACCGTGTGCTGGAGAACACACCGCCGGAGCTGGTGGCCGATATATCCGAAAACGGCATAGTCATCACCGGCGGCGGGGCCCTCATATGGGGCTTTGACCGCCTTGTGGAGAGCTCCACCAGCATCGCCACCCGCATCGCCGATGACGCGGACATGTGCGTGGCCTACGGCATGAACAAGTCCCTTGAGATGATAAGCGATATGCAGGAGGGCCCCCTCAACCTGTCCCGCAGGAGACAGCTGAGGTGACCGCCCTCATTTGGGACCTGGACGGTACGCTCCTCGACTCCTACAAGGTCATAGTCCCCTGCGTCCTTGAGACGCTGAGAGAGTCCGGGGTTGAGGCCCAAAGGGACGGCGTCTACCGCCGCCTCATCGCCACCTCCGTGAAGTCCTTTTTTACTGAGGTCGGAACGGAGCGGGGCCTGGACCCCGAGAGGCTGTGGGCCCGCTATCAGGAGCTCAGCACCGCCCGGGACGGCGAGGTCACCCTGATGCCCGGGGCGGCGGAGGCCCTTCGCGCCCTCCAGCTTCTCGGCGTCCGCAATTTCGTCTACACCCACAAGGGCCCCACCGCCGCCGCGGTCCTCGACAGGCTGGGCATAGGCCGGTATTTTGACTACATCCTCACCGCCGGTGCCGGCCTTCCACGAAAGCCCGCCCCCGACGGCATAGAGTGGATAGTCCGCCGCTTTGACCTTGACAAACGCCGGACCTTTTACATAGGCGACAGGCGCATCGACGTCCAGTGCGCCGAAAACTCCGGCGTCCGGTGCGTCCTCTATCTCCCGGAGACCTCCGTGGGCGCCCCAACGGGCCGCGAGTGGCGCGTCGCGCGGGACCTTCGCGAGATACCTGATATGATTTTCCCCGAATAAAAAAGGCTGACGGAGCGTAACCGTCAGCCTTAAAATTTTTATACCGCTTATTCCTTCTTCTCCTTCGCCTGAGCCGCCTGGGAGGCTTGAGCCTGGAAGGCGCTTCCGTCGCCGGTGAGGCCGTCGCGGCGGAGCATGTTCTCCAAAACGTCGATGTCTGAGGATATGTCCATGGCCTCGGACTCATACAGCTTGTCGAGCTGCTTCTTGAACCCGTCCACCAGGGTATCGAGTATCCGCTCGATCTCCGCCTTGGTGGAGCGTATGTTGTCCCCGTCCGCGCCGGACTTCTCAAAGTCCGCGTAGGACCTGAGGAGCTTCAGGGTGGTGGGCAGGTAATAGCTCATAAAGGACTTTATCTGTGGCTCCTTCTCGGGCTTTTCCTGAACGGCCTTGAATATCCGCCCGGTCAGGTCCTCCATCTCGTCGATGCGCCTTGAAACGCCCTCGTCGGGTATCTCGTCGTTGAGCTTGCGGATCTGACGCAGTATGGATTTATACCGGTCCTCGTCGTCGGCCGGGGGAGTGGGAGACGTCTCCGCCTTGGGGGCCGCGCCGGGCTTCAGCACCAGCACGCCGTCGCCCTGGTCGATGTACGCGGTCTTTGTAAGTAACCCCTTGTCTATCATCGCCTCCAGGTCCCGGCGGCACTTGCGCTGTGAGATGCCCGCCTTCCGGGCCAGCTCCTCCACAGGTACGCAGTCCCGCCCCTCGCAGGCGGCCCGATACAGCTTAAAGCGGTTCTCCCGCTTTTTGAGGTACCCCCCGAACCCTATGACGCCCACACCGCCCAGGGCGGCAATGACGCCGGACACAAGGCCGAACACGCTCTCCCCGCTGATGGCCAGCCTCAGTATGCCTATGCCTATCAGGACTATCCCCGCTATCAGTAGCCATGTGCGGAGCTTCCCGTCGGGCTTTACCGGCGCGTCGGCCGTGCCCTTCGGTATGTCCGCTTTCTTTTTCGCGTCACTCTCCGCGGCCCGGGACACCATATTCGACCCCTGGGCCCCGCCGGAGGGCCTGTTCTTGACCTGAGGCTCCGGCCTTTTGACCGCGGGCCTTATGACCACCGTCCTGTCAACGTAGTTTATATACGCGTCGGGCCCGAAGCGCCCCTCGGACACCATCTTCTGAAGGTCCTTTAGAGCCGTCTCATAGCTCACCCCCAGGGCCGAGGCCAGATACGGTATGGACTCCACGTCCCGTCCCTCGGTAATTATGAGGTACTTGTCCATCCTGACTGCCTGCCGGTTGTCGGGTGATGACGTGCTCTCCTTCCTCCCCAGTACAGTCTTGAAGAAAAAGACCATCCCTACGATAACCCCCACGGGTATGAACGGCACGACGAGCTGAGGGGCCATGACCATGGCCGCGAACAGGAACCACACAAAAATCAGCCAGCCCGGTTTTTTCCCGTCATTGTTTTTTCTGTTTCCGGCCACATGACCGCCCCCCTCCCACGGATTACGTTTTATATGTTATACATTATTGCAACTGGGCTTATTTGTCAAGAACAAGATTGTCAACGCCGTTCTCGTCGAACTCCTCCAGGTACTCCTCCATGCGCTCGGTGAGCTCCCTGTAATTCGCCTCCGTCACCGGCGCGAAGTCCATATCCCTGCGGGCCAGCTCCTCGGCCAGTATGTCGAAGAACACCGAGTCCTCATAGTCCATAATGGCCTCATGGATGCCCCCCTCCTCAAAGGCCGTGGATGGCAGCACCGTGCCGCCGTCGATGGCGTACAGCTCCTCCATCCCCGACTCCTGAAGGCACTGGGCAAAGACCGCGCTCTCCACCTCGTCGTAATCCGGTATCCTGTCCTCGCCTCTGGTGGAGTTCAGGACCCAGTTGCCGATATACACAAGGTCCAGCAGCCGCCGGAACTCCTTGTTTGAAAGATCAAAATGTATCACGCCCCCGCCCTCCTTTTCTCCGGTTCTGCGCATCGGGATAAGATACAGTATGGTATAAATGAGTATAATATCCGCCACTGCGGGGATATTATACCACTTTATCAACCATAATTCCACCGAAAATCTGATCAAAATCATAGTGACATTTCGCGCCCGGTATGGTATTATAAGAAAACAGCGCGTATCAGCGCCCAAACGGTGTAAAGGAGGGTAAGCGCGTGAAGGACGATATGAGGCCCCTGGACGGCAGGGCGGCCCGGGACGTCACCATCTCCATAAAGGGCCTTATGGGCACCGATGAGGACGGCGAGGACATCGAGCTCGTCACCGGCGGGAAATATACCTATGACGACCGACGGGCGGCCTTTGAGTATATGGAAACGGAGCTCACGGGCATGAAGGGCACTAAGACCAAGGTCACCGTGGACCCTGACGGGGTGCTGATAACACGCAGCGGCACCTTCAACATGCACATGGCCTTTGAGGAGGGCCGAAAAAACTACGTAAATTACGAGACCCCATACGGCTTTTTCACCATGGGCCTCGCCACCCAGAGCATAAAAAACGAGCTCACCCCCGCCGGCGGCCGGCTGGAGGTCCGGTATCTCCTTGACCTGGACAGCGCCATGACCACGAAGAACACGGTGGAAATAAACATCAAAGCGTGAGAGGACATTCAAATGAACCTTATAGACGAAGCCAAGCTCCAGATAGAGGGGCTTTTGAACAGGGCGTATGAGAGCGCCGCGGAGAAGGGGACGCTCCCCGCGGGGTGCGCCCTTACCGGCACCGTGGAGATACCTAAGGACACGGTCTACGGCGACTACGCCAGCTCCGCCGCTATGGCGGCGGCCAGAAGTATGCGTATGCCCCCCAGAAAGATCGCCGAGGCTTTAGTTGCGGAGCTCGACCTTGCCGGTAGCTTTTTTGAGAAGGTGGAGATCGCCGGCGCGGGCTTTATAAACTTCCGCCTTGGAAGCCGCTGGTACGGCGACGTGCTCAGGACCGTTGAGGCCGAGGGCAAGCGTTACGGTGAGTCCGACGTGGGCGGCGGGGAGAAGGTCATGGTGGAGTTCGTGTCCGCCAACCCCACGGGCCCCATGCACATGGGCAACGCCCGGGGCGGAGTGCTGGGTGACACCCTTGCGAACGTGCTCAGCCTCGCGGGGTACGACGTGTGGAAGGAGTTTTACGTCAACGACGCGGGCAACCAGGTCCACAAATTCGCCGTCTCCATCTACTCCCGGGCCATGCAGGAAAAGCTCGGCGAGGAAAATTACGGTTTTCCCGAGGACGGCTACCACGGCGAGGACATAAGGGACCTGGCCCGGGGCTTTCTCGCCGAAAATCCCGATTTTCCCGAGGGGAAGAGCGAGAACACCTGGCAGGAGGAAATGGCCAAATACGGCCTTGAGCGGAACATCCCGAAAATGAAGTCCGATCTTCAAAAATACGGCATAGAGTACGACCAGTGGTTTTTTGAATCCAGCCTCCACGACTCCGGCTTTGTGGCCGAGACCGTTGAAATACTCTCCAAAAACGGCTGGACCTATGAAAAGGAGGGGGCCCTGTGGCTGAAAACAGCCGACCTTCTCCGTAAGAAGTACATCTCCGAGGGCAAGACCCCCGAGGAGGCGGAAAAGCTGGATTTGAAGGACGACGTACTGCGCCGGGCCAACGGCTTTTACACCTACTTCGCCGCCGACATCGCCTACCACCGGAACAAGCTGGAAAAGCGCGGCTTTTCCAAGGCCATAAACGTCTGGGGCGCCGACCACCACGGCCACGTGGCCCGTCTCCAGGCCGCAGTAGACGGCCTGGGGCTGGAGGGCTCGAAGCGCATCGTCATCGTCCTCATGCAGCTGGTGAACCTTTTGCAGGACGGCCAGCCCGTGCGCATGTCAAAAAGGACCGGCAAGGCCATCGCCTTAAACGACCTTCTTGACGAGATAAGCGTTGATGCCGCCAGGTACTATTTCAATAACCGGGCCGCCACCAGCCCCCTGGACTTCGACCTGGACCTTGCCGTCCGGCAGGACAGCGAGAACCCCGTCTATTACGTCCAGTACGCCCACGCCCGGATCTGCACCCTCATCAACATGCTGGCCTCCGAGGGCCACGAGGTGAAGCCCGCGGCCGACATCCGCCCGGAGCTCCTCACCGACGAGACGGAGATCGCCCTTATAAAGGAGCTCTCCGCCCTCCCCGAGGAGGTAAAGCTCGCGGCCCGGGACCTGGACCCCTCCCGGATAAACCGCTATGTCACGGAGCTTTCCGCCCGGTTCCACCGCTTCTATAACGCCTGCCGCATAAAGGGCGCGGAGCCCGAGCTTTTAGACGCCCGCCTGAAGCTCGCCGCCACGGTCAGATCCGTCATCGAAAACTGCCTCACCCTCCTCGGCGTCACCGCCCCCGAAAAAATGTAATAAAAAGCCCGCCAGACGGCGGGCTTTTTCGACAGTTTCCAAGCCCATCAGACAGCGGGCTTTTTGTCAAATACAGTTTTTTACGAAGGCGCGAAATATCTTCCTTGAGTTTTCGTCGGTCTTGTGGGAAAACTCCGGGTGCCACTGGACGGCGAAGAGGAAGGAGCGTTCCGGCAGATACACCGCCTCCACAAGTCCGTCCTCGGATACTCCCATCGCCTGAAGCCCGGGCGCGAGAGCCCGTATCGCCTGATGGTGACAGCTGTTGACGGGTAGCGACTCTAAGCGAAAGATCTCCCAAAGGGGAGTGCCACGGGCGATGCTCACCTCGTGACTTGGCCGGTCATAGGGCGGCGCCTGACGGTGGCAGACGTCCGACGGGTGCTGGGAGGGCAGATCCTGATATAGCGTCCCGCCCAGATGGGCGTTTATGAGCTGTATCCCCCGGCATATGCCGAGTACCGGCTTATTAAGCCTCAGGGCCTCGTCAAGGAGCATCACGTCCGACACGTCCCGCTCCGGGCTCGTCTCGCCGCAGACGGAGAGCTTTGTATCACCGTACATCTCCGGCCCCACGTCCTGGCCCCCGGCGATGAGAAGCCCGTCGACCGTATCCATAAGGCCCCTGGCGTCATCCCTGTCGGACACCACCGGGAGCATCACCGGCATACCACCGGCCTCACTTATGCCCTCAAAATACCCCGGCAGCATCCAAAGGCTCTCCCGACCGTAGTCCACAAGGGCCGTCACACCTATAAGCGGCTTTTTCATAAAATACTCCTCCTTGCATTCCGCGACATTTGGGAGTATAATACAAAAAGAGGCAAAAATCAATAAAAAACGCCGAGGGGAGATAACAAAAATGCGGATGATCTTCAAACAGCGCATGTTCACCTGGTTTGACACCTACGACATCTATGACGAGGCCGGCGGCGTGCTCTACACCGTCAAGGGCCAGATGAGCTGGGGCCACTGCCTCAAGATCTTCGACCAATACGGCGCGGAGGTCGGTACGGTGAAGCAGAAGGTCCTTTCCATGATGCCCCGGTTCGAGCTCTATGTCGGCGAGAACCACATGGGCACCCTGAGCCGCAAATTCACCCCTTTCCACCCCAGCTACGACATCGACTTCAACGGCTGGAAGGTGGACGGCGACTTTTTAGAGTGGGACTACACCATCGTTGGCGACATGGGCGGCCCCATCGCCACCATCTCCAAGGAGCTCCTTCGCTGGACCGACACCTACGTCATCGACGTGGTGGACCCCCGCGACGCCCTCATGGCCCTGATGCTCGTCCTCGCCATCGACGCGGAGAAGTGCTCAAGAAGTAACGACTAAAGCTGTTTCGCGAAGGCCCAAGGGCCTTCGCGAAAAATATTTTATGGCGTCGGCGGGGGAAAAGATTTCTTGACAAACCGATAGCCGGGGGATATTCTTAGTGTATTACAATAAAACCGAAAAGAGGTAATATATATGAGTGAACAGGGCATCGGCACAAGGTGTGTACAGGCGGGCTACACCCCCGGCAACGGCGAGCCGAGACAGATACCCATAATCCAGTCCACCACCTTCAAATACGACACCAGCGAGCACATGGGCAAGCTCTTTGACTTGGAGGAGTCCGGCTACTTCTATACCCGCCTCCAGAACCCCACCAACGACATGGTGGCGGCGAAAATAGCGGCCCTTGAGGGCGGTACCGCGGCCATGCTCACAAGCTCCGGCCAGGCGGCAAACTTCTATGCCGTGTTCAACATCGCCACCTGCGGCGACCACGTGGTGGCCAGCTCCACCATCTACGGCGGCACCTACAACCTCTTCCACGTCACCATGCGCAAGATGGGCGTGGACTTCACCTTTGTGTCCCCCGACTGCACCGAGGAGGAGCTGAACGCCGCCTTCCGCCCCAATACCAAGGCCGTATTCGGCGAGACCATAGCAAACCCGGCCCTGACGGTGCTTGACATCGAGAAATTCGCCAAAGCCGCCCACTCTCACGGTGTGCCCCTCATCGTGGACAACACCTTCGCCACCCCGGTGAACTGCCGCCCCATCGAGTGGGGCGCGGACATAGTCACCCACTCCACCACAAAGTACATGGACGGCCACGGCGCCGGCGTGGGCGGGGCAATAGTGGACTCCGGCAAATTCGACTGGCTTGCCCACGCCGATAAATTCCCCGGCCTCACCACCCCGGATGACAGCTACCACGGCGTCACCTACGCCAAAAAATTCGGCCTTGAGGGGGCCTTCATCACCAAGTGCACCGCCCAGCTCATGCGTGACTTCGGCTCCATCCAGTCCCCCCAGAACGCCTTCATCCTGAACCTGGGCCTTGAGAGCCTCCACGTCCGGATGCCCCGCCACTGCGAAAACGGCCTTGCCGTCGCGAAATTTTTAAAGGACCACCCCAAGATAAGCTTCGTCATCTACCCGGGCCTTGAGGGGGACAAGTACCACGAGCTGGCCCAAAAATACATGCCGAACGGCACCTGCGGCGTGGTCAGCTTCGGCTTTAAGGGTGGAAGGAGCGCCGCCGAGGAGTTTATGAAGCACCTGCGTTTAGGGGCCATCGAGACCCACGTTGCCGACGCCCGCACCTGCTGCCTCCACCCGGCCAGCGCCACCCACCGCCAGATGAACGACTCAGAGCTGGTCGCCGCCGGCATCACCCCCGACCTCGTCCGCATGTCCTGCGGCCTCGAGGACTCCTCCGACCTCATCGCCGACATCTCCCAAGCCCTGAGCAAAATCTAATCCCACAAAAATGATGCGCCTGTGGCGCAAATTAAAAACGGGAGGGGTTAGAACCCTCCCCTACGGCCAAATAGGAAAATCTTCCAAACAACCCGTAGGGGCGGGTTCCCAAACCCGCCCGTCCCGCCCACAGGCGAAAAATAAAATCCGCGCCACCGGCGCGACCTCTTTCGCCCTCCCCGCCCAAGCGTGGGGAGGGGTAGGGGTGAGGTGTGAGACTCCCAACTCCGGAAGCACCCCCAAATCCCCACACCATCCCAAAACAAAATGGCCCGCCTCCCGGCGGGCCATTCCAGCTTGTCAAAAAACTCAAATTCTATATTTTTTCCGGCGACATGTGCGTCGGAAAAAATCCCTTTTGTCGCCCAAG
>CANRLF010000006.1 GCA_947631395.1 uncultured Oscillospiraceae bacterium
CCCTCCACCGGCGACATGCAGTACGGGCAGTACTCCACATGCACCGTGCCGCCGCGCTCTTTTATATCTGGAGTCATTACCGCTCCTCCGTCCTTTTCCTAATCTTTTCAGGCTTCGCCGGGTCACAGCCGCGTGCCCGCCACTGTCAGGCCCGGTGTGAGCCCCGGCAGACGCGCGGGAATACCGACCGGAGCGGCGGTCACGGACACGCCCGGCTGTGCCGCCTCCACCGGAGGCGCCATCCGCCCCATATCGCCCGAGGTAGCGATGGCGATCACAAGTATGATGAGAATGATCGCCGCCACAAGTATAAGCGCCAACAGCTGAGATTTGTGGGTCTCAAAGTAGCTCCCGGCGTCAGTCGCCGGTCCGTCCGGCACGGGCCCCGGCGTGGGCTTCGTCTTTTCCCTGAGCCAGGGCGTAGCGGCGATCAGCTCCTTTTTGAACTCCGCCATCGTCTGATACCGGTCCTTGGGGCGTATCGCCATAGCCTTTCGGAAAACCTCCTTCTGCTCCTCGGAGAGGCAATCGGGCAAATAAAGGGGGTCCGGGCCTCCGCCGTGGGTGACCGACAACCTCGAAGTGCTGGCCTGCGGGTCCTGGCCAGTCAGGCAGTAGACAGCCGAGGCGGCCAGGGTGTAGACGTCGGAATATGGGCCCGCGGGTCCCACCACGGTAGTCTCCTGCTCGATGGGCGCGTAGCGGGGCTTGAAAAACTCGGTCATCTTGCCGCCCATCTCCCTGGCGGAGCCGAAATCCGTAAGGCACAGCTCGCCGTTGGGCATGAACATGATATTGTCCGGGCATATGTCCCGGTGGACTATGCCCTTGTTGTGTATCCAGGTTATGCCGTCCATCAGGGGCAACAGCTTTGGAAAAAGCTCCTGCGGCGTCATCTTCCCCTCCGGGCGGGCCCGGACGGTCTTATAAAGGGGCTGTCCCGGTAAAAATTCCAGCACGAGATACGCCGTGCCGTTGGCCTCCAGATAGTCCACTCCCTTAACTATGCTCTGGGGGCTGTCGTCCAGCTTCGCCACGGCCTTGGCCTCCTTGAGGAAGCTCATACGGCCCCGGTCATACTCGTTGTCCCTTCCGTTGGTGGCGCAGGCGGTCACGCCGTCCGTGTCCCTCATGGCCCAGAAGTGGTTGCCCTTGGCCGGGAAAAATTCCTTTATGGCCAGGCTCCTTCCGGTCCGCTCGTCCACACCCTTGTAGGTTATGCCAAAGCCCCCCTGGCCCAGGACCGCGCCGACCCTGTATGCGGCTCCGTTTTTGCGAAGTACCGTGCCCGTGGGCAGGGCCGGCGGCAGGTTAGCTCCGCAGCTCTGGCAGACCGGCCTGTCTCCGGTGACGGGCTTTCCGCATTTCGGGCAAAAATTGTTCATGCTCTCACACGCCTCCCTTACCTGTCACAGTGAATGTCTGCTGATCCGAGCCAAGTCCGATAACGTCGCCCATCCCGATATTCACCGGTGTGTTCGCGGGTATCCTCCGGCCGTTAACATACGTGCCGTAGGTGGAACCCAGGTCCTGTACTGTCAGCCGCCCGGCGCTCAGCATGACCTGCGCGTGGTTTCGGCTGACTCCGGGCGTCCTGTCCGGGAATCTGAGGCCGTCCGGCCCCGGGTCCACGCCGATGCGCACGGGCCGGCCTTCCTCCACCGCGAAGCGTCTGCCAGCGAAGGCTCCGACCGTACCCTGAAGGCGTACCTGGCCGTTAACGCGCGGCGCCTCATTGACCTGTGTCTGGCCGCCGCGCCGTCCGCCGCCCTTCTTCCCGAGCAGGATCACAAGCGCCACCGCGCCGCCAATCACCGCGATACCGGCGATTATGGCCAGAACTATGAGCCAGGTATTCGATTTTACGGGGTCGGCCTTTATGTGCAGGTCGTCCAGGATATCCCATACGTAGCTTATCTCAATGGAGAAAAAGTAGTTTACGTTGTCGCTGTTCAGTCCCCAGGTGTTGACGCCCACCACGCCGCCGTTTTTGTCAAGAAGCGGCCCGCCGGAGTTGCCGTGATTTATGGAGGCGGTATGCTGGATGACTTTGACCCGGGAGTCGCCGTAGGTGGAGTGGAGGCTGACTATACCGTCGGTGACCGTGACTCCCTCAACGGTGGCGTAATATTTCCCGTTGCCCAAAGTATTTACCACCTGCTTGTCTGTGGCGGCGGGGTAGCCCAGAGCCCAGACCTTCTCGCCGGAGCCGATGGAATCGTCCTCCTTCATAAGGGGCAGGGCCTTCCGGCCCTTGATGGGCTCGGCAGCCTTCAGCACAGCAAGATCGGGGTCGTCCTCCCCCGCCTTGTAGAGAATATCGCAGGGAACGGCGCGGCTCGTGTCCACCTCAAAATCAGAGCTGATGGCAAAGTCGTCGAGAAGGATATATATGCGGGTCGGGGTGTACTCAGCCACCACGACCTTGGTATCCGAGTATCTCCCCAGCTCCTCGTCATAGTACCTCTCCACCTCCTCGGTATTGTCCACCACATGGCGGTTGGTGACGTAGTACTCGGTCTCCTTCCCCGCGTCGCCCACGCCGAATGCCGTACCGAAGCCGACGCCTTTGCCCGGTCCTATATCGATGACACTGTTGTCCGTTATATCCACCAGGTATAACTCCGCGTTGTACATCGTGGCCACTCGCACCACGCCGTCACGGTTGTCGGCGCCCACGTTCCCGCCGGAGCATCCGGCCAGGACGGAGCTCAAAAGGAAAGCTGCCAAAATCGCGCAGAGAAGGTTTTTAACGGAAATCCTCATATTCTCTCTCCCTTTCTTATTCGTCTATCCAGACCGCGATGGCGGAATTGTTGTCGTTTCCCTCGCAGACCTTTGCGGCGAGGCGCTTTCTCATCCGCGTTATCCAGTCCTCGGGATCGGATGCCCGGCGCAGATCGTCGGCCATCTCCTCCTCCAGCACATACTCCCAAAATCCGTCTGTGCACAGCAAAAAGGCCGTCCTTCCAGGCCTTAGCTCACACGAGCCGGTATCCACCTTCAGCTCCGTGTCCTGTCCCAGTGCTCTCAGCACCCGGTTGCGGTCCGGATGGAAGCGTATCTGGTCAGGGGTAATCTGACCCAGCATAACGCCGATCTGGGCCGAGGAGTGATCCATGGTCTGAAATTCCAGCTTTCCCTCATGGAACCGGTAGAGCCGGGAATCCCCGGCGTGGGCCCACACGGCCATCCCCGGCATGGCTGTCAGGACGACGACGGTGGTTTTCATACTGCACTGGGGAGTCTGTATGGCGAGCACCGCCTCGTTGGCGGCCAGTACCAGGTTTCCGAGCACCTCCCTGTCCACCTGGCCCACCCAGCGCCCGCATATGAGCTCAGAGGCCCTGGCCGACGCAAGCTCCCCGCCTCCGTGGCCGCCGAGCCCGTCCGCCACCACCGCGCAGAACCTGTCTGAGCCGTGTCGCGCCACCATAACGGTATCCTCATTGTTGGCACGGCCCCCGACATTTGAATATGTGGCGATCTTGAACATTACTTTCTCCTTTCGGACTTACTCACGCCTTCCTCCACTGAAAGTATGACGGCGGTGTAGTTGTCCTGATTAATATACCCCTTTGAGGAGACGAGCGCTCTGAGGCTGTCCGCCGGCGCACTCCCCGCCAGGGCCCCCATGAGCTCCGCGTCCGTCACCGCGTTGTATACGCCGTCGCTCATAAGCGCGAATATATCCCCGGGCAGTACCTCCATGGGACAGACGGGCATATCCACATATTTTATGTTGCCCATGCCCAGATAGCTTGTGAGCCCCCCGCTCTTCGGGTGCTCGTAGACCTCGCTGAGCTTTATTTCGCCGCTGACGGCCCTGGCGGCGAGCTCGGATTTATACGTGTGCTCCCGGTTGAGTTTATAAAGCTGTCCGTTCCTATATAGGCATATGCGGCTGTCGCCCACGCTTATAAAGCCGAACCGGCCGTCGCGCAAAAGGCCCATCACCATGGTGGAGCCGCTCTTTTTAAGGCCCTCCGGCCCCAAAAGTCTGTCCACGGCCTCCACGGCCTTTCTCAAAAGCTCCAAAAGCACCTGCTCATGGGAGCCCGTGGCCGTAAAGAAGCCGTTGAGCGCCGCTGAAACGGCGGCCTGACTCACCTGCTCGCCGTGCTCAAGTCCCCCCATGCCGTCCGCGACTATCGCCAGCACGCCCTGCCTGTCGGCAAACTCCGCGGGGGACACGGCGAAGCAGTCCTGCTGATCTTTCCTGGCCCCCTGCTCGTGAAGCTTATCTACCCTGACCTTCATCTCCGGCGCTTTTGCCTTGTTGCGCTTTTTCCGCGCTCCCCGCCGAATGAGCGCCGCGATGAGCGCCACTATCAGCGCCACGGTCACCCCTGCCCCGGCGCATATCCCGCCGAAGGCGGCTATGTGGCCGGTTGCGAAGTCCTCTATCGTTTCGATGAGAGTGCCGGTCTTTTCGCCGGACTCCTCTCCCGTCTTTCCGTCCCCGGTCCCGGCGGCCTCCGTCCCCTGGGTCTGGGCCGGCGCGCTCTCCCCCGGCCCCGAGGTCTCCGGCGTCTGGGCTGGCGCGCTCTCCCCCGGTCCCGAGGCCGGCATCGTCTGGGCGGGTATGGTCCCGGCGGGAGTCGTGCCCGCCGGAGGCTGTACGGACGGGTCCGAGGCCGCCGGTATTACCGTGTCGGTCAACTCCACGGCCCCGGCTGTGTTCAGAGCGTCATCCATTATCCTGCTCCCCCGTCTCCCAGCTGAACTTCTCGCCGCAAAGCGGGATGAATATGAGCTTCGTGTTGGGCCCGATGGAGATGGTGTCGTAGGCGTGAATCTCCACGGCGTTGAGCACCGTCTTGTTGTTGACCTTCACCAGGTTCCGTCCGCCGGCGGGGCCGAAGTAGTAGGCCAGCTCGCCGCTGTCGTATGCGACCATCGCGTGGCCCTCCCGGGATATCTTGTCGTCGCCGTGGATGCAGATGTCGCCGGTGGTACGGCCTATGTAGTTGTAGCCGGCGTGGATGCGGTAATCCTCTCCGTAGTTGGGGCCCTTGACGCACACCAGCCACCCCACCACGGGGTCGCGCCCGTCGTCGCCGGCGGTCTGGGTTTCGCCGAAATCGCCGCTGGTGTCGCCCACGGGCTCGGTGTAGCCGGGCTTGTACGCGGTCACGGGTTCGGTGGCGCCGGAGCCGCCCACGGGCTCGGTGGAGGTAAATCCCCCCGCGGCCTTGGCCCCGCACCTGGGGCATACCTTGGATTTCGCCGTATCGAAAGGGTGGCCGTTCTGGCAGTAGGTCATTGTAGTGTTGGCTTCCATTTTGTGTTCCTCCTGAATTTTCATTTTTTCGCCTGTTTCAGGCAAATTATACAAAATGGATTGTAACACCTTTATGTTCCCGCCGGTCCATTCCGTTTCCGTAAAACGATTTTTCATACTAATACCCATTTAAAAGGAGACACCGAGCGGCGAGGATTTTTCGTGTCAGGCAAAGAAGGCGCCGCGGGGAATACCCATTGGTATTTCCAAGGCGGCTGACGCCGCATGACGCGAAAAAGGCCGCCGGAAGGGCAAACAGCACCTCCCGGCGGCCTTTAATATTCGGAAAAAAGCCGCTCTATTACGGCGGCCATGCGCTCGCTCATGGGCTCGGAGTCCGAGGCCAGGGCGTAGAGGGTCAGCCAGTCCGTGGGGTCCCTGGGGTCCAATGGCGGCATCCCGCAGTCGTTCAGTATGGCGTTCAGGGTCCACCAGTGCTGTTCAAACCGCTCCGAGGCGGTGATATACGGCTCGTCATACTCGCTGTACCCCGAGTCCACCACGTTCTCCGTCACAAGGTAGAGCAAAAGCAGGAGCTTTCTGGGCACGTCCTCCTTGCGGGCGCAGATGTTCTTGAGATACGTGGGGTTGGGCCAGTTGTGCTTTATGAGCTTCTGGGTGACTGTCAGGTCCGACCGCGGCCGGGACCTGGGCATACCCATCTTAAGGTATAGGTCCGTGACCTCCTCCACGGAGTAGCTGGCCTCCGCCCTCCCGCCGATCTGGGCCGTGGGGGTCCGGAGCTGGCGCATATATTTGTCCAGATACCCGTAGGCCCGCAGATGCAGGTTCCCGAAAAGCCCCAGCTTCGACTCGTACAGCGCCCTCAGCCCCTCCGTATCGCGGACCATCATGAAGGACTCCTGAAGCTCGTGAGTCACGTTCGTCCCGGCCCCCGGCGGTACCGCGTCCGGAAATATTACCGGAGGCAGGGACGCGTAAAACTCCCGGGCCTGCCTGTATGTACCGGCGTTTCGCAAAAACCAGGCGTATATCACGTCCCGGCCGTCCCGGTAGTGTATGCCGCACCCGGTGGACTGGCCCAGCAGCCTGTTCACACCGCCCTCGGAGAGGCCCAGGGCGAAGGCTATCCTAAATATATCCTCCCTGTCCGTGGGCATGTGCTTGTCCGTCAGCCAGTTGCGCACCTTTCTCAGCGCCGACTCCGGGCCCGTGTCGCCGGGTAGGGACGAAAATTCCCGTATGAGCCTCGGCTGAAGGTCCGCAAGGGGATAGAGCGCCCGGAGCGTCTCGGAAAAGGTGCGGATGTCGATTCGCTCCTCCCGCAGAAATTCCGCCGCCTTCTCCGGCGTCCAGCCGCCCCAAACCACGCTGTCCGCGCCCGAAAGTGTTATCTCCATGTGCCCACCACGCCTTCAAATAATGCCGCCCCGCAAAGACGGCCTTCGCGGGGAGACATCCGATGATAAACCGGCAATTATTTGATCTCCGGAGCAATTACTTTTTTAAATCATATCACAAAACCGCGTCTTTTTCAATATATTGAGTTTACCTTATTCCATTTTCATACGATTTCGCGCCTTTTGTCAAGGCCGTCCCCTCATCCCGGGAACCACCTCCCCGTATGCCGCACCTCGTCCGCGATCTTGCGCTGCTTCTTCTTGGATTCGGGGAATCTGACTTTGATTTGTACCATTTTGAAAACCTCCTTAATAAAGCCTGAAATACAAAAAGCCGGCCCTGTTTGGACCGGCTGAATATGTCATATGCACTGTTGAAATTGTTTAAACTGGCATCATTCGCCTGGGAAATTAGCAGTTTTTTGAGGGTTCTAAACCTCAAATTAGCTGGAGGCCCCTTTTCAGGCCGAAAAATCCTCCGCTCCTGCTAATTTGATTAGCAGAAAGTAAAATGTTGGGTTCCTTGTATTCGTCACCCAAAAGCCCCTTTATCTCATCGACTGCCTTCCGGCGCTCGACAAGCATCTCCGCGACTGCGCTGGGAAGGAAAACCTTTCGGACGCTGGTTTTAGTTTTTGGCACCTTTAGAACAAGAACGGTAGCACAGCAGGGGAACACTGCCGGAAACTTGAACTTGATGCCCTGTTCCTCGATTTGGCTCATGGCCTCTCTGGACACTCTCTGCAACTCCTTGTCCACGTAGACATACGCCTTGCCCGCGCTGATGCTCTCCGGGGAAATCTCAACACAATCCCATGTGAGGGCGAGAAGCTCGCCCATGCGGAGGGAGCCGGCAAAGGAAAGGTTGAGAGCCAGCTTGAGAATATCGTCCTCACATAAGTCGATAGCCTTAAAAAGCGTCTCAGCGTCCCATATATGCCGGTCTTGACGCCGGCTTTTTTGCAAGCTCGGATTTTGCCAGCACGATCCCGTGCCGTTCCTCGGTGGAGCCGCACACGGCCACGGCCTTGCCGCGCAAAACCGGGTTTAACATCATCTCTACGGAGGCGTAAAAGCTGTTTATATCCACATGGAGTATCGTCCTATTGGTCATTGCTTTTCCTCTCCTGTAAGAATATGAGAGAATCATATCGCCACTAATAGGAGCTGTCAAGTACGCATATGTAGCATAGTGGCGTCTTTCTTCTTGACAAGGCGTATTTGGGTGTATATAATATCTCATATGAAGGAGGTGCTACTATGGCGGGAAAAAAGAAACAACCGGGTACGGCCATTTCCGTGTACCCGGCGAAGAAGCAAATATATGATTCTGTTAAAGAGCGGGAGAATAATTATATAGGAAGGCGTATCCAGCAGGCGCGGACCTCGCGGGGACTTAGTCTTGCCGCGTTTGCCGAACTGCTTTCCGAATACGGTCTTACTGTCCATCGGCAAGGCGTGGGGAAATGGGAGCTCGGAGGCTCCGTCCCCAATGCCTATCAACTGATCGCCATCTGCCACGCCCTTGAGATAGAGGACGGGATTGAATACTTTACAGGCGCGCCAAAAAAAAGCGACGAGCTCAACGAGGCCGGCATGAAGAAAGTAGCCGAATACCGGAAGGACCTTGTCGCTACCGGGCTTTACAAGCCAAGAAGAATGCCCGCCAGTGAAGTCCTTTATGTGGAGGTGGATGTCGGCATCCTGGGGGCTTCTGTCGGTACGGAAGATTTCCTCGACGAGGGCGGGTTTGAGAAGGTATCTTTCCCGGAATCCGCCGTTCCCAGAAACGCGGATTTTGGAATACGGGTCAACGGCAACAGCATGGAGCCGGTCTATCATGACGGGCAAATCGTATGGGTCCAGCGTTGCGAGACGCTGGAGCCGGGAGAAGTTGGAATATTTGAATATGACGGGAACGGGTATTTAAAGGAGTACGATGAGCGGGAGCCTGACGTCGGCTGCGCCGAGGACTTCACCGACAGCAACGGCTCTGTCCATATGCAGCCGGTGCTTGTGTCTTATAACGAGAAATATGCGCCTATCGTCGTATCTCCCAACGCGCCTTTCCGCATCGCCGGACGTGTTGTTACATGAGTCCCGCTCCTTCGCGGCTTTTGAAAGGGGCACCTATGGACACAGTATCACGGGTTTACGCATTACTTAATGAGCGCAATATGTCCCTCTACCAGTTGGCGAGACTCAGCGGAGTATCTCACTCCACGATTAAAACAACGGAGAAAAGGGGCGGCCAGCTCACGGTGGATACTATCGAAAGGCTCTGTGAAGGCCTTGGCATCACCTTATATGATTTTTTCAGGGAGGATGCGGGAAAGAGCGCAACAGCGGTCAGAGAAACCAATGCTACGATATGTAGGAGATGATATAAGGATGGACAGTAATGCTTTGGTGGAGTCGTTCTTGGACACAGTTGAGCTTTCCAAGTCTCACGCGATGGCGCGGTTGACGAAGAAGGCGGCCGGAGCGTCGAAGGTGTATTTTGAACATTTTCAAGCGCAAAAACGGCCAAAGCGCCGCAGCGCAAAGATCGTAGTAGAGGAGAACACAACGTTTTCCGCCGCAAGGAAGTATCTTTCCGGCAAAACGGCAGTACTCAACTTCGCAAACCCCATGACGCCGGGCGGCGGCGTGAGCGTAGGCGCCATGGCTCAGGAGGAATGCCTGTGCCGTAGTAGCAATCTCTATACGTGCTTAACGGCATCTCCCTTCGCGGATTATTACGGGTATCATCGTTCGCGGGAGGATTTCACCTTTTCCGACCGGCTGATCTATACGCCGGGAGTCACGGTTTTTAAAACGGACGACAATATTCCGAAGCTGATGCCGAAGAGAAAATGGTTTCAGGTGGACGTTATCACCTGTGCGGCTCCATATAACGTAAATCATATGGACCGGGCGGAGTTGAAAACGCTTTTCATGCATCGAACACGGAATATTTTCGAAGCGGCCCTGGACAACGGAGCGGACACGCTGATCCTCGGCGCGTTTGGGTGCGGCGCCTTTAGAAACCCGCCGGACGTGGTTGCCGCCGCGTTTCACGAGACAATAGAGGAGAACGGCTATGATAATCTATTTGACTATATTGTGTTTGCGATAAAAAATACGGTAGGTGGAGATACGTTTACGCCGTGCCCTAATATCAGGGCCTTTGAGCTGGCGTTCGATGGACTTTCAAAAGAGGCAAACAAACTGCGCTTCAGCGGCGAGGTCGACTTTTAGCGCATATTCAGCGGAGACAATCCCTCTTTCCGAGATTAGACGAAGGGGTGACCCGCCTTTGACGCGGCAGGAAGATTTATACATATGGCCTCCCAAAGTTCCTCCGCGCACTCGTAGGCCGTATGCCGCACCTTGTCCGCAATTTTGCGCTGCTTCTTCTTGGATTCGGGGAATCTGACTTTGATTTGTACCATTTTGAAAACCTCCTTAATAAAGCCTGAAATACAAAAAGCCGGCCCTGTTTGGACCGGCTGAATATGTCATATGCACTGTTGAAATTGTTTGAACTGGCGTCATCCGCCTGGGAAATTAGCAGTTTTTTAAGGGCTCTAAACCTCAAATTAGCTGGAGGCCCCTTTTCGGGCCGAAAAATCCCCCTCTCCTGCTAATTTGATTAGCAGAAAGTAAAATGTTGGGTTCTCTTGGCAAGGGCGACATACCTTGAACCTGCGCAATCCTCATCTGAGGCGGAGCACTTTTGCTAATTGAAGTGCAAAGCGGCATATAGCTTGGTGTACGAAAAAAGCCGTGTTTGCACAAAGGACGATTTTCGTCAGGACAAACAAAAAACACCGTTTTTGTGTGCTTTCTGACGAAAACAGTGGCAAAAATCGGTGTTTTTCGGTGGCACCCTTGACGCGATTCGAACGCGTGGCCTTTCGCTTAGGAGGCGAACGCTCTATCCTGCTGAGCTACAAGGGCATATTGACTTAAGTTGAACAGCGGACTGTCCGCTTTTGAGGGAAAAGGCGATTGATGGTTCGTGTGCTTAGGAGGCGGACGCTCTATCCTGCCGAGCTACGAGGGCGTGTACATGGTATTTTATACGGATTTGGGCCGGTTGTCAAGGTGAAAAAGCTTATTTTGAATATGCGGCTTGTTGAAAATGTGGGATGGAGGTAGTATAATCCGGTATAGTATGCCAAAGGAGGTCGGAGATTTGGGCTTTGCGATATTTTCCGGGGTGTTGGCGCTGATAGCCGCGGGGCTGGGATATTATCTGGTCACCAGATTTCATAAATTCCCCGTCATAAAAAATATGAAGAATCGGTGGCTGTCCTGGCTCCTGGCGGTCATGCCCGTTGCGGCCATCGGGTGCTTCGCCCTGATAAACGTCACGACCATGGCGGTGGTACTGCTACATTACGCCCTGTTCTGGGCCGTGAGCGACCTCATCGGGGCGGCCGTTAGCCGGGGCCGGAGCTCTGGGCGGTACCGGGCGGGGATCGTCGCCGTGTGCTTCACCACGGTATATCTGGCCGTGGGCTGGTACTGCGGCCACCACGTATTCAGGACGGGCTACGAGCTCTCCACCGGGAAGGACCTTCCGGCCCTGAGGATAGTCCAGATAGCCGATACTCACTTCGGCATCACCCAGGACGGGGACAGCTTTGAAAAGCTCTGCCGCCGCATCGAGGCGGAAAAGCCCGACATCCTGGTGGTCACCGGGGATTTTGTGGACGACGACACCTCTCGGGAGGACATGGTCAGCGTCTGCCGGTCCCTGGGCGGGGTAAAGACAACTTACGGGGTGTACTTCGCCTACGGCAACCACGACAACGGATATTTCGGCTACCGGGATTTCACCGCCCGGGAGCTCAGCGACGAGCTTGAGAAAAACGGCGTCACCCTTTTGCGGGACGAAAGCGTCCTCGTGGACGGGCGGTTTTACGTGACCGGGAGACTCGACAGGTCCATGGCCGGCAGGCGCGAGGCCCGGGAGCTCACATCCGAGCTCGACACGTCGAAATACATCATAATGCTGGACTACCAGCCCAATGACTACGAGGCCGAGGCGGGCTCCGGGGCCGATCTGGTCCTATCCGGTCACACCCACGGGGGTCACATCTTCCCCGCGGGGCTCATTGGCCTTGCCATCGGCGCAAACGACCGGGTCTACGGTACTGAGCACCGCGGCGGCACCGATTTCATTGTGACCTCCGGGGTTTCCGGCTGGGCAATCCCCTTCAAGACCGGGACCTTCTCGGAATACGTGGTCATCGACGTGAAGGGCCGGTAAGTCTGAGCTTACGCCTTCAGCTCCTCGACGGCGAGCTTTATGAGCGCCGACGGGGAATAGTCGCCCACGCCGACGATCACGTTGTCGCAGTGGCTGAAGGGTATGAGTATGCGCTTCGCCGGGCTTCCGCTCACCGCGGCGGCCATTTTGGGAGTTATCTCGCCGAGCATGGAGTCGGCGATCACCGCCCCGACCGGGGCCACGATCACGTCCGCGCGGCGGCAGGCGACGGCGACGGCGTTCTCGCCGGTGGCGGCCTGGTGGGCGCCGGCCCTCAGCATGGCGGCGGTGGCCGCTGTGTTCGTCCCCACGGCCAGGACCGTGGCGTCCGGGAGCTCCTGGCGAATGGACGCCACCAGCTGGCGGCCGATCCCGCCGCCCTGGGCGTCGATAACCAATACAGTCATTTTCCGTTACCTCCGAAAGTGAGATCACACTATATAATACACCGCTCCCGCGCTATCTTGCAAGAACCGTAGCGGAAAACATTGAAAAAAATGAGGCTTTTTCGGGGAAAAAGCCTTTTTTCAGCCGTTTTCGCCATTGCCTGCCGTGTAGGTGGAGAGTATAATCTGAAATTGCACCGAACACGATTTGAATTTATCACATGGGAAGTCTTGCTCATGCGCTCCGGGAAAACAATAGATATGACCGAGGGCCCCATCCTCCGCAAGGTGGTGCTCTTCGCCCTGCCCATATGCATAGGGAACGTCCTTCAGCAACTGTATAACACCGTGGACACCATGGTGGTTGGAAACTTCTGCGGCCACGTGGCGCTGGCGGCGGTGAGCACCAGTGCCCAGCCGGTGGAGCTTTTGCTGTGCATATTCCTGGGCATCGGCACCGGCGTCTCAATATTAGTGGCCCAGAGCGTGGGCCACGGGGACACGGAGTACGTCAAAAAATGCGCCGCCACCGCCACGTCCTTTCTCTTTTTGTGCGCCCTGCCACTCACGGCGGCGGGGATGTTCTTAGGGCCGGCGCTTTTGAAGCTCATGCGGTGCCCGGCTGACGCCTGGGGCGACGCCGTGACATACGTGCGGATAGTGTTCCTCGGGACTCTCGGCAACATGGGCTACAACATGAATGCCGGCATACTCCGCGGTCTGGGGGACAGCAAGGCATCGCTCATATTCCTATTCATCTCCTGCGTCGCGAACGTGGTGCTGGACCTCTTCTTCGTGGCGGTGCTCCACATGGACGCGGCGGGGGTGGCCCTGTCCACCACGGTGGCCATGTTCATCTCCTGGTTTTTCAGCGTGGCGTACATAATGAAGAAGTACCCGGACCTTGGATTCACCGTCCTTCCGCGCTCCCTTGACCGGGGGATTCTCAAGCGCGTAATCGCCGTGGGACTGCCTCTGGGTCTGAATAACTCCATCTACTCCGTGGGGCACATACTGCTCCAGTCGCTTATAAACGCCCAGGGGGACATATTTATGGCCGGGTGCTCCGTGGCCTCAAAGCTCACGGGCATAACTAACGTGGCCATCAGCTCCTTCTCCTCCGCGGCCACCACCTTCTCCGGTCAAAATCTGGGGGCAGGGAATTATAGCCGAATCCGCCGGGGTGCCCGGGTCATACCGCTTTCCTCCGGGCTCATCACCGGCGCCGCCGGGGTGCTGATGTTCTTTTTTTGCCCGTATATCCTGCGGCTCTTCAATCGGGAGCCGGAGGTCCTGGAGGTGGCCGTGCGCTACACCCGCATAGTCATCCCCTTCACCTGGCCCTTCGCCATATTCAACGCCATGATTTCCTTCGTCAACGGCATCGGCGAGGTACGCTTCCCCACGGTCATAAACATTCTGATGCTCTGGGTGGTACGCATACCCAGCGCCTATCTTATCGCCAGGTACATCGACGGGGCGTACCTCATGGCGGCCTTCCCCATAAGCTTCACCTTCGGCATGTGCGCCATGTCCGCCTTCTTCCTTACGAAAAAGTGGCGCAATATTGTGTCCCTCGCAAGGCAGGAGGAGTCAGGCTCCGCGCCGGAGGCACAGCCTGAAGTTTAAACGATATAAACGCAAAAATATCCGGAGGACCGGTCAGCTTCGCGGCTGTGGTCCTCCGGATATTACTGTCTATCGGGGATCCCCGGGTCATTTTTTCTGCCGTTTCTTGAGCTTCACTGCCATGGCGGTCATAACGCCGATGGCGGCTATGCCGGCCACGCCGACGGCGGCCAGCGCCACCACGACCCAGTCGACGCCGACGGAGTCGTCCCCGTCAGCCTCCGGCCCGTCAACGTCGAGCTCATCCACCGTGAGCTCCGGCAGTGGCAGTGCCACGGGGCGGACGGTGTGGAGCTTCAGGAACAGTCTGTACAGTATGACGGCGGCCTGGGCCCTCGTGACAGGCATCTGCGGGTGGAGCATCCCGCCGGGCGTCACCAGCTCCTCGCGGATGGACAGGGCCGTGTGGAGTTTCGCCCATTCGGCCACATCCCGGCCGTCGGTGAAGGCCACAAGGTACGCGTCCGGGTCCTGAACCGACGCGTAGTCCCGCTGGTCCTGAAGGGTCCTGCCGGTCAGGGTCAGCATTTGCTCTATCGTCAGGTCCGTGTCCCCGGCAAACTCGGTATCCGAGACGCCCTTCACAAGGTCCGCCTCCTGTCCGGAGGCCACGTAGATGTAAAACTGACTGTCCCTCGGGACATCCGTGAAGGTGGACGCGGCGGAGTCATTGAGGGCGAAGAACATGCCCACCAGAGATTTCGTGAAGTGGTAACGCTTGACCGTGCCGTTGGGGCTGAAGCTCCCGTCCGGGGCGGACATGAAGCCCTTTGACACCAGGAAGCTTATGGCCTGGCGCGTCTCGGAGTCCAAATTACCGATGTCGTTTATCTCCACGCCGTTGTCCACCACCTCGTAGGTCCCGGAGTAGTAGACGTCAAAGCTCAGCGTACCGGAGCTTGCGTCATACTGGCCGCCCCAGTTCGTGGAGCCGCCGGTGTAACCGGCCATTACCGTGCTGGTGGCTGAGGCCGCCGGCAGGCCGACGGTCACAGGAGCTTCCAACCTGTCGATGACCTTGCCGTCGCCGTCAACGAACGTGATGGCGTAGACCTCACCGCTTTTTGATACCTGTATAGTCATCCCGCCGTGGGCCGACGTCAGCGCGTCAATGTTCGAGCCGTCCAGCTCTATCCAGTGGGACCCGTCCCCGAGCATGAGCTGTACACTGCCGCGGACCTTTCCGGCGATGTCCGGGTCCACCGTCACCTGGCATGAGCCGTCAGGGTCCGCGTCGCTCCACAGCAGGCGCGAGACGGTGACGAGCTCCTTGTTGAGCGTCACCCCGGCGTCCCTCAGTATGTCGTTCAGCTCCCCGGTGGTGTCCGCCGCCTCCTCGGTTATTTTCCCGACGACGTCCGCGCTGAGCTTCAGGGTGTTGTCCCGGCCCTTAACGGTGGCGGAGAACACGGCGGACAGGCCGGTCTCGATGTACTGGGCGAGGGCGGTTTTCGCCGCGTCGTTGGGCCGGAGGCCGTCCACGTTTTCGAGCATCTTCCTTACGGATCTTACAAGCGCCCGGCCGCTTTTTACTTTGGCCGCGTCCTCAAAGTCCACCTGGATATTCGGCTCCGACAGGCCACGGGTCATGTAGCCGTCAAGCTCCTCCTGACTCATAAGCTCGCCGGACTCGAGCACCGTCCAGGACTCCTTGCCGTCCCGTATGACGGCCTTCACGAGGTGCCCGGTGTAGCTCTCGCCGTCCTTCACTATCACGTAATAGAGCCCCTCGGCCAGCTTGTAGACCGTCTCTGCCTTGCCTCCGGCGGCCTCCACCGCCTTTGAGTATCCGACGTCCGAGGCGTCGACGGTGAGATATGTGTAGCTTGACGCCGGGTCAAGCTCCGCGTACGCCTCCAAAAGGGCGAGCATCTTATCCGAGGAGATGCCGATTTGACTAAGGTACGTGGCCGCCGCTCTGTCGTGGGTCGAATCGAACTGCGAATAATTGCCGCCCTCGACGGTGAAGCTGATGCCTTCGTAATCTTGTTCCCAAGTGCTCCAGTCGAGCTTCATCCGAGGCCATACACCCGCGGAGATCATGCCCTCAGTGAGACTCATCGACTTGTCCTTGAAGCTACTGCCCTCGTTATATGGGATACCCAAATATTCAAAATCGGTATCATAGACGCAGGACTGCACCCAGCTCCATTCTGGCTCCTCGCTTATCTCTCCGTCGGAGACGCGGTAAAAGCAGGCCCAGTCCATAAAGCCCACGTCCGAGCCGTGAAAACTGAAGCCCAACTGGATACCTTCGGGCCAGAATGTGGCGTAACGGATATCCCCGTAATAGCCCTCGTCGCACTCGTCCCACCAGTAGGCCCTCTCACCGTCCCACTGGCAGACGCTGGCGCACAGCCCGTTTCCTGTCCCGTCGCCGTAGCCGTATTTCCTCTCCCCGGCCACCAGCACCGGCACGCCGTCGCCAAAGTCCGCCAGCGTCACGCGCTCATACGTCTTCCCAGTACTCTTCAGCGCGTCGGCAAAGGCCCGTGCCTGGTCGGCGGTGAGCTTTGTGCCGTTTTTGTCGCCGAAGTACGGGAGCTCCTCCATGATCGACCGGCGGTCATCACCGACTATGTAGCCGGAGGCGGAGCCGGTACAGGCGATGGTCCCCTCGGAGTACTCGCCGCGGCAGAGGTGGAAGCTCATGTACGGATCGCTCTCGCCGTAATATGAGATGAGCTGACAATCCCACAAATCGCACCGGTCAAGGATCGCGCCGGGCTCGTAGATATACCAGACCTCATTGACGTGGGGAGCATCGTAAGGGTCAATATACGTGGTCGTGATCCCATACTGGCCCGCCTCGCTTTTCCCGGCAGGGGTCTCCAGGGTAAAGTTGGCCACCCGCATGGACCATACGCCGTTCCTCACCTGGGTCATGTCCGTGAAGGTGCCGCTGAAGCTATTGCCATAGTGGACCATTCCGGCCATCTCGCTACTATCGTAGTTGCCGGAAAAGCTGCCGTCTGACTTCACCGTAAGATCCATGCTCCAATGGCCGCCGTCGTCATACGCGCTGAAGCCGTATGACTCGTAAGGGAGCCTCCCCGCGGCCGACGCCCGGGCGGCGGGCAGTATGGCAAGGGCAAGCGCCAGCACCGTCAGCATACAAAGAAACCGTTTCATATTTTCTCCTCCTTGTGGACCGACTGACCGCAGCCGGAGCAGAATTTGTTTTCCTGCGAAAGCCTTGTGCCGCAGTTGGGGCAAACACAGCCCGTTTCCCCGTTCCCGGTCCGCCTTCTCTTTCTCAGAACGGCCAGCAGAACCAAGGCGGCAACCACCACAACCACGTCAACCGCCGACAGGACAGTGAGCGTCCTTGTCCGCTTAGCCCTCTGCTGTTGCCGGAAGTACCAGGGGGAGTCCTTAAAAAGTTCCGGGGCGATTGCCCCGCTGGCCTCCGCCCCGTCTACGCGGGTGAGGCCCGTGCATCCCGAGAAGGCGTCCTTGCCAACGTGGGCAATGCCCTCACCGAAGGTTATCCGCTCAAGCCCGGAACAGTCGCGAAAGGCCTCCGCGTCGATCAATGTCACGCTGTCCGGGAGGGCGACGCTTTTAATATCCGTCCTGCCGTAAAAAGCCCGATTGCCGATGACGGTTATGCCGTCAGGCAGCTCCACGTCGCCTCCGGGGCCGTTGTACGCCGTCAAAATGCCGCTCACCACCTGAAACTCCGATCCGGCGGGGTCCTCCGGCCGCGTGTCCTCCGAGGCGTAAGGCCCGGGATTTTCCGAGGTGGCGGGCCCGGTATCGTCAGGGCCCTCCGGCACGGTTTGGGCCGGCGTATCCGATCCCGGCAAAGTGGCGGCGCCGCCCCCTGTCTCGTCAACATAGACCTCAAAGGCGATGCCGTTCTCCCTGGCGTAGCTCTCCAGCACGCCTCCGGCCACGCTGTAAATGACCACATCTCCGCAGTCGTCAAAGGCGTCGGCGCCCACGGATTTTACGTCCCTGGGGACGACGACATATCTGAGCGCCCGGCAATGCCGGAAGGCGGAAGCTTCAATAACCGCGTTTCTTCCTGAAATTTGCACGGACTCCAGGTCGCTGTCGCTATAAAACGCGGCATTACCAATGAAGAGGTCATTCCCGGAAACACCTATAGACTTAATGTCATCGCAACTGTAAAAAGCGGCATCATCAATGCGAACGTTATTCCCGGAGATACCTATGGAGTCGATGTCGTCACTGCTATAAAAAGCGGCATCATCAATGCGAACGTTATTCCCGGAGATACTGATCGATTCAATACCGTCGCAGCTGTAAAAGGCGTCATCCTCAATGGTAACATTGTTTCCTGAAATAGATATTTCCTGCACATTATTACAGGCGTAAAACGCCGCGTCCCCAATGAGCAGATCGTTTTCCGAAAAAGAGATCCGCATTTTCGCCGAACATCCGTAAAACGCGTGATCGCCGATGGCTGTAAGGCCCCTTTCCGGGAAGGTGACGCTTGTTATACCCTCCATCATGTAGAACACCCTATCCCCGATGGCCTTCACGCCGTCCGGGATGACCACGTCGCCGCCGGGACCGTTGTATTTGACAAGGGTACCCTCCCCGTCGATCTCAAATTCGTTTCCAGCCGCAAACACCGGAATACCGGTCAGCGCCAGCAGGGTCAGGGCGGTAAAAAGGATAATCGCCCTTCTCATTTCTCTCTCCCCCTCATTACTATAAAATACCTGTACAAGTATACCACAACCGTCCTCCATAAGCAACAAAAATCGCCGCCGTCCGCGGGCCGTGCGCGGCAAGGAGCAGAAAAATTTCCCGGATCTTAAAAAATCCGGGAAATCCTCCATGCCTCCCCGCCGGAGGGGTTCGCTGTCCCTCCGGGCTGAGGAATGCCAATATTAGAAGGTCATTTTATGCACTCCACGTATTTGCGCTGGAGGAAAAGCTTGTCCGCGATGACGGAGATGAACTCGCTGTTTGAGGGCTTGCGCGACTGCCTGGGGCCGAAGTATTTCCAGATGGCGGAGGCGTCGGCGGCGGTCCAGGCGTACTCGATGACCGTCCGCATGGCCCGCTCCACCTGGTTTGGCGCCACGCCGAACTTTTTCGCGACCTCAGGATAGAGCTCCTTTGTCACCGCGCCGATGAGGTTCACGTTCAGCGCCGTCATTACTGCGGCCTCACGAAGGTAATAGTACCCCGCAAGATGTGTGGGCACGGACAGCTCCCGGAGTATCCGGGTGGCGCTTATAATCAGGCCGTATTCGCCTCCCGTGCCGACGGCCCACTCCGGCTTTCCAGCGACCCGCAGATGGGCCGATCTGCGTATCTGCTCCGCCAGCGTCCGAAGGTCCGCGGGCCTCACGGCGGCATCGGGCCTCTGACGGTCCCGGTATTTTGAGATCGTCACCGTGGCCGGCCGCGCGTCCTCGTCCATCAGCGCCAAACGCTCCAGAAGCCCCGGTCTGTCCATGTCAGCAAGCTCCGCGTCTATCACCACCACGTCAGGCGATAGCCCGTCCATGAGCTCGACGGCCTCAGCGCCTCTGGACGTGGATCCGACCACGCGCATATCCGCCTCGCGGTCAAAACACGCCGTAAGGAGCTTTCGCATGTCCTGGTCCGCGCCGACTAAAAGGATCCGTATTTCTCTTCCCATTTATCCCGACCCCCATCCTTTTTATGCCAATAATTTACCACATCTTCCCAAACTTTGCAAGAGGAAAAATGCAGAAAAGTGGAGAAATTTCTTAAAAAACACAATGTTTTAATTGGAAATGTCGAAATCAGCAAAGCTCTTAAACACAATATGTTGGGCCACGATCGGCGAAAATGACATAATTTAACAATATTTGGGATTTGCCCGGTCGCGGCTGTAAGCGCCTCTTACTCAAATGATACCGAAAACCGTCCTGAAAATCAAGAGGTGAACCCACGTCGTTTTGTGCATTTTTTAAATATTTAAAGAAATACACACCTCCGGGGACCCGGCAGGCAGAGATTTTTGGCAGGCACGGAGGGCTCGTGCTTTGGTGCTTTACCGTAACGCCGCAAATATACATGATACGATATAGAATTTCGCTTTACCGTGATGTATAATTTGAAATATAACATTAAGAAAGAAGGATCAACTATGTTTAAAAAGCTAACCTCCATCCTGTGCGCCCTGGCCCTGTGGCTGGCCCTCGCGCCCTTTGTGGGGCAGGAGCCGCCGGAGGCCGATCGGCCTTCCACGGAAATTGAGCTGACGCAAGATACCGAGCCCGCGGGGCAGGACGGCGACGCCTTTACGACGGCGTCGATAGCCCCGGATCTGCCGGGTCAGTCCGGAGAAGGCGGTCAGTAAGGCGGGTCCAGGCCCAGGCGCTCCTTCATTTCGCGCTTTATTATCTCCCGGTTGCGATCGTTGGTGGTCGCTCTATATAAGTAGTACGCCTGAAAATAGAGGCGGGCGCTCTCATCTAAGTTCCCGGCCATGTATTTGCACTCCGCCAGGACCGCAATAAAGTCCGGCAGGAATTGATACTGTCCGTGCTCGACACTCACCTGCCAGCCCCGCTCCGCCACCCTGGCGGCCTCGTCATACCGGCCAATAGTGCCCAGGTCTATTGAGAGGCAACAGGCGACCATACAGAACTTTCCGGGATAACCCTTCACGCTTTTATAGTGTTCCGCGATATATTTGAGAAGTTCCGTGTTGACTTGGATCGCCTTGTCGTGTTGCCCCGTCATAAAATATTCTATGGACAGATTTTTGATAACGGTCAATTCCTCACCGCTGTATCGAAAGGCGCCTATATTGTCCGGATCAAATCTCGGCACAGTCACGCGTATGGCATCCATGTACATATTCAGCTTCTCTTCATCGCTGTACGTTTCGGTGACGAAGGTCCTCATCCGGAGCGCGAACTGGCGGGTCAATTTGTCGTCGGGCTCTGTCAACGCCTCGAGCTCGGCAAGCCCCGCCATTATGCGCTCGCGGATGGCCGGGCGCCGCTCATCGCCGGCCCGGGCATATCTTACCCCGTCCATCTCGATCTCGTCCCTCAAATTCTTTATCCGCTGCTCGTTCCTGCTGACGAGCCCGTAAAACCGTTCGTCCGGCAGTCCCAGGCGTTGCAGGATGGCAGTTATCACGTTCAGGGACGGCATCTCCTGTCCGTTTTCGAGCCTGGAGATCGTCGCCTGCTCGCATATGCCCTCACAGAGCTGTTTTTGCGTCATATAAAGCTCACGCCTTCGCCGGCGTATTATCTCCCCAAGGAACACCTCACGCATACCGCTCTCTCCTCTCTGACGGCGTTCTCTATCTGTGCCCAAAACGGACATATCCGCGGGTCCTCCCTCGATCTCGCTGATGGGTCCTTTGCCGCGCTCAGGGCATGACGGTCAGCCGGGGGGCTCCAGGTCCAGGCGCTCCTTCATTTCCTCCCCGATAAGCTCCCTGTGGCGGTCGTCCGAGGCCGCTTTGTAAATATAATACACCTGAAGATATAGCCCCGCGCTCTTTTCCCGGTCGCCCAGCTTGTACCAACATTCCGCCATGACGGCTATGAGTGACGCCAGATACTGATAATGGCCGTACTCAACGCAGACGCGCCAGCCGCGGTCGGCCACCGCGATGGCCTCCTCATACCGGGCCTCCCCGGCCAGATCCGCTGAGAGACAGTGGGATACCATGCAGAACTTGCCGCCGTAGTCCCTCATGCTTTTATAGTAGTTTTCGATATACCGGAGCAGCTGAGCGTATATATCTATCGCTATGCTCCGCCGGCCCATTTTTGAATAACATTCCGCTATCTGCTTGATGGCGGCCAGCTCCTCCCCGCTGTACCGGTGGCGGTCTATATTGTCCAGGTTGAAGCGCGGAACAGTCAAGCGAATTGCTTCCATCAGTCTTTTCAGCCGGACCTCGTATCCCGACGTGTCATCCAGACATGCCCTTGCGCGCATTATAAACTGACGTGATACCCTGTCGTCGCTCTCGATCATGCCCTCAAGCTTGGCCACGCGCTCCAATACGCGCGCGCGGATACTGGCTCGCTCCTGGCTGTCGGCGGCATCAAACCGCTCCATGTCCGCCTGGATTTCATTCTGAAGTCTTTTTATATGCTCCTCGTTCCTGCTGATGAGCCCGTAAAACCGCTCATCCGGCAGTCCAAGCCGTTGCAGGATGGCTTTTATCTTGCTCCGGGATGGCATCTGCGTCCCACGCTCAAACCTGGAGATGGTCACCTGCTCGCATATGCCCTCCCCCAGCTGCTTCTGCGTCATGTGGAGCTCGACTCTCCTCTGGCGGATTATCTCTCCAAGGAACGATTCGCGCATACCGCTCTCCCCTCCCCGCGGCGATCTCTTTCTATATTATAAGGATACCGAAAACCGCCGCGAAAATCAAGGGCAGGCATATGTCGTTTTGTGTATATTTTAACACTACCCCAAAATTTTTTCTCCTTAAAGTCGCCCGCGGGCGAAAATGAGCTCATATGACCGCGCGCGGGAAAAACATTCGTAACTCTCGGTTTTCCGGGGGTTATTATTTTTTCGCCATGACATGGTGTAACAAAATGTCGAACTTAGGACATATATAAGTAGGTTATAGCCGTGCCGACGCCGTAGGGTGCGGGGGATTTGCGGCGGGCGGGGGTGGGACTGTGATCTTCACTGTGCATATGTCCACCTCCGAAGAGGACAGCCGCGCGGTCGCGGCGATACTGCGGTGGGCGGAGCTCGCGCGTGTGCCTGTTGACGCCCGGGCTCTGGTGCCGGGCGCGGCGCCTCCGCCGGGCTCCGGGGTGCTGATCTGGGATCTGGAGAGCCCCGAGCCGCTGCCGGAGGAGCTTTTCACCGGCGGCCGACGCCGGCCGCTCCTGGTGCTGTGCGCCGCGGGATCCGGCAGGGCCATCGGCAGCTACGCCGTGCACCCGGCGGGATTTCTGAAAAAGCCCGTGCGTCTTGCGGACCTGAAGCGCCTGCTGGACAGGTACATCGCAAGGTGGCACGACGAGCTGGAGCGCGTGGAGGTCATGTGCGGCGGGACACGGCGGAGCATACCGCTTTACGATCTCATCTGGGCGGAGAGCGACCGGCACGGGGCGATACTCCACACGCACTGCGAGGGCCTTCAGACCAGGGAGTCCCTGCGGGACCTGAGCGAGAGGCTGCCGGAGGGAGTGTTCCTCCGGTGCCAGCGGAGCTTCTTGGTCAATCGCTATCACGTCCGGGAGCTCCGTGGCGGTGGGGTGAGGCTGGATAACGGTCGGGACGTCCCGGTGGGGCGGAGCATGAGGGACAGCGTGTGCTCCGCTGTTCAGGAACTTGCGCAGATCTGGGACCAGCCCATCGCCTAGTAGGTCCGTACATATGAAGCTTACTGCGGAGGGATAACAGCCAATGGATCTGAATATCGCGATCTGCGACGATCTGAAGGAGGACCGGGTGGAGCTTGCCCGCCTCATCAGGGACTACTGTCAGCCCAGGGGGATCGACGCCAGAATGCGGCTCTACTCCTCCGGCGGGGAGCTTCTGGACTGCCTTGACGGGACGGAGAAGCCGGACATACTGTTCCTCGACATATACATGCCGGGGCTTTCCGGGGTGGACGCCGCCAGGCGGCTCCGGGAGCTCGATAAGCGGTGCGCCATTATTTTTTTCACCACCAGCACCGACCACGGGCTGGACAGCTTCGAGGTGGAGGCCAGCGATTACCTGGTCAAGCCCGTGACGGCGGAGGACCTGGCCCGGGCAATGGACTGGTATCTTCAGAACATGCCCGAGGAGCTCAGGTCCCTGCGGGTGTGCTCTGACGGGACGTGGACGGAGCTTCCCATAACGTCCATAATGTACATCGAGACTCTGGATCACCAGTCATACATACACCTGAAGGACAGGACGGTCGTCACGCGGCGGAGTCTCAACGACCTGACCTCCGACCTTGACAGTCAGGATTTTCTCCGGTGCCACAAGAGCTATCTCTGCAATATGAATTACGTGAAGGCCATCGAAAACAGCGATTTTCGGCTGACTAACGGCGAGCTCGTGCCAATAAGGGCCGGAAGCCCCGGCAAGGTGCGGGATGACTTCATAAACTGGACGTACAAAAAGGCGTGGAGCAGACCATGAAAATATTGTTGGCCCTTTTTGCCGCCGCCACGCTGGCTCTGGCGGTCCTGGCCAGCAGGCTCGGGGTCGTGCTCAGCCGGTCAAGGCGGGAAAACGCGCGCCTGCGCGAGGTCGTGGCGCTGAGCTACCGGCACGGGCTGGGGGACGTGGAGGAGCTGAGGAGGCTACGGCACGACATGCGCCATTTCGCCCTTTTGAGCGGAGCGCCCTCCACCGCCGGTACCGAAGGTGACGGGGTCATTGGGGCGCTTGTGGAGCATTACAGCGGCCTTGCGGCGAAGCTGGGGGTGACGGCGGACCTGAGCCTCCGGTTTGACGGCTGTGGGGAGGAGCTTGTGGCGGATCTGTGCCTTGTGTTGAGCAACCTTCTGGAAAACGCCGTGGAGGCCCTCCGCGGCCAGGAAAACGGGTGGCTGCGTGGCAGGAGCTACTGCGCCGAGGGCTATGTGTCGCTGGTGATAGGCAACTCCTGCGCCGCCCGCCTCCGGCGCCGCCACGGGGCGTATCTCTCGGGGAAGGCCAGGGGCCGCGTGGGGCTGGGCCTTGCCACCGTCCAGGACGTGGCCCGCCGCCACGGCGGGAAGGCCGTCTTTCGCTCCGACGGGAGGATGTTCACGGCGTCAGTGTTCATCCCAAAACGCATCGCCACAGACGAGCCGTAAATTTAAGAGCTATGAAAAGAACATACGGTCCCGGGATTTGAGATCAGGATTTCAGATCCCGGGACCGTATTTTTTGTACGACCGTGACGGCGTCGGAGTCGGGGAGCTTTTCAAACAGGACACGCTCACAGCTGCGGCGGATGAAGTCGGCGGCGTCCGAGTGGACACCGGGGTCGGTCATGGGGTCCACGCCGCCCATGGGGCCTCGGATACGGAACACGGCCAGGTCGTCATTGACGGCGCACTCGACCATGAAGCGGGCCTCCCCGTCGGCACGGCCCCGGCACAGCGCCATGAGCTCGTCCATCATAACAAGCGTCCTGGCAAGCTGTTTCCGCTCCACCCCGTTGGCGGTGAGCTGTTGGCCCACGAAATTCAAAAGCTCACCGGCGTCCCGGGCGTCGGCTGTTATGACGCAGTGGGCCTTCATCCTGTCACGGCGGCAATATTCCAGCGCCATGAGGGCGTAGGGGCCCACGGACCGCAGGTCCCTGGCGAAAGCCCCGCCGGCGTCGCTGACGATCCTAAGCTGGTCATCAAGCTCCGCGGCCCGGGTGGCAGGCTCGTTCAGGACCCTCCTCAGCTCGAAGCGGAAGGGTCGTCCGTCACTGCCCTCGATGTCCTCCAGGCCCCGGGTGTGCAGAAAGAGCCTGTCGCCCTGATTGAGCTCCAGCTCTGTGGCGGTGTAGGACACGTTCTCGTTCTGGCCCATAGGCGCCTGGGGCATGACGTCGATGCCCACGTAGCGTTCGTCGGCAAAGCGCATGAAAAGGGACTGACACGCGCCGGCGTTGACGAGCTTCATACGTCCCGTGACGCCGTCCAGCTCGCCCACCGTGACATTCAAGTACATCGCCCCGCCGCTCAGCTCCCAGAGCTGACGGTTGGCGGCGCTGACGGACTCCTCCAGCGACAGGCCGGAGCTCAGGCGGCTCTTCAGGGCGGTCCTGGCGATGACGGTAAAAAGCGCCTGAGATATGCCGTCGCCGGAGGCCTCCCCCGTGATAAAGCCGAGCCGTTGATTTTCGTCCACAAAATAGTCGTAAAAGCACCCGTTCAAAAGCCGCCCCTCGCCCCGCGTGTCGCCGCTCAGGCGAAACGGGTAGTCCCGGTCCCGCGGAAGCTCCTTTGGGCGGATGGCGTCGTTTATCTCGCGGGCAAGGGCCATGTCGTTCTCTTTCCTCTGGACCTCCAGCGCAAGCTCCTGCTGACGGAGGTCGTTTGCCTCGATCTCCGTCAGCATAACGCGAAAGGAGTCGGCCAGCGCCGCAAACTCGGGGCTGGCGGTGAAGCGGAGCTTTGAGAAGGCCTGGCGGTTCTCGCCGCCGGTGTACTCCGCGGCGGCGGCAGTGAGGCTGTTCACCGGGGCGACGACGGTCTTTTTCACAACAAGCCGGTACAGCGCCCCGAGCATCAGCGCCAGTATCGCCGCCCCGCCCATAGCCGCGGCGGAGTAAATTCGGGTCCGCCTGACGGTGGGGCTCATGTCAAATTCCACCACGGCGTAATATACCCTATCGCCCATGATCACCGGGGCCGGGGACGTGACGGCGGAGTTGCCGGCCCATGCGCGCGGCCCCACCTCCGCCCCCTCAAGAAGGTCCTCGAGGGTGTATAGGCCCAGGTCAAAGCCGGGCTGGGAGGCGTCGTATTCACTGCTGACGATCACGGGGTTGGCTTTGCGGCTCGGGGCGCATATGTATACCCGCCTGGCTCCGGCCCCGTCCCGTATCTCCCTGAGGCGCTCGGCAAGCGCGGTATCCGTAAGGTCCGCGTCAGATAAGCTCCCCGCCAGCTTACGGGCCAGCTCCATGCCCAGCTCTCCGCGCTCCCGGGCAGCGTTGCCGGTGTACCAAATCGCCCCGGCGAATATGGAGGCGGCCGCCAGCACAAGGCCCATCACCACGGCCGCCGCCACTAAAGACGGGGCCAGCCCGGGTCCGCGCCCCCTGCCGTTTTTCATTGCCGCACCTCCCGCTCAAGAGTCGAGAAGGTCCGCGTACTCGCGAAGCTCCTCCCGCACCACGACTATCCCGTTCTTCTTCATCTCGCCCACGGCGGCCTTCAGAAGGTGCCTCATGCCGATGGGCTCTCCCGCCCCGGCGGCCATAAACGCCGCCGACAGGACGATATTTTTGATGTGGCCTCCGGCCAGCTCAAATCTCTCCGCCAGGAACGCCCAGTCGATGTCGTCGCTGAGCGGCGCCGCGTCGGGCACGGTCCGGCGGTATATCTCCTCCCGCGCCCGGGCGTCCGGGAATGGGAAGCGCACCACATATGTCACGCGGCGCATGAACGCCTCGTCCATATTGCCGATAAGGTTCGTGGCCATGATACACACGCCGTCGTACTCCTCGATCTGCTGAAGGAGGTAAGCCACCTCCACGTTGGCGTTCCGGTCGTTGGCGTCCTTCACCTCGCCGCGCTTGCCGAACAGGGCGTCGCACTCATCGAAAAAGAGGATGCAGTTGGACTTCCGGGCCTCGGTGAACACGTCATGAAGGTTCTTCTCCGTCTCGCCGATATACTTTGAGACTATTTGGGAGATGTTTATCTTGTACATCTCCATATTAAGCTCCGTGGCGATGACCTGGGCGCACATGGTCTTGCCCGTGCCGGGAGCTCCGGCGAAAAGGACGCTCAGGCCCCGGCCATAGGCGATTTTCTTATCGAAGCCCCACTGGTTATAGACCCGGTATTTGTATTTTATATGGCCTACCGCCCGCCTTAGGAGCTCCTTCTGCTCCTCGGGCATGACCACGTCGTCCCAGCCGAAATTTGGCCGCACCCGGCGCGCCAGGTCGCCCAGTCTGTGGACCGCCTGGCGGAAACAGCACCGGTGTATCTCCTCCGCGGAGACGCGGTCACCGCCGTCAAGCCGCGTGACGCCTACGGCCTCACGGCAGGCGGCCTCCACCTGACGCGGCGAGAAGCGGAACTTGGCCGCCAGCTCCTCCACGGTCACCGAGTCCTCAAGAGGCATGTCGCCCAGGTACGCCTTGAAAAGGCGTATCCGGCCGTCCTCATCGGTCTCGGGTATATCCAGCTCCACGGTCACACGCTCAAGCCGGACACGCATCGGGCTTTCCGTGAGGAAAAATACGTTATCGGAGCTTGGCTCAAGGTCCATTATGTCCCGGATGAGCCGGGGCTCCGTGGGCGTGCCGCCGTCCCGGTCCGGGCTTTCCAGGCGGCCGAAGGCGATGTCCGCGCCGGTCATCCGGGCGGCCAGTACGCCGTCGGCGGCCCTGTCGAGCCGGTCGTCGCAGTCGAGGTCCACGAATATACAGCGGCTCCCGCGCCTTACGCACAGGTGCTCCACCTGAAGACGCTTTCCCGAGCCGGGGCCGCCGGTGATGCACACGGCGCGTTTCCCGGGCTCCGCCGTGAGGACGTCCAGGCGCTTTGCTATCTCGGTATCCGTGACCAGCGGTCCCGCGGGGCTGTGGCGCTTCCCGTCAAAAAGGCGCAGGCCCGGGGCCCGGGCGATTTCGCCGGTGCTGAGAAATTCCAGTA
The DNA here is from genome assembly GCA_947631395.1 of uncultured Oscillospiraceae bacterium. Classification (GTDB taxonomy): domain Bacteria; phylum Bacillota; class Clostridia; order Oscillospirales; family Oscillospiraceae; genus RUG626. The sequence continues at coordinate 28,188 of CANRLF010000006.1, forward strand.
CCAGCGGCCTTAGCAGGAGCGTCCCCGCCGCCAGCTCGCCGCTGTCAAATAGGGCCGTGAAGGCGTCACGGCGGTAAAACCGGGACAGGAAGCCCTCCATATTCTCCCCCTCCGGGAGGAAGAGCTGAGTGGCCAGGGACACCGTGGGGAGCTTGCGATTTATATCGTCCTGTAGATATGCCAGGAGCTTTTCATATTTCCCGTCCAGAGCCACGGCGTAGCTCATGGCCAGGCACCCGCGGTCAAAGGCGTCAAGTCCGCACCGCTCAGGCAGGGCGATAAGTGGAAATCGCTCCGCTGTGCGGCTGAGGCGCGTCCTGATGACGGCCACGGCTCCGGAAAGCTGTGCGCGCTCCAGGGCGTCCAGCCGGGAATTTAAGCCACGTTGGGCGGCCTTTGTCAGGTTGTGCTCGAACTCCTCGCGGCTCACCACGAGGCCCATCATATTGCGCAGGTCGTTTTTCGGGCCGACCCACTGGTGCCGGCGGTAGAAAAAGTAAAGCGTCAGGTCCAGCCAGGCGAAGATGTCGTCCATCAGCTCCCACTGGCTGGCATAGCCCCGGTCAAGCTCCCGGGCGGGCACGTCAAACTCTTGATCTTCCATATCTCATCCCTCAGGGCGTCTTGACTGTCATGGCGGGGGTCATCGCGGCCTGGATGACGCCGCCCCATGCGCACATGAGCTTGCTTGTGTTATTAAGAAGCGGCTTTTTGTTCACCAGCACCGTCGGCGCTCCGGGTACCCAGGGGGCCGCGGTCACGGGCACACAGGGCATCGGGGTCAGCACCCCGAGGGCCGCCGCGGTGGCGGAGGCCACGGTGGGGTTTGCAAGGCTGGAGCACATGCCGAAGGTGGGGAATTTGTTGTCCATTATCGTGGCCGCCGGTTGCTTTGACATCATCACCGTCTGATTGCTCGTCACCGTAAGCGGGCATGGGGTCATGCCAAAGGAACAGGTGCACATTGCCGTCATTACCATAGGATTTGCCATATCGTTCTCCTTTTCTCAGACTGTCGAAAAAGGTCAGTAAAGCCCTCGGGCGCTCCGCCCGACGCCGGGCCGTCACGTCACCGTGACGGCCATACTGTTCTCACCGTCCATGAGTGCGCCGGTGGCAAGGAGCTTCTGGCGGTCATCAAATATGAGCACCTCGCATGGGGCCCGGAGCACCGCGGTAAAGATGCCGTCGGGCCCCGTGCGATAGCTCTGGGCCGGGAGCAGCCGCCGGCCCCGGAGGTGGTCTTTTTCAAGGGGAGCGGCGAAGTCGCCGGTCTCGCCATCAAGCTCCCGAAGGGTGACGAGCTCGCTGTCCGGGCCGTCCTCGATGAGGTACGTGGCCGGGGCCGTCACGGCTCCGGGGCGCTTGGTATATAGCCGCGCCCTGGTGTCGCCCGGCGCGGTGGAGCTCTGGGCCAGCTTTATCTCCGGCTCCGCGGCGAGGGCCAGCCAGAGGCGCTTTCCCCCGACGGCCCGGCCGTTTCCGGTGACGGTCACCCGCAGTGTGGTCGCTCCCGGTGGGAGGGGACAGCAGGGCTTCATTGTCACGTTCAGCTCCGCCGTGCCGTCACCGGCCTTAAATTCCACCTGCTCGTCCGCGTATCCCCGGCGGCTCAGCGTAAGCCTGTGTATGCCCGGCGACAGGTCCACCAGCACAAGGTAGCCCTCTTTTTTAAGTACGGGCCTGTATGACCGCCCGTCAAGGGCGCATTTGAAGCCGGAGGGGGCCAATATGTCGCCGGTGTAGCTGTCCCGCGCCAGGATCACGGCGTCGGCGTGGACGCTTACGCTCATCTTCCTCCCTCCCCGATAAGCGACGTGTCGACCGTGACGTCCGTGACCCGGGTCACCCGGCGCTCACGGCGGGAGTCGATCTCCACGTTGCTCAGGAGCACCACGAAGGACAGCTTGTAGCTTTTGGAGTCGTCGTTCCATATTTTAAGGAGCTGTTCCATAGGGGTCCGCTCAAGCATCACGCACACTCTGGCGTTCCGGTCCTTCAGTGAGCCGCTGAGGTATTTAGCGTCGATGGAGGGGTGGTCCCTCAGCACCTGAAGGGCCGCGCCGATAAGCCTGTACCGGTCCGCCTCCCGTAGCTGCAGGGGGGCCTTGGAGTGGGCCGTCACGAGAAATCTCATGTTGTAGCGGGCGGGGCTTACGCGCTGGAGGTCGCGGCCGACCTGCCGGTAGCCGCTATCGCCGTTTTGGTTGTCCTCCTCCACCTGAAAAAGCCACACAGTGAGTTGATAGTTCTCGTTCTCGTGGGGGGAGCAGAGGGCTATCAGCTCCCTGTCGGCCACGGGCTCCGGCGTGAGCCGGTCCCGAAGCAGCTCCACAAGGGCCGTTCCGGCCTCCACGAGCGCCGTGTAATCTGCCATATCGTCCTCCTGTCTGCCGCAAGGGCGTAGGTTACCATGTCATGTCGCCGGGACGTCCTCCCCCGGCGCGGCGGGGTCCTCCGGATACTCGTCTATCCAAGGGTCCTGGATGGCGTTCTCCTCCGCCTCGGCGACGGCCTCCGCCACGCTGGCGTCCCTCAGGGCGGCGAAGGGTCCCGGGTACCAGCTGTACTTTCCCGCCAGCCACCCTCCGGACAGGGTGTTGAGGCTGTTGAACGCGCCTGAGCACGAGGCTACCGCCTGGAAAAGGGAGGCTACGGCGTCGTTTACGCCGCACTGGGCGCTGTACAGCTCCGATCTGCCCACCTCTCCCGTGGCGTAGGCGTCGGTCACCCGCGTCAGGGCCTCGGCGCTCCTGTCAAGGGCGCTCCGGGCCTGGGTGAGTCTGTCATAGGCCATGGTCAGGTCCAGGGTCTTAAGTTTTACCTCCGTAATTACCGCGGACGCGTCCACCTCGTACCGGCCCGCGGCCAGATCCGTGGCGTATTGGATTGCCGCGTCGTACAGGTCGTCTGCCTTCAATTTGCTCAGGTCCGTCGCCAGCATCACCGCCGTCAGGTCCCGGCCCTCCACATTCACCCCCGTCAGGCCCTCGGCGGTGACCCGGGCCTGCCGGAGCATAATATCGAGCTGATTTAGCCGGTGGTCCAGGTCCTCTACGGCGGCCGCGGCGTCACTTACGGCGGTCTCGTCCGCAAGGCCCCGGCTATATCTGGTCCGCTGTTCCTCCAGCATAAGCTCCAGCAGAGGCCGTGAGGCCCCAAGGGCCGCGGCGGCCTGGTCGTAAGCGCAGGCGTTTATGAGGGCGTCCATCAGCGATTGTCCCTCGTCCAGGTCCTTCACGGCGTACAGCATGGCCGTCACGTTTGCGGGGGGCTTCTTTTTGCCTGTGGAGCCGCCCCCGCCGACGGTGGAGGGCACGTCGATGCCCATCTTATTCAGGGCCTCCGCAAGTCCGCCAACGGTCTGCTGGGCCGAGGACAGCGCCCCGTCCACCATGGTGACCTCAGGCGCGTCAAGGCCGCCGATCACGGCCCAGACTATCATAAACGGCGGCGACTCCTCCTCCGGACAGACGAGGGACATGTTGTGTCCCTCATAGAAAAAGACGCTCTGGGCAAAGTCGCCCGCCACTCCACCGCCGGGGACATATATCGTGCCGTGGGACCGGTCGCTCTCAATGAGCTTATCCCCCACATTTTCCGCCCACTCCTCGGCCTCCTCCCGGGTCTGCCAGGGGAGGAGCCGCAAGGCGGCGCCTTCCGGGGAGAGCCAGCCTCTGAATGCCCCGGGGTCCCCCTCGTCGGTGCGGTAGGTACTCAGGACCGTGAGCCCGAGGTCGTTATTTATCATCAAAAAGCCGCCGCCGTTGCGCTTCGTCTCTGATACCGACGCTTCGCAGAACGCCTCCCGGAGGTCGTCGGCCTTCAGGGAAAGGAGCCACTGGCCGTCTATACTGCCCCTGTCCATGGCGCCCTTGTATATCGCCTTGCCGCTGGGGGCGTAGACCGTCCCGAAGCCGTCGGGCGTGAGGTCGTCGGCGCCGCCCTCGTACCAGAGTTCCCCGTCTATATACCACCGGATCCGGTCGCCGCCGGAGCCGTTGACAAATTCCGACTCTATCCTGTCGCCGTTTTCCAAATATACAGCGCCCTGGCCGTTATATTTGCCGTCGGCAAAGCCGCCGGTGTATAGCACGGAGCCGTCCTGGCGGTACAGGGTGCCTGTGCCGTCAAATTTCCCGTCCGCGAAACCGCCCTTATACATGGCCTCACCGTTCGGGTAGTACTCCGTGCCCTGGCCGTTATACAGGCCCTTTGAAAAGCTGCCCTCATATATCCTGGCGCCGTCGGACCAGGCCGTCCCGGGGCCCTCGAACAGGCCCTCGCTGAAGCGGCCCTGATAAACCGCCAGGCCGTTTTCGTACAATGTGCCACTGCCCTGGTATTTGTTTTCCTCAAAGCCCCCCTCATAGAGGAGCACACCCTCCTTATAGCTCCTGCCGGTTCCGGACTTCACCCCGGCCACAAAGGGTCCCTCGTAGGACACCCGGCCCTCCCCGTCGTACTCCTTCCCCTGCCCCTCAAGAAGGCCGTCCTCAAGCCTTCCGGAGTACATGGGGATCGTTTTGTCCCTGTCGGCGTAGACTATGACCTGTCCGGTCCAGTTCTCCACCCGGTCATCCTCCACGTAAAATCTGGCCGTCAGAAAGTGGCTCAGTATGAAGGGCCAGGCTATGTAATAGCAGAACAGGCCCAGAAGGATCGCCCCTATCACCGCGAAGGCGATGAAGGATTTTGAGATGAACAGTCTGCTCGTCTCAATATAGTCCTCCCGCTTCGTGGGCTTCTGCATCGCCGCCGTGACCTCCTGGACGGAGTCACCCGCCGCCTTTGTGGCACGGCGCGAGAAGCTGACGAGCTTGCCGAGGCGGTCCCTCACGCCGGCCACAGTCCTCAGGAAAAGCGCCCGGACCGTCCGGAAAAATACCCCGAAGGCGGACGATATTCTTCTGAAAAAATAGTCCATTCACTGACCTCCATGCCGCGCCGGCGCGGCCACAGGTGAAAGGCGTCTCAGCCGGCCAAAAGCTGGCACAGGAGCGCCAGGGCCGCCGCCACAGCGGCTGTTCCCAGTGCCGCGGCGGCGCATTTTTTCCAAAGCCTCTTGTAGTGATCCGCCGCGCGGTAAATTATCTGCACCGGCGAGCGCCGCCGGTAGCCGTCCGCCTGAGGACGTACAGCGGGCGGTCGGGTGGGGACCGTCTGCCGCCCCGGGTCACCGTCGCGGCACTCGGGGCCGGCCATGGCGGCCAGCCGCTCCATAAGGCCCCCTCCGGCGGCCTCCGGTATATCCCCTATCTCCGTATCCATAGTCTCTCCCCCTTCGCCGTCACCTTGAGCTCCATCGGATGCCGGCCTCAGAGCCCCAGATCCAGGCTGGGCTCGGTCCGGTCGTCCTTCTCCATCCTGTCCGCGAGGTACAGGTAAAATCTCGCGCATCCGTCGCCGGAATTTCTCCGCACCAGGCCCAGGAATACGCTCTTTGCCTTAGCGTAATCCCTGCTGTAAAAGGCGTAGACGCCCTCGGCGAAGGTATCCCTTGTCTGCTCCTTGAATTTCCTGCTCTCATACGGGTCGCCGTTGAATATCTCATATGTCCTCATAAGCTGGCCTCCGGCGGAATATTTGCCGATGTATCGACTGCTGTATCCCTCGGCCCTGCTTATCACGTCCTCGGTGCAAAGTATGGTGGCGTCCAGCCGGGAGCAAAGCTCCATGAGCCGCCGGGTCTCGGAGATGGCCGCCGACACCGCGGTGGGGACTATCTGGGTGCCGTCGCCCACCATGCCCAGGATCACAAGGCCCTCGCCCAGAACTATCCTTGCGGTGACGCGGGGGCGCTCCTCGGCCTCGCGCTCCCGGTTCATCTCAAGCATCCTCTGCTGTATGGCCACCGCGGCGCTTATTGAGGCGGAACTGCCCTCCTCGAACACCGCGTCGAACCCGTCGAAGGTGAAGTTGAACACCGCCCCGCCCCGCTCGGCGACGATGCCGGAGGCGCTTTCTGTCACCTCGTTGACGTTGGTGAAAAACTCCTGTCCTCCCCGGTCATAGGCCGCCTCCGGGAAGCGGAAGCTGAAGCGCATTGTCGCAAGCTCCCTGGACACCAGGGTCTGCTTGTCCACCTCGGCGACGGACCGCTTCCCGAGGAGGGACAGCAACCGCTCCGGTATGAACCGCCGGTAAAGGCCCTCCAGCCTTTCGTGCTCGCTCTCCCGGTCGCTGACGGCCTTGGACAGTGCCGTCAGGTCCTCGCCAAGGCACATGAGCTCATCGCCGCTGTCGATGTTGACCTCCACCCTCCGGCGGCCACCGGACACGGCCTCCATGCCTTCTGCCAGCTTATTGAGCCTCCGGGTGATTATATGCAACGCCAGCAGGGCGACGCCCGTAAGGAGCGCCCCGAGGCCGATCACCGCCCATATCATCCAGTTCGCCTCATCAAGGCACTTCTCGATAAGGCCGTCCCCGGCCATGTCGAGGATCACAACGCCGTCGCCCACGTCCCGGCAGTAGTAAAATCTGTGGCTCGTGCCGGTCCTGACGCTCCGGAAGGCATAGCCGCGCTCCGCGGCCTCAAGGGCCATATCGGTGTCAAAGCCCTCGTACAGCTCCGCCCGGATACCGGCGGGATCGGCGGTGTCGGCGGATATAAGTCGCCAGACGCCCCCCTCCTGCCTGACGAGGCCCCCGCGCAGATCCCGGTACAGGCCCCCACCGGCGGTGGACAGGTCCCTGACCGTGAGGATCGGCAGCTCCTCGAGGGCGCAGTCGTCCTTCTGGAGCTCCACGGCGGCGCTCATCATATACAGCGCCTCCCGCTCCGCATCGGACCGGGCCAAATCGGGTACGGCTATCCGCGCAAGTCCGGCGACGGCCAGGGCCGACACGGCCGCCATCGTCAGGCCCCAGCGCAGAAGAAGCGGTACCTGACTGCGCCTCTGGGCGATAACCGCCCACCAGACGACCACGGCGGCCAAAAACGCCCCGAAAAACAGTCCCGCCAGTATGAGCGCACACTGTCCCCCGGTGCGGCGCAAAACGCCGCTTATGTCCCTGACGGTCCCGTTCTCCTCCAGCACCAGGCTGTTGCCGTTCAGGAGTATCACCGCGGAGTTGTCGCCGATAACGACCATGTCCGTGCAGTCGGACATGTCATATCGCGTCCTGTCAAGGGACATGTGGCGGACAGGCCGCCAGTTGTCAAAGTTCCCGTAATATACGCGAAGGTCTGAGCCGTCCACAAAGTAAACTCCCTTGTCCGCCGCGTCAAACTGAACTATTATCCAGCTCTCCCCCAATGACAGCTCCCCCAGGTCCGTGCGTATAAGGCCGCTGTCGGTGAGCAGTACCCAATCCGTCTCATTGACGCACCTTACGTTGCGAAGTCCCGGCTCGGACCGGGTACCCAGGCCGACGAGACTCTGGCCGCTGTCGTCGTACCGGTACATATGGGCCGTGTCGCCGGTCAGGACGGCAAAGCTCACACCGTTTTCGTCGCCCGTAAAGTCAGAAAACCGTGTGTTCGCCATCTGCTCGGCAAGGCACCAGCCCTCGCAGACCTGGCTTATAACAAGCTCCACCTCATCAAGGTCCGGGGAGAACCTGTAAAGCTCCAGCCGGGCGGGCGTCTTGCTCAAATCGTAAAGTCCCAGGTAGAAGCTGCCGTCAGGGGCGGGATAGAAGACCGCGGGCTTGGAGTCCTCCGGCAGCATATCAGACGGGAGCCTCACAGCGCCCTCCCTGCGGCCCTTATAGGAGCACATGGCGACGATGTAATCCCTGTCTCTGCGGCCCAGGGTGTAGACGGTGCCGCCGTCGGCGGCGAGTAAGCTGTATTCGCCGTGGCCCGCGCCGCCCGAGAGCACGGAAACGCACTCAGTGACGGTGCCCCACGCCGCCATGGCCGCTCCCGCGGCGAGCAGTATCAGGATGACCAGGAAAATACCGGCTTTTCTCAATCCCTTCAAGCAAATCACCTCTGTCTGCCTTTGCCAAGGCCCCATTTGACCCATCCCCGGGCGATGGCGATCCGGCGGGTTATATCATTCCTTTCCTCAAGCTCCTCCCGGGCCGCAATGATGCCCGCCCGCCGCTCAAGCCAGAAGGCGTAGAGCTGTACGGGGCCGGGGAATACCGTCCTGTCCAGGTCGTCCAGAAACATCAGCTCCTCATAGGGGCTGTCGGGCCTTCGGCGGAGGATCTTCTTCACCTGGTCGCAGGTCAGGAGCGCAAGCTCCCGGCTCGACATGCCCTCCATGGGCCGGATCCGGAACCTCAGGGACACCCGGCGGCTTGCCTCGTCAATGAGCACGTTATCTGAGAGCATGGCGGCACAGCTCACCTCCGGTGGCAGGTCAGTCATGGACAGCGCCAGATGAAAAAGCTTGTCGGCGTAGTCGATCCTGTCCCGCCAGGGGTGGTCGTCGCCGCGGTAAAATACGCTGTCGATGTCCCGGCCCTCCGTATCCCGAAAGACCGTCACGAGGCAGTCGTCCGCGGTGAACATGTCGACAAGCTCCGGACATTGGCGCAGTCTGTCGAAGCTCCCAACGGGCTTTTTTATAAGCTCCCCGCCGTAGACATTGAGAAGGCAGTTCCGGCCCTCCCGGTCCCGGAGGTCCACCGCCTGGGCGCAGGCGTACCCGTCCCCGGCGCACAGCACCCGGACGATCTTATACCGCTCGCGGACAGTCACGGTCCCGTCCATTGGCCCGCCCCCCTTCGCCTCAAGGTCATTACTCCACTATCACGAACGCGTTGGCCGTGGCCTTATCGTCCGCGCCGGAGGTGGCGACTATCTCGTATGTCCCCGGGACCTCAGGGGCCTGATATAGGCCGTTGCGGTCTATGTCGCCGCCGTTTTCCTCCCGGATGGACCACTTGACGCTCCGGTCCTCACTGCCTATAACGTCGGCGTGGAACTGGAGCTTACCCCGGACCGCCAGCCGTGAAAACTGCGGCGTGATCGCCATACTCACGTCCCTGCGGATCGGCGTCCTGTCGGTGTCGCGCTCGGGTCTCTGGGCAAAATAGTGGACCTTTATGGCGTTGCCCTCCACCGTATCGTGCAGCCACAGACCTATGCGCATGGTGCCCCGCTCGGGATAGACTATGGCCGACGCCTCCACCCAGGGCGCGTTTATTTTGCTCCCCTTGCCGCGGAACACCTCGCTGTTGCCGCTGAGAAGCGCCATGCCGTCGCCGTCCTCAAATTCCACGCTGAGGCGAATGTCCACCGCTCCGGCCCCCAGCCCGTGCTCCGTCTCCTCGGAATAGACCCGGGAATTTACCCGGAGGCCCCCGGGCAGCGGGATCGTCACGGTCCCGTGGGACACGGCGTAGTCATAATGCTCCGGTGTGGGGATGCCGAAGTTGAAGTGAAGTCCCCCGGTGGACGGCTGATACGTGGTCTTTACGTCGGGCCTCTGCCAATATTCCAGGCTCCTCACGTCGGCGGCGACCTCAAGGGGCCTCTGGCAGTCGGGCCGGGGCTCCCGCTCCCGCTCCACCTTCTGGCCGAAAGGCAGGTCCGTGACGCCGCCGATAAATACGCCGCCGTTGGAGCTGATGAGCTCCACCTTGGCAAGGTATATGGGCAGGCTCCCGCCGGCGGTGTGGCGCTCCAGGCTGTCCATCCTCCTGCGCCGGGCAAGAAGCTCCTCGCCATTCCGGCACAGGTGAGCCGTAGCCGGGACGCTCAGGTAGTTTTTATATTTGTGACTTCCAAGCTCCACATTCAGCTCAAAGCCTGACGGGAAGTACTGGTACTCCACGCCGCCAAGGTCCCTGGCCCGGAACGGGAACCTCTGGATGTAGACGCACCTTTTTTCCTCCCGGCTCTCCCTGAAGGATATGCTAAGTCTGCCCGGATCCCCGGCGATAAATGCGTTTTCTCCGTCGACGGTGAATTTGACGCTTGGCGTCTCGCTGTTTTTTACCACCAGTATGCTTATCTCAAATTCCTCGCCGGCCACCAGCTCCTCCGGGGCGGTCATCACCAGCGTAAGCTCGTCGCTCTGATATAGGACAGTGACGTTCTCATGGCCTCCGGCCTCCAGGATCTCCCGATAGTCCGGCGTGTCGCCGCTGAGGTAAAGCCTGTATCCCTCCCGGATGACGCCGTACTGCTCCTTACCCTCCTGGGAGCCGATGGCGTTCACGAGCTCCGCCATCTCCTCGGCGTACTCGGCGCACAGATAGGCGTCCTTTCGCCCGCCAAGGCGCGTCATATCCCCCAGCTCCCGGAGCTTCCTGAAGATGACCCTGGGGATAAGTATCTCCCGCCCCTGATAGTCGATGGCAAGGCCGCTTTCTATCATCAGGGTGGAGTCGTCGTTGACGCTCACGCCAAGCCCGCATATCACTCCCGCGCCGGTTATCACCCGGTTGAGCATCGTCCTCTTGCCGTTGTGGTAGCTCTGCTCCATTTCGAAATCCCGGACGGTAAGAAGCTTGCCGTAAAAATATCTGTTTCGGTCGAAGGTGGGGACAGGGGCGTTATTCATGGCTGTTACCTCCAATCTTGGTGTCGTAATGGATAGTTACCTTTTCATTCAGGGCGGCGCTGGCGTATCCTCCCACCCGGGAGTTTATGCCGAGGTAGGTGTGGCTTCCCAGCTGTACGCACTGCCTGAGCTCTACCGTCCGCATTGTCATGCCCGCGGGGATAAGCTCCTCCATGTCGGCCCGGAATTTGACCCGCTCCCTCTGATCCCGGAACGTGTCCTCCGGCAACAGCACAAAGAAGCAGTATGGGTCGTCGCCGTATAGGAGCCTGTATGCCTCCGGGTCGTGGCATCCGGGCCGGTCGGGGGCCACGTCGAAGTATTCGATCAGCACCGGCCGGCGGCCGGTTAGGCGCTCGACGCTCCGGGCCACGCCCTTTGGAGTGTACATGTACTCAAAGTCAGTGAGGGCCGTTCTGATACGCTCCCTGATCGCAAGGTCGCTCCCGCTACCCTCAACGTTCATCCAGGATGCCAGTAGCCGCAGTCTGTCGCCGGTGGCGGCCTCGTAATCGAAAAGCTCCGGCAGGCTGTCTATGGCCCGGTCCATATCGGCGTACATGCTGTCGAATATGGACAGGAACCTGTATGTAAAATCCCGGTCCCTGTATATGGCGGGCAGATAGTCCGTCATATGGTCGCCGTCCATCAGAATCCTTATCTTGTTTATCCCGGGGCGGGCGAAGTTCGCTGAGGTGAGCTCAAAGGTAAGCCACAGATACCGCCCCGCGCGCTTTAAGTAGAAATCCCCGCTCGCGGCTACCGGCGGGCCGAAAACGTTGCGTATCGCCCGGCCGCTTTCCGGCCCCGCAAGGGCCTCGCTCAGGCCCGGAAACCGGCCATCCTCCGCCGTGTCCGCGGCGCAGGCGTAGACCCTCATACCCGTATCCCGCGGAAGGTCGGCCTCCACTATGACCCGGCCCCACTTATAGCCCGTCTCGCCGGAGTCCACCGGGCCGAGACACCGGTACTCCACACGTATCTCCTGGTCATCCCGCTCCGGATCGCCGTCAGCGCCGTTCAGCCAAGGGATGGGCTCGCAGAACACCATCTGTTTTTGGATCTTTGTCACTGCTCGCCACCTCACTCCCTATAAGTCCCGGGACCCTGAGGCAGGAGCTTCAGCTCGCGAAGGCAGGGAATCCCCGTCCGGGGAAGTCTGAGGTCCCCGTCCGCAGTCCGGGAGCACCCGGGGGCGGTGGCCTCAAGCCACACCGAGCGGACCCGGAGCACATCCGCCGACGACCGGACCGCGTCGGACACCTCCGAAAGGCGCACCGTCCCGCCGATCTCCACCTCCCCCAGGAGCTTGCGCAGAAGCTCAGCCAGACGCTCCCGCGCGCCCTCCGCCGCCTCCCCCAGGGACACGGTCACATCCACGTCTATATACTCCGGCGCCGCCACCAGGACCCTGACGCCGATGGGCCGGACGCCGTCCAGCTCACGTCTTACCGCGTCCAGGAAACGATCATCCGGCACGAGCTTGTCCCTGTCGCCCGACGGCGCGACCACGACTGTCACCGCGGGACAGCGGCTTATCGCCGTGGGCTCCTCCGGGTCATAGCCCGGCATCGCCTTCACTCGCCCTATCCTGAGCCCGGGCGTCAGCCCCGCTATCCGCTCATAATCCCCGGCGGTGACGCACTTTCTTGTGGTGTCAAGCTTATGGAGTAGCCGTGCCCGGACCTGTTCCACGGTCTCATCCGCCGCGCCGTCCCGGGCGTCGGTGTGCTCCACCGCCCGCGGCGCGTCCTCCGGGCCGCCGTCAAGCCAAAGCGCCGCGTCCCGGGGGATAGCTCCCACGGCGCAGTAGGTCACCGTCAGGTCAGAGACCATCACAGCCCCCTCGCCTCCGGCAAGAAGCGCCCCGTGCTCCCCGTCGCCGAAGGTCACGGTACTGCGGGCCGGGTCGTAGGTAAATACCCGGTCCTCCGGGCCGCTGTTATACAGATCGTCCACCCGCCGCCAGAGCTCCGGCGATGCGGTACCGTCCCTGTGTCTTGTGTTGCACAGGAGTGTAAAGCCCTCCCGGATTGCCGTCCGGCCATCAAGTCCCAGCAGGAAGGTCTCCCCCGGAAGGCCGCGGGCATCGAAGGTGAGCTCCGGCCATCTGTCGGCGTCCAGGCTCACGACCATCACGTTCCCCCTCCGGCCCTCCTCCCCGGCGGGGTCCGCCTCCGCGGTACGAAGGCACAGCTCCAGGCCGTCCTCGCGGCGGGCTACGTCCAGTATCTCCGTCCGCTCCCACATGTTGCGTCTCAATATGTAGGCCCTCTGGGTGCCTCTGAGCGCCTGGGCGTCCCTGAGCCTAACCACGGTCTTTTCATTGGGCGTCGCCCGGTAGAGGTGGGTCCTGGCCCAGGTCTCCTGCTGTACCGCCACGTAGGTGTCCTCGAATATGGCGTCTACGCGGATCTCGTCCTCGCACCCGGCGTAGTTCAGCTCCAGCGTCAGCCAGTGAAGGCCCTCCCGTCCGGCGGGCCAGCTCCCGGTGTGGCGCAGTGTGATATAGCCGCTGACGCAAAGGGCGTGGGTGTCGTCCCGAATGAGCTCGGTGCTATCCGCCCCCTCGCAGGTCCATTTTACGGCCCTGGTGTCGGGACTGTCGGCGGCAAAGGGGTTCCTGTCCGCTCCCGCGGAGGACGCCACGCTGATCCACAGTCTGAGTGTGTCCCCTCCCGTCCGGGAGAAGCCTATCCTCAACCCGCTCCTGTCCCGCGCGCCCCGGAAGGGGGCAAAGGTCATGCGCCTGTCCCGGACGAGGGGCATCACGTCGACGCTTCTCTCCGCCCCCATGACCCCAGCTTTGTCGCCGGTCCCCGCCCTACCGGCGGCGCCCGTCATTACGACCCTTTCAATCCGGGGCCTGTCCTCAGGCAGGGGCTCCACAAGCTCAAAGGGTACGCCCTCGTCGGTGCGCAGTCTCGTCAGGGCTGGCAGGGCCTTTATCTCCGGGCCCAGATGGACCTGACATGTGGCGGGCCTCGCGCCCCGGGGCACGGCACCGGCCAGCTTCAGGAGCTTCAGTCTCAGCTCATCCGTCAGCTTGTTCAGATGGTACTGCTGGAGCTCCTTGTACCAGGCCATGAGCTCCAGAATCGTAATACCGGGGTCGGAGGCGTTGTGGTTCGTCCACTCAGGGCATATCCACGGAAGCCTCCCCCGGGCGTTATCTACTATCTGCTCGTATGCCTGGTCGTCAAGCTCCCGCGCGTTAAGCATCTGCTCACCTCCGGCCCCGCCGCGCCACGGCGCAGGTCACATTATCTGTATGATATGCTCGCCGCTCTTTACGGTGGCATACGGTATCACGTTGTCGTCCTCCAGCGTCATAACCTTCTCCGCGCCGTCCACGTGGCAGGAGCCCTCCAAGATGATGTTCCTCACCTGGTTCACGTTCTCAACGTCCCTGACGGTCTGCCATATCTCGTCCACGCGGAGCTGATCGCCGATGTCACGCCGCCTCCAGCGGTCGTTTATGAGCCTTGTGAGCTCCTGGGCTATCTCCTGCTGTGTGGCCGCGCCCAGGTCCGGGTCTCTCATCTCCACCTGGACCCTGGAGGACACCGTGAGCACCGTGGAGCTCACCACATGAAGCCGCCCTCCGGCGATCATAACGCAGTCGCACCGGCGGGCCAGGTGCTCATATACCCGGGAGCACAGGTCGTCAAGGGCCCCCTCCCGGTCCGGGTCACTGCCCTCCACTACCACGGTCACGTGCCCCGGCGCCGGAGCGCCCTGGTCGTCCCGCCCGGAAAAGCACCTGACGTGCCGGGCCTCGGGAAAGGCCAGAGTCACTATCTCTTCAAAATCCCTTACACCGGCGGCCCTGTCCCGGTTTTTCAGCCGCCTGTTGCCTATAATCTCGGCCTTCTCAAGCGGAAATCTGTCCGTCCCGCCGCTCATGGGGGTGATGTTCACAAGCCCGCTTATTCTGGGCAGTGAGCCAACGGAATTGACTACCGCTCCGGCGGGTACGTTTCCCCTGGCCCCGCCGCCGCGGTTATATGTGACGGCAATGACGTCAGCGCCCGCAGGCGGGACCCTGCCGTATACGCCGTCCCCGAAGGTTATCTGCCCGGAGTAGGGGTCCAGCTCAAAGCACCTGTCCGCGGGGCCGCAAAGGGCAAGGGAGCTTACGCGCTTCCAGCGCACCCAGCAGTGGACGAGCACCATGTCGTCCCACTCAAGGCGCGTGTCCTCCGGGTACCGGCTGTTCAGCAGTCGCGCCTCGGCCACGGGCAGCTCGGCGACCTCGTCCACCCAGACGCGAGCGTCCCGCACCGGCGTGCGGTGTAGGGTCACGGTCTTGCCCGGCTCCGGGCCGTCGGTGGAGAACACCTCGGTCACGGCCCGCTCATGCTGTATGGCCTCCACGATGTTGAGCTTAACATCCGTGACCACGGGAAGCCCCCCGCGGTCCGGGGTATAGGAGCTGCGCAGGAGCCTTATCCAGCGCCCCTCCGCCCCGAAAAGCCGTCTCTCCGGCAGGGGCTCCGGCAGATACAGCATCATCGCTCCGGAGTGGAGCAGGTTCCTTGTCATGTCCACCCAGCGCACCGGCTCGAATTTCTCTCCGGTCCAGGCCTCCACCCTCAGCTTATCCTCCAGCCGCGCCCTGCCGGCCACGTTGAAATACAGTGACAGCGGCATGGCGTGGGGTGAGCCGTCAAATCTGAAATACATGGCTGCCGGATGGTCCTCGAGGCCCGCGAGGGCCGTAAGGCCGAGGTCGGTCACGTCGGATATGCCCTCCAGCCTTGCGGTGTCGCCGTTATTTTCCGTCTCGCACCACTGGACCGGCACTCCCGCCGGATAGCTCCAGCCGCACCCGGCGCTCTTCAGAAAGGGCACTATCCGGCGCGGCGTCGGGGAAAGCTCGTTTTCCACATATATAACTCTGGCCCGTATGTAATAGCCCTCCCGGGCGTTGACCTCGACGGGTCTTAAGTCCTCCGGGACGGCGAAGGTCAGCCTATACCGCCCATCGCCCTGGCAGGAGAAGGGATTTTTGTCACCGGTGACGTCCAGACGCCGCCACCCGGAGCCGTTATAATATTCCCAGGCCACCTGGGCGACGTACACGTCATCCGATACGACCACCACGGCGTCCTTTTTATCGATGATCCTCTGGTTGAACTGATACTGCGGCGTCCCGGCGGCGGGTGCCTCGGTTATGACTGGCTCGATGTCCAGCTCCAGCTCGGCCACCGCGCCGATTTTTGAAAAGGCGCTGTCGGAACGCAGATAGCAAGTGCTGTACGCCGCGGGCCGCCGCCCCAGGCAGTAGCCGCCGGTCTCAAGGTCCAGCTCTATGTCGCCGTTGGCCACGGACTCCACCGCCAGAGGTCCCATCGGGCGGCTTTTCAGGCGTATGCCCTCCACCGTCAGCTCCTCCTCCGGCGACGCGCTCCGGTAAGTTACGGTCGGCCGCGGGCCGCCGGAGGCCATGAAGCTCTCACCCCCAAGATATGTAAGCTCAATTATCCCGCCCTGGGCCACGGCGGAGTCAAAGGGTATCTCCCGCTTGCCGTCGCCGACGGTCCACCGGCCCCTTGACGGGTCCGCCAGCCTCTCCGCGGCGGTCATGTCACCGTAGTCTGCTCCCCGCAGCTCCACCTCCACCACAAAGGGCCCGCGGAGATTGAGCACCGAGTCCTGGCCGAAGGAAAGCCGGTGGCACCGGAGATTTTCCCCGCCTGTGTCGGCAAAGAACATGTTCCTGCGGCTCATGTCCAGCCGCTGGATGACCCCGGCCCCGGGGTCGGCGAAATATATGTCACCGATCCCGGCGGAGGTGGCCTCGATCCTCCTGGCGGTCTCATAGATGATGTTCTCCCCGTCGGGGCCCTCGGCAAACACCTGGGTCCCCTGAGGCACCGGCACCGGCTCCGTCACCGTCTCGTGGGCGGTGAAGCTCATAAGGCCCGTGGCGCTGGCCGGGTCCGGCATCCTGAAGCCCGTCATGTCGAGGAACCGGGCATAGAGCTTTTTTGGCACTGAGTTTAACCTGTCCACCGTCTCGTAGAACATATCCCCGAAAAGCTCCGCCAGGGCGTTGCCAGGGTCGTCCCGGTCGCCCTCATACCGCCATTCCGGGGTGTACTCGGCGGCGTGAGCCGCCACCTCCGCCATTATGTCCCGGCGTCTGCGGGGATCCAGGGCAGGGGCGTCTCTCATTCCTCTCCGCCCCCCTCCGAGCCCTCGGTCACGTAGAAGGGATATACCCGGTTATACCGGTTGTTGGTGCTCCTGACGGTGTAGCTTACATTTATTACAAGGGCCCCCTCCTGCCGGTCGGCCCTGTCGACGGTGACCTCCACGTCCCTGACGCGGGGCTCCTGTACCGTCAGCGCCTCCGAAAGCTCCCTTGCGATGGCGCTCTGCACATCGACAGCGGAGGCGGCGAAAGCGTGATCCATGGTGTCGGTGCCAAAGTCCGGTCTCATCACCCGCTCGCCCCTGCCGGTACGCAGGATTATACCGACGGATTCCTCTATGTTCTCCTCGTGGTCTGACATGGCAAGCTTGCCTGTCTTGGGGTCCACCTGGAGGGGGAACTTTAGTCCCCGTCCCAGGAATTTCCTTGTGTCCATATATCCCGCCTCCCTTCCGGTGCCTGCGGGTGAGGCCCGTCAGTTTATGTTCACGATTACGCCCTTCAGTGTCGCCGGGCCCGAGGCCTCCAGGTCCAGTGTGGCGTTGGCCTTTACCTGGGCCTGGGCCGCCTGTATTGCCACCTTGGCGTTGGCCTTCTCCTCTATATTCGCGGCCTCAAGGGAGATCTTCGATTTTGCCTTGCCTGTTATGCTCCCTGACGCCTCGAGGGTTATCGCCGTGTCGCCGGCGGAAAGGGTCAGCTTTTTCCCGGCCTTCAGGCGGATGTCACCGCCCTTTAGGTCCATGCTCAGGGCGTTGTCGCCGCCCTTGTCCCGCACGGACACGGACTCCTGCCCGTCGTCCATGGTGAAAACCGTGCCGGAGGGCATGGTGACGGTCACTCTCTCCTTGCCCTTCTCGTCGTAAAACAGAAGCTCAGTGCCGTTTGGCGTCCTTATGGAGAAATTAAGGACCTTTCCCTGATCTATGACGTAGGGCGGACGGACCTCGGTATTCCAGGTCGAGCCGATGACCATGGGCCGCTGTGGGTCCCCGCCCAGATAGGCCAGTACCACAAGATCATTTACGTTTGGGAAGAAAAACTGCCCGCATCCCTTGCCGCCCATAGGGGCCATGACATATATCCAGTCCGTCTCCTCCAGATTCTCGTTTTCTATCGGCAGGCACTTCACTCTGTTCAGCTTGTCGGGATCGGTGACGTTCGTGACCCGGGCCAGTGTAAGGCCGCGCCTCGACATCTGTCGCTCCAGCGTCTGCCCCGAGGCGTTGAGCGCCGCCTGAAATTCCTCCGCTATGCTCACGCCTTCGCCCCCTTGAACTCCAGCATTGTCAGAAAGCCCTCGTCGTTATTTAGCCGGTGGTGTACCTTGGTTATGAAATATGACCCGTCTATATTACCGTCCAGGGACTTCACCTCAAAATACCTGCCGGGGATGAGCTCCGGGATCCCAACGCATGTGGCCTCCCCCGAGACATAGCCCATGGCTATGGCGTTGAGCCGTACCTGCGCCAGATCCCGGCACTCCTGGGCGGTACGGACGTACTCGCTAAATTCCCGCAGGACGGCGTCCTTGAATTTCGGAGCCGTTTCCACGGCGGACCTGCCGGCCCCGGGGGCGGTGACCCTTGAGCACTCGCCCTGAATGAACTTTTGGTTCACGTCCCTGCCCCAGACAACCACTCTGCCCACCTGGTCCTGAAGTGACAGGCGGCGGCGAAAGGCGAGCAGTCCGTTTTTCATGGACAGCGTCAGTATGGGGCTGGTGGAGGATGTCACGTCGTCAAAAATTATCTCGCCGTTCACGCACAACAGCGACTTGCAGTACCGCTCCGCCAGCAGACGCAGGTACCTAAAATCGTCCACCTGCTCCTTTATGGGCGGCACGTCCACCTCGGGGGCGGGTATTGCGCCGACCTTGGAGCTTTTGGCGTATCCGGCGGTGACGGCTTTGCCGACGATCTCCTCTACCACGTTCCTGGGCTTTTTCCTGCCGCCGTAATATGGCTCCCGGCAGCTCATCAAAAATCCCAGCCCATCAACGCCCGAGACTGTAAGTCTCAGGCTATGCTCGCTCATCTCCACGGAGCACTCGTCCACGTATCCGTAAAAGACCTCCGTCTGCTTTACATAGCCGCACTTGACCGACAGCTTACTGCCGGTTTTTATACCGTTCACAAGGTCCCCCATGAACCTTGTCTTTGTCTGATCGTAGTAATTTGATACCGTGAAGCGGCATCCACCGGCGGAACCGTCGGCGCAGATGTCCACCTCCAGGCTGTCCAGGGGCAGCTCCGTGCTCTTGTACTCCCTGCCGTCGATCTTTACCGAGAAGGCCGCGCCGCGAAACTCGTCGTATTTTTTGCTCAGGGACTCGAATTTGTACTTTCCCTTGTCCACGTGCCGCCCCCCTCCTTTAATCGAATGTATCGGGCCCTCACACCAGGGCCGGGACGGCCAGCCGGTCACCCGTCCGCAGGAGCCGCGGGTTCACTATGCCGTTGGCGTCCGCAATGGCCCGCCACAGCTCCGCCTGGCCGTACTCCTCCTCGGCGATGGACCAGAGGGTGTCGCCCTGCCTCACGGTGCGGAATTTGGTGGTGTCCGGGGAGTTTAAGGGGTTTAACTGTCTCACCCGTGACGGGTTTCGGGCCTCTATGAACTCGCAGTCCAGCCAGGCCCTGACGGGCATACCGAGCTCGTTGAACCTGACAAATGTCTGGGTACAGCTCACAAGCACGCCCTCAAAGGACAGAGAGTTCCACTCCAGCGTCAGCTTTGGCGGCCGATGCAGATCGGTATTTATATCCATAAGGGCGTATATCTTCCCCGTGTACTTCCGCACGTCCAGGAACTTGGCCGGCGCGGGTAGGACGCTGTTACCGGCGAATTTTAGCCTGTCGCCCATGGGGCCGCCCACCTCACTGCCGGCGGAGAGTGTGTCGAAAAAGAGCTTGAATTTCAGTGACTCCATCCCCGCGGTGACTGTCGTGACGTTACTTGACTGGGCACCCACGCCCCGGGCCATGTTGGGCCTTACTCTCCGGCTCTGCACGTAGCTCTCCGGGTTGTACAGGACCTCGATGGGCATGAGGCCTGACGCCGGCTCCGGCGTTATCTTCAGCTTCTTCATCGGTGCCGCGGCGTATATGTTCGGACTGCCCAGGTACATGTTCCGTCCCCCCTTTAGAAGGTCACGCGGTTTTGAATTTCCGACCGCGAAGGCCGACGCCCTTATTCTCAGCCGAGCGCCGTTGCGTCACAGTCCCAGCCTCCGGCGCTCACGGCGTATACGGTCCTCTATCATCCTGTATACCTTGTCCGCCGTCCGGCGAAGCTCCGCGTCGCTTATGCGCGTACTCTCCGGCTCCTTGTAGTCCGGTGGGCGGAGCTCCTTCAACTGTGTGTCCGCCGGTAGGCGTCCAAGGCTCGGGGACGTCCACTCCACGGTGCCGGCGGTGGGCCCGTGACGGGTCTCGGGTGACGGCGTCTCCCGCGCCGTGAATTTCCGGAGGACGCCGGTGTCGCCGGGGCCCTCCCGCAAAAATCTCTGCGCCCATTCAGGGAGGCTCCCGAAGTAACCGCCGTCCGCGCTCCCGGGCTCTGCCTCCTCCACCGGGGCGACCTCTCGCTCCGGGCGGGCCTTATCATACATAAGCTCCACCGGCGGGGCGGAGGTGATTTTTTCACCGGCCACCGCCCGGCTCAGGGCCTTTGTCAGCTTGCTCTCAAGCTCCCGGGCTATTTTCCCGCCGGTCTGACCGGCGGTCCTCCCGGCGGCCTTATCTGCCGCGTCGCCGTATCTGATGGCGAGTTCAGGCTCCGACCTGTTGCCGGCTATCTCCGGCCCAAGGGCGGCGATCAGCTTCTCGACATATATATCCCCGGCTCTGGACCAGGGCAGTCCCTCCTCCCGGAGGGTACGCAATTTTTCGGTAAATTCCCGGCTCATAAGCGCCACGGCCCCCGGGGCCGCAATGCCGCCTCTGGCGACGACAGTCACCGGCACGGCGCTGTGGCGATTCACGGCCCGGAGGAGGTCTCCGCCGTTGAGCGATCTTTTCGCCCCCGCCCCGGACGGCGTCCGCGGCAGCATAAGCCGACGGTATATGCGGATTATCCGCTCCCCGATGCGCTCCGCGGCCCTCATCCTCTCAGATGCGGACTTCTCCGACGGGGCCTCTATGGTGAGGTCGAGCTTCACGTTCACCGTGGTTCCCGCCCTCCCCGCCGTATCTCGCGGTCGGGGCTCCGCCAACAGCTCCATCGGCGCATAGGGATATGCCCCCTCCGTCTGTCCCGTCCGGGCGAGGATCTCCTCCGCCAGGGCATGGCTCAGCGCGCCGAAGGGGGACAACGCGGGCTTATTTATGTCTGTAACGGCCATATTCGGCCGGATCACGGCAATACTGTCCATCAATAGCACCCGTTGTGGATAAGCACGACCTTTTCCACGAAAAGGTCCGCGTTGTTACTGTCCAGCTTAGGACCGATATACTTGACCATATGCGCGCCCACCACCGACCAGACACGCTCCGTCTCGCCAAAGCTGTTGCGGAGGATGATGGTCCCCGCCAGGGGCATGTCCATTCCCGACAGGGTGGCAATCATTATGACGGAGGCCATGGCGGAATTTCTGACGGTCCCGTGGGTCAGCACCAGCTGTCCCGGCTTGGGCCCGTTGTAGAAAAACCTGGGGTAGTTGGAGCCCCCCTCGGTGTAGACCTGATAGTCGACCTCCATACCGAGGCCCTCCACACCCATGAATTGCCCCACGAGGCCTCCGGAGGCGCCTATTAATGACACGTCAAAATACGCGCCCGACAGAGCATCCATCTGTGGCGTCCCCTTTCCTCATGCTCCCGCTCCGCTTTATTCCCGCGCGGGGACGCGCGGTCTCAGGCCCTGCCGCCGGACTCCCGCCTGATGCCGTCATAGGCGAGGGTGACGTCCTCCATCAGCACCTCGCTCCGGCCGGAGTCCATGGGCAACAGCTCGTAGGCGATGGGGTAGGCGTTCTTCAGCGTCCAGGTCACCGCCGGCTTCCCGCGGTCGTCTACCGCCGAGATGTCCAGGTCGCGCTTCAACTTCAGGCCCGTGGGCCCGGTAAGGTCCCCGGCCCCGGCGGCGAGGAGCCAGTCGAGGAACTTCAGCTCCCCCACCACGCCGAAGCTCAGGGTGACGGGGGCAAACTGAGTCAGCACCGGGATGCCCGACAGCACCCCGCGTCCGTCATCTCCGGCCCGGGCTGTCACCTGTCGGACCTCCATTTTTATCCCGCTGATCCTCGTAAAAGCGGCCACGGTCCTGCCCTCCAGCTTCACCAGGAAGCGGAAGGCCATGAGCGGCCGGCCGTATCCGTTTTGCTGGCCACTCTGATTTTCCGCCATTTTGTCTCACCGCGCTTTCAGCGAAATTCCACACTCTTTTTATCGTCGCCGCTGAGCTTCCTGTTTATCGCCGAGACCTCCCGGCACCAACGGCGGCGCTCCCAGTGGTCCAGGGCCATGAGCTCGTCGCCGGACCAGTGGAGATAATAGGCCAGAAACGCCATCTCCTGATAGAGACGGTCCTGGGGGTAGAGCGTGATCCCCCCTGTGGACCTTTGGAACGGGCCTCCCTCCCGGCGGGGTATATCCCGCCAGTCCCACTCGCCGGACTCCTCCCATGGGGCCGGGACGCGCAGGGTGTTCAGCCACTCGTTATCACCGTCGGCCCACTCTAGCCCAGCAAAAAATCCAGCGGCACCTCCACGCGCTCGCCGCAGTGGGGACAGGTGAACTGGTAATGTGGCATCTCGGACATGTTTATGCGCTGATACATGTCCTGGAGATACGCAAGGTCCATGGTAAATAGTCCCTCGATCACGCGGGTGTTTACCACGCCCAGTGTCCCAAGCTTTGTGATCACGCGGCTGAGCAGGACGACGGTGAGGTAGCCCTGGTTCTGCTGGACCTTCGGATCCCGCAGGGGCAGTATCTCGTCGGCCGCGGTGGCCAGGCGCATGGTGCCCTTCTTATGGACGTTGCCTGACTGATCCACATAGCCCTTTGGTAGCTCAAACTCAAATTCTGTCTGCATGATCTTCCTCCCGGATAACTGTCCTCCGCGGGTCTTACGTCATCTCGTTCCACGTGCCGCGGAGGCGTATTGGATAATCCTCATATCGGCGAGGGCTCGCCGGCGGGCCCCGCGGGGATGTGCTCCAGGCCCTCGTGGCAAAGCTCCAGGGACTGGATCGCCACCTCGCCGCCCATACCGTTGAGATCCGGGGCGGTGTAGCCCACGGGCCAGGCGTTTATCAGGTTCCACTGGGGGCCGGGGGAGCCAGCGTCGTCAATGAGCGTGATGGTCACGTTATGGCGGACAAGGCCCGTAGGGGGCGCCGTATTTGTGGGCGCCACGGAGTTGAGCCAGTCCAAAAACTCGCTGTCGTCGGACACGCCCCAGCGCAGAGTCACATTGCCGAATTTGGTGAGGCCGGGCAGCTTGCGGGGGGTGTTCCTGAGGTCATCGCCCTCGCGGTACTCAACGGCGTCGATAGTGGAGCTCATCCCTGAAACCTCAGAGAAACCCGCGCGGCTTATCCCATCGATCTCCACCTGATACCGAAATACTCTGTATGGATAATTGATGGCCATTGACTGTTTCATCCTTTCCTTTTGATCTTACCGGCGTCATTACTCGGCGCCGCTGGCGGTCTTTTGAGTGATGCGGAAAATGACAAACTCGGCGGGTTTTACCGGCGCGATGCCGATCTGGCAGATAAGGCGGCCGTTGTCGATGTCGTCCTGGGTCATGGTGGTGGGGCCGCACTCCACAAAGAACGCCTCTGAGGGGCTGGTGCCCATCAGAGCTCCGTCCCGCCAGCAGGTGGCCAGGAACGACTCGATGGTGCGGGTCACTCTTCCCCAGAGGACCTGGGAATTGGGCTCAAACACCACCCAGCTCGTGTTCGCCTTTATGGACTCCTCGATGTAGATAAAGAGCCTGCGGACGTTAAGGTATTTCCATAGGCCGTTGGAGCTTATGGTCCTGGCCCCCCATACACGGATGCCGCGGCCGGTAAAGGCGCGGATGAGGTTCACGCCGATGGGGTTCAGTATGTCCTGCTCGCCCTCGTTGTAAGCGCACGAAAGGCCGGTGCACCCGGCGACCACCTCGTTGGCGGGTGCCTTGTGGACGCCGCGGGAGTTGTCGGTCCGGGCGTATATACCGGCGATAGCGCCGGAGGGCGGGAAGTAGTTGCTGCGCTTGGCTCCGGCGTCGTACATCTCAAGCCAGGGGTGATACATGGCGGCGTAGGTGGAGTCGTACATATCCCGGAAGTTGGCCACGTCATTGGTGTTTTTCAGCTCCATTGGGACGTCGAGTATCGCAAAGCAACTCTTTTGGTTTTCGCAAAAGGCTATAAGGGCCGACTGGACCTCCGGCGCGGTGATACCGGGGACGGCCAGGATGGACACGCTGTTGTTCTCCAGGAATGCCTGAAGGCCGGTGCGCTTGCCCGGGCCGCCGTCGCTCCCGGTAAAGGTGTCGGGGGTGACGGTGAGTGTCGAGCCGTTGGAGCCTCCCTCAAGGGTCAGCTCCAGAGGATCCCCGGAGCCACCGCACTGCTCAAAGGGCGCCACGGCTTTGGGCGTCGGGTCGTCCTTGCCCTCCTTGTCCTCCTGGGAAGGCTTGTCCTCCGCAAGCTCCACCCTTATAAGGCCGCTTCTGGCCGTGCGTGTCAGGATGCTGTTCACCGCGCTGGGATCGAGCGACAGAGCCTCGTAGGTCTCCATATTGTCGCCCAGCCGCGCGTTGATAGTGATCTCGCAGGTGCGGATATATTTGTTGGTGTCGACCTTGCTGTCGGCCAGCTCCGCCGGGCACGGGCTATCAAGGGTGACGGTGTTGTCCAGAGCCCTCTTTACGGTGGCGTAGGTGGTGGTCTTGCCGTCATATAGCTCCACCACGTCACCGGCGTTGAAGCCCTCGGCGTTCTTCAGGGTCAGGGTCGCGTCCTGGACCTTCTCCACCCGGCTCTTGGCCTTGCTGGCCGGGACGATGGTCACCCGCAGGTCGTTCGCCCAGGAGCCCGGGTTGGCCGCGGTTATCGTCAGTACGCCCGACCGGATCGCGGCGGCCTGAGCCCCTTCCGGGGCCACCCGCATGATGTATGCCCTGGAACCGCCGTTCTGGAAAAACTGCTCCACCGCGTAGGGGAGAAAGCGGTTCACGCCGTACGCGGTCTCGCTGAGGTACCCGCCATACAGGCGCTTGTAGTCCGCAAAGCTTGTCACCAGCTGGGGCTGACCGATGACCGGTCCACGCTCCGCCAGTCCCACAAATCCGGCGGTGCTGGTGCTCACGCCCTGCATGGGTGTCGCGCCGGAATCGTACTCCTCGACGTACACACCCGGGGAAAGATACTCTGCCATGTTTCGTTGCTTCACGCCTTAGCGCAGGGCGTGAAGCGCCCTCCTTTCTGCCGTTGAATTTATTTTTTATCGTCTATCTCCAAAAACGCGTCGCCGACGCGCATTAAGGACAATGCTCGCCCCGAAAGGGCCCATAGCCGCCCGGGCCGCATCTCCCGGTCTGTCAGGCTCATCTCAAGTCCCTCAGAGCCAGCGCCATGCTCCTGACGACCTTGGCGAAGGTGATGGGCCTTACAATAAAGTCCGAGCAGTGGATCCGAACGCCCTCTGTGGCGTACTCGCCGTTGTCGTCCACCAGTATGACCCGGCGCCGCCGTTCCCGGAGCTTCCTTGCCGACAGGAACCCGGCCCTCCCCCCAAAGCACACGAAGGCTATGTCAATGTCCGCGCCGTCAAGCTCCTCCGGGGTCCGAAAGCACTCAATATCCGCAGCGATGCCGTAAAGCAGGCAATACTGCCTTATCCACTCCCTGAGCTCATCCGCGGTGGCCGCGGACCCGTCACATACGGCGATCCTCATGGCAGTCCTCCTCAGGGCATACACTCTGTCCTCCGGCGGGGCATTTCCCCATTTTTCGACACGGTATCGCCCCATACACTTTTACTAAATACATTATACTACTCACATTTTCCCTTTTGCGTGATTTTCAGCCCGGTTTAGACACGTTCACGTCGCCTGCCCCGGATAAAATTTTAGCACTCAGCCGTTGCAAGTGCTAAAATTAACAAATATTTCATATAATTCGCAAAAAAAGTTCATGTTTCAGGACTACCCTATAACCATCGGGCGGGGCAATCAGGCCAGCCCGGAAACCGTATCCCGGTCTGCCCCATCGGTGATAAAAATATTCAGGGCGGACATAATAATATTTGGAGGTATTTATTATGTTTGAACTCAGACCTTTCCATCGCAATCAGGACATCACCTACAACCCCTTCAAGGCCATGGAGGACTTCGAGAAGCGTTTCTTCGAGGACCCGTTCACCGGATTTTTTGAAAGTGGCGACATCGCGGAGTTCAAGACCGACATCTCCGACCAGGGCGACAGCTACCTTCTTGAGGCCGATCTTCCCGGCTTTGACAAGAAGGACATACACCTGGACGTCCAGGGCGACGTACTGACCATCAACGCCCAGCGCCACTCCCAGCACGAGGACAAGGACAAGAAGGGCAACTATATCCGCCTGGAACGCTCCTACGGCCAGTATAGCCGCCAATTCGACATCTCCGGCATCGACGCCCACGGCATAAAGGCCAAGTACGAGGACGGCGTCCTGAAGCTCACCATGCCCAAAAAGCAACAGCAGCTCCCCGAAAGCCACACCCTTGAGATCGAGTAATTCTCAAAACGCAAAATAAAAATGAACCGCACCCCATTTGTTATGCAGTGTGATTTACCGCTAACAAATGGGGTGCAGTTTACGCGTCCCTCCGGGGGGTGGTTATATGAGCTTGAACAGAACCAAGATTATGCCGTAGACGATGCTGCTCGCTATGCCGAATACTATTACGGGGCCGGCGATGATGAACATTTTGGCGGCGGTGCCGGTGATAAAGCCCTCGGTCTTAAATTCCAGTGCCGGGGACACCACGGAGTTGGCAAAGCCGGTGATGGGGACGAGGGTACCGGCGCCGGCGAACTTGGCTATGTCGTCGTAAACGCCCACTCCCGTCAGGATCGCCCCCAGGAACACGAGGATCACGCTCTCCGCCGTGGCGGCGTTCTCCTCGGACAGGCCCATGGCCATCATGCCGTCAAGTATCCCCTGGCCGACACAGCAGATAAGGCCCCCGACGATAAACGCCTTCAGCATGTTGGGTATGAGCTTGGAGTTGGGCGTCATCTTTTTTACGTACTCCCCGTACTCCTTATTTGTCATTTTCATATTACCCCTCCTTATATACTGCCGGTATTTTTCCCGCGAGAGGCGAAAAAATTCAAAAATTTTCACCTGTGTACCTTCGGTTTGTTGAATTTATATTCGACATCTGTTATAATGGCCCTATATCAGGCTCCGCTGACGCGGGCCGAAAAAGGGAGTTGAAGCCAGTTGTTTTGCAGTAATTGCGGCAAGCAGATAAGTGAAGGCGCGTCCTTCTGTACAAATTGCGGCGCTCCGGTAAAGCGTCCCCCCGCTACCGATCCCTCAGCCCGTCAGGCGTCCCAGCCCCCGGTAAATAAGGCTCCTGTCCGTCAGCCGGTCCAGCCCCCCAGACAGCCTGTATATAAGCAGCCGGCTCCTCGCCAGACCGGAGATCACGTAAAGTCAGGCGGCTCCTCCGGCCTTGTGTGGCTCATAGTGGGTATTGTCCTGGCCGTAATCGTAGTCCTGGCGGCGGCGTTCCTTATTTTGCGTCATTTTGATATACCGCCCTTCGGACATAGCGACGACAGCCCTGAATACTCAGACGGTCTCGGTGACAACGGTGACCAGGACGGCGAAGATAAGCCCGACAGCAGCGGCCCGACAGCAGAGCAATATCCCGACACGGTGGTGGTGGAAAACTTTGTCGCCAACCCTGAGCCCTTCAGCGGCCAGAGCTTCGCCATCAACGCCGGCGTCGCCGAAATAAACGGGGACCTTGTCCACGCCCATGTGGATGTCGGGACCGGCACGGATGTTTACCTCAGTATCCCCACGGGAGTGTCGACGCTGGAAGCGGGCGACAACGTCTACGTGGACGGTGCCTACCGCTACGTCGGCGGCGGCGCGGGATATTTCGAGAACGCCTCCGTCAAGTGCACGAACAAGCCCGGCTCCCCGGTCTTGTACACCGACAGCGAAATGCCCGTGGGCATAAAGGCCCAGGTCGTGGACTACTACAAATATCTCGGTACATTCTCCACCTCCGACACCGTCGAGGCGTTCCTCCAGGCCGGCGGTCCTCTTGTACAGCTCACCGTGGACGGCGGACAGCTTCAATACACCGTTTCCAACGCCACCGCAGGCCTTGACGAGGTCGCCCAGGTGACAGGCGCGGTGCCCATGGACGGCTCCCCCGAGGTGAACTTCTATTCCCCTGACGACGGCTGGGGCAACAGCGTCAGCGGCACCATATACCTCTACGCCAGCGGATATGTGGCGGTGGAGTCCAGCGTCAACGGCTCCGGCCAGTGGTCCCTGTCCACGCCCTACACAGAGCTCTCGGCCTGCTCCGGCACCGTGCCCGTAATATACGAGCCAGCCGGGGACTGCACCCAGGAGATCCGCTGTGTGAGCTCCGGCTCCAAGGCCGTGATGACGCTTTATAACTGGGATCACGGCAAGTGGAAGGAGATGCTGACCGTCAACGCCTCCATCGGCTCCAACGGTGTCAACTACAACAAGCGCGAGGGCGACAAGTGCACCCCCGCCGGAACCTTCAATATCCTCTTCGCCTTCGGCACCCAGAATTTCAGCACGGGCCTGACCTACTACCACGTATCCCCCGGCGATGTGTGGGTCACCGACCCGAACTCATCCTGCTACAACATATACCAGTCAAACAACGCCCCGGGCAAGGACTGGTCCTCGGCGGAGGATCTGTACAAAAAATTCACCGGCGGCTCCTCAGTCGCCAACATCTACTTTGATTTCAACGGCGACGGCCTTACGTCAAGATCGGCAAGGTACAACGGCGGCTCCGACATCTTCATCGACGGAGTCGGCTCCAGCGGCAAGCTCAACTCGGGCTACGGCGACATAAAGATCACTGCCTCCGACATGGCTCTGCTCCTGCCCCTTCTGGACACCAACCGCCACCCGAGGATAGTCATTTCCTGATATGAAGAAATTTTTACCGTTATTGGAGGTCCTGGCGATCTGCGCCGCGCTGGTGCTCCTGGCGCTGATGCCCTCCGTGCTGAGCTCCCCGGCCGGTCCCGACGACCCGGACGAGCCGCTCCAGCCCTCCGGCCCCTCACAGTCCACCGTCCCCACCGATCCGGATGAGCAGGCGGGACCCTCCGAGCCGTCTGAGCCCTCCGAGCCAGCCGACTCGACCGACTCGACCGAGCCCACCGAACCCACCGAGCCCACGGAGCCCACCGATCCCGTCAAGCCCTCTCAGCCTACGGCCCCGGAGGAAATGACGGCGCTCCTCACTGAGGCCGGATATGAGCTTTCGGACATCGGCGGCTCACAGCTCATAATCGTCAAGTCCACCGGCAACGAGGCCGAGATATGTGCCTATGACCTCAACGAGGACCTTGTCTGGAGCAAGCTCGCCCCAACCGCGTCGGGCTTTGTGGGCCGCAACGGCGTGTCACGGGACAAGCGGGAGGGCGACAAAAAGAGTCCCGCGGGGCTCTTCCCCCTGCCCAGCGCCTTCGGCAACCAGCCGGACCCGGGCTGTAAGCTCCCCTATCGCCAGTCCACCAAAAACAGCTATTGGGTGGACGACCCCAACTCCCGGTTTTACAACCAGTGGGTAGAGGACGACGGCAACCGGGATTGGAAAAGCGCCGAGCACATCTCCGCCGTGGGCCGGGCATATAACTACGCCGCCGTCATCGGCTATAACCTCGACCCCATCGTCCCCGGCGCCGGCTCAGCCATCTTCCTCCACATCGGCAGCAGCCCCACAGCCGGCTGCGTAGCCCTTCCTGAGGACCGCCTGATGGAGATCCTCCTCTGGCTCGACCCGGAAAAGTCGCCGGAGATACTGATTTATTAAATAGTTGCGCTTAAAGCAATAGCGGCGGCCGTCGGGCCGCCGCTATTGAATTTATTCTCACCGGGTTAACAAGAAGTCATCACAGCGTATATTTACTTAAGCGCCTTGCCGCAATTCGGGCAGAATTTGACTCCCGGTTCAAGCTTCGCCCCGCAGTTGGGGCAGAAGTTTGGACCGGAGGCGGCTCCGGCGGGCTTGAAGGCCGGAGGCGCGTTTGGTGCGGGTGATTCGCCGGGCAGGACGGTGACAGGCGCTTTGCCTCTTGAGGCTTTTTGCTTCATCAGTATCACTGCCGCGACCGCCGTAGCAACGATGATCAGGCCGATGACAACGAAGATCACCGGCGACGGGCCGGAATGACCAGAATCGGTTTCAGAGTCCGGCTCCGTATAATAGGGATTTTCAAAGATGCCGTAGCTGGTGCCTTTATTCACCCAGCAGTAGCGGCTCGACCCGAGGTACCCCGCGTCGTAATATTCCAGTGGGACGACAACATCGCCGTCAGTGTTGATGAAGCCGTGCTTCCAGCTTTCTGCAACCCATGCCAAGCCCTCGGAAAAAACACTGGCCTCATCATATTGAAGCGGAATGACGATTTCGCCACTGGTGTTGATATAGCCTGACTTCCGGTTTCCGTCCGCGTCACGCTTTCGAACACATGCCAAGCCCTCGGAAAAATTTACGGCGAAATCATATTGAAGCGGAATAACAACCTCGCCGCTGGTGTTGATATAGCCGTACTTCCAGTTTCCGTCCGCGTCACGCTTTCCAACAAATGCCAAGCCCTCGGAAAAATTGACAGCGGCATCATTATATTCCAGTGGAACAACGACCTCACCGCTGGTGTTGATATAGCCGTACTTCATATTTCCGTTGGCGTCATACTTGCTGACGCGCGCTAAGCCCTCGGAAAAATTGACAGCGGCATAAAATGTAAAATGATTACAATCATATTCAAACGGAACAACGATCTCTCCACTGGTGTTGATATAGCCGTATTTCCCGTTTTTTACAGTCCACGTCAGGCCATCGGAAAAATCACCGCTGTTACCATATTGAAGCGGAATAACAACCTCGCCGCTGGTGTTGATATAGCCGTACTTCCAGTTTCCGTCCGCGTCACGCTTTCCGACCATAGCCATGCCATCGGAAAAATCACTGGCGTCATCATATTCCAGCGGGACAACGACCTCGCCGACGGTGTTGATATAGCCGTACTTCATGTTCCAGTCCGCGTCACGCTTTCCAACCCATGCCAAACCTTCGGAAAAATTTACGGCGAAATCATATTGAAGCGGAATAACAACCTCGCCGCTGGTGTTGATATAGCCTAACTTCATGTTCCAGTCCGCGTCACCCTTTCCGACCCGTGCCAAGCCCTCGGAAAAACTGTCGACGTAATCATATTCCTGCATTGCGCCGGTCGCTAAATCCATATATGTATAATCAAAGCCATTGCTCAGCTCCAGCCAGCCCAACTCGTCGATATAGTTAGAGGGTTCCCCCGGTACAGATAGCCAGGTGATTTTGATCTCGTCAGTCGCGTCTGCTTCTTCCGCCGCCAGGGCGGGGGAGGACAGGGACAGGACGAGCAGTAGAGTCAATACCATGCAAACCAAGCGTTTCATTTTTTCTCTCCCTTTTATGCCGAAAATGTACTGTGATGGGTGGCGCTTTCTGCCGATTCCAATAATATCATTCCGTAGCCGAAATGTCAACGAGCCGCGATAATGGTAATATCCGTGCCGCCGGTCTGACCTTTTTATCAAATATTAGTATAAACGCCAAAAAAGCGGGCCTCTTTTGAGGTCCGCTTTTTTGGTTGTGAAATTTTACACCAGCTCTATGACGGCCATCTCGGCGGCGTCGCCGCGGCGGGGGCCGACGCGGGTGACGCGGGTGTAGCCACCCTCGCGGGTCTCGTACTTGGGAGCCAGCTCCTTAAAGACCTTGGTCACCACGTCCTCACGGGTGATGAACTCCAGGGCCTGGCGGCGGGTGGCAAGGGTGTTCTTCTTGCCAAGGGTTATCATCTTCTCAGCAAGAGGGGCGATCTCACTGGCTCTGGCGTAGGTGGTCTCCAGCTTTCCCTTGTCCAGGAAATCGGTGACCAGCTGACGCAGGAGAGCCTTGCGCTGATCGGTGGTCTTGCCGAGCTTGCGAGTTCCGGGCATATATTTCTCCTCCTTTGCGCGAAGTTAGTTGTTGTCGTCGCTGGCCAGGCTCAGGCCCATCATTGCCAGCTTGTGGATTACCTCTTCCAGGGACTTGTGGCCCAGGTTGCGCACCTTGATCATCTCAGCCTCCGTTTTGGAGATAAGCTCCTCCACGGTGTTGATGTTGGCGCGCTTGAGGCAGTTGAAGCTCCGGACGGAAAGGTCCAGCTCCTCGATGGTCATCTCAAGGACCTTGTCCCGCTGGGTCTCGGCCTTCTCCACGATGAGGGACTTTGAGCCCGCGGCCTCGGAGAGGTCGGTGAACAGGGTGAAGTGGTCACAGAGGATCTTCGCGCCCATGCTCACGGCGTCCCTGGCGGAGATGGTCTTGTCGGTCCAGACCTCAAGGGTCAGCTTGTCAAAGTCGGTCATGTTCCCAACGCGGGTGTTCTCCACCGCGTAGTTGACCTTCAGGACAGGTGTGTAGATGGAGTCCACGGGGATGACGCCGATGACCTGCTGAGTCTGGCCGGCCTTGTTGCGATCAGCGGACACATAGCCACGGCCGTGGCTCATGGTTATGTCCATGCGCAGGTGGGCGTCAGGGCCCAGGTGAGCGATGACCAGATCCGGGTTCAGGATCTCGACCTCACCGTCGGCCTTTATGTCGCCGGCGGTGACGGCTCCCTCGCCGATGGCCTCGATATAGACCGTTTTCTCGCCCTCGCAGTGGAGCTTGGCAATGATGCTCTTCAGGTTGAGGACGATCTCAGTCACGTCCTCCTTCACGCCGGGGATGGTGCTGAACTCATGGTTCACGCCGGCGATCTTGACGCTTGTCACCGCCGTCCCGGGAAGGGACGAGAGAAGTATCCTGCGAAGGGAGTTGCCCAGCGTTATGCCGTAGCCGCGCTCCAACGGCTCCACGACATACTTGCCGTAGGATTCGTCTTCGGGGGTCTCAATACACTCGATACGCGGCTTCTCAATTTCAATCACTAATTTATACCCTCCTTATTAAGTTCAGGCGCTTTCGCGCGATTGCGGTTCGGTTTTCGAGGGCTTAGTATTACTTGGAATAGAGCTCGACGATGAGCTGCTCCTCCACAGGCAGATCGATGTCCTCCCTGGCGGGATTGGTCAGGACCTTACCGGTCATGTTGTTAAGGTCCTTCTCAAGCCACTTCGGGGGGGTGACGATGACTGCGTCCTCGCCGGTGAGCCTCTTGAACATGGGGGACTTGCGGCTCTTCTCGCGGACCTCGATGACGTCGCCGGGCTTCACAAGATAGGAGGGAACGTCCACCCTCTTGCCGTTCACGTTGAAGTGACCGTGGTTCACGGCCTGACGGGCCTCGCGGCGGGTCATGGCAAAGCCGAGACGGTAAATGACGTTATCAAGGCGGCGCTCGATGGTGGTCAGCAACACCTCACCGGTCTGGCCGGGGGCCTTGGCGGCCTTCTCATAATATCCGCGGAACTGACGCTCCAGGATGCCGTATACGAACTTGACCTTCTGCTTCTCATTGAGTTGCATGGCGTACTCGCCCTGCTTGCGGCGAATCTGACCCTTGGGGTTGCGGATGGTGTCAGACTTCGTCTTTGCGGTATAACCCATGTAAGCAGGAGAAATGCCCAGCGCCTTGCAACGCTTTACGATGGGCTGCATATTCTTAGCCATAGTAAATATTTCCTCCTTCTTCGATCACACGCGGCGGCGCTTAGGCGGCCGGCAGCCATTGTGGGCGATGGGGGTCACGTCCTTGATCATGGTGACCTCGAGGCCAACGGTCTGCAGGGCGCGGATAGCGGCCTCACGTCCGGAGCCGGGGCCCTTGACAAAGACCTCGACGGTCTTTAGGCCATGCTCCATGGCGGCCTTAGCGGCGGTCTCGGCGGCTGTCTGAGCGGCGAAGGGGGTGCTCTTCTTGCTCCC
The DNA here is from genome assembly GCA_947631395.1 of uncultured Oscillospiraceae bacterium. Taxonomy (GTDB): domain Bacteria; phylum Bacillota; class Clostridia; order Oscillospirales; family Oscillospiraceae; genus RUG626. The sequence goes on from CANRLF010000006.1 coordinate 61,947, forward strand.
GCGGAAGCCCATTCCGCCGGCGGAGGCCCAGGAAAGGGCGTTGCCGAAGGAGTCGGTCACGGTGACCATGGTGTTGTTGAAGCTGGAGCTGATATGCACCTGGCCTTTTTCAATGTTCTTGCGCTCGCGGCGACGGGTACGTACTACCTTGCCTTTAGTGTTTCCTGCCATAGTGAATATCCCTCCCTTACTTCTTCTTATTGGCTATGGTGCGCTTCGGACCCTTGCGGGTACGGGCGTTGGTCTTGCTTCTCTGTCCGCGGACAGGCAGGCCCCTTCTGTGACGGGTGCCGCGATAGCAGCCGATCTCGGTGAGGCGCTTGATGTCAAGCGCGACCTGACGCCTCAGATCGCCCTCCACCACATAGTGGTGGTCGATGCACTCACGAAGGGCGGCCTCCTGAGCCTCGGTCAGATCCTTGACGCGGGTGTCGGGGTTGATGCCGGTCTGCTCCAAAATCTTTTTCGCGCTGGTCCTGCCGATGCCGTACACGTAAGTGAGACCGATCTCAATCCTCTTGTCGCGGGGCAGGTCAACGCCGGAAATTCTTGCCATACTTAATGACCATTCCTTTCAAGTCTTTTTTCATGTTGGTTAGACGCAATGAGCCGGGATTGGGCCGGTGTCCTGGCGGCGTGCCTTGATACACGGCGGGGCCAGGTCAGGGGCTCGCTCCGGTCAACCCTGCCTCTGCTTGTGCTTGGGGTTCTCGCAAATAACCATGACTTTACCCTTGCGCTTGATGACTTTGCACTTCTCGCACATGGGCTTTACTGAAGGTCTGACTTTCATATATACCTTCCTTTCATTTCGCGGGAATTGTTAGTTTACTTTGTACGCCAGGTTATCCGGCCGCGGGTCAGGTCATAGGGTGACATCTGCACCGTGACCTTGTCCCCGGGGAGGATCCTGATGAAGTTCATGCGAAGCTTACCGGAGATATGCGCCAGTATAATGTGGCCGTTTCCTATATCCACATTGAACATGGTGTTGGGAAGCGACTCCACAACTGTACCTTCCAGCTCGATCACATCATCTTTAGCCAATGTGCATACCTCCTTTTTCTTCCTCCCCCGCCTTGTCGGCGAGGGCCCGTCGCAATTCGCTGTTGCTCACCTTTTCGCCTGAGCGGAGCTTCGCGTCCGTTCGGTCGTCGGAGCGCCCCACGAGCTCAAGGTGTTTGAGCTTCTTTTTTTTCGGCTTTTCCAGCCGCCTGCCCCGGCCGTCGGCGATCATGGCGTACTCGCCGTCGCACTCCAGCACGAAGAACAGGTTTCCCGCGTCCCGGCCCTGAAGAGACCGGACGACGTCGGCTTTCTGAATGTCCATCTCACACCTCCGGCTCGGGAACCGTCAGTATCTCGGGCTCCCCGTCGGTGACAAGGATGGAATTTTCATAGTGGGCCGCCATGGAGCCGTCCTTCGTTACCACCGTCCAGCCGTCGCGAAGAGTTCGGACGGGCCAGTCGCCGGCGGCGACCATGGGCTCCACGGCCAAGGTCATGCCGCGCACTATGCGCGCTCCGTGACCGGCTATGCCGTAGTTCGGGATCTCCGGCTCCTCGTGCATCACGGCGCCCACGCCGTGACCCACATAGTCCCGGATGACGGAAAAACCGTTGACCTCCACGTATTCCTGGACCGCGTGACCGATGTCGGAGATCCGGTAGCCCGGACGGGCGTATTTTATGCCCTCGTAGAAGCTCTGCCTAGTGACCGACAGGAGCTTCCTCGCCTCATCGTTCTTCGCGTTTCCCGCGATGAAGGTCGCCGCGCAGTCCCCAACGAACCCGTCGTAGGTGGCGCCCACGTCGATGCTGACGATGTCACCGTCCTTTATGACGTACTTGCCCGGTATGCCGTGTATGACCACCTCGTTTACCGAGACGCACACGCTGGCCGGGTAGTCGTTGTACCCGAGGAACGTGGGGTACGCGTGCTTTGATCTGATGAATGACTCGACTGCTTTGTCTATTTCTTGGGTTGTTGCGCCGGGGACTGCCATTTTTCCCGCTAAAGCGCGGGCAGCCGCGGCAATTCGTCCCGCCTGGCGCATTTTTTCAATTTCCCGGGGCGACTTTATACGTATCATACTCAGCCGATCCCCAGGGCCTTGAACACTTTTTGGGAGGTGGCCTCGATGGTGTCCTCCCCCACCACGGTGACCAGCTTGCCGCGGGACCTGTAATAGTCCAGCAGGGGCTCGGTCTGGGCGTGGTACACGTTGAGGCGGCTCTGGACCGTCTCGGGAAGATCGTCCTTACGGACGGTGAGCTTGCCGCCGCAGGCATCGCAGACGCCCTCCACCTTGGGGGGATTGCTCTCCACATGGTAGGTGGCGGAGCAAACACTGCAGGTGCGCCGGCCGGACATGCGCTTTGTGATGACCTCGTCGGGGACGTCAATGCACAGGGCGGTGTCCACCTCTATGCCGTTCGCCTCAAGGGCGTCGGCCTGGGCGACTGTGCGGGGCACACCGTCAAGGATGTAGCCCTTTTGGCAGTCGTCCTTCGCCACGCGCTCGGCGACGATGCCGATTATGACATCGTCGGGCACGAGCTGGCCGGCCTCTATGATGGCCTTGGCCTTCAGTCCTACGGGTGTGCCCTCGCGGACAGCGGCCCGCAGGATGTTGCCTGTGGAAATTGTGGGAATTTCAAGCTTGTGGGAGATGATGTCCGCCTGGGTGCCCTTACCGGCCCCGGGGGCTCCTAAAAGTATGAGTTTCATACCGCGCTCCTTAATTATTCAAGAAATCCCTTGTAGTTGCGCATTACGAGCTGAGCCTCCAGGCCCCTCACGGTCTCCAGGGCAACGCCTACGACGATTATGAGGGAGGTGCCGCCGATGGTGATACCGGACGCCCGGGCTGTCTGGGAAAACGCGCCGACGATCAGGGGCACAAGGGCGATGATCGCAAGGTAAATGGCGCCGAAGAGCGTCACCTTGCTGAGCACCTTGGCGATGAAGTCGCTGGTGGGCTTGCCGGGACGGAAGCCGGGGATATACCCGCCGTTCTTCCTCAGGTTGTTCGACACCTCAATGGGGTTGAACTGGATGGTGGAATAGAAATAGCTGAAGAATACGATGAGCAGGAAGTAGAGGACCATGTAGAGGGCGCTGGTCTGGTTGAAGAGCTTGAGGAAAGTTCCCCAGCCGCCGGAGCTCTCGCTGGTCTTACCGAAGAACATGCCGATGGTGGCGGGCAGTGAGGCGATGGAGCCGGCGAAGATCACGGGGAGAACGCCGGACATGTTGACCTTCAGGGGCAGGTGAGTGGACTGACCGCCATAGATCTTGCGGCCCACGACGCGCTTGGAGTACATCACGGGGATGCGCCTCTCGGCGTTGGTGACGATGACGATAAGGACGATCATCGCCAGGGCTCCGATTATCATAAGCGGATATGTCACATAGACCTTCCAGCTGCCGCCGTTTATGAGGGTGTTGATCATGCTTACCACGGTGTTGGGCACACGGGCGATTATGCCGGCGAAAAGTATGATGGATATGCCGTTGCCGATGCCGAACTCGGTGATCTGCTCACCCATCCACATGACCAGGCACGAGCCGGCAACCAGGGTCGCCACGATAATGATGGCGGGCCAGACGCCGGTGTTGGCCAGGGCGTTGTTGGAGGAGAGGAGCACATAGTAGCCATAGGCCTGAAGAAGGGCAATGGCCACGGTGGAATAGCGAGTGATGTTCTCCAGCTTCCGCTTTCCCTCCTCGCCGCCCTCCTTGGACATGCGCTCCAGGGCGGGGATGGCGATGGTGAGAAGCTGGATGATGATGCTGGCATTGATATAGGGCTGGATGCTGAGGGCGAACACGGTGCCGTAGGAGAACGCCGAGCCGCTCATCACGTTATAAAGCCCGAGTATCGTGTTGCTGAGGGTGGAATTGAAGGCCTGCTGAAGCGCGTCCCGGTCGATGTTGGGCACGGGGATCGCGCTCCCCAGACGGAATAGGAGGATCATAAAGAGGGTGAAGAGAAGCTTCTTGCGGATCTCTATGACCTTCCAGGCGTTCTTTAAAGTCTTCAGCACCTCAGATCACCTCAGCCTTTCCGCCAGCAGCCTCGATTTTCGCCTTGGCCGTCTCGGAAAAAGCAGAGGCTTTAACTGTCAGTTTCTTGGTGATCTCGCCGTTTCCGATGACCTTGACGCCGTACTTGACACCGGAGAGGATGCCGGCCTTCTCAAGGGCCTCCACATCCACGGTGGCGCCGTCCTCAAAGCGGTTGAGCATGGATACGTTGACGCTGTCCAGGGGCTTTGCGAAGATGTTGTTGAAGCCGCGCTTCGGGATGCGGCGGGCCAGAGGCATCTGGCCGCCCTCAAATCCGATACGGACTCCGCCGCCGCTACGGGCCTTCTGGCCCTTGTGGCCGCGACCGCCGGTCTTGCCGTTGCCGGTGCCGATCCCGCGGCCCTTTCTCCAGGCCTTTGCGGTGGAGCCGGCGGCGGGAGATAAGTCGTTCAGTTTCATTCCCGTACCTCCTTATTTCTCTTCCGTGACCTGGAGGAGGTAGCCTATCTTGGCGATCTTGCCTCTGGTCTGGGGATTGTCGGGCTGGGTGGTCTTATCGCCGATCTTGCGAAGGCCCAGGGACTCGGCAGTGGCGATGTGCTTGGCGATCCTGCCGTTGAGGCTCTTGACGAGCGTTATATTGATATTAGCCATTTTAAGTCCTCCTTAGCCCAGGATCTCTTCGGGGGCCTTGCCACGGGTGGCGGCCACCTGGGACACATCCCGAAGGGACTTGAGGCCCTTCATGGTAGCGGCGACAACATTGGCGGGGTTGTTGCTACGCAGGCATTTTGTACGGATGTCCGTGATGCCCGCGGCCTCGACCACCGCGCGGACGGCGCCGCCGGCGATAACGCCGGTACCGGCGGGGGCGGGCTTCAGGAGCACCCGGCCGGCGCCGAACTCGCCGATGACCTCGTGGGGGATCGTGGTCCCCTTGAGAGTGATGTGTGTGAAGTTCTTCTTGGCGTCCTCGATGCCCTTGCGGATGGCCTCGGACACCTCAGCGGCCTTGCCAAGGCCGAAGCCGACCTTGCCCTTGCCGTCGCCCACGACCACGAGAGCGGAGAATTTCATAACGCGTCCGCCCTTGACGGTCTTGGAAACACGGTTGAGGGAGACGACCTTCTCGATATACTCGCTCTTGACCTCCTCACGGTCGCGGCGGTTTGATCTTGCGTTGTTGTAAGGCATATTCGTTTCCTCCCTCCGTTAAAAGTTCAGTCCGCCCTCACGGGCGCCCTCGGCCAGCTCCTGTACGCGGCCGTGATAGATATAGCCACCGCGGTCAAAGACCACGTCCTCTATACCCTTGGCTTTGGCTCTCTCGGCGATGAGCTTGCCCACCTTGCGGGCGCCCTCCTTGTTGGAGCCGGAGCCTTCAAAATCCTTTTCAACGGAAGAAGCCGCGGCCAGCGTGACGCCGTTCACGTCGTCGATGAGCTGGGCGTAGATGTTCTTCTCACTGCGGAATACGTTGAGCCTGGGGCAGTCCGGCGTGCCGGAGATCTTGGCTCTGACTCTCTTATGGCGCTTTAAACGCTGTGCGTTAGTATCAGGTCTGTTAATCATTTAGGCACACCTCCTTTTATTTACCAGTCTTGCCTTCCTTGCGGCGAATGACTTCTTCTGCGTACTTGATGCCCTTGCCCTTATAGGGTTCCGGCGGCCTCTTGTTGCGAACGTCAGCGGCGAACTGGCCGACCTGCTGTTTGTCCACGCCGCGGATGACCACCTGGTTGGGGTTCGGCACGTCGATGGAAATGCCGTCCACCTCGGGAACGACGACCTGATGGGAGAAGCCCAGGTTCATAACCAGGTTCTTGCCCTCCTTGGCCGCGCGGTAGCCCACGCCGTTGATCTCAAGGGTCTTGGAGAACTCGTTGGTAACGCCGTGGACCATGTTGTTGAGCAGGGTCCTGGTGAGACCGTGGAGGGACCTGGACTCCTTGGTGTCGTCGGGGCGCTTGACGTGGACGACGGCGCCGTCCTTCTCAATGGTCATTGCGGGGCAAAGGTTCTTTGTGATGGTCCCCTTGGGGCCCTTGACGGTGACAACATTGCCCTCGGCAACGGTGACGTCAACGCCGGCGGGGATGGTAATGGGAGCTCTTCCTATTCTTGACATATCTTCCTACCTCCCTTACCACACGAACGCCAGGACTTCGCCGCCGACATGCTCCTTGCGGGCCTGCTTGTCGGTCATAATGCCCTTGGACGTGGAAATGATGGCGGTGCCGAGTCCTTTGAGAACATAGGGGATCTCGTCGGTGCCCGCGTAAACGCGAAGGCCCGGCTTGGACACACGGCGGAGTCCCTGGATGACCTTCTCGCCAGCATTGTACTTAAGGGTCACCTTGATGACTCCCTGACCACCATCATCATTGATCTGGAAGCTCTTGATGTATCCCTCGTCAAGCAGGATCTGGGCGATAGCCTTTTTCATGTTTGAGCAGGGGATGTCTACGGTTGCGTGCTTTGCGGAATTGGCGTTCCTTATGCGGGTCAGCATATCCGCAATGGGGTCTGTGACTTGCATTTTTTGTTTTCCTCCTTGATCAGAGTTACCGACCGGTATCCGGTTCGGTTCAGGCGGCGAGGTATCCACGGCAATAGCGTGATTGCCGCAGACCTTTCGCCATCCTATTTACTAAATAAAATTACCTCTTTGGCTCCCGCTTTGGGGAAGCTGTCGCGCTGGAAGGGCGTGACGGAAGGGGCCTCCCGTCGAAGAAGCTCTACCGGGAAGCTTGCGGATTGGTGAAGATTTTTTCGTCAGGCGAGGCTCGCGAACGAAGCTGTATTAAAATACAGCGAGCGAGCGCAACGACGCATGGCGGAAAAAGATTTACCAAGACGCCTTCTTGACTCCAGGGATTTCTCCCTTATAAGCCAGCTCCCTGAAGCAGATACGGCAGATGCCGTAGTTGCGCAGGTAAGCGTGGGGGCGACCGCAGATCTTGCAGCGGTTGTACTTGCGGGTGGAGAACTTGGGGTCGCGCTGCTGCTTGAGTATCATTGATTTCTTAGCCATGATTTTTCTCCTCCCTTAGTCTCTGTAAAACGGGGCGCCCAGCAGGGTGAGAAGCTCGCGGGCCTCCTCGTCGGTCTTGGCGGTGGTGCACATCACGATGTCCATGCCGCGGATCTTGTCGATCTTATCGTAGTCGATCTCGGGGAATATGAGCTGTTCCTTGATGCCCAGGGCGTAGTTGCCGCGGCCGTCGAAGGAGTTGGGGTTGATGCCGTGGAAGTCACGCACACGGGGCAGGGCCACGTTGAAAAGCCTGTCCAGGAACTCCCACATGCGGTCACGGCGGAGGGTGACCTTCACGCCGATGCTCATGCCCTCACGGATCTTGAAGTTAGCCACACTCTTGCGGGCCTTGGTGACAACGGCGTGCTGGCCGGCGATGGCGGAGATCTCCTTCACCACGTTCTCGGTGACCTTGGCGTTGTCCTTGGCGTCGCCGCAACCCACGTTGATGACGATCTTGTCAAGGCGGGGGATCTGCATGACGCTCTTGTAGCCGAACTTCTTCATAAGAGCGGGGGCGATCTCGGACTGGTACTTAGCCTTCAGGTTCGGGACCTTCTTGGCGGGCGCCTCGACGGGCGTCTCGGCGGCCTTTGCTTTCTTTTCAGCCATGTTCAATCACTCCTCCTCTCTCAGATCTCGGCGCCGCACTTTTTGCAGGCGCGGACTTTCTTGCCGTCGGCGATCTTGTGGCCGACGCGGGTGGGCTTGCCACACTTGGGGCAGACCAGCATGACCTTGGAGACATAGATTGGGGTCTCCTTCTTGATGATCTCGCTCTGCTCCTCCTGACGGCGGGCCTTCTGATGGCGCTTGGCGACATTCACGCCCTCCACGATGACCTTGCGGCCCTCGGGATCGGCGCTCAGCACCTTGCCCTGCTTGCCCTTGTCCTTACCGGACAGGACCACGACTGTGTCGTTAGTTCTGATATTCATTATTCGGTCCTCCTCATATGACTTCGGGAGCCAGGGACAGGATCTTCATGTAGTCCTTATCGCGGAGCTCTCTGGCCACAGGCCCGAAGATACGGGTCCCGACGGGGTTCTTGTCGTCGCGGATGAGCACCGCGGCGTTCTCGTCAAACCTGACGTAGGTGCCGTCGCCACGGCGGACGCCCTTGGCGGAGCGGACGATGACGGCCTTGACCACGTCGCCCTTCTTCACCTGGCCGCCGGGAGCGGCCTTCCGGACGGAGGCCACGATGACGTCGCCGATGTTGCCCCACTTGCGCTTGGCGCCGCCAAGCACACGGATGCACTTTATCTCCTTGGCGCCGGTATTGTCGGCGACCTTCAGATAACTTTCCTGCTGTATCATTTATGCCGCCTCCTTACTTCGCCTTCTCGACGATCTCAACAAGGCGCCATCTCTTGTCCTTGGACAGGGGACGGGTCTCCATGACGCGGACGGTGTCGCCGACGCCGCACTCATTGTTCTCATCGTGAGCCTTGAGCTTATAGGTCCTCTTGACTATTTTCTTATAGAGGGGATGGGGCACGCGCTCGGCGATGGCCACCACTATTGTCTTGTCCATCTTGTCAGAGACCACGCGGCCTACGCGGGTCTTTCTGGAGGACGTTCTTACTTCACTCATTCAAGTTACCTCCTCACTGCTCGCTCATCTCACGGATCACTGTCTGGACACGGGCGATGTCCTTCTTGACCAGGGAGATCCGGATGGGGTTGTCGAGCTGATTCGTAGCGTGCTGCATACGGAGTGTGAACAGGTCCTTCTTAAGGTCCGTGAGCTTGGCCTCGAGCTCCGCCTCACTCATCTTTCTGATTTCTTTAGCCTTCATTCTTATTCACCCTCCTCGGTATCACGGGCGATTATCTTCGTCTTGCAAGGCAGCTTGTGGGCGCCGAGGCGCAGGGCCTCTTGAGCGTCCTCAGTGCTGACGCCGGCGATCTCAAACAGGACTCTGCCGGGCTTGACGACTGCCACCCAGTACTCAGGGGCGCCTTTACCGGAGCCCATACGGGTCTCGGCGGGCTTGGCCGTCACGGGCTTGTCGGGGAAGATCTTTATCCAGACCTTACCGCCGCGCTTGGTGTAACGGGTGATGGCCACACGGGCCGCCTCTATCTGGTTGGAGGTGATCCACGCAGGCTCGGTGGCGACTAAGCCCCACTCGCCATAGGTCACCTTATTGCCGCGGGTAGCGACGCCGGTCATACGGCCGCGCTGCTGCTTGCGGTACTTGACTCTCTTAGGTAAAAGCATCAGTTAGCCCCTCCTTCTTTAGGAGTATTGGGACGCGGGCCCCGGGGCTGGAAGTTGCCCTGGCGGGGAGCGCCCTGGCGGTCACGGTTGAAGCCGCCCTGGGGACGGGGACCCCTGCGGTCGTCCCGGCGCTCGCGGCGCTCACGGGGAGGACGGCTGGTGTCCATGGTGCGGGGAGTGGTGCGGAGAGTGCTGGAGAGGATCTCGCCCTTGTAGATCCAGACCTTGACGCCGATGCGGCCATAGGTGGTGGCGGCCTCGGCAAAGCCGTACTCGATGTCGGCCCTCAGGGTCTGAAGGGGAATGGTGCCCTCGTGATAGCTCTCGTTCCGGGCGATCTCGGCGCCGCCGATACGGCCGGAGAGCTTGATCTTTATGCCGCGGACGCCCATGCGCATGGCTCTGCCCATGGCGTTCTTCATGGCGCGGCGGTAGCTGGCGCGCTTCTCGAGCTGCTGGGCGATGGACTCGGCCACCAGCTGAGCGTCGGCGTCAGGGTTCTTGACCTCGATGATGGACACGGCCACGGTCTTGCCCAGCATCTTCTCAAGGTCCACGCGGAGCTTCTCTATCTCCTGGCCGCCCTTGCCGATGACAAGGCCGGGACGGGAGCAGTGCAGGAAGATCTTGACCTTGGAGCTGTCGCGCTCGATCTCGATCTTGGGCACGCCGGCGTCATAGAGGCGCTTCTTGAGATACTTGCGGATGTTGTGGTCCTCGACCAAAAGGTCGCCGACCTTATCGTCTCTGGCGTACCAGCGGGAGTCCCAGTCCTTGATAACGCCCACGCGAAGTCCGTGAGGATTAACTTTCTGTCCCATTGCTTACGCCTCCCTTTCCTTAAGAACGATGGTGATGTGGCTGGTGCGCTTGTTGATACGGTAGCCGCGGCCCTTGGATACGGGCTGCATCCTCTTGAGGATGGGTCCGGGGTTGCCGTAGACCTCAGCGACATAGAGCTTGGAGGGGTCCATGCCGAAGTTGTTCTCGGCATTGGCCACGGCGCTCTTCAGGAGCTTGACCATGAGCTCACCGGCGCGGTTGGGGATGTTTGACAGGATGGCGCGGGCCACATCGGCGTCCTTGCCCCTTACGAGGTCGCAGACTATCTTCACCTTGCGGGGTGAGATAAGCGCGTATTTTATCTGTGCTCTTGCTTCCATCATTTATCCTCCTTACTTAGCGGCCGTCTTGCTGCCGGAGTGACCGCGGAAGGTCCGTGTCGGCGCGAACTCGCCCAGTTTGTGGCCGACCATGTCCTCGGTGATATACACGGGGATGTGGCGGCGTCCGTCGTGGACGGCGATGGTGTGGCCAACGAAGGACGGGAAAATGGTGGACGCGCGGCTCCAGGTCTTGAGGACCTTCTTGTCGCCGGTCTTGTTCATCTCATCGACTCTCTTCAAAAGCTCAGGAGCCGCGAAGGGTCCCTTTTTGATACTTCTGCTCATTTTCTCAGTCCCTCCTTACTTAGAGTTGCGGCGCTTGACTATGAACTTATCGGTGCGGTTCTTAGTCTTGCGGGTCTTATAGCCGAGGGCCGGCTTACCCCAGGGGGTAACAGGGCCGGGACGGCCGATGGGGCTCTTGCCCTCGCCGCCGCCGTGGGGGTGGTCGACGGGGTTCATCACGGAGCCACGGACTGTGGGACGGATGCCCATGTGGCGGACACGGCCGGCCTTGCCCAGGTGGACGTTGGCGTGGTCGATGTTGCCGACCTGGCCGATGGAGGCCATGCAGTCGAGCCTGATATACCGGTACTCACCGGAGGGGAGCCTGACCTGAGCCATGCCGTTTTCCTTGGCCATGAGCTGGGCGGCGGCTCCGGCGGAGCGCACCAGCTGGGCGCCGCGGCCGGGATAGAGCTCGATGTTGTGGATGATGGTACCCACGGGGATATTGCCGATGGGCAGGGCGTTGCCGGGCTTGATGTCGGCCTCGGGGCCGCTCATAACGGTGTCGCCGGCCTTCAGGCCCACGGGAGCCAGGATGTAGCGGCGCTCGCCGCCCTCAAACTCCACAAGGGCGATATAGGCGGAACGGTTGGGGTCGTACTCCAGGCGCAGGACCGTGCCGGGGACGCCGACATTCGCGCGCTTGAAGTCGATGACGCGGTACTTACGGCGGTTGCCGCCGCCCTTGTGGCGGACGGTGATGTGGCCGTAGCTGTTGCGTCCGGCATGCTTCTTGAGCACCTCGGTGAGGGCCCGCTCGGGCTTAGCCTTCTTATCTACGCCGTCAAAGCCGGAGACGGACATGTGCCTCCTGGACGGGGTAGTCGGTTTGTAAAACTTAATTGCCATTTCTTAATCCTCCCTTATACCATGCCCTCGAAGAACTCGATGGCCTTGGAGTCGGCGGTGAGCCTGACGACGGCCTTTTTCCAGGTGCGCGTCATGCCCTCGGGGTAGCGGCCGGTCCTCTTGGCCTTGCCGCAGACGTTAAGGGTGTTGACGCTGTCGACCTTCACGTCGAAGATCTCCTCCACGGCTTTCTTCACGTCGGCCTTCGTGGCATCCCTGGCGACCTCAAAGGTATACTTCTTAAGGTCGATGGACTCCATGGACTGCTCGGTGATGATGGGGCGGATGATAATATCATAAGAGGTTTTCATTACGCGTACACCTCCTCGATGGTCTGAAGAGCCGCCTTGTCCACAACGAGCTTGTCGGCGTTGAGGATGTCATAGGCGTTAAGGATGTTGGCGGGGGCGGTCACCACGCCGGGGATGTTCCGGGCGGAGAGGACCACGTTCCTGTCGACCTCGTTGGTGACGACCATGGCCTTGCTGTCGGCGCCGACCTTGTCAAGGAAGGTCTTGAAGGTCTTGGTCTTGATCTCGTCCATCTTGAGCCCGTCCACCACGATGACACTCTGGTCATTGGCCTTGTCGGAGAGGGCGGAGCGGATGGCGAGGCGCCGGACCTTCTTGTTCACGGCAAAGCCGTAATCGCGGGGCTTGGGAGCGAAGGCCACGCCGCCGTGGGTCCAGTGGGGGTTGCGGGTGGAGCCCTGACGGGCACGGCCGGAGCCCTTCTGCCTCCAGGGCTTGATGCCGCCGCCGGAGACCTCGGCCTTGGTCAGGGCGCTCTGGGTGCCCTGGCGCAGGTTGGCCAGATGGTTGCGGACGACAGTGTGAACAGCGGACTCATTGGGCTCGATGCCGAAGATGGCCTCGGAGAGCTCAACTTCGCCTATGACCTCTCCGGCCATATTGTAAACATTTGCTTTAGGCATATTTCAGTCTCTCCTTTCTCAGCCACGAGCGGACCGCTTCTGCGGGTTGGAGCTTACGGTCTGAGCCGGGCCCTTGACCTTGCTGCGGTTGATGACTGTGTTCTTGAGGTAAACGATGCCGCCCTTGGGGCCGGGCACCGCGCCTCGAACGGCGATCATGTTGAGGTCCGGGTCGATGTGGACGATGTCCAGGTTCTGGACCGTGACCTGCTCGGCGCCCATGTGACCGGCGCCGATCTTGCCCTTGTAGATGCGGGAGGGGGTGGAGGTGGAGCCCATGGAGCCGGCGTGACGGTGAACAGGGCCGCCGCCGTGGCTGGTGGGGGTCCGCTGGGCGTTGAAACGCTTGATAGCGCCCTGATAGCCCTTACCTTTGCTGATACCGGTGATGTCCACCTGGTCGCCCTTCTGGAACATGTCGGCCTTTATCTCGTCGCCGACCTCAAACTTGGAGCAGTCAGCCAGCCTGAACTCCTTCAGGTGGCGCTTGAGCTCCGTACCGGCCTTCTTCAGGTGGCCGACCTCGGGCTTGGTGAGCTTCTTCTCGGCAACGTCCTCGAAGCCGAGCTGGATGGCGTCGTAGCCGTCCTTATCGGCGGTCTTGACCTGCGTCACGACGCAGGGACCGGCCTCGATAACGGTGACGGGAACGGCTTTTCCGGCTTCATCGAAGATCTGGCTCATGCCGACCTTTTTGCCGATGATGACCTTTGTCATTTCCATTGCTATCTATTCCTTCCTTTTTAGGTTATTGGTCGACGGCCTGGGCTCTTAGCAACCTTAGGCCCTTCCGCCGACTTGACCCCGTGCGCTTAACGCAAGTCGCGCACGATGGGTGTTAACATTATAAATGTACCGAGGGTACTTCTTTTTTGGCTCCCCTGTGGGAGCTGTCACGGCGCCAGCCGTGACTGAGGGGGCGTCCCGATTTTTTCGTGAGACGAGGCGCGGCGGTGCGGACAGTACTTTGTGTACGGCAAGCCGTCGCAACGAAGCATCACGGAAAAATCAAAGCTTTATCTCTATCTCCACGCCGGCGGGGAGCTCTAAGGACATAAGGGCTTCCACCGTTTTCTGGGTGGGGGCAATGATGTCGATGAGGCGCTTGTGGGTGCGGCGCTCAAACTGCTCACGGGAGTCCTTATATTTGTGGACGGCCCGAAGGATGGTGACGACCTCCTTCTTGGTGGGCAGGGGGATGGGTCCGGAGACCTTGGCGTCGGTCCTTTTCGCGGTCTCGACGATCTTCTCGGCGGACTGGTCGATGAGCTGATGATCGTAAGCCTTCAGCCTGATGCGGATGGTTTTCTTCGCAGGTGCCATTTTTCTTTCCTCCAAAAAACGTACATTAAATAGTACGGTGAAAAATTTTCCGTCCACATATCCGTGCGTATCACTCCCGCTCAGAAATAAAGCCGGACATGGTCCGGCCGCATCCTGTCCAGGCGATATACGCAGTAATCGCCATGTTTCAGAGAAATCTTTCAGCCGCCCGATTGCGTCGTCGCTGAAGTCGCGTTATTTACCGACCTCGCTCCTCCTCTCCGTCCGCGGGCCGTTTTGCCGGGTCCGCGTCCGGTTTGGAAAAGTTTCCAGCAACGACCGGACATACTCCCCGGAAGTTACCGCCGTCTGGCGCAATCTCCCGGATCATCGCAGTGCGCTCTGGGACATACCTTCTCCACAGGCGCCTTGTTAGAATATCAAACATACCCTCCAATGTCAAGAGAAATTTTAAAAAAATTTTCGTTTTTTGTTTATTTGTTCGTATTTGTTCGTATCGCAAGAAAAACGCCCAGGAAATCAGTCTTCCGAAGCGTTTTTTCATCTTTTCTGAGCCGTGGGGCTTATTTCTCTCAATCCTCCACCACGTCGTAGCTCACGGTGTCGGTGTAATGCCACCACTCGGCGGAGTAGGGCTTAAAGCCGTGGGCGGTCATCAGGTCCTCAAGAAGCCTGGCGTTGGCGGCGGCGGTCTCGGTGACATCGGAATAGTCGCGGTCGGCCTTGGTGGTGAAATCGTCAAAGCCCGTGGGCATCTCTATCTCCCCGCCGTCCGCGGTCACAACGGTTATATCCACCGTGTTGCCCCGGCTGTGAGTCGAGCCGCTGTGGTTTGGATTTGCCACGTATCTCGAGTCAGGGCATATCTCCCAGAGCTTAAACTGGGCCGTCGTGGGCCGGCAGGCGTCCCAGATCTTCAGCGCCAGGCCCTGCTCGGCAAGCTCCGCCTGCACGGCCATGAGCTTCTTCACTGTGCCGTAGCGCAGTCTCGCCTCGGTAAAGTCGTATATGACCTGGCCGGTGAAGTTGTTCTCCGTCGCGTATTTAAGATCCACGTATATGCCCGGGATGTAGTCCGCCACATTGACGAGCTCCGCGTCCTCCGGCTCCGCGGGCATGACCGGCACCGACGGGCCTGTGGGGCCGATGGGGGATACGACGGTCCCGGGATCCGGCATGTCGGGATCCTCGGGCGGCGCGGTCGGGTCCTGGGCATTATTCCCGTCAGGGTCGGGCTCCGCCGTCCCCGGGTCATTCGGAACCGTGGGGTCAGTCGAAACGGTCGGGTCCTCCGGCTTGGGGTCCTCGCCCGGCGCGGTGTTGCTGTCGGGGGCATCGAGCCCGCCCGGGGCGTCCGGTCCGTCGGGGACTGGGGTGTCGTCGCTCTGAGGCGAGGGCTCCGTGGAAATGTCCGGATCGAAGGCGGGCGCGTCATTGGGGTCTTCGGCCATCCGGTCGCCGTTCTGGGGCATGGCGTACTGGCTCGGGCCGCCGGAGCTCTCGCCCGCGTTATCCTCGGACTTCACCGGGGACATGAAGCCCCCGGGTATGACGGCCAGCGCCAGGACAGCCGCCGCGGCAAGGCCCGTGGCTACGCCCATATATCCACGTCGTCTTGCCCGCTTTCTGGCGTTCTGCCTTCTGACCTCCGCCATGACGCGGGTCCTGAGCTCTACGGGAGGCTCTACCTCCCGGCCCATCGCCCTGTGGGCCCCGTCCATAGCCGCCATAAGGTCCCGGTATTCAGGTTCGGACGCCAGGAGCTCCTCGAGCTCCTTCTCGCCCGTTTTGTCAAGGGCTCCGTCGAGCCTTGCGCTCATAAGCTCATATATCCGTTCCTTTTCGGTCACTCCCGCGTCCCCCCTTTCCGTTTGTTGGACTGATTGTTAGACTGTGTATTTCCTGTAAAAGTTCCGCGCTTTTTCAAATTTTCAGCAAGGGCCCCTCTGGCCCTGGCGATCCGGGATTTTACCGTCCCCTCCTCAAGGTCCAGGGCGGCGGCGATGTCCGCGTAGCTCATGTTCCTGTACTCCCGCATAAGGAGTATCCGGCGCTTGTCCTCGTCCAGCTCCCTCAGGGCCTCCCGCACCGCCTCCTGCTCCTCCCGGCGCTCCGCCACGTCCTCTGGCCCGGGTCCCGGATCCGGCGTCTCAAGCTCCGCGCCGTCCTCGTCGGTGGGCATAGCCACCAGCGTCCCGCGGCGGCTCTTCTTTATGATGTCCATACAGGCGTTGTAGGTGAGCCTGTATAGCCACACGGACACCCGGCTGTCACCCCGGAAAGACTTCAGGTTCTGATACGCCCTCAGGAAGGCGTCCTGGGAAGCGTCCAGGGCGTCCTCGGCGTTGCCCGTGAGCTTCAGGGCCAGGTTGTATATGTGCTTCTGATTTTCGACGACCAGCTTTTCAAAGGCCGCCCCGTCCCCGCGGGCCGCGGCTTTTACTGTCTTTCGTTCCTCCTCAAGGGTCACGCTCTCCGCCCCCTCTCCTCATCCGCCAGAAAGTCCAGGATGTCACGGGATACATTATATATATCATCAAGGGTGATGACCGACATTATACGCCCCTTGAAAAAGGCGGCTCTCGGCATACCCTTGAGATACCAGGCAAAGTGCTTCCGGGCCTCGAGGCAGGCGGTCCGCTCGCCCAGGACCTCGGCGCTCCGCTCAAACTGCCTCACCGCAGTCCTGACTCTGTCGGGCCAGGCCGGCGGGGACTGTATCTCTCTGCCGTCCAGCGCCGCCGCGGCCTCCCGGAATATCCATGGGTACCCCATGGCGCCGCGTCCGATCATCACCCCGTCCGCGCCGGTGGTCTTTAGCATCCTGACCGCGTCCTCGCCGGAGAACACGTCGCCGTTGGCGATGACCGGTATGGACACCGCGGCCTTTACCGCTCCTATTATTTCCCGGTCGGCCCGGCCGGAATACATCTGCGCCCTTGTGCGCCCGTGTACCGCTATAGCCGAGGCCCCGGCGGCCTCGCACATTTTTCCAAATTCCACCGCGTTTACCCTGCCCGAGTCAAAGCCCTTGCGGAATTTTACCGTCACGGGCCTACACGAGCTTTTCCTGACGGCCTCGATTATCCTGGCCGCCAGCTCCGGTGTGCGCATAAGGGCCGAGCCGTCCCCGGCCTTTACCACCTTGCCCACGGGACAGCCCATGTTTATATCAATGATGTCGCAGTCCGACAGCTCGGTGACCTTCGCCGCGGCCTCCCCCATGCAGACGGGGTCGGAGCCGAACAGCTGTACCGCCGCCGGGTGCTCGTTTTCCCCCAGCTCCATAAGTAGCCGGGTCTTTTTGTCCTGATACATAAGGGCCTTGGAGCTTATCATCTCCGTATACGTAAGCTCCGCGCCGAAGCTCCGGCAAACCTCCCTGAAGGCCAGGTCCGTGACCCCGGCCATTGGCGCCAGCACGAGCTTTGAGCTTACCTCAACTCCGCCGATATTCACGTCCCCGCCTCCCTTCCTTCGTTTCGTTGTAAGGGATATTTTACGCAATTTTCACCCGTATGTCAACAAAAACGCCCCGGCGGTTTGGCCGCCGCGGAAATCATCTCTAATAATTTTTTGACAAGCTGAACGCCCCGGCGGTTTGGCCGCCGGGGCGTTGTATCAGTTATTATTCAATGAATTGCAGGCGCTCAGTCGCTCTCGATAAGGCCATAGCCGCCGTTCTTGCGCTTATAGACCACGGCAAATTTGTCCTCCTCGTCCTGATTTTTAAAAACGAAGAACTCGTGATCCAGAAGGTTCATCTGCAGTATGGCCTCCTCCACCGTCATGGGCTTGATGGAGAAGCGTTTTGTGCGGACCACCTCAAACTCGTCGGTCTCATCGTCCTCCGGGGCGATGACCGGGGCCTTTATCTCCCGCTCGAAGGCGCCCTCACGGAGCCTCTTTTCAAGGCGCGTCTTGTTCTTGCGGATCTGCCGCTCGATGCTGGCGGCGGCGGAATCAATTGAGGCGTACATGTCCCCCGTGGTCTCGCTCACGCGGTAGATCATCCCGCCGGCCCGAATAGTGGCCTCGCAGATGAAGCGGCCCCTCTCCATGGAGAATGTCACCGACGCGTCGCCCTCGTTTTTGAAAAGCCTGTCAAGCTTCCCAAGCTTCTTCTCGGCGTAGGCTCTCACGTCCTCGGAGACCTGCAACTTCTTCTCGGCAAAAGTAAACCTCATTGTCGTCAGCTCCTTTCTGTGTGCGGGGAGATTTCTCTCCCCCAGGAGCATTATAACATATGTCGTGTGAAAAATGAACAAAAATTTTAGAAAATTTCCAAAATTTTTTGAGAAATCGCCAAATCGAATAAATAGGCGGGCAAATCAGAGGGTACAGCTTGCGTGGCGGGTGACGTGACAGCCGATGTTAACGACGCATGCGGTACCGGCGATGTGGGCGGCGTAGGCGTTGATATTGACGGCCAGCGCCGTTGTCCGGCCGCCGAAGCCCTGGGGGCCGATACCCAGCTTATTTATTTTCTCCAGTGTCCGGCGCTCCATGTCGGCGTAAAATTCGTCCCCGTTTCGCCGATCGATGGGCCGGGCCAGGGCAAGCTTTGCCATGTGGGCGGCCTTCTCCACCGTGCCGCCGATCCCCACGCCCACTATCACCGGCGGGCAGGGGTCGGCCCCGGCTATTCTGACGGTCTCAACGATGAAGTCCTCAAAGTCCCCCACCTTGGCCGACGGCAGGAACATCTTCATGCGGCTCTTGTTCTCACTGCCGAAGCCCTTGGGGGCCACGGTGAGCGTCAGCCCGTCCCCCGGGACTATCCGCGTCCATATGACGGGCGGGGTGTTGTCGTTCGTGTTCACCCGCCGGAAGGGGTCCGCCACAACGGACTTTCTGAGGTAGCCGTTGGTATACCCCCGGCGCACGCCCTCGGTGACGGCCTCCTCAAAGTCGCCGCCGGTTATGTGCACGTCCTGGCCCACGTCGGCGAACACGACGGCCATGCCGGTGTCCTGGCAGATGGGCAGACCGTCTGAGGCGGCGCATTTGAAATTCTCCACCATATCCCGGAGGGCCGCCCGCCCGGCCTCGGAGGGCTCGGCCTCCTCAGCGCACTCGATGGCCAGGGCCACGTCCGGCGTGAGCACCGTCGCGGCCCGGACGCACAGCTCCTCCACGGTGGCAGTTATATCTGAACAGAGTATTTCCCGCATATCGCTATCTCCCGAATTGCCCGCGCGAAAGCGGGCCGTCATTCCGTTATATCGGCCAGGGTGAACTCCACCAGCTCCCCAAGGCCGTCAAGTGTCGTCTCCACCTGCCAGCCGATCTTCCCGGCGCTGAAAAAAATCCGGTCAAACAGGCCGGCCGTCTCGTCGATGACTGTGGTAAATCGCTTCTTCATGCCGATGGGGGAGCACCCGCCGTGGATGTAGCCGGTGAGGGGCAAGAGCTCCTTTGACTTTACCATCTCCACGCTCTTCTCTCCCACCGCCCTGGCGGCCTTTCGGAGGTCGAGCTCGCACAGCACAGGGATCATAAATACATAGTGCTCCCCGCCGGCGCCGCGTGTCACCAGCGTTTTGAAAACGCGGTCCGGGTCCTCGCCCAGGGCCTCGGCCACCTCCGCTCCGCTTATGGCGGAGGTGTGGGAGTAGTCATGGACCGTGTAGGGGACGCGCTTCCCGTCAAGAAGGCGCATGACGTTCGTCTTATCTGAGGCCATCAGTATATGTCCTGTACCACCGTCTCGGGCGGTACCTCCAGCTTCTCCGGGTGCATCACGCCGTATTTGAGCATTTTTAGCCCCTGGGCGTAGTTGTAGCCGTCGCAGATGCGCTCGTCGGTGACGATGGTGTAATCCACGTACTTGCGCTCCTCGACCTCGCCCTTACGGTTTATCTCATATGCCCTGCGGCGGGCGCCGAAGCTTATGAAGAGGGGAAGATTGCCGAAGTTATACAGGTGGTGGTATATGGGCGGGATGCCCAGGGAGCCTATGTCCGTGATGATCATTGAGCCGTGGAAGGGGCTGGCCGTTAGGACGAGCTTAGGCATGATGTTGAAGTAATCAAGGAGGCACAAAAAGCCCACCAAGAATTTGAGGATGAGCCGCGGGATCTTTATGAGGATCCCCGCCAGGTCACCGGTGGCTGTCTCGTCGCCGCCCTTGACCTGCTCGATGGCGGCGTTGAGCTTGTTGTATACGTCGTTGATGGTGTCCCGGGGGTCAAATACCACCTTGATGCTGGTCTCGCCGCCGTTCTCCTCCATGGTCTTTTTAACCGTCATCACAACCTCGATGTTCTTCCGGGCGTAGGCACGCTGGCCGGTTATGTAGCGGTTCATCTGGGGCTTCTGGCTGACGGTGCGGATGTAGGCGGCGATAAAGAGGTGGAGCATCCCCATGTTCTTGTACCCCTCCTGGCGCTTTTTCCGCAGATAGGCGTCCACCTCCGTGACTTCGATGGAGTCACGGAAATAGTTGGAGGCGTCGCCCCTGTCGCGCATGACAAATGGCGTTATCCCCATATAGGGGGATATGCTCCTGATGCGTCTGCCGGGCTTGTTCTTCGGGAAAACAGGGACTTTTTCTTTGTTTGACATGGGTGGCACCTCATTTCGAAGTAGTTCAGTTCTGTGTAAAGTATATAGTAAATCTCCGAAAGTTTCAACCGGTTTTTTTGCAAAATAATATTTCAACATCGACAAAAATAATATTTCAACATGATGTTGATTTTGTGTCACTTTGGTGCTATAATGTCCGGAGATCAGAGGTGACGCGAAATGGCCAATATCAAGGACAACAGGCGCTCCCAGTACACACGCACGGCATTGCGCCGGGCGCTTCTTGAGCTAATGCTGGAAAAGCCGGTAAATAAAATAACCGTAAAGGAGCTTTGCGCGGCGGCGGACATAAACCGCGGGACCTTTTACGCCCATTACGCCAGTCCCGAGCAGCTCCTCAGCCAGGTGGAAAACGAATTTTACATGGACATCCTCACGGAGGTCGCGACCTTTCAGCAGGCCGAGGACGTGGAGCGCATATTCACAAAGGCCCTCTACGCCATACGGGAGCGCCGGGAGCTGGCCAGCGCCCTGTTCGGGCCCAACGGGGACCGGGACTTCCTCAACCGTGTCGTCCGCGTGGCCCACGACATATGTATCGTCCAGTGGAGCGGCGTGAGTCCTGAGACGCCCCGGGAGATATTGGAGAACTTGTACTCCTTCCTCGCCTACGGCGTACTGAAGATACTTCAGGAGTGGCTTGTCGGCGGGACGGTGGAGCCGCCGGAGCGCATGGCCGCGATGCTCACGGACTTCTGCAATTACGGTGTAGGCAGCTTCGTGGACCTGGAGAACATCACTCCTCCGGTGAGGCGGCGTTATCCCGGGTCGACAGCGGGGGAAAAAGGCCAATGACGCATATATACCTCGTCCGCCACGGCGAGACGGAGTGGAACCGGGAGAGCCGCATCCAGGGCCGGGAGGACGTGCCACTGTCACCGGAGGGTCTGGCTCAATCCGAGACCTGTGCCCGGGGCTTTCTGGGCAAAAAAATATCCGCCGTCCTCACGAGCCCCCTTTCAAGGGCCCGCGAAACGGCGAAGCTCATCGGCCGGGCGGTGAACGCACCTGTCTATGTGGAGCAGGACCTTACGGAGCGGGATTTCGGAAGCGCCTCCGGTAAGGTCGTGGACATCTTTAATCCGGAAAAATACGCCAGCGACTTGGAGCCTCTGGACGTCGTGGCCGCCAGAATGCTGTCCGTCCTCCGGCGGAGGGCCGCGGAGCTCCCCAGGGACTTCGCCGCCGTGTCTCACGGGGGCGCCATAAACGCCCTCCTCCGGGCGGTGTCCGGCGGAGAGATCGGCAGCGGTAAGACGCGGCTCATAAACGCCGGCGTCAGCATCCTTGAATTTGAAAACGGTGAATTTTCCGTGGCCGGCTACAACCTCAGGCCCGGTGAATTTTGATTTCTCTTGCGTTTTTAACCACGCCCTGATATAATCCTATGTAATTTATACAAGCTGTGCAGAGTAGGCCGGCGCGCGTTAAGTGTCCAAAGGACGGAGAGTTGCCTTTGGAACGAAGGGTGAACCCCGCGGTGCGTCTGCCGCATCCCGCTGCGACAGAGGATAGCCATATCTCCTGCCTTGTGGACATTTCTGCATGGAAGGAGGTATTTTTATGAAAAAATTCAAAGAGACGCTGATTGAGTCGTCCCTTGAGCTGAAAAAGCTCCGGGTGCTCACCGTCCTTGCCGTCATGGGGGCGCTGTCCCTGGCGCTGAAGGCCGCCGACGTGGACATCGGGGGCTTCGCCTCCGTCAGCTTTGCCGGCATACCGAACCAGGTGGTAGATATGCTCTTCGGCCCGGTGACGGGGGGGCTCTTCGGCGGGGCCATGGACATTTTGAAATTTTTCATCAAGCCCAGCGGGGCCTTCCACTTTGGCTACACCTTCAACGCCATGCTTGCGGCCTTCATCTACGGGTGCTTCTACTACAAAAGGCCCGTCAGCTTTTGGCGCATTTTGGCGGCAAAGGCGCTGATCGAGGTGGTCGTCAATTTGGGCTTCGGTACCCTCTGGTCGGCACAGCTATATGGGCGGGCGTTCCTCGCGACGCTGAAGCTGAGGATCGGCTGGAGTCTCTTCATCAACTGGCCCCTGAATACGGCGGTTTTCTACCTCATCGCGAAGGGGCTGGAAAAGGCCGGGGTGTTCAGGCTCTTCAAAGACTGAAAAGACGTTTTCCGTTCTCCAGGGTGATCCTCGCCACGCGCTCCGGGGCCATGCCCCTTATCTCCGCTATCCGCTCCGCCACCAGGTGGACGTTGAGGGACGAGTTGCGCTCACCGCGATGGGGGACAGGGGCCATGTAAGGGGAGTCGGTCTCTATGAGCATCCGGTCGAGGGGCATGTTTGCCACCACCTCGACGCACCTGCGGGCGTTTTTAAAGGTGACGACGCCGGTAAAGCCCAGGTACAGGCCCATGTCCAGCAGCTGCTTTGCCGTTTCCCAGCTCCCGGCGTAGCAGTGGACCACTCCGTTCGTGACCCGGTGGGCCCTTAAAATATCGAGGTTGTCCTGTACCGCCTCCCGCTCGTGGATTATGACGGGCTTTCCAAGCTCCCGCGCCAAATCCAGCTGTTGGCCGTACACCCGGCGCTGTACGTCCCTGGGGGAGAAGTCATAGTGATAGTCAAGGCCGATCTCGCCCACCGCCACGCACCTGGCGTCCCCGGCGAGGGCGCATATCTCCTCAAGGTAATTTTCCGCCGCGTCCGCCGCCTCGTGCGGGTGCACACCGGCGGCGAAGTACACGAAATCGTACCTTGCGGCGATGTCCCGGGCCTTTTTCGCCGAGGCTATATCTGAGGCCGGGTCGACTATGAGCTCCACCCCGGCGGAACGCGTTTCCTCAAGGAGCTCGTCCCGGTCAGAGTCAAATTTTTCATCGTCGTAGTGGGCGTGAGTGTCGAAGAACATGTTTTCCCCCTCCGATTTTCCATCAATTTTTGAAAAAACACTTGCAATATACTCGAAGTTATGATAACATATAATTCCCGCGAATTAAAGACTAAAATATTTTATATAAAGGATTGATAATTTTGGAACTGGCTTTCTCAATCATTCAGCTTATCGTCTGCCTGGCCCTGGTGGTCATCGTCATTCTTCAGAGCGGCAAGAGCTCCGGACTCTCCGGCGCCATCGGCGGCGGCAGTGGCGAGACCTTCCTTTCAAAGAACAAGGCCAAGACCCTTGACGCGCGCCTGGCCCGTATGACCAAGTGGGTCGCCGCCGTCTTTATGGTCCTGACCCTGGTCCTGGTATTCATAACGAAATAAGCATCCGCATCTGACCGCCCCGGATTTCCGGGGCGGTTTTCTTTTTTTCTTGACAAGGCGGGAGGAAATGTGTATAATGGGTAACATAAGTTGCGTAACTTAAAATGCTTATCGAAAGGAGGCGGTGATGATGCCGCCGAAATTTAAATTCACGCGGGAGGAGATCACGGCCGCCGCTGTGGAGATCACAAGGCGCTCCGGGCCCGACGGGCTCACGGCCAGGTCCCTGGCGGCGGAGCTGGGCTCCTCGGTCAAGCCGATCTTCGGACTGTTCAAGAATATGGAGGAGGTACAGCAGGCCGTGCTGTCCGCCGCCCGCGCCATGTATGAAGGGTACCTTGCCGAGGACATGGCCGCCGGCGAATATCCCCCGTACAAGGCCAGCGGCATGGCGTATATCCGCTTTGCCCGGGAGGAGCGGGAGCTTTTCAAGCTGCTATTCATGTGCGACCGCCGTGGCGAGCCCCTATCGCCGGGGCGGGAGGTAGAAACCATAATCCCGATCATCATGCGAAATACCGGCCTTTCCCGGGAAAAGGCGGAGCTATTCCATCTGGAGATGTGGGTGTTCGTCCACGGCATCGCCTCGATGCTTGCCACCTCATATCTTAACTGGGAGCTTGAGACCGTGAGCGGTGTGCTGACCGACGCCTATATGGGGCTGAAGTCCCGCTTTTGCGAGGGGACGGGGGATCAATAATGGACGCCATAAAAACACTGGGGCTTACGAAAAAATACAAAAATCTGACCGCGGTCGACAGCCTCGACCTCTCCGTCCGTCAGGGGGAGCTGGTGGCCCTTTTGGGTGTCAACGGCGCGGGGAAAACGACCACAATAAAAATGCTGACAGGGCTTACAAGGCCCACCTCCGGCGACGCCCTTTTAAACGGGAAGAGCGTCCTCACGGATCTGCCGGCGGTTAAGAAAATGATCGCCGTGTCCCCTCAGGAGACGGCGGTGGCTCCGGGCCTGACCGTCAAAGAAAACCTGCGCCTTATGGCCGGTGTACACAGTCTGCCCGGGGACACCGGCCGCGTCGCGCGGCTCATTGACCGCTTCGACCTGCACGAGGTGGCCGACAAACGGGCCGGGAAGCTGTCCGGCGGCTGGCAAAGACGGCTCAGCATAGCTATGGCCCTGGTCACGGACCCGCAGATCCTGTTCCTCGACGAGCCCACCCTGGGCCTGGACGTGCTGGCAAGGCGCAGGTTATGGGACATGATAAGCGCCCTTAAAGGAAAAATGACCGTTATCCTGACCACGCACTACATGGAGGAGGCCGAGACGCTATCAGACCGGGTGGCCGTAATGAAAAGCGGCCGGCTACTGCTCACCGGCACGGCGGAGGAGCTGAAGCGTCAGACGGGAACGGAGAAATTTGACGAGGCATTTTTGCGTATCGTAAAGGAGGTGTGAAAATGCTGGCCTTTTCCAAACGAAACGCCCTTGAAATATTGCGCGATCCGCTTAACCTGTTCTTCGGCCTGGGCTTCCCAATAATTTTGCTACTGCTCCTTTCCGCCATCCAGGCCAACATACCCGTGGCCCTCTTTGAGATCGGCCGTCTGGCGCCGGGGATCGCCGTGTTCGGACTGTCCTTTATGACTCTTTTCTCCGCAACTCTCATCGCGAGAGATCGCGGCACCTCATTTTTGCAGAGGTTGTACACGACGCCCCTGACGGCCCGGGACTTTATTTTGGGTTATCTCCTTCCGATATTGCCCATCGGCCTTTCCCAGTCGGTCATATGCTACGTCGCGGCGGCGCTCCTGGGGCTGAGGGTCACGGTGCGTCTCTTGCCAGCAATTCTATTCACCCTGCCCGTGGCGCTGCTATTCATAGCCCTGGGGCTTCTCTGTGGCAGTATTTTTACGGATAAGCAGGTCGGCGGTATATGCGGGGCTCTGCTTACAAACCTCACGGCCTGGCTCTCCGGCATCTGGTTCGACTTAAAGCTCGTCGGCGACGCTTTTCAGAAGATAGCCAATCTCCTACCGTTCGTCCACGCCGTGGAGCTTGAGCGTTCGGCTCTCCTTGGCGATTACGCGTCCGCGTTCCGAAATTTTTGGTGGGTGTTGGGCTACGCGGTCATCATAACCTTCCTTGCTGTGCTCGCCTTTCTCCGACAGATGAAAAAGCAGTAATAGCCGAACGGCAAAAAGCCGGTGATCTTATGGGTTGGATACCATAAAATCACCGGCTTTTCTTATTTTGTATGTATCACCTTAACCGGTCGGGCCTCAGTCCAGCGCGGCGGTGATGATGGCCATGGTGTAGACCTCGTCGGCGTTGCAGCCGCGGCTAAGGTCGTTGATGGGGGCGTTCAGGCCCTGAAGGATGGGGCCGTAGGCGTCGTAGCCGCCCAGGCGCTGGGCGATCTTGTAGCCGATGTTGCCGGCCTCGATGAGGGGGAAGATGAAGGTGTTGGCATAGCCGGCCACGGTGGAGCCGGGGAACTTCAGCTGTCCCACGGTGGGGCTGACGGCGGCGTCAAACTGCATCTCGCCGTCGATGGCAAGGTCAGGGGCCATGTCCTTGGCTATCTTTGTGGCCTCGGCGGAGAGCGCCACGGTGCCGCCCTTGCCGGAGCCCTTGGTGGAGAAGCTGAGAAGCGCAACCTTCGGGTCGATGCCGAAGAGCTTGGCGGTCTTGGCGGTCTCAACGGCCACCTCGGCCAGCTTCTGGGCACCGGATACAACCACGTTGCCCTCCTTGTCCAGGGTGTCGTCATAGCTTAAATTGATGGCGCAGTCGCCCATGCAGATGTTCTTCAGATTTTCATCACCGGTTTCCCGAGTGAGGATGAAGGCGGATGACACAAGGTGGGCGCCGGGCTTGGTCTTTATGAGCTGAAGGGCAGGGCGCACGGTGTCGGCAGTGGAGTAGGTGGCGCCGCCCAGGAGGCAGTCGGCCACGCCCATCTTCACGAGCATGGTGCCGAAGTAGTTGCCCTTTTGAAGAGCCGCGCGGCACTCGTCCTCGGACATCTTGCCCTTGCGCAGGGCCACCATGGTCTCGACCATCTTGTCCATGTCGGCGTAATTGGCGGGGTCAATGATCTGGCTATTACCGATGTCAAAGCCGCCCTTCACCGCCGCGGCCTTCACCTCGTCGGGGTTGCCGATGAGGATGACGGTGAGAAGGCCCTCCTTCACCAGCCTGTCGGTGGCCTCAAGGATGCGGGGATCGGGGCCCTCGGTGAATACGATGCGCCTTCCCGCGCCCTGGAGCTTTTTCTTAAGGTTGTCTATCATTTCCATGGGTATCTACCTCCGTATAATTTTTTTGATGAGAATATTTTACCACTACGTCCACCGGTATGCAAGTGGTTTTTACTCCACATAGAGCCCTCTCAAAAGCTCTATCTCCCTCTTATATCCCTCCAGCTCGTTTGGCGTCTCAAGATAGAAGGGGAGCTTTCGCAATGCCGGGTGGTTTATTACGCGCTTGACGGCCTCGATGCCAAGGCTGCCCCCGCCGATGACCTCGTGTCGGTCCTTGTGGCTGGCGAAGGGGTTTTTGGAGTCGTTGAGGTGTATACACTTTAGCCTATTTAGTCCAATGACCTTGTCAAACTCCGTCAGCACCCCGTCAAGGTCGTTCACGATATCGTAACCGGCGTCGTGGACGTGGCAGGTGTCAAGACACACGCCCAGCTTGTTCGAAAGCTCCGTCCGGTCGATTATCTCCCGGAGCTCCTGAAAGCTCCGCCCCACCTCGGTACCCTTGCCGGCCATTGTCTCCAGGAGCACGGTCGTGCGCTGTTCCGGCTTTAAAACAAGGTTCAGCGTCTCGGCTATGAGCTCTATGCCCCTCTCCGCCCCCTGTCCCACGTGGGAGCCGGGATGGAAATTATAATAGTTCCCGGGCAGCCACTCCATCCTGGCAAGGTCGTCCGCCATTGTCTGGCGGGCAAACTGAAGGGTCTCCGGCTTTTCGGCGCAAGGGTTTATGGTGTAGGGCGCGTGGGCAAGGAAGCTGTTGAGCCCCTTTTCCCGCGCTATTTGCAGAAATTCCGCGATATCCGTCTCATCAATTGGCTTGGCCCCTCCGCCCCGGGGATTGCGGGTAAAAAACTGAAAACAGCTGGACCCCGTGTAGACCGCGTCCTTCGCCAGCGCCACGTAGCCCTTTGATACCGACAAATGACAGCCGATGTTCAACATAAAAAGCACCTCTTTTCAAGCCGATTATATAATTTTCTCTGGGAAATTGCAAGACCAAGAGGCCGAGACTTGCCGTTTACCTCTTATCATACCACTCTAAGAAAAAGTGCTCCTCCCCACGGGTCTTGTAGGCGGGGAAGGTGTCGAGGCTGACCTCGTGGATGGCATTGAAGATGCTCTTTTCCACGTTGGGGCTGGTCTTTTTTATCTGCGCGATAAGCTCCTTCGTCTCCCGGCGCTTGCCGGAGAGCTCCCCGGACTCGATGCCGGCGGTCAGCTTGCAGGCGCAACGTATGAACTCAAGTCCGTTGTACCTCGCCCAGGCGATTATGTCCTCCTCGTGGACGCAGTAGAGGGGCCGGATGAGCTCCATTCCGGGAAAATTCGTGCTGTGGAGCTTGGGCATCATGCCCTGGAGCTGTGCCCCGTAGAGCATGGCCATCAACGTGGTCTCAATGACATCGTTGAAGTGGTGGCCCAGGGCTATTTTATTGCACCCCAGCTCCCGGGCCTTGGCATAGAGGTGCCCACGGCGCATCCTGGCGCACAGATAGCAGGGGTTTTTCTCCGTGGCGTCGGCGGCGGCGAATATGTCGCTTGAGAATATCTCCGCCGGGATGTTCAAAAGCTCTAAATTCTCCTCGATTTTCCGCCGGTTTTCCCCGTTGTACCCCGGGTCCATCACCAGATATTTCACCTCGAATGGGTAGGCCGAGTGGCGGTTCAGCTCCTGCATGAGCTTGGCCAAGAGCATGGAGTCCTTCCCCCCGGAGACGCACACCGCGATCCGGTCCCCCTCCTTTATGAGCTCGTACCTGTTGACGGCGTAAGTGAAGGGATTCCACAGCTCTTTTCTGTATTTTTTGATTATGCTCCGCTCCACGGTCTCGGCGTAGGTGAGCTCCCTTGCCATACTCAGCCCTCCCTCGCGTCTGCCCGGAGCACCGCCGTGGCGCCCCAGCGCGCCAGAGTTTTCACCGATGAAAACCCGGCCTTTCGCAAAATTTCCGCCTCGTGCTCTTCCGTCAGGGGCGTGTCGTAGTGGTACATGCCCTCGTCAAGGTCCTGCTCCTGTCTTAACACGCGGAGGTCCTCAAAATATTGGCGCTCCAGCTCCTCGCTCTCGGCAAAGTAGTCCGTGAGGATAAAGTACCCTCCCGGCTTCAGCGCCTCTCCCAGCCTGCGGTACAGGGAGAGCTTCCTCTCCGCCGTGAAGTGGTGGAGCGACTCCACTGACACCGCCGCGTCGTAGTTTTGTCCCAGAGGCACGTCAAAATATGAGCCGCAGACGAGAGTCAGCCCCTCCCGGTCCGGGAATTTATTTCTAAGGGCGTCCAGCATCCCCCGGGAGAGGTCAATGCCCGTCACATGAGCCTCGGGAGCCAGGGCGAAATACTCCTCTAACTCCAGCCCCGTGCCGCAGCCCAGGTCCAGCACCCGGCATCCGGGGGACGTAGGCAGAAGGGAGGCAGTGAAGGCATAGAAGTCCGCGGCGCCCTCTATATTCCGGCGCATGTGCTCGTCGTAGTCTGTAAGCCTATTTTCAAAAAACTCCGCCATTTCCTCAAGCATTGGCCTTCCTCCTCAGACGCCAAGTATGTAAAAGCCGTTGAATCTTCTCGCCTCATAAAGCCACAGAAGGACCTTCGTGGACTCCGGCGGCTTTTTCTCCAAAATAGCCTCGATGATCCTCTCCGTGAGCTTCGGGCCGTAATAATTCACCCCGCACCAGTCCATGGGACCGGTCTTAAGGTTTGCGTAGGTCCCGTCGGTGAATATGTCGCCGTACTCCCGGTAGAAAAGCGCGTCCTCATCGCCGCTTACATATAGTGAGTCGTCCCGCCAGAACTCCGTGTGGTCAATGATCCTCTCAACGGACGTGCCCACCGGCAGGCGGCAGTATTGAAGCTCCAAAAAATCCCCGCCGTTAAATTCGTTTCGCTCCTCCTGATCCCAAAAACGGTAGAACACCGGTCGACACTTCCTTTCTTTAAGATATAACAAAGAGGACCCGCGAAAGCGAGTCCTCTCTGGCAGGGGTTGAAGGGATCGAACCCTCGGCCTACGGTTTTGGAGACCGCCGCTCTACCAGCTGAGCTAAACCCCTATATCATGTATTTTTTGCGTTCAAAAGATCGTTCCGCAACGACGGGATGGTGGGCCTTCGGGGACTCGAACCCAGGACCGACCGGTTATGAGCCGGTTGCTCTAACCAACTGAGCTAAAGGCCCACATAGCGTCGCAAAAAGGAAAGCCGCCGCCTTGTGGCAGCGGCTTTGCCGTTGGCGCCTCCTGTAGGACTCGAACCTACGACACCGCGGTTAACAGCCGCGTGCTCTACCGACTGAGCTAAGGAGGCAAATGGCGAAACCCGCGTTGTTCGCGGGTCTCGCGTGTGTTGGCGTCTTCCTATCTTCCCGGGCCGTCACCAGCCAAGTATTGTCGGCGCAAGTGAGCTTAACTTCTGTGTTCGGAATGGGAACAGGTGGACCCTCACCGCAATCGACACCAACTATTCAGGGCTCACACCCTGAGAACTGAACAAATGGAAGTATGTGAAGATCTGCGAAGCGGAGCTTGCCATTCTTCAATAGGTCAAGCCCTCGGGTTATTAGTACCGATCAGCTGAACACC
>CANRLF010000007.1 GCA_947631395.1 uncultured Oscillospiraceae bacterium
TGGTGGGAGTAACAGGGCTCGAACCTGTGACCTCCTGCTTGTAAGGCAGGCGCTCTAACCAGCTGAGCTATACTCCCGAAACTCCCTTGCCGTAACGGCAAGAGCTATTATACTAAAACAGGGTATGTTTTGTCAACCCAAAATTTTAATTTTTTTGTTTTTCCATTTCCGGCCCTAAATGGGAATATTTTTTTCTTCCCCGGTCAAAATAGTCCCATACCACTAAGGAGGTAGATAAAAATGAAAAGCACCACGGTAAAAAAGGGCCTGTGCGCCCTCGCCCTTATCGTCGCCGTCCTCTCCCCCGCTCTCACGGCGCTGGCCTCGGAGGGACTTGATTTCCCGCCGGTGGCGAGGAACATGGAGCTTGACACCTACCGGGGAGTGGCGATCTCCGGGTCCTTCGAGTGTCTCGACCCCGAGGGCGACCCTGTGACATACAGCGTCGACCGCCAGCCGCGAAAGGGCTCCGTTGAGGTGGAGGGCGACGTATTCACCTACACGCCGTTCAGCGGCAAGCGCGGCAAGGACTCCTTCACCTACGTGGCCACCGACAGCGCCGGGAATGTCTCTGAGCCCGCCACCGTCACCGTTAACATCAAAAAGCAGGAGACGAAGATCACCTACTCCGATCTCGATGGCAACAGCGCCCGCTACGCCGCCACGGTCCTCGCCGAGGAGGGCATATTCGTGGGCGAGCAGCTCGGCGGCGACTACCTCTTCCGGCCCGAGGCCCAGGTCACAAGGGGCGAATTTCTCGTCATGTGCATGAAGATGCGTGGCGACCGGCTCCTTGACGGCATAGTCCGGACCGGCTTTTCAGACGACGAGCTCATCCCCGCCTGGCAAAAGCCATATATAACCACGGCGCTGACCTGCGATGTCATATCCGGGGTCGCCACCGACGACGGCAGCATCGTATTCTCCGCCGGCCGTCCCAT
Organism: uncultured Oscillospiraceae bacterium; assembly: GCA_947631395.1. Lineage (GTDB taxonomy): Bacteria > Bacillota > Clostridia > Oscillospirales > Oscillospiraceae > RUG626. Next base: position 942 of record CANRLF010000007.1, read on the forward strand.
CACCTTTGCGGAGGCGTCCGTAATGATAAATAACGCCCTGGGGATCACCGACGTCTACGTGGAGGACAGCTCCGCGCCCGCCTGGGCCGCCCAGGCCGTGGGGAACCTGAGCTCCTGCGATATAATCGACGACGTCAGCGCCGGAGTCTCGGCCTCCACCCTCACCCGCGCCGATGCCGCCAAAATGCTCCTCGGCGCGCTGGAGGTCAAGTTCTCCCGCTCCTCCCAGCTCCTGACCTGGGCCCAATGACAAATAATATTTTTTTGAAAAGCTAAAATTTTTCGCAAGGACACAGCTCCTTGCGAAAAATTTTAGTTGTCTTTATGTATCAGCTCAATACGTATACGTTTGCCTGTCTCACGCCGAACTGGCGGCACTCCTCCTCGGTCTCGTAGAAGAGGTCGATTATATCTCCGCCCGGGGTGTCGCCCACGATGGCGGGTCCGTAGGTGTATTTTCCGTCCTCGGTGACTATGTACACCCTCGTGCCCTGGGGCAGGGTGCTCGGCTTTGCCGCGACTATGCCCACCTGGACCGGCGCGCCGCTGGCCGTGATGCTCCCGGCGCTGTATGAATATGCCGTGGCCTTCAAATTGACGACCTTGGAATACTTGTATGTCTCGCCGGAGGCGGTGGTTATGGTGCCGTCCTTCACTGTGACGGAGTGGGTGGTGTTCGTCTTATTTGTGGTGCCGTTATTTTTGTTTGTCGCGTTTGTCTTGCCCGTTGTGCCGTTTGATTTATTGGTGGTCGTATTCTTGCCCGTGTCGGTCTTTTTTGTCTCCACCTTTGTGCCCCGGCTTATGACGGTGTCCACTGCCTCCTTCACCGTCTCCTCCCGGACGAGCTCCCTGGAGTCCTCAACGCCGTCAACGTATTTAACCCGGTAATATAGGCGCTTCGTCCCGTCGCTGCCCTCAGTCACCGTCTTTTCCGTGCCCTTTTTCATTGTCGCGTCGTCGGTGTACTTCGTGCCGTGGGCCACCGTCTCGTCGGTGTACTCCTCCTCAAATGTCACCCGGTAGATCCTCACGACCATGCCGTCGCGCAGTGCCTCGTCCTTACTGTGTGAGATGATGTCGTCAGCGGCCAGCTCCACGTTCAGCTCCTCAAGGAGCTGCTCCACCGTGCCGCCGGAGGCCCTGACCGTCAAGGTCTCGCCGTCCACCGTTACCGACGCCTCCATGGCGTCCCGGAGCGTCACCGCGGTATAGCCGTCCCCGGCGCTCACGTCAAGTATGAATTTGCTGGCGTCGTACCCGCACTGGCTCACCAGCGCCGTCACGTCCTCCTGGTCGGAGGCCACGATGGCAATATCCATACCGTGGGATATAAGGTAATATCTGTCCCCCTGAGCGCCATCGGCCGGCGAGCCCATTGAAAGGCCGCAGGACACCGCGATGGCGGTGCCGGTGAGGCCCATTATCAGCCTCTTCCCTATCCCGTATGTACGCACTTCAGGCTCCCTCCTTCCGATTACAGCTATGGTTACAAAAGGTTACAATTCCGTTACAAGCGCATTATAGCACCACGCGGCAGGTTTGTCAAATATAAAATGGCCCAAAACACCGGCATTTTCAGTCCCCGGGGAGCAAAAAAGCAAAATTTTTAAAATTATGCTTGCAAAGTAGCCGGATGTGTGCTATTATACTCAAGCACAAAAAAATATCCGGGTGTGGCGAAGTTTGGTATCGCGCTTGAATGGGGTTCAAGAGGCCGCTGGTTCGAATCCAGTCACTCGGACCAAAAAAGCAGTCCGTTGGACTGCTTTTTTTGGTGCCGGCGGCAGGCGCGGCTTCAGGTGATAAATTCAAAGCATGTTCAGGTGACGTAAATGAGCAATATTAGAGACAACACCGCTATATTTGAGGAGCTGCCCGTACCGCGGGCGGTGATGAAGATGGCCGTACCGACGGTCATCAGCCAGCTCATCGTACTCATTTACAATATGGCCGACACCTTTTTCCTCGGCCGGACCGGCAACCATCTCATGGTGGCCGGCGTATCGCTGATACTCCCAATCTTCAACATATCCCTGTCCATCTCCGGCCTTGCCGGCATCGGCGGCGGGGCGCTGATCTCGCGGCTCCTGGGCAAAAAGCGGCCCGACGAGGCCCGGCGGGTATACAGCTTCTGCGTCTATCTCGGGGCCCTCACGGCGGCGGTGTTCTCACTGCTCACTCTATTTTTTATGAGGCCCCTTATGACCGCCCTTGGGGCCAACTCCGACACATACAGGTACGCCAGCTCCTACGCCTTTTGCGTCATCGTCTGCGGCGGTGTGCCCACCGTCCTCTCAAATACGCTTGCAAACCTCATCCGCAGCGTGGGCGAGTCCAAAAAGGCCGGCTTCGGCATCACCATGGGCGGCGTCATAAATATAATCCTGGACCCCATTTTCATGTTTCTCATAATGCCCGACGGCATGGAGGTCCTTGGTGCCGGCGTCGCCACCTGCCTTTCAAACTGCGCCGCATGCCTGTACTTCATCGTGACCCTGGCGCGTATGCGCTCCTCCGGCGGCGTTCTCAGGCTGACCTCCCCGCGTGAGCTCCCCGAGAGGGCCAGCCTTATCGGCATATTCACCGTGGGCGTCCCCTCCTCCATCGCCACTCTGCTTTTTGACCTGGACTACATGCTGATTGACAAGCTTATGAGCGGCTATGACGACGTGGCCCTCGCGGCCATAGGCATAGTCCTGAAGGTCGAGCGCCTGCCCCTCAACGTGGGCATCGGCATCTGCCAGGGCATGATGCCCATCATCGCCTACAACTACTCGGCCAAAAATTATAAGCGCCTCAATGAGACAAAGCGTTTCTCCCTGATCCTTGGCCTGACCTGCGCGGTGCTGAGCATCGGCCTATACGAGCTCTTCGCCAGGCAGATAATGAATATCTTCATCGACGACGCCGCCACGGCCGCCCTTGGCACCGGCTTTCTCCGGGCCAGGGTCCTTGCCACGGTAATGATGTTCCTGTGCTTTTTCCACGTCTACCTGTTCAACGGCTTCGGAAAGGGCGGCTACGCCCTGTTCCTGGGTGTGTCCAGGTGGCTCGTGTTCAATATCCCCATGCTCTACATCCTCAACCACTTCTTCGGCATGTACGGCGTCGTCTGGTCACAGCTCGCCGCCGACGTGCTGACGGTAATACTATCCCTGGCGGTGTATAGGATCTACTCGAAAAAAGCCTTCCCCGCCGAGGCCGACAGGAGCCTGTGAAATGGAGCTTACTAACCTTGCCGAAATAACCGCCCTCCTCTCCCGCCACGGCTTTCACTTTTCAAAGGCCCGGGGCCAGAACTTTCTCATCGCCCCCTGGGTGCCGGAGCGCGTCGCCATGGAGTCGGGAGTCGACGAAAATACCGGCGTCGTGGAGATTGGCCCCGGCGTGGGTTGCCTTACGGAGCAGCTATCAAAGCGGGCCGGAGGTGTGCTGGCCCTGGAGCTGGACGCCCGGCTCATCCCGGTCCTCAATGAGACCGTCGGCGCTCTTTCCAACGTCACGGTCCTCAATCTCGACGCCATGGAGGCGGATTTTGGTGAGCTCACCCAAAAATATCTCCCCAATATGCCCCTGGCGGTCTGCGCCAACCTCCCCTACAACATAACCTCCCCCATCCTTACAAAGCTCATAAGATGCGGGATATTTGAAAATATAACGGTGATGGTCCAGCGCGAGGTGGCAAAGCGTATCTGCGCCGCCCCCGGCACCGCCGATTACGGGGCCTTCGGCATATTCGTAAGCTTCTACACCGCGCCCCGGCTTTTGTTCGACGTGCCCCCCGACTGCTTTGAGCCCCGGCCCAAGGTCACGAGCTCCGTCATAAGTCTCACCCGCCGCGAGGCCCCCGCCGCCAATGTGGACCAGGAGCTCTTCTTCAAAGCCGTCCGGGCGGCCTTCAACCAGCGACGCAAGACGCTGTCAAACGCCCTCTCCTCCGGCTTTTCCGGGAAGCTCGATAAATCCGCCATATCCGCGGCCATCGCCGCCTGCGGCCTTCCTGAGTCCGTCCGCGGCGAGGCCCTCGGTATCGCCGAATTTGCCGCCCTGACGGACACTCTGGGGAGGTATCTCAAATGACCCTCCCGCGTGATTTTTTCGCCCGCGACACGCTGACGGTGGCGAAGGAGCTTTTAGGCATCCGGCTCGTCTCACACGTGGACGACGTGGAAACGAGTGGCCTGATAGTCGAGACCGAGGCGTACTTGGGCCCAGTCGACCCCGCGGCCCACTCCTATAAGGGCCGGACGGAGCGGGTCCGGGCGCTTTACGCGGGCAAGGGCCTTGCGTATATCTACCTCATCTACGGCATGTACTGGTGCCTCAATTTCTCCGCCGGTGCCACGGACTCCCCCGACTGCGTGCTCATAAGGGCGCTGGAGCCTGTATCCGGCATGGATATAATGGCCCGGCGGCGTAAAACGGACAAAATAACAAATCTCTGCTCCGGCCCCGGCAAGCTCTGCGCGGCCCTTGGCGTCACCCGGGAGCTCTACGGCGTCAAGCTGTATGACCCCTCCTCCCCCCTGACGCTGGAGCCCGGTATGACCGGCTTTGAGGTGAAGGCTCTGCCCCGGGTGGGCATAGATTACGCCGGCGACGCAAAAAACTGGCCCTGGAATTTCACCGTCGACGGCAATAAATACGTATCCAAACGGCCCTGACACAACATTTTGTGGAGGGGCCTTTCTTTTTGCAAGTAAAGTTATATCAAAAATTCAGGAAAGGGAGTTATTAATTTGTCATCTCACACATTGAAATATTTCTCCCGATTAGTGTAGAATGATAACCAGTGAAACTCGCATCCAAAACAAGGAGGCTATATAAAAATGTACACCAAAAATCAGGCGGTATTAACCTGGATCGACAAGATGGCGGCCCTCACGAAGCCCGACTCCATCGTATGGATCGACGGCAGTGAGGAGCAGCTTGAGTCTCTGCGCCAGGAGGCCTATAAGACCGGCGAGCTCATAAAGCTCAACGGTGAGGAGCTCCCTGGCTGTGTCTATCACCGTTCGGCCCTCAACGACGTGGCCCGGGTGGAGGACAGGACCTTCATCTGCTGTGAGAAGAAGGAGGACGCCGGCCCCACCAACAACTGGATGGACCCCAAGGAGATGCACAAGATGCTGGACGGCATCTACGACGGCGCCATGAAGGGCCGCACCATGTATGTCATCCCCTACTCCATGTCCATCGTCGGCTCCCCCTTCGCCAAATACGGCATCGAGCTCACCGACTCCATCTACGTGGTGGTCTCCATGGCCATAATGACAAGGGTCGGCCTTGACGTCTATGACGCCCTGGGCGACAGCCCCGACTTCATAAAGGGCCTTCACGCCAAGGCGGACCTTGACGCGGAGAAGCGTTATATCGTCCACTTCCCCCAGGAGAACACCATCATGTCCGTAAACTCCGGCTATGGCGGAAACGTGCTTCTGGGCAAGAAGTGCTTCGCCCTTCGCATCGCCTCCTGCCTTGGCCGTGACGAGGGCTGGATGGCCGAGCACATGCTCATTTTAGGCGTTGAGTTCCCCAACGGCGAGGTCCACTACATCTCCGCCGCCTTCCCCTCCGCCTGCGGCAAGACAAACCTCGCCATGCTCATCCCCCCCGAGGGCTATCAGAAGAAGGGCTACAAGGTCTGGACCGTCGGCGACGACATCGCCTGGATACGTCCCGGCCCTGACGGCCGTCTGTGGGCCGTGAACCCTGAGAACGGCTTCTTTGGCGTGGCCCCCGGCACCTCTATGAAGAGTAACCCCAACGCCATGATGTCCACCAAGAAGAACACCATCTTCACAAACGTGGTCCTCAAGCCCGACGGCACCGTCTGGTGGGAGGGCATGGACAAAAATCCCCCCAAGGACGCCCTCAACTGGAAGGGCGAGCCCTGGGACCCCGCCGACGGCTCAAAGGGCGCTCACCCCAACTCCCGCTTCACCGCCCCCGCCCGCAACTGCCCCTGCCTTTCCAAGGAGTTTGACAACCCCCAGGGCGTTCCCCTGGACGCCATGCTCTTCGGCGGCCGCCGCGCCAAGACCGCTCCCCTGGTCTACCAGTCCCGTGACTGGAACCACGGCGTGTTCGTAGGCGCCACCGTGGCCTCTGAGACCACCGCCGCCGCCACCGGAGCCGTTGGCGTCGTCCGCCGTGACCCCATGTCCATGCGCCCCTTCATCGGCTACCACGTTGCCGACTACTGGCAGCACTGGATCGACATGGGCCACGACCCCAGGGTCACCAAGCTTCCTAAGATCTTCCACGTCAACTGGTTCCGCACCGACGACGAGGGCCACTTCCTCTGGCCGGGCTTCGGCGACAACATGCGCGTCCTTGAGTGGATCTTAAAGCGTTGCGCCAATGAGGTCGACGCCGTTGAGACGCCCATCGGCTACATGCCCAGGCCCGAGGACATCAACCTGGAGGGCATCGAGGACGAGGTCAGCGAGGACACCCTGAAGGAGCTCCTCACCATCGACAAAGACGTCTGGAAGGACGAGGCCGCCGACATCCGCAAGTTCTTCGGTGAGGTCGGCGAGGGCAAGCTCCCCCGCGAGCTTGCCGAGAACCTTGAGACGCTGGAGAACAACCTCAAATAAAAACGCCATACCGGGACAGCCCTGCGCCGTCCCGGTATTTATGTAATGCTGATATATAAGGAGCCCATATGCGTATTTTGATCATCCGCCACGCGGACCCCGACTATGACCGTGACTCCCTCACCGAAACGGGCTTTCGGGAGGCGGAGCTTCTGGCGAGGCGGCTCTCCGGGGAACGGATAGACTTCTTCTACCAGTCCCCTCTCGGCAGAGCCCGGGACACCGCCTCCCCGCTTCTTGAAAGGCTCGGTGCCAAAGCCGAGACCCTCGACTGGCTCCGGGAGTTCGACGGCCACATTGAGCGACCCGACAGGCCCGGCGAGACCTCCATCTGCTGGGACTGGCTTCCCCAGGACTGGACCGTGGACGACAGGCTCTATGACCCTGACAGGTGGCTTGAAAATCCCGTTATCGCCGCCGGGGACGTGAAAGAGCGATATGACCGTGTCTGCGCCGGATTTGACGGCCTCATTGCCCGACACGGCTATGTCCGTGAGGGCCGGCTTTATAGGGCTGAGCGCCCCAACCACCACACCGTCGCCATATTCTGCCACTTTGGCGTTCAGTGTGTGCTCCTGAGCCGCCTTCTCTCCGTCTCTCCCATGCCCCTGTGGCACGGCCTCTGCGCCGCCCCCAGCTCCGTCACCACCCTGTACACCGAGGAGCGCCGTGAGGATGTGGCCTCCTTCCGCGCCGCCTCCTTCGGCGACACCTCCCACCTCGCCCTCGCCAACGAATCCCCCTCCTTCTCCGCCAGGTTCTGCGAGTGCTTCACCGACGACACCCGCCACGATTAAGGCGATGAGCATCAAACCCTTTATCCCTCCGATCTCCGGAGGGATTTTTTAATAATAGCTTGCATTCTGCATACAACTATAGTATAATAGCAATACAAAAGGAGGTGATATTATGGCAAAGACAGCGACAGTTTACGCCCGTGTGGAGCCGGAGGTCAAGGAGCGGGCCGAGGCCATCCTTGACGAGATCGGCGTCCCCGTCTCAGTCGTGATAGGTATGCTCTACCGTCAAATAATCCGCAAAAACGGCATCCCCCTGGACCTCTCCCTCCCCGTAGAGCGCCCGAAGTCCATCCACGAGATGACAAAAGAAGAATTTGACGCCGGAATGGAGCAAAGCTTCAAAGACCTCGACGCCGGTCGATACGTTACCCTCGAAGAAATGGAAGCTGAATTTAGGAGGGATTTTGGAGTATGAGATACAAAATCACAGTGCTGACCTCGGCTAAAAATGAATTGAGGCGTGTGTATTCTTATATCGCCAACAATCTTTCAAATCCGACATCAGCTGTGAAAATATACAGGCAGGCTATAAAAGAGATCCATTCCCTTGAGACAATGCCCCTGCGCTATCCCCTGTACGACGCCGAGCCCTGGCACAGCCGGGGCGTCAGATACTTCTCCGTATCAAGCTATCTCATATTCTACTCCGTAAACGAGGAAGCCCGCACCGTCACCGTCCACCGCGTAATATACGGCGGCCGCGACATAGCCTCCGACCTCGAAAAAGAGGACTAACGCCATATCCCCCCAAACCATATAACATCCAAAAGCCTCCCGTGACCCGGGAGGCTTTTTATTAAAGCTTTATCCATCATTTATACTATACGCCCACAGATTTCTTATCTCCCCAAAAATCTCATCATACGTCCATATCTTATTATTTGACGGTCTGTTTGGATCAAGGACCATAAAGCCCCGGTCGTCGCAGGAGGTCAGAACTATGTAATGTCCCGTCTCGGTAAAGTGTCCGGGGCCCATTATACATATGATCGGATGGCCCGCGCTCAGCTCATCGCGAATAACGGACTCCCATAAGGGCAGCTCTCTGGCCGTTAGCCCCAGCTTTTCGGCACCCTCGGAAAAAAGGAGCCACGCCGTGCCGCTTCCCGGGACGCAATAGCCCTCACGGGTGGCAAAAGCCGCGATATACCCCGGCGTCATCGCGCCGTCGCCCGTAAGTCCCATGGCCACCATGGAGAGCGCCGTGGGACCACAGCCGGTGTATCCGATCAGCCCCTCCCCGTAAAGGCAGTACCCCCACCTGCTGTCCCATTGGGTGAAATACGGTATCGTCCCGGCTTTTATCTCCGATGACAGATCCAATCCAAAATCGTAATCCTCGATCCCTAAGTACGCGTCCACAAACGCCGAGGCCTCCGGATTTTTATCTTCCAGCTCGTCAAGGGCCTTTCGTATCCCGTTATCGTCTGTTCCCACCGCCTTCGGCCTTTCGTAATCGTCAAAAAGCTCCTTTAACACGTCCTTTATCCCGTCCATACCTCCAAGGGAGCTTACGACTATATATGCGACCGCCACCAGGAGCAGTAATATCAGAAGCCAGTTGAACGGACTTCTCCACCTTGTCCGCGTATCTCTCATTTTTCCTTCCCTCCCCCGCTGACTAAGCTGTAATAGGTATTTGACGTCGCCCGGTAGACAACGGCGTACAGCCCGGCGACGAAAGCGCCTACGATAACCGTCACGCGCAAAAACAGCGGCTCATTTGACAGCTTGAAAACGAGCAGCAGCTTTTGGATAAGCGGAAACGCGAACACAAGGTGCGCCAAGGCCAGCAGCAATGGGAAGAAAAAGACAGTCAGCATCTGAGAATTGATGCTCTTTCGTATCTCGCTTCCCGTCATCCCGATTTTCCGCATCGTCTCAAACCGCGGTCTGTCCTCAAAGCCCTCCGTCAGCTGTTTGTAGTAGATGATTAGCACGGCGGCGAGAACAAAGACGATACTGAGGACGATCCCCAGGAAGAATATCCCGCCGTACATACTAAACTCGCCGCCGCCCGCGTTTTCCCTGGAGTCGCAGTTTAACCCCATAAAGCCGTATTCCCGGCTCAAATCATCTAAATATATGCGTATATCCTCGTAAAGCTCCAACTGCCCATCCGCCGGAAGGCCCGTATCAAAGTTGTACGCCCAATTAAACGTGGCAAAAAAACTTTCTCCGAACCCCGGCATACCGGCGATAGCGCGGATCAGCTCCTCAAAGTCCGGTATGATCACCGCAACGGTGGAGTCGCTTACATCCATGCTCACACGGCCGGCATAGCAAAATCCATCCGCCTCGCCCACCACCTTCCACTCCATCCCCTTAAACCGCACAGCGTCCTCCTCAAAATCGTTCCCAAAGGTGAAAACAAGCGCCTCTCCGGGATTTAGCGCCGCTTCTGTCCCCATCTGTCCGTTGTGATCCTCAAGAGGGAAAAAGTAGAAATCCCATACCGCGCCGGAGCTGACGGCCTCCGCGAACCTCATGTCATAGACATTCTCCGGAGCAACACCGCGGCTGTCAAGGCCCGTCAGCACTGCGTCTTTGAACTCCGTGAGGTTTTCCTCATCAAGTACATCCGGGTCCGAAGTTACAAAATCCAGTGTCATCTCGCGCGGATAGTCCATATAGAACTCAAACCTTGTGCCATATAGAAGGCAAGCCGTTGACGAGATCATCACAAGTACCATGGTGATAAGGATACATATCGACGCGAGCCCCACCCCGCCCCGCTTCATGCGGAAGGCCATCGACGAAACGGACACGAAATGGGCGGGCTTGTAATAATAGCTCCTGTTCCTCTGTAAAACCCGGCAAAGCAGTACTGAGCCCGCGACCATGGTGATATACGTCCCCGCGATCACCAAAAGCACCGCGATAAATGCCGCCGCCAGGAGCTTCCTTGCCGAGGGAAAGCTCGCCGTCACGGCAATAAAATACCCCAATATCAGCAGTATCGCCCCGGATATGCCCAGCACCGCGTTCGCCTTCGGGGGCCGCTCCCCGACATGCTCGCTTTGCAAAAGCGAGACCGAGGTGGAGGCGCCGATCTTCCTTTGGGTGTTCATAAGCTGAAGGACAAAAACAACTGTGTAGACAGCCGCCGTCATACCCACCGCCCTCGGCTCAATCTTTAGCCTGTAATTGCTCTCCGCCCCGATGATCCTGACCAGTCCCAGCTCAGCGAATTTTGAGCAGGCGATCCCTAAGATCACCCCCGCGCACACGGATATTACCGCGACGATAGCCGTTTCCCGGGCTATGACCTTTCCGATGTTCCCCTTGTCCATGCCGAAGATGTTATAAAGCCCGAACTCCTTCCTGCGGCTTCGCGTAAGGAAGGCGTTGGCGTAAAAAAGCACGGCGCAGGAGAACACGGCCAGCACCCACCCGCCCAAGTTGAGGGTAAACCTGATCGTCCCCACCCCTGTGATGTCGGAGATCGTGTCGGTAAAGCGCAAAAAGGAGATGATGTAGTACATCGCTATCAGCGCGACGCACATGAGGATATAAGGAAAATATATCCGCCTGTTTTTCCTGATGCCGTCGGCGGCAAGGCGTAAATAGAAGCCCCCCTTCATCCCCTGTTCCTCCCCGTCGTGAGCAGTACCATCGTATCTGAGATCTTCTGATAAAACTGCTCGTTTGTGGAACCCCCTCTGTAAAGCTGGTGGAACACCACGCCGTCCTTTATGAAAAGGACGCGCCCCGCGGTGCAGGCGGCGTTTATGGAGTGGGTCACCATCAGTATCGTCTGCCCCATGCGGTTGACCTCTGAGAAAAGCCACAGCAGCTCGTCGGAGGACCTGGAGTCAAGGGCGCCTGTGGGCTCATCCGCCAAAATAAGCTTCGGCCCTGTTATCAGCGCCCGTGCCACCGCGGCCCGCTGCTTCTCGCCGCCCGACACCTCATATGGGTACTTATTCAGTAGCTTCTGTATGCCCAGCGTGGCGGCTATTGGCGCCAGCCTGTCGCGCATCTCCTTGTAGGGCCTCCCCGCCAGCACCAGTGGCAAATAAATGTTGTCGGCAAGAGTGAAGGTGTCCAGCAGGTTGAAATCCTGGAACACGAAGCCCAGATTGCTTCGGCGATAAGCGGCCATGGCGGACTCCTTTATCCTGGCCGGGTCCTTACCGTCCAAGATCACCCTGCCGCCTGTGGGCCTGTCCAACGCGGCCAGGATATTCAAAAGCGTCGTCTTGCCGGAGCCCGACTCTCCCATGATCGCCACATACTCTCCCTGTTCCACCTTAAAATTTATGTCTCTCAGGGCCTCCACCCTGTTGCCCCCGAACCGTGTGCTGTAAACCTTTCTGAGACCGGAAACCTCCAATAAGCTCATCTCAAGCCGCCTCCTTTCCTGATGGTCCCATTATAATAAAAACGGGAAACGTAAAGCCATAACGAAAGCCTTACATTTCCCGCGCCAAATCTTACATTTTTGTAAAAAGTCGACTGTCTTTCACATTATCCCGGTCAAAAGCGATATATACGGTCGTCCCTTTCCCTATCTCGGACGACGCCCCGATCTCCGCCCCGAGGTTTTCGCAAATTCGCTTACACAGGTAAAGTCCGATACCGCTGGCCGCCTTATCCTCTCGCCCGTTCGCCCCTGTGTACCCCCGCTCAAATATACGCGGCAGGTCCTCCGGCGCGATACCTATACCCGTATCCTCAATACAGAGCGTATTGCCCCCGGTCATATAAATTTTGATACCGCCCTCGTGAGTATATTTCAACGCGTTTGACAGGACCTGCTCGATAACGAATGAAAGCCATTTTTCATCAGTCAAAACGGTCCTGTTGACCGGCTCGTAGTCCAGCCGCAGCCTACGGTCAATAAACTCCGACGAGAATTTTGCTATCGCGTGCCTGATCATTGTATCCATATCGCACTGGCGAAATACATAGTCGCTGGACTCTGACCTCAGCCGCAGGAACGCAAGCACCATTTCAACATACTGGCTGATTTGCAGTAGCTCCGAGGACAGCTTGTCCGCGAGGGGCGAATTATCGTTCTGAAGCGTAAGCGACATGGCTGTGATCGGCATTTTGATCTGGTGCGCCCACACGGTGTAGTAATCCACCATCTCCCTGTACTCCTCACTCGCCCTGGCCGTTGACTCCGCCACCTCAGTTGTAATGGCCTCGATGACCGCCTGATACCCCTTATCATCCAGGCTTTCAATGTCCGGCAGGGCCGTTACCATCGCCGCCGGTAGCTTGCTTATCTCACAAAGCCGCTTATATTTCGCCCTTGCCCGTATAAAATCTACGGCGATAAAAATAGCGGCGAGGAACAGGCTGAGCAAAACAGGATACAAAACCGCCTCAAAGGGCAGTCTGTACAAATAGAAGCTGGCCGCGAACACCGCCGAGACCGCGAAAAAGGCTACCGCCAACAGCTTATATTTTCGAATATCCAGCAAAAATAGCCTCATTGTTCGTCCCCTCTGTCACTCTCGATGATATACCCGACGCCAAATTTCGTGGAGATGAACCCGTCAAGCCCGTTTGCCTCCAGCTTTTTCCTCAGCCTCGCCACGTTGACGGCCAGGGCGTTCTCGTCCACGAAGGACTCCGTTTTCCACAGTGCCTTCATAAGCGTCTCCCTGCTCACGGCCTTTCCCCTGTTATTCATAAGGCAATATAGGATCAGATACTCGTTCTTGGTGAGCGCGATTTTTTTGCCGTCGTACGTCAGCGTGTCGTCGTCGGTGTTGAGTATCGCCCCCCGGTGCTCCAGGACGTGTGGGCTCAGGCCAAAATCGTATGTCCTGCGCAGGAGCGAGCGTATTTTCGCGATCAGCACATCCCAGTCAAAGGGCTTGGCGATAAAGTCGTCGGCCCCCATGTTGATGGCCATGACGATATTCATATTGTCCGAGGCGGAGGATATGAAGATAATGGGGACATTTGATATTTTGCGTATCTCCGCGCACCAATGGTAGCCGTTAAAAAACGGCAGTCCAATATCCATAAGAACGATGTGTGGCTCATACTCCCCGAATTTCTCGATCACCCTTCTGAAGTCCGTAACGATCTGACAGTCCATCCCCCACATCCGAACCTGCGCCCCTATCTCCCCGGCGATCCTCGCGTCATCCTCCACAACAAGCAACCTATACATCGCGCGCTCCTCCGTTCTGATATTTAAACAGCTATTTTTTCAACAGAGCAAGCCGACTTGAGCTGGTTATAATCATTCATGGACTTTGGAACATGAACGGTTATAACAGATGTCTCTGCCATAAATGATATATCTCCTCTGTCCGGATCGTAAAGGAACTTATCGTCGGAGATTTTTATTCCCAGCTGAGCCGAAAGCGTTGACAGTGTTATGTCATCGCGCCTGCAATATGTTACGGTTATTCCCCTGTCAAGCTCTATCTCCTCTTCGCCGCTTGGAGTATAGTAATAAATAATATATTCCGGCAGGACCTCAATTTGAAACAGCTTGTACCCCGGAAACGCGGACGGGTCCGGCGCGTAGAAATGTGTAAGCGCCCCAAGCTCCACACCGCCCTCGGTCGCGTCCGTTGTTTCCTCACCTGAAGCTTCCCTGATACGTAATACCATCTCGTCTAAAGAATTGAAAATACAAGGCAGCGTTTCAACATCCTCTGATAGCTCGTCATCCCGCGCGGTCTTATTAATCCCGCTGTCATCTCCGTGAACGTCAGCAGTATTATCGCCCGCCTCCCGCTGCCGCGAACAGCCGGAAATCAAACCCGTCAAAAGTATAAGGACAAGTAAAAAATAATATATTTTTTTCATAAATTACACCCCTGAACCTTAGTAAAAGCATCTCTCAACTGCGTGATTTGGCCGCTTCAAAAATACCGCGTCGGGGGCCTCCCGCGTCGGGCGGCCCCCGTTTTTTACAGGAAAACGATATTGACCCTGTCCCGGCGGGTAAAAACCGACGACTCCGGGACCTGGTAGTAGGCGGCCGGGTGGACGGGGGCGCTGTGAGAGGGCAAGTTCAGGACCCCCACCGGGACCGTCACAACCTGGCCCTCATAAAAGGGCGTCACGTTCTCCCGCATAAGCGCCGCGGGGGTCACGTTGAACTTCTCGCTGACCGACCGGGCGCTCTCGCCTTTTTGCGCTATATAGGTGTGCACGGTCATCGACTCCATCGTTTGACGCTCAAAGCGTCTATCACAGTCTATGCCGCGCCCGGGCCGTGGGTCACACCAGCCGGCACCTGAAAAGCCGCGAGGAGTTTGCCGGGACCGTCACCGTGTCCCCGGAATATTCAAGCTCCCTGCCAAGAAGGTCCGGCCCCGGTTCCGGCTCCGCCGCGCCGACGCTGAGAAGGTCCAGCTTCACCCTCTCCTCCGCCTCGGAGTTCGATATGACCCCCACTATTACCTCCTCGTCCGTGAACCTTGCGATGGCGAACACGTTGCCCTCACAGTAGACGAACTTCATCCCGCCCCGGCGGAGGGCCACGCTCCCGGCCTTCAGATGTGCCAGGGCGCTGTACGTCCTGTAATTTACGGTATCCTTGAAGTCCCTGCCCCAGGGCATGGGCCAGCGGCACCCCTCATTTGTGCCAAGCGTGCCGCCGATGGCGGCCTCGTCGCCGTAATATATGCTTGCCGCCCCGGGGAGCAGGAATTGGAACACCGCCGCCGCCACCCATTGATCCGCCGATATGGCCGGGTCATTGTGGAGCCTTGATATATCGTGACTGCCGATCAGGTTAAACTGATTTTCCTGTATGGCCCACGGAAGCTTCGAAAGGTGCTGTGTCACCCTCGCCCGGACGTCCTGCGCGGTCATCTTGTAATTTGCGTCCCGTATGGCCGCCAGTCCCTCCACGAAGTGGTCCACCTGTCCGAAAAAGCTCCTTATGACCCTGGCACAGCCGAAGTAGTTCATGGGCGAGTCCCACTCGTCCCCCTGAAGGTACTGGGCGCAGTCGCCCCAGTCCTCCGCCAGGATATACGCCTCCGGCTCCTCCTCCCTTATGGCCCTTCGTATCTCCGGCCACAGCTCATGGGCCAACTGTACGTCGTCCCTCCGGGCGAAGGTGTCCGCCACGTCGAAGCGCCAGCCGTCAATGTCATATGGCGGCTTCAGCCACTTTCTTAGCACCGAGTCGCTTTTCCGGTAAATTATATCCCTCAGCTCCCCCGAGGTATAGTTCAGCGTCGGTAGCCCCTCGTTGCCGTACCAGTAGTGGGCGCGGCCCCTTTTGTCGAAGAAATAATATTTCCTCTCCACGCTGTCCGGGTTGTTGTACGCCCCCTCGGTCTTGGGGAAAAACTCGCCGTTCCTGTTAAACCACCTGTGGGCCGCCCCGGTGTGGTTGATGGATATGTCGAGTATGACCCTTATTCCCATGGCGTGGGCGGCCTTAGTGAGGTCCGCCAGGGCCTGGTCCCCGCCAAAGTGCGGGTCCACATGGAAATAGTCAACGCAGTCATACTTGTGCACCGACGGCCCCATGAATATCGGGTTCAGATAGATCGCCGTGACTCCCAGGTCCTTGAGATACCCAAGCTTCCCCCGGATGCCCTGAAGGTCCCCTCCGTAAAAGTCCATGCACCGGCCGTGCTCATAGTCCATGGGCTCCGCGTCCCAATCCTCCACCTTCAGGCACTTATGCCCGCCCAGGGAGTATTCCCCGGTCCTCACGTCGTTCGACTCATCGCCGTTACAAAACCTCTCCGGGAATATCTGATAAAATACCGCGTCCTTCACCCACCCGGGCTGTACGTAATCGGCCAACAGCGCGAAATCATACGTGTGATCCGGCACGTATGTGGTAACGCCCCTCTGGGTGTAATAGTACACCGCCTCCGGCGCGACTATATAGAAGTGGTACTGTATCCTGTTCTCGGTCATCTTCAGCCTCGCCTCATAATAGCGAAGGCCGTGCTTTTTGAAGGCGACGCGCATCTCGGTGAGCTCCTGAAGGCCGTTGTGCAGTGACCTTAGTATAACATGCCTCACCGGCGCGCACTCCGACACCCTGAGCCGCACCGTGACCGTCTCAAAAAGCTTCGGCTCCGGGTCACTTATGAAGTACTCCGTTCCGTCTGAATAGACGCTGTCAAGCCACTTTTCCATACTCACCCCCGACCTGTTTCCTCGATGAGCCGCCGGAGCGCCGGTATCCTCCGCTCAAAGCTCTTAAGATCCGAAAGCCTCCACTCCCAGTTGGGACTGCCCACGGTCCCGGGCTCGTTAAGCCTCGCCCTGTCGTCCAGGTCCAGTATGTCCGCCATCGGCACGATTGCCATCTCGGCCACTGACGTCATTATGTATCTTACAAGCTTCCTTGACGCCCTCACGTGCGGCGAGCCGTAGGGAAGCATCGCCCTGTTGAAGGCCGCCCGCTCCCGGCGGTCCCTGGCCTTATACCAGCCCATGACGGGCTGGTTGTCGTGGGTACCGGTGTAGACGAGCTGGTTTTCCCTTATCGGCTCGTTGGGGTTTGCGTAGGTGAACTCCGCCACATTCATGCCCGTCAGGCCATAGTGATCCCTGAGCTCCAGCACCTGCGGCCTCAGATCCCCCAGGTCCTCCGCCACTATCCTTATATCCGGCATCCTGGCGTATATCTCGTCGAAGAGCTCATACCCCGGCGCCTCTATCCACTCCCCCTCCCGGGCCGTGGGACATGAGGCCGGTATCCTCCAGTACGTATCAAAGGCCCTGAAGTGGTCGATCCGCAGTATGTCATACAGCACCGAGGAATACCTCAGCCGCTCTATCCAGAATTTAAATCCGTTCCCCCTCAGCCGCTCCCAGTCGTAAATTGGATTGCCCCAGCGTTGACCGTCGGCGTTGAAGTAATCCGGCGGCACCCCCGCCACGCAGGAGGGCACGCCGTCGCCGTTTATCAGGAAATCCTCCCTGCTGGACCACACGTCCAGCGAGTCCAGCCCCACATAGAAGGGTATGTCGCCCATGATGAGTACTCCCCTGGAATTTGCGTATTCCTTCAGGGCCATCCACTGCCTGTAAAACTCAAACTGCGCGAACATCCGGTAGCCTATCTCGCCCTCAAGGTGCGAGATGTCATACTCCCCGTCAATTATCCACCGGCGCTGTTCCTCGGGCCACTCCGTCCAGCTTCTCAGTCCGTTTTGCGTTTTCAGGGCCACGAACACGGCGTACGGGTACACCCAGGGATACTTTAAAAACTCCCTGTACTCCTCATCCGGCCTGAAGCTCTCAAACGCCATCCTCAGATAGCGTTCCTTGTGCTCCCTGGCCCCGGCGTAGTCTATCCTGTCACTCTCCTGCCCCCGGAAGCCCTCCGGCTCCTCAGGCAAAAGCCCTTGAGTGTACAGCTCGTCAATGTCTATGTAGCTCTCGTCCCCGGCGTAGGAGCTCAATGGCTGATACGGAGAGTTGCCAAAGCCCAGCGGATTTAACGGCAGTATCTGCCATATGCCCACCTTCGCCCTTGCCAGCATATCCACGAACCTGTACGCCTCTTTTCCGAAGCTCCCAATGCCGTACCTCGACGGCAGAGACGCCACGGGCATCAGAATACCGCTTGTCCTCATAGCTTTCCCTCCATGTTATCCTTATTTATCTCCCTGTCGTAGGCGACCCTCTCGGCGCCGTCTTTGAGATATATCACCCCGCGGCAGATATATCCGTTCTTCTCCAGGGTATGCCTCATCGTAAGATTGTCCCTGTGGGTGTCGCACCTTGCCCATGTCCTGCCTGCCCCGGAGGCCATGGCGGCGCAGTAGTCCATTATCCCGGACGCCACGCCCATCCCCCTCGCCGCCGGGTCCACGGCGATGCGGTGGATTATGCCGTACTCCTCAACGTCCGCTCCCCACCGCCCCTGGCTTATGACGTCATATGTGGGCTCGTGGCCCACATACACCGCCGCCGTGGCGATGACCCTGCCCTCGTCCGTGACCACGTAGGCCCTGCCTGAGTCTATATCCTTAAGGACCGCGTCCGCGTCCGGGTATCCGTCCTGCCACTGGTCCACGCCCGCGGCTCGCAGTGACCTTCTGGCCTCGTCGTAAAGCTCGGCTATCCTCGCCACGTCCTTTTCCGTGGCCCTTCGTATTGTCATCTTCGCCGTCTCCATATCACATCTGCTCAAGTATATATTCCTTCACCTCTGAAAGGGCACTGCGCTTCCAGTCCCCCCGGCTCTCCAGCTCCGCCAGCGGGCATATGACCGCGAAATCCAGGGCCTCCCCCGGCACCCGGCCTCCCCGCTTGGGATCCGCGAAGCTCTCCCGCCACTTCTCCTCGTCGGCGTCCCTATATTTGTCGGGGTAGAGATATATCTGCTGTCTTTTCGTGGCGGCGATGAACATTTTCGCCGCCAGCGGCGCAAGCAGCTCATACTCCCCCTCCGGCACGTCGCGGAATATGGCCGGGAGCTCCCCCGGCACAACGCGCTCCGTCCCCCTGTCTATCCTTATGCCCATGGGCTCAAAGGAAAACCCCTCCGCTGTGAACGTCACCTTCAGCAGTACCCCCTTCTCCGTGTTGAACTGGGCCCGCTGATAGTCCGTGTCAAATATGAAATTCCCCAGGGAGTAGAATATTGCCTTCTCCCCGCGAAGCTCGTAATTCATTGGCACATGGGGATGGTGGCACACCACGACGTCCGCCCCCATGTCGAGGTATTTAAGATACCTGTCCCTCGTGTAGGGCGACGGCAGCGCCGTGAACTCCTCCCCCCCGTGGCAGACGACCACGCACCAGCGGCAGGAGCTCTTGATTTCGTCTATGTTCCTCTTTATGGCCTCCATGTCGCTCCAGCTCAGGCACCCGGCGGTGTTCTCCCCCGCCGGCCGGCAGGCCCTCTGATAGCCCACGCCGAAAAGGCCGATCCCCCCGGCCTCGGGCAATATTATCGGCCTTGCGGCGCTCTTGCTGTCCGGCCCCGCGCCGATGGTCCTGGCCCCGTGGGCCCTCGCCTGGTCGATGGTGCTCTCCAGCCCCTCGGGCCCCGCGTCCATGATGTGGTTGTTGCAGATATTCCATATATCCGCCCCCATCCTGTCAAGGACCTTCCCGACAGCCGGGTCCATGGTGTGAATGAGCTGTTTGGCCCCGGCGCCGCCGGCACTTTTCCTGCCACTTATGAGCGGCCCCTCCACATTTGCCACAACGTGGTCGGCGGAGCTGAGAAAGGCCAGTATCTCCGGGGCGATCAGCCCCTCGTCCTCCCACCGGCCGTCCATGTACCTGTCAAACCCGATGTCGCCGGTGAAAATAAGCGATGTGGTGTCCTTCATCAATATCACCCAAGCACAAGCTTCAAAAACGCGTCGCCGCGCTCCTCAAAGTTCCTGAAATACCCATATGACGCCGCCGCCGGCGACAGCACACACGCCCCGCCCTCCGGCGTTATCGCCCTGGCAAGCTCCACCGCCCCCTTAAGGTCCCTCTCATAGTGGCAGTTTTCAAGCTCCGCGACCTGCTCATATATCCGCCTTCCCGACTCATAGGCGAATATATATTCATATTCCCTGTGGGCCCTGATGAAATCTATGAGCACGTCGTAGTTTATGTTCCTGTCCATGCCGCCGATGAGCACCGTTTTCGCGTTTTTTATGCTCCTCAGCGCCTCGATGGTCGCCTCCGGGATAGTTGAGATGGAGTCGTCATAGTAGTCCACCCCACCGACGGTAGCCACGTACTGCATCCTGTGGGGAAGCCCCTCGAAATCAGCCAGCGCCCGCCTCACATCCCCGTCAGCACAGCCGTACACCTGTGTGCAGACGGCCTTGACGAACCTGGCGTTCAGCTGGTTGTGCTCCCCCGGCAGTCTCAGGTCGAACTCCGCCTTGCCGTCTTTCGGGATGACTATCCTCCGCGCCGCCGTCTCGATCTCCGGCACGTCGTCCCTGACGAACAGGAAGTCCCCCGGCCCCTGGTGGGTGGTGATATTTTTCTTTGCCTCAAAATATCTCTCCCTGGTGCCGTAATAGTCCAGGTGGTCCTCAAAGAGGTTCAAAAACACCGCCACGTGGGGCGAAAACCGCAAATTCGCCAGCTGATGGCAGGACATCTCAAATACTATGACGCTGTCCGCGTCGTATTCGTCGTACAGATCCAGACACGGCCTTCCTATGTTCCCCACGAGCTTCACCCTCTCCCCCAGGCACTCCCGCAGGACCTTATACATCATGGACGAGGTGGTGCTCTTCCCCTTGGTGCCCGTGACGCCCAGGGTCTGTGGGCCGAACTGCTCTAAAAAAAGCTCCGTCTGGGAGGTGTATTTCTCATTGAAGCTCTTTAAGTTTATCCCCGGGCTCTTGATGATGAGGTCATACTTCCCCCCGGGAAGCTCCTCCTCCCGTCCCTCAAACACATCGAGGCTCCTGACGTCGCACCTTGTCTTTATAAAAATTTCCGTGGACCTCCCCTCGCGTCCATAGCCCCATATGAGCACATCTTTCCCCGCGAGCCTCTCAGTGATCCTCATAATCCCCTCCGCGCGTATAAGTCGCTGTGATATAAGTATTTTACCCGTATTATACCACTTCCCCAAAATATATGCAACCGCCCATTCCCCTCCCGTCAGGTAAGTATTTATTTAGCGGCATCAGTAACGACGAGGCCATGCGCTTAGAAAAACAGCAGGAAACAGCCGCGAATAGGCCCGCAGGCCTTTTCGCGGCTGTTTTCGCACTTCTCTATTGTCGGAAAAAAGCCTGCGGCCTTTTTACTCAAAATGATACACATTCACCCATCCGGCCTCTCCGCCGGGATCAAATTCCGTTGAGAAAAGCTCATCGTCCGTGAACCAATCAAGCCATCCGCCGAAGCTCTCCGCGCCGTCACGTGTCAGGGTCCTCGCGGTGCGGGACTCAAGGTCCGCGACCACGGCGTATGAGCGGGCCTCTTCGCCATTGACGCCAAGCTCAACAAAAACCTTGTCGCCCTTTTCATTCCCGTAAATACGCACTGACCTTGGCTCAAATCCGGCGTCCACCGGAAGTGCCGTTTCACTGCCCGTCGTCAGGTCAACAACACTGAATTTGAGGTCTTTGCCCGTTCTGACAGCGTATTTTGAGTTCCCGATCAGCGTTATCCCGCCGTTCCCCACATCCTCCCGGAGAAAATCGCAGTCCAATAGCTCCACGTCCCTCAGAAGCTCCCGTCGCCGCCAGGTCCCGGGCTCCAGAGCCCAGACGTCCTTCTGATCCGAGCAAATAACCGTCCCGTCGTCGGCAAACCAGCACCGCTCCGGCTCCCGATCTGAAAGCTTACCAAGGCTTATAAATTCCCCATTTTTCATGTCCGCCAGATACCACCGCGTAGTCCCCACGAGCTCCGGGCCATACTCATAATAGGCGAGCAAGACCACTGAGGCGTCGCTGTTTACCCGGCAGTCGACGAGGGAATTTCCGTAAAAATACTCCCCTGTCTCCGGGCCGCCGGCGTAGAGGTCAAAATTGGCCTTGTGGAAAACATCTGTGACCTTTCCGGTCTCCGGCTCAAATATAGAGGCCCCTCGGTAGTTGCGCGGGCAGACGAGCAGTCTGTTTCCCAGGTTCCGGACGATAAAATCTCCGTAGGGCTCTCCCTCCTCGGTTTTTATGTCCACGGCGATGTTCCCCTCGTGGTCGCACCAGTCAAACTCCGCCTTCACAGGCCCGTTTTCACCGGTGATCGGTACGCTCGCATGGTGCCAGTCCCGGCTCCTTGTAAGCTCCCCGTTTTGCGGCGTCCACACACCGGTGGCGACCCACCACTCATTTTTGTCGGTGAAGTACACAAACCCCCGTCCAACCGAGAAGGGCCCCAGGACCCTATAATGCTCCGCGCTGACGCCCCCGGCCATTATCTCGTACTCCCCACGGCTGTCCGAGCCGTCAGCGGCGTATGTACCGGCGGGCTCGTCCTCGCGGTCCAGGCGGTCATGGACTGAGTCGTTATTCACGCTGGCTCCGGTGAGCAGTGTAAAAACGTCATCCCTGAAGTCCTCATCCACCGCCAGGGCCGTGGCGAAGGTCATTATGCCAAGTATAGCCGCGGCGGCCAGAACTACCGGCCAGCGTAACCTGTGTCCGGTTTTCGCCGGTTTGACCGCGTCACATAAAAATTTGTCCGATATTTCTCCGAACGCCAAAAAAATATCCTCCGCGTTCATATCCATCCCTCCTTTTCAAGATACACCCTCAGCTTCTCCCGCGACCTGCGAAGCGACGCCTTAACACCCTGACGGCTCATGCCGGTTTCCCGGGCTATTTCATCCATGGGCTCCATGGCCCAGTAACGCCGCGTCATTATTTCCCTCGCCCTTGCCGGAAGGCCCTCCAAAAAACCGTTCAGCGCCACGGCAAGCTCCCGGCTCTCCACCGCGCCCTCGGTGGAATTATCCGCCGGAAGCACCTCCGCAAGCTCCTCGATACACGCCGTCGCCTCGCTCCCACCTCTCTTTGCCGCGGTGAGTCGCCGGTAACGGTCTATCGCGAGTCTCCGTATAAGCTTACCGAGAAACGGTCCAAGCCTCCGGGGCCTGTGTGGCGGCATGGAGTTCCAGGCCGCCAGATACGCGTCATTCACGCACTCGTCCCGGTCCTGCGTGTCTGTCAGCGCGTTACCGGCGATCTTGGTAAGATAATTTCCGTACTTCTCCGCGGTCTCGCTTATCGCCCTGTCGTCCCTCGCCCAGTAAAGCTCCACGATCTCTTTATCCTCCATCACTCCACCTCCCATTTTTTGAGCCCTCTGCCATAATACTCGAAAAAATGACCCCAAAAGGTCACACCCCCACCGGTACGCAATCCCATTATCAAATATTAGGACATGCGCCTTGCGAAAAATCCCTCTTGTTTTGCGAAGTGTATGGCCCTTCGGGCCATGCGCGTAGCAAAACAGCAGGAAACAGCCGCGAATAGGCCCGCAGGCCTTTTCGCGGCTGTTTCCGCACGTCCCCCCTTGCCTCAAAAGGCCCCGCCTTTTGAGGCATTTCAGTCGCTTATATCACTGTCCAGCACCACCGCGAAGGTGTACTCCGGATACAGCTTCTCCATCTTCGCGATTATCCCGTCCCTGATCTGCTCCTTCCTGGCGCATTTGAAGTCCAAAATGAGGTCGAATGTCACAAGCTTCCTGTCCGTGTCCACGTAAAAGCCGTGCATCTGCAAAATATCCGCATATCCCCCGACGATGTCCCGGAGCTTCTCCTTCATCTCCGCGATCTCCGGGTCCACGGTGTTTGAGGCGTAGATACCCACCGTGAGGACTATGCCGAAATTGTTGAAAACGTCCTCCATCAGCTCCCTGGTGAGGCCGTGTATCTCCCGGGCGGTCATCTCGTCGGGGACCTCGATGTGTACAGACCCGATTATCCTCTCCGGACCGTAGCGGTGTAGGGCCAGGTCATACGCGCCCAGTATCCTCGGGCGGCGGCATATGTACTCCTTGAGCTTGATGGAAAGCTCGCTGTCCACTCTCGTGCCGATTATCTCCCCAAGTCCCCGCATAAGCAGCTCCACGCCTGTTTTCAGCATGACCACCGAGATCACGGCGCCCAGCCACCCCTCAAGGTTCAGATGCCACAGTATCGAGATAAGCGCCGCGACGAGGGTAGATACCGAGATAAGGCAATCAAACATCGCGTCCGTCCCGGAGGCGATAAGCGCCTCGGAGTTCAGCTTCCTCCCCTGGCCCCTGACGTAGCGCCCCAGGAAGAACTTTGTAACCACCGCCACGGCGATTATTATAAGTGACGCCACTGAATATTTTGCCGCCACCGGGTCCATTATCTTCAGGGCCGACTCCCTCAGCGCCGCCACGCCCGCAATAAGCACCACAAGCGCCACAGTCACGCTGGTGACGTACTCTATCTGCCCGTGGCCGTAAGGGTGCTTCTTGTCCGGGGCCCGCCCCGCGAGCTTCGTGCCAACTATGGTTATCACCGAGGACAGCGCGTCCGACAGGTTGTTCACCGCGTCCATGACTATCGCCACGGACCCCGTGACGAAGCCCACGGCGGCCTTGAAGGCCACAAGCACGAGATTTACGATTATGCCGATAAGGCTTACCTTTACTATGCTCCCCGAGCGTTCCATTTTCCTCGCCGTCCCAAATAAAGTTTTTCCATTATATCACTGTAATTTCCGGCAGTCAATACGTGCCCTTCATGTAATAATACGCTCCCGCCCGGGGAAAATATCCGCGAGGTGAAGCGTATGTATTATGATCTCTATTCCGACGCCATGCCCATGGGCTTCGGTCTGTCCCTGGCCCAGAACATGGAGGCCCTGAACCGCTTTTACGCCATGACCGAAAAACAGCGGTCGGAGCTGGTGGACAGGACAAAGGGCATAAAAAGTCCCGACGAAATGCGGGCGTTCGTGGACTCCATCGCCCTGGGGCAGATATTCTAATCGCTCCACGCCCCGTATAGCCGCCTTGTCAGCTCCCCGATGCGCTCATCGGGGAGCGAGGCGTATCCAAGCACCACCGTCCCCGGCGGGCATGACTCCCGGCGCTCCATGTAATAGCCGCCGAGGCCCCGAAGCCTCACTCCCGCCGCCAGCGCCCTTTTTACCATCTCCTCCTCCCCCGGCCCTCCCGGCAGTGACGCCAGAAGGTGCAGGCCCGTATGCGTACCGCCCAGCGCCACGCGGTCCCTACCGAACCGCTCCTCCAGCGCCGCCGTGAGGGACAGCATACGTGCCTTGTAGACGCTTCGCATCCTGGCAAGGTGCCTTGTGAAATGTCCGTCCCGCAAAAAGCGGTACAGCGTCTGCTGTTCAAAGCGGCTGACGGTGCTGGCGTAGCTCCCGAAGGACTCCCTGTACATACCTAAAAGCCTCTCCGGCAGTACCATACAGGCGATGCGTATGCTCGGGGCCAGGCTTTTCGAGAAGGTGCAGAGATAAATCACCGGCCCGTCCGGCCCCGCCATCCCCTGAAGGCTCGGCACCGGCCGCATGTCGAACCGAAATTCCGCGTCATAGTCGTCCTCCAATATATACCTCCCCGGCTTTTCCGACGCCCACCTCAAAAGCTGTGCCCGCCGCCAGGCCGGCATAGTCACCCCCGTGGGAAAGTGGTGGCTCGGGGTCACGTAGCATATGTTCGCCTCCACGGCCTCCACCCCCTCAGGCGGCAGGCCCGCGGAGTCGATGTCCACACAGCGGCATTTGACGCCGTTGTTTTCAAGTATCGTCCGGGACCGCACGTATCCCGGGTTTTCTATGGCGGCGACCCCGCCGCGCATCAGTTGTGCCGCCAGCCCCAGAAGGTACTCCACCCCGGCCCCCGCAACTATCTGCTCCGCCCCGCAGACAACGCCCCGGTATGAGCGCAGATACCCTGCCAGGGCCTCCCGAAGCTCCGGGTCCCCCTGCCGGTGTCCGTGATTTAGAAGCTCCGGGCTTGCGTACAACAGCTCCTTTTGTATCCTCCCCCATGTCCTGAATGGGAAAAGCGTCGTGTCCACGCCCCCGGTGGTCAGGTCAAAGCTCACCGGCGCCGCCTCCGGTTCCGCCTCCCGCGCCCCGGCCCTCGCTCCCGGGATCTCCCGGACCGGCAGTGTGTCGGCCACCTCCTGGACGAAAAAGCCGCTTCTGGGCCTTGCCTCCAGATACCCCTCCGCCACCAGCATCTGATACGCCGTGTCCACCGTGTTCACGGCCACCGCCAGCTGTCCGGACAGGCTCCGCTTCCCCGGCATCCTCTCCCCCGCCCGGAGCGTCCCGGACCTTATCTGCCGGACCAGGTTGTCATATATCTGCTGATACAGCGGCGTTCCCGAGCCGCCGTCCAGTCCAAATGTCAGATCTACCATTGTCTCGCCTCCATCTGATACCATAAAAAAATTCTTTTCTGGGTATTTCAGTGGTATCAGATAGGAGTATAATAGCACCATCGACCCCGCAAGTCAAGGCCGGGGTCCGGAAGGAGAAAAAAATGAAAAAGTTTTTCAGCGTCCGCAACATAACGCTCACCGGCGTGCTGGCCGCGGCCATATTCGTGCTCACCAAATTTGTGAGCATCCCCATCCCCAGCCCCCTGGGCAACACGGCCCTGTCCGTGGGCAACGCCATGTGCTTTTTGGCGGCCATGCTCTTCGGCCCCCTGACCGGCGCTCTTGCCGCCGGCATCGGCAACGCGCTTGTTGACCTTCTCGACCCCGTCTGGGCCGCCGATTTCTGGATGACCTTCATCAACAAGTTCCTTATGACCTTCGTGTGCGGCATAATAATGCACAAGGCCCCCATCAAGCACGAAAATCTCCGCACCTGGATCTCCGGCCTCGGCGGTGCGCTGACCTACTGCGTGCTTTACGTCACGAAGAACATCCTCTCCGGCGCTCTTGTCAAGGGCTTCACCTGGCAGGTGGCCGTCGTCGAGACCCTCAGCGTCAAGCTCCCTGTGACCCTCGCAAACGGCGTCATCGCCACCGTCTGCGCCGCCCTCCTCTATCCCGCTCTCAAGTTCCCCCTGAAAAGAGCCCATATCCTCAACTGATTTTTCTTCGTACATAATGTAAAAGAGCCCCCGATTTCGGGAGCTCTTTTATTTTGATAATTTTTAAGGCTCTACGACCGTCCCGGTGAATATGGGCAATCCCGAATTTATTACCGAGAAGAAAAACGGCCGGTCAAATGTCAGGTCCATCTCCTCAGTTGGTGGAGCCGGGTCACCCACCATGGGTATTACGGTGTAGGCCGCGGCCTTACAGCCCTCCTCGTCCACCGTGACCCTCGCCCCGTGCAGGACGTCTGAGACCCAGACCTGGCCGCCCTCCCCCGCCCAGGGCACCAGCGGGGAGAAGTCAGCCGTCCCGGGGGTAAAGACGTCGGTCACGCCGAGCCTTTCCAGCGCCCCCACAAGGTCCGTCTGCCTCTCCACGTCGAATTTCGGAAGGCTCAGGTTGATTATGATCCCCTGTCTCTCCGCCGCGTCGATGTCCCCGGCGAGAAAGCTCATGGCCGCTTCGTCCCAAAGTATCTCCTCCATGGTAACGCCCTCGTCCGGGAGCAGCAGGAGCATCGCGCCGCCCTGCTCAAAGGGGATGATCACCGCGCCAAAATTGTCGCCCCAGTAATAGACGCCGTCGGATTTTAATGTCCGGCGCATGAACTCTGCCTCCACGTCCCCGTCGGGCGAGTGGAAAAGGCCGGTTTTCGTATCCTCCGGGTTGAACTTGACGTCCCACTTGTCCCCGAAATACATGGCGCTGGCAAGGCACAGTGCCGTGTCCCCGTCAAGGCCGATGCCGCCGATCTGATCCTCCAAAAGCCCCCCTGTGTTGCCGTTGAGCCAGGTCCGCAGTGTATTATTATACTCCTCGCTTCCCATCTCCCCCCGGAAGGACCAGGCGTAGTAATTATCGGCAAGGCTCTTCACCGCCTCCTCCGAATAGTCCCAGTCGTCCCGAAGCCACAGGGAGTTTGCCAGGCTCAGCGAATATGTGCCGTCGTCGTTATATAGCGCCTCCCAGGTCCTTTTCGCAAGCGTCCTCAGCTCCTCTATACTGTCAACGCCGAGAAGCTCCATCACCTGCTCTCTCGTCTTACCGCCGGTGGACTCCGCCAAAAGGGACAGGGCCATATATACGTTCATTGGCGAGCTCACGGCGTTTTCCATACCGCCGTCCCGCAAAAGCTCCGGCATCACCGCGGCTATATACTCGCTGAATTTATCCCGCTCCGACGCGGTGAGCTGCCTGTCCATCTCCTCCCGTATCCACTGTCCGTATGCCGCCTCGTCGAAGTTCCAGTTCTCGTCGACCCCCGGGTATTTTGTCCTCTCTGGGTACTTCACCTCCACCAGCGACCTTACCTTCCACTCCTGGTCCCGCCAATCCACATCTCCGCCGGGATCTCCCGACGTGGAACCGTCATTTGGCGATGTGTTCTGGGGCGGAGCCATGTTGAATATGTTTCCGTTCCTGTCCGCCGCGGCCCTGCTCCACCATATGGCCGCACCGCCTACGGCTATACTCACCGCCAGCACCGCCGCCACCGCGCCCTGCCACAGGCGCCGCTTTGGCTTTTTCTTCTCCGCTTTTTCAATGATGTCGTCCCTTATGTCGGTGACGCCGTTATAAATATCTTCCTTTTTCATCCCTGTACCTCCTTTGTCAGGGCTCGTACACCGCTCCCGCGAACATGGGCACGTCGCCGGACATGAGCGAGAAGAGGAAGGGCCTTTCGAATTTAAGCTCTATCTCCTCCACCTCCTCCGGCAGGGCGCTGGAATTGCCGTCCATCACGATAAGCGTATACGCCGCGGCCTCACAGCCGTCCTCGTCCACACATACTCTCGCCCCGTGGATGACCCTGTCCACCCACACCTGCCAGAGCTCCGACTCCCCGGCGGCGGAGAACACGTTGTCCTCCCCGATAAGGGGCCTGAAGTCCGACGCGTCCGGATCGAATACGTCCGTCACCCCGACAGCCGCGAGCCTTTCCTTTATATCCCCGTTACTGACAACGTCGAATTTGGGAAGGGACAGATGTATCTTAAGCGTCCGCCTCTCCACGCTGTCCGGTATCCTATCACCGGTGAGAAACGCCAAGGCCGCGCTCTCGCCGAGGACATTATTTATATCCGCGCCCTCGTCGGGTAGAAGTAGCCGCATGGAGCCGCCGGTCTTAAAGTAGAGCACCACCCCGGCGAAATCCTCGCCCCAGTAATACGCGCTCCTCACCGTCTTTCGCATGAAATCCCGTTCGATGTCGCCCGCCGGCGCGTGGAAGGTGTCCCGCTCCGTACTGTCCGGGTCAAATTTGGATGCCCACATGTCGTTAAAGTACGCCGTGGACGCCAGTGCCATCACGGTGTTATTTTCAAGCTCCACGCCCTCTATCTCCTGCTGAAGCAATCCCCCTGTCTGGCCGTTCAGCCAGTCGCGAAGGACGGAGTTTAAGTTCTCGCTTCCCATCTCCCCGGCGAAGGATGAGGCGTAGTAGTCCCTCGACAGCGTCTCAAGGACAGCACTTTCATACTCCCCCTCGTCCGCCGACCGGAGCCACACGGAGTTTGCCAACAGCCCATTATATCTGCCGTCGTCGTTATACACGGCCTCCCACAGCCTCTTTGTAAGGGCCCTCTGGGCCTCAATATCCCTCTCGCCCAATAGCCCAAGCAGCTGCTCCCTGCTCTCTCCCCCGGCGCACTCTGCCAGCATCGACAGCGCCACATACAGGTTCGCCGGCGAGCAGACCCGGTTCTCATCGCCGCCCGTGAGGAGCGCCGGCAACAGCTTGTCCCAGGCGCCCGCCATTTTCCCGAGCTCCTCAGCCCCGAGCGTCCGCTCCCGCTCGCTGGCCGCCCACGCGTCGTAAGCCCCCTCGTCATACTTCCAGCCGTCCACGGCCTCGGGGTATTTCGGTCTCTCAGGATACGCGGCGATACTCAGCGCCGACTTCTCCGCCCTTATCGCCTCCCGCCTGCCGCCACAGCCCGTCAGCGCGACCATAGTAACCGCCAGGACCGCGCAGACGGCCCTTTTCAATATGCTCCGTTTACTCATCCTCAAGCTCCTCCTTCTCCAAAACATCCCTCAGCGAAAGCCTCAGGCGTCTCAGCCTCTGGGACAGCGTGTTCGCCCGCTGTCCCCAGCTCCTCGCAAGCTCCTCTACGCGGTCCCCGTACCAGTACCGCCTGACGAAAAGCGTCCTGTCCGTCTCGGACAGCGTATCCAGCCACCGGGATATTATCCGCCCCAGCTCCCGCCGCTCCAGCTCCTTCTCCACACCGTCGCCGGAGGGCAGGCAGTCCGCCAGCTCCTCAAGCTGTGACTGGATACCCGCGTACCGTTTTTCCGCCCTGTTGCGCCGGTATCGGCTGATGGCCAGGTTCCTTGTTATCCGCCCGAGGAACGTCCCCAGGACGTTCGGCCTCTCCGGCGGCATCCTGTTCCACGCCGCGAGATACGTGTCCTGGACGCACTCCTCCGCGTCCTCCCGGACGCTCAGGAGCCCCAAGGCTATCCTGGAGCAATAGGGCCCGTACTTGGTCCTCGTCTCCTCGATGGCCCGCTCGTCCCTTTTAAAAAAGAGCTCCACTATGGACTCGTCCCGCATCCGCGTCACCTCCCGGTAAAGGTACCTTCTCTAATAAAGTCGCAAATTTTAAATAAAATATGACAGCCGCCGTCAATCTTTTTCAAGCAGTTCCCTCAATTTATCCAGCGCCTTCTTCTCTATCCTGGATACATAGGACCTCGATATACCCATTCTCTCCGCCGTCTCCTTTTGCGTCAGCCTCTTTTCCCCCGAAAGCCCATAGCGAAGCTTTATTATCTCCCTCTCCCTCGGCTCCAGGTCCTTCTCCACGCACCGGCGGAGCTGGGCGTATATCTCCTGTGAGCTCAGCCTCTCGAATACGTCGTCCTCCGCGCAGACCACGTCCATCAGCGAAAGATTGTTCCCGTCGCCGTCGGCGTCTATGGTCTCCGAAAGCGACACGTCCCCGGCGCTCTTCCTCTGGGAGCGGAAGTACATAAGTATCTCGTTTTCTATGCACCTGCTGGCGTATGTCGCCAGCCTCACGCCCTTATCCGGCTTATATGTGGAAATGCCCTTTATAAGGCCGATGGTCCCGATGGATATAAGGTCGTCCTGGTCTCGTGTCCTTGTGTAGTATTTCTTGATTATGTGTGCCACCAGCCGCAGGTTGTGCTCGATAAGCGTCCCCCGGGCCTCCTCGTCGCCCCGGGCGCATCTGTCAACCAGCTCCCGCTCCTCCGCCGCCGTCAGCGGCCGCGGGAAGGAGCCCGCCGGCGGAGCCAGTCGCAAAAGCAGGAATGGATAGGATAATAGCGCGGCAAAAGTCGTCGCCAACATGAAGGTCACCACCGTTTCATAGTCTCGACCTATCATATTCCGTCGGCTTTTGTCCATATTCTGCCCACCGCCAAAAAAGGCGGCGGATCGCCCGCCGCCTTTTTGAGATCGTGTTTAAAAAGCCGCGATCCGCCCTCAGCTGTGCCTGTATATCTTCTTGTCCAGCGCGAATATCCGCTGGCTGAACTGGCCGGGGAACAGCTTTTCAAGGTTCTCCCTGTATATCTCCATCCGGCTGTCGATGAGGTCCAGGTAGCTCAGAAGCTCCGCCTCCGCGCACATGGGCCGCACCGCCGCGCCGAACTCCGGCTCGCCGTGGTGCGATAACAGCATGTGCTGGAGCAGTACGGACTTCTCCTCCGGTACTCCCAGCTCCTCCGCGATCCTCCCCACCTCTCCGGCGGCCATTACCAGGTGCCCCAGTAGCTCCCCCTTCACCGAGTAATCCGTCACAAGGCCCAGGTCCGAGTAAACGAACTCCTCCTCCTTGCCCAGATCGTGAAGGCACGTCCCGGCTATGAGCAGGCTCCTGTCGATGACGTCCTTATATAGCCCCGCCATAAAATCCGCCTGCCGCGCCATATACAGCGTGTGCATCAGAAGCCCCGAGACGAAGCTGTGGTGGACGCTCTTCCCCGCGGGTATCGCGCGTAGCGCCTCCTCGTGACGACTGAGCATCTGCTGGCACACGGCCCTGTAATCCGGGTCCTCGATGGACGCCACCAGCCTCAGTATCTCCTCATACGCCCCATCCACGTCTATCGGCGCCACCGGCACCAGGTCCGCAAGCTCATAGCTGTCCCGCTCGTCCGCCAGCCTTATGCGCTCCACCGTCACCTGAAGTGACCCGCGAAACTCGCTGACCGTCCCGCGTATCTTGGCAATCCTCCCCTCGTCGGCGGCCCCGATGGGCCCGGGGTAATCCCACGCCTTGGCGTCGATCTCCCCGGTGGCGTCCGCCAGCACCGCGTTGAGATATGGCCTGCCGTTATTCGACAGCTTCCCCTGGGCCACCTTCAGGATGTAGAACCCCTCGAACGCGTCCCCTACGGACATATCAATAATGCGTCGGTCGTTTAACATGAGCTTCTCGCCTCACATATGAAGATTTTGTGTGTTGTAAAGTCTCGCGTAGTCGCCGTTTTTCGCAAGCAGCTGGGCGTGTGTGCCCTCCTCGGTTATGACCCCGTCCCGTATGACCAGTATCCTGCTGGCCGCCCGGACCGTTGACAGCCTGTGGGCGATTATTACCGTTGTCCGCCCACGTGACAGCTCGTCGAAGGCCCTCTGTATCTTCGCCTCGGTCACGCTGTCCAGCGCCGAGGTGGCCTCGTCGAGTATGAGCACCGGCGGGTCCTTCAAAAATATCCGCGCGATGGAGATCCGCTGCTTCTGTCCTCCCGACAACAGCACCCCCCGCTCGCCGACGTATGTCTCAAATCCCTCCGGCATCGCCATGATGTCGTCGTATATCTCCGCTCTTTTCGCGGCCTGGGCCACCTCCTCGTCCGTGGCCCCCGGGCGTCCGTAGCGTATGTTGTTCATTATGCTGTCGGCGAAGAGGAAAACGTCCTGCTGTACAACGCCAATATTCCGCCGAAGTGAGCTCTGGGTCACATCCCGGACGTCCAGCCCGTCTATGGTTATGCTCCCCTCGTCCACGTCGTAAAACCGCGGTATGAGACTGCACAGCGTAGTTTTCCCTCCCCCCGAGGGCCCCACCACCGCTACCGTCTCGCCGGGGGATACGTGGAGCGACACATTGCGCAGTACCTGCGTCTCGTCCCGCTCATAGGAGAAGCTCACGTTTTTGACGTCTATCTCCCCCCGGACGTCCTCAAGCTCCACCGCGTCCGGCTTATCCTTCAGCTCCGGGTCTATCCGCATGAGCTCCGCGAACCTCGAAAGCCCCGCCGTGCCGTTTACAAGCATCTCGGAGAGATTTGCGAGCTTCCTTATCGGGTTTATGAAGGTGGAGGTGTAGAGCGTAAATGTTATAAGATCCCGGTAGTCCATCTGTCCCCGCATTATCAGGTACCCGCCGTAGGCGATTACCGTCACCGGCATTATGCACATGAAAAACTCAAGGGACGCGTGGAACCTGCCCATGGCCTTGTACTGCGCCTTTTTGGAGCCCCTGAAGCGGTCATTGGCCCGCTCGAACTTGTCGTGCTCCTCCCTCTCGTTCGTGAAGGCCTTGGCCGTGCGCATACCCGAAAGGCTTGACTCTATGTCCGCGTTTATCGAGGCCGTAACCTTCTTCACGCCGCGGCTGGTGTCCATAAGGCGTATCCTGTTCACGCTGACAACCGCCAGGAATATTGGTATCAGCAGAAGCATCAAAAGGGCCAGCCGCCACTGGACTGTGAACAAAATGGCGATAGCGCCGATGACCGTGACTCCCGAGATGAATATGTCCTCCGGGCCGTGATGGGCAAGCTCCGTTATGTCAAAAAGCTCGCTCGTCAGCCTGCTCATCAGGTGCCCCGTGCGGTTTTTGTCAAAAAAGCTCACCGGCAGTGTCTGGAGATGCGTAAAAAGCTCCTCCCGTATGTCCGCCTCCACCAGTATGCCGAACTCGTGGCCCCAGTACGTGACCACGAACTGGAGAAGCGACCTTAAAAGATACGCCGCCACCAGCACGGCGATCACCGCGAAGAACGCCCCGTACATGTTCCCGGGTATGAGCTCATAAAGGCACATCCTCGACACATACGGAAACGCCAGATCCACCAGCGCGATCATCAGCGCGCAGGCCATGTCCAGAACGAACAGCCCCACGTGGGGCTTGAAGTAGCTTATGAATATTTTGAAAAGTCCGTCCCTGTGAAAATCTCTCTTGACCATATCCCGTCCCCGCCACAAGTAAATTACTACCGATTATATCACTATTCCCCGCCTCTTGCAAGGCCCCGCGGCTTTACAAATACTGTCCCCGGTAGTATAATGGACGAAGTAAAGTTGCTTAAGGAGGCGCCGCGATGGGCTATGATATTTCCCGCTCCTGCTCTTTCACCGGCCACCGGCCGGAAAAGCTCCCCTGGCGCTATGACGAGCGGGATCTACGGTGCGTGGAGCTCAAGGAGCGCCTGTCCGGCGCCCTCCGCTCCGTGGCGGAGTCCGGCTTCAACCACTTCATCTGCGGCATGGCTAAGGGCTGTGACACCTACTTTGCCGAGGCGGTGCTGACCCTCCGTGACGAGTTTGAGACTGTTACCCTTGAGGCCGCCGTCCCCTGTGAGACCCAGGCCGACGGCTGGTCGGAGGAGGACCGGGAGAGATACCTCTATCTCCTCCACCAGTGCGACAGCTGTACCCTCATCTCCCGGGAGTACACCCCTGAGTGTATGCTCCGCCGCAACAGGTATATGGTGGACTCCTCCTCCCTCCTCATCGCCGTGTGGGACGGCAAGCCCGGCGGCACCATGCAGACCGTGAACTACGCCAAAAAACAGGGCCTCCAAATAATAGAGCTCCGAATATGATCCCCCTCCCCCGGGAGGGGTGAAAAACGGGAGGGTCCAGACCCTCCCCAACGCGAAAATGCCCCCTACCGCCGGTAGGGGCGGGTTCCAAACCCGCCCGTCTCTTGATGTCTAACGTTTGCCCCTTCTGGCTCTTTCATTCCGCCAGCTCCCCCGCCAATGTCGTAAGGTCCCTGGCAATACACACATGCGGGTATCGCTCCAGCTCCTCCCTGGACGTGGTCCCCGTCAGCACCCCGGCGAATTTGACTCCGGCGGCCATCGCGCACTTCGCGTCCACCGCGCTGTCGCCGATATACAGCATATCCGTAAGCTCCACCCCCAACAGCTCCGCCGCCTTCAAAAGCGGCTCCGGGTGGGGCTTTTCGTTTTTCACGTCGTTGCACCCCACCACCGCGTCCATGAGCTCCCTGACGCCGCATTTGTCCAATATTTTCCATATCCTGTAACTGGCCTTTGTGGTGACGATGCCCGTCCTCAGCCCCCGCGACCTTATGTCCCTCAGGACCTCCTCGCTTCCCGGGAACAGCTCCGACCGCGCCACCATCACCTCGTCCGCCTTCTCCATGAAGAACCTTGTAAACTCCGCGGCCTTGTCCCTGTCCGCGCAGCCCGTCAGCGCCTCGAGGGCCGGCCCGAGGGACAGCCCGATAGTCCGCCGCATATCCTCTCTCCCCGCCGGCGGGAATCCCAGCCTCTCAAGCCCGTAGGACAGGCACTCCAATATCCCCTCGGTAGAGTCGCCCAGGGTGTAATCAAAATCAAAAACAACAGCCTTCATATTTTACCTCATAAGCCGCCCAAGGACCGTCAGCCTGTCCGCCGGTATGTCCACCCCGTCGGCGTTCAGTGTCCCCATGGCGATATTTTTGTTTTTCCCGTGATAATCACTGCCGCCGGATACGCACAGTCCGTTCCTCCCGGCCTCCCTCTCCAGCTCAAGGCACCTTTCAAGGGCGTATTTCGAGTAGAAGCACTCAAGGCCCTGAAGTCCGTAGCCCATCAGCTCCGCGAACATCCTGTCAAAGCTCTCCCGGCTCGCCTCCCGCTCCCCCTCGCCGCCCAGCGGATGGGCCCAGACGGGTACGCCGCCGGAGCGAAGTATGCCCTGTATCACCGCCTCCGCCTGAAGGCGCTCCGAGCTCGCGGGACACCTGTCTATGACCTCCATGGCTTCCTCCGTGTCCGCGGCAAAGCCGTATTCCACCATAAGGTTCGAGATATGCGGCTTTCCCGCGCTCGGCATGGAGCGAAGCCTCATAACCTCGCCCTCCGGCAGTCTCACCCCAAGTCCCCTCAAAAACTCAAGCCTCGCCTCAAGCTTCGCCCGTCGCAAATTTTCCCCCGCGGTAAGTATTTTCTTAAATTCCTCCGAGTCCCCATTGCACCCGTAGCCCAGTATGTGGCATTTGCCGGAGCCCATACGGCAGGAAAACTCGATGCCGGGGATGAACACGACTCCGTCTGGCGCGCGCACCTCATCTGCCCCCGCCACCGTGTCGTGGTCGGTCAACGCAAAGATGCTTATCCCCGCCTCCGCGACCATCCTCGCCATCTCCCCCGCCCCATCCGTCCCGTCGGAGGCCGCGCTGTGCATATGAAGATCCGCCAGCATCCCCATTTCCTCACCGCCTTTGTATGCTTGTAAGTATTTTATCATATAAGCAAATATATTTCAAACATCAATTCCCACCCCCGCCCGCAGGCGATAAAATCCGCGGCCCCCGGGCCGCTCCTTTTAAATTAGGCGCCCCTTCGTAAGGGGAGCTGTCGAGCGAAGCGAGACTGAGGGGTCGAGGGTATAGCCGTGCGCACCCCCTCCTCCCTCGCCCCACTTCCCCCGCGGGCTCGCCTTCCCCGCCCGGGCGGGGAAGGGCAGGGATGAGGTGGGATCCGCGGCGAAGCCGCAACAATATTCCCCCGTCCCCCCGCAACCACCCCACCTCCCCGCCAAAACATCAAAAATCCCGGGCGGAATCACAATTCCGTCCGGGATCTTCTCACTTATTTCCAAGTTGCCTGAAACTACTTCAGGTCAATACATCCCGCCCATGTCCGGGGCCGCGGGGGCGGCGGGCGCGGGGGGCTCGGGCTTGTCGGCCACCAGGGACTCGGTGGTCAGGACGATACCCGCGATGCTTGCGGCGTTCTCCAGGGCGGAGCGGCAGACCTTGGTGGGGTCCACGACACCGGCGGAGATCATATCGCAGTACTGCTCCGTGGCGGCGTTGAAGCCGTAGGTCACGGACTTGCTGGACTTTACGTTGTTGAGGATAACGGCGCCCTCGAGCCCCGCGTTGGCGGCGATCTGCTTGATGGGGGCCTCAAGGGCCTTGGCGATCATGGCGACGCCTGTTTTCTCATCGCCGTGGGTGTCCTTCAGCAGCTTCGCCACGGCCTTGGAGGCCACCACATACGCGGTGCCGCCGCCGGCGACGATGCCCTCCTCCACCGCGGCGCGGGTGGCGTTCAGGGCGTCCTCGATGCGGAGCTTCTTGTCCTTCATCTCCGTCTCGGTGGCGGCGCCCACCTTGATGACTGCCACGCCGCCGGCCAGCTTCGCGAGGCGCTCCTGGAGCTTCTCGCGGTCATAGTCGGAGGTGGAATTTTCGTACTCGTTCTTTATCTGGGCGACCCTGGCGGCTATCTCGGACTTCTCTCCGGCGCCGTCAACGATGATGGTGTTCTCCTTGGTGGCCTTGACCTGGCGGGCCTGGCCCAGCATATCAAGGGTGGCGTCCTTCAGCTCCATGCCGATCTCGCTGGAGATCACCTGGCCGCCGGTGAGGACGGCGATGTCGCGAAGCATCTCCTTGCGCCTGTCGCCGAAGCCCGGGGCCTTGACGCACAGGCAGTTGAAGGTGCCGCGGATCTTGTTGAGGATAAGCGTGGCAAGGGCCTCGCCCTCCACGTCCTCGGCGATGATGACCAGCTTCTTCCCGGCCTGGATTACCTGCTCCAAAAGGGGCAGGACCTCCTGGATGTTGCTTATCTTCTTATCGGTGATAAGGATCAGCGGCTCGTCATAGACGGCCTCCATCTTGTCGGTGTCGGTGACCATATAGGGGGTGATGTAGCCGCGGTCGAACTGCATACCCTCAACCACCTCGCTGTAAGTCTCAGCGGTCTTGGACTCCTCCACGGTGATGACGCCGTTCTGGCCGACCTTCTCCATGGCCTCGGCGATAAGGCGTCCGATGGTCTCCTCGCCGGAGGACACGGTGCCGACGCGGGCGATGTCCTCGGTGCCGGTGACGTGCTGTGAATTGGCCCTGATCTCCGCCACGGCGGCGTCGACGGCCTTCTGGATGCCCCGCTTCATAACCATGGGATTTGCCCCGGCTGCCACGTTCTTGATGCCCTCGTGGATCATTGCCTGGGCAAGGACGGTGGCGGTGGTTGTACCGTCGCCGGCCACGTCGTTGGTCTTGGAGGCGACCTCCTTGACAAGCTGCGCGCCCATATTCTCAAAGGGATCCTCAAGCTCGATCTCCTTGGCGATGGTCACGCCGTCGTTGGTGATCAGCGGAGAGCCGAACTTCTTGTCCAGCACCACATTGCGGCCCTTGGGGCCGATGGTGAGCTTTACGGTGTCGGCCAGCTTATTAACGCCGGCCTCAAGATTGCGGCGAGCTTCCTCGCCGTAAACAATGATTTTGGACATATCGATTACCTCCTGAAATTATTCCACAATGGCGAGTATCTCGCTCTGCCTGAGTATCGTATACTCCTCGCCCTCGAACTTGACCTCGGTGCCGGTGTACTTGCCGGTGATGACCTTATCGCCGACCTCCACCTCCATGTCCACCTCGTTGCCGTCCACAAAACCGCCGGGGCCAACGGCCACGACCTCGTAGACCTGGGGCTTCTCCTGAGCGGAGCTGGTGAGGATAAGACCGGACTTGGTGGTCTCCTCAGCAGGAACGCGCTTAATAACGACTCTGTCTGCCAACGGTTTGAGCTTCATGCTGAAATTGCCTCCTATGAAAAAAATAAATTAAAAACTACATCTCCGGCTCCCCGTTTTAATGGGGGGCTGTCAGCGAAGCTGACTGAAGTGTCCCGTTTAGCACTCTTTTTCCCTGAGTGCTAAATTATCTATATATTAACTCAAATGTCATCTTTACGCAATAGTCATTTTGCACATATTAAGGGCGTTTTTAAACCGTTTCGGCCGTCAAATTAATGATTTCCGAGACTTTTCTGCAGCCCCTCGGATAGATGAAATTGACTCCTCCCGGGATAAGCCGGAAAACGGCCCGTTTCGTGTAAAGCCCCTCGCCGTCAACGCTCACCGAAAACTCCCTGTCGTCCTCCACGGTGATGTGCCGGCCCGAGACGAATTTTATTATGTCCGGGCACTTTGCGTACTGGCCGGAGGCGTATAATTTGAGGAGCCTGGCCAGCGTAAGTCTCGATACGGCGTTGACGATGAGTATGTCCATACTCCCGTCCTCGGGGGTAGCTATCTTTGTTGGGTTGAAGCCCCCGCCGTAATACTGGCCGTTGCAGGCGCATATCAGGGCGAACTTGCCCTCCAGCTCCTCCCCCTCCACGGTTATCCTGAAGTGGCTGTTTATACCCTTTATCACGTTCACCAGAAGGGATATGACATATCCCCCCGCCCCGCCGATGACCGGCAGCTCCGAGTATTTATGTACGTCCAACCCCACCCTGGCGTCGATGCCGATGGATGCGATATTGAGGCACTTCCGGCCGTTTACATCAATTATGTCAACCGGAGAGACCTGGCCCTCCACCAGCGCCCCCAGGTCCGAGAAAAGCCCGGCGTCCGGCCCGAACATACGGACGAAGTCGTTCCCCGTTCCGCAGGGGTAGTGGGTGACGGCGCAGTTTTCAAACCCCGCCGCCCCGTGGGCGCACTCCGACAGTGTCCCGTCGCCGCCGCAGGCGTATACCCTGAGCTCGTCGCCCTTCATCGCCTCGCGCCTTACCTTCTCCGCCGCGTCCATTACCCCCACTGTCTCGTATATCTCAAAGCTCCCGCCTTTGGAGTCCATCAGCTCCTCGATGCTCCTCCTCACCGCGGCTTTGTCCGACTTCTTTCCCCCGGCCACGGGGTTTAGGATGAACAGGTGTCTCATATCTCTACCACCTCAATTTGGATTTCGTATATATCTCCGCTTTAAAAAGGCCGTATCAGAACATGAAATAACCGCACTTTATCATGCCGTTATATAGCTTTCGTACCTTCTTAGCGCGCCTTCCGAAGCTCCGCTCCAGCTCCAGGTCCGATGATATTATGTTAACCTGCCAGCCCGGTGCGTCCTTCATCGCCCGGCCGAAGTCCCCCATGAGCTCCTGGGCCGCCCGCAGGTCCATAAGCCTCTCGCCGTAGGGCGGGTTCGTGACTATGATCCCCCCGTCTGTCGGGAGGTGAAATTTTCTCGCGTCGGCCACGGAAAAGCGTATCAGCTTCTCCACCCCGGCCCTTCTGGCGTTGCGCCTTGCCGCCTCCACGGCCTCCGGATCCAGATCCGAGGCCATTATCCGGTAGTCCCTGTCAAACTCCCTTGCCCGGGCCTCCTCCCTGACGCCCTCCCAGTCTATCTTAAAATTCCGCCAGCTCTCGGCGGCGAAGGTCCTGTTTATGCCCGGGGCCCGGTTTTTTGCGGCCAGTGCCGCCTCGATGGCTATGGTGCCGCTTCCGCAGAACGGATCGCACATGTCCCCCCTTCCGCGGTATCCGGCAATGTCCACCAGCGCCGCGGCCAGCGTCTCCCTGAGCGGCGCCTCCACCTGTGTGGGCCGGTAGCCCCGCTTGTGTAGCCCCGGGCCGGAGGTGTCGATGTACAGCGTGGCCTCGTTCCTGACAAGAGCGAACTGTATCTGGTACGTCTCCCCTGTCTCGGGGAGCCTCTCAAGGCCGTAGGCCCCGCCCAGCCTCTCCGCCACCGCCTTATTTATACTGCGCTGGAGGGCCGGCATTGAGGTTATCGCGGAATCGTGGGTGTAGCCCTTCACCGGGAAGGCCCCGTTCCGCGGGATATACCTCTCCCACTCCATGGCCCTGACGCCCTCAAACAGGCTGTCGAAGTCCCCGGCCTGTGTCCGGCCCACCACGATAAGCGCCCGCTCGGCAAAGCGGCTCCTTATATTGACGCCGGCGATGTCCCGCTCCGTGCCCTTAAAATACACCCGGCCGTCCTGGGCCCTCACGTCCTTAAGACCCATATGCCTCAGCTCGTTGCCCACCGGCCCCTCGAGGCCGAACAGACACGGCGCGCAAAATTCAAGTTCCATAAGCAATTCACCGTAAATAATTGAAATATCCTTCGAAATCTGTTATCCTGTCAGTAATAAAACCTTCACGGAGGTGCGCTATGTCGACAGTAAACGCAGTAAAAGTCAGCTCCTAT
Organism: uncultured Oscillospiraceae bacterium; assembly: GCA_947631395.1. Classification (GTDB taxonomy): domain Bacteria; phylum Bacillota; class Clostridia; order Oscillospirales; family Oscillospiraceae; genus RUG626. The sequence goes on from CANRLF010000007.1 coordinate 41,986, forward strand.
GACGAGGAGCTCGTATATTCCGCCGTCTCACGGCACTTTGACGCCCTGGACGTGGCCTCGGAGCTCCGGCCCGAGATGAGGATCGTACTGAAGCCCAACCTCCTCTACGGCAAGAAGCCCTCCGCCGGCGTGACCACGAATCCCGCCGTTTTGAAGGCGGTGATCCGCTGGCTCCGTGAGCGCGGCTTTGAAAACATCACCGTCGCCGAGAGCTCCGGCGGCATATTCACCGCCGAGTACATGCGCGGCGTCTACTCCGCCTCTGGCTTTAACGTGCCGGGAATAAAGGAATACCTGAACCGCGACTTCACCTACGGCTCAAAAAAGACCGCCGAGGGCTTCACGGTCAGGAGCTTCAACATAATAACCCCCATACTTGAGGCCGACTACATCATCAACCTTCCCAAGCTCAAGACCCACGCCATGACCACCGTGTCGGTCGGCGTGAAGAACCTCTTCGGCGTCATCCCCGGCCTTCAGAAGCCGGACATGCACCGCCGATACCCCAGGACCGACGACTTCGTCCACATGCTCTGCGAGCTGTGTGAGACCGTGAGGCCCAATTTGACCCTCCTTGACGCCATCGACTCCATGGAGGGCAACGGCCCCGGGGGCGGCACCGTTCGGCACACGGGCCTGACCCTCTGCTCCAGGGACGTCTACGCCCTGGATATGGCGGCGGTGAGCTTCATGGGCCTTACGCCCGAGGATGTCCCCCATCTGAGGGCCGCCGACGCCATGGGCCTTACGCCGGACCGCGTGGACATTACGGGGGACCCGGTGTCCCCCTGCTCCCCCGCCTTCCGCCTGCCCGACGCCGTGAAGAGCACGGGCTTTGACGACTCCGTGCCCAAGCTCCTGCGCGGGCCCGCGCGGTTCGTGCTCGACAGGCTCCTGCGCTCCTACCCAAGCGTTGACAGGTCAAAGTGCGTGGGCTGTGGCAAATGCGCCGAGAGCTGTCCCCAGAAGATAATAAGCGTCGAAAACGGCAAGGCCGGAATGCCCAGGAAGAACTGTATCTCCTGCTTTTGCTGTCAGGAGATGTGTCCCGTCCACGCCATATCCGTAAAGCGCGGTCTGAGGGGCCTGTGACGTCCCTCGAGGGCCCGTCCCTGCGGCATTCGCGCCGTTAAACCTCAATTTTGTCCCCATTGTCGGAAAAAGGCCCTACGGCCTTTTTCCGACATGCTTTTTATTCCCACCCCTGGGCGTGGATGTACGCCTGGATGGTGTCGAGGTTCGCCCGCTCCGTCTCGTTGAACATCAGGCTCACCGCTGTGGAGTCCGTGGTCACCGGAGTGTACCACTGCTGGTTTTCAAAATAGCTCTTGTATGTCTCGTTTTTGAATATGTAGCCGTGGCGGGCGAAGAGCTCGTTTTTGATGAAGCCCACCTGCTGCTTCGTTTTCCCCTCCAGATCAGCCTCGGTTATGAGCTGTGTATCCAGCGGGAAGAGATACGTGTTGTCCGTGGGCGTCGTCGGCTCCGTAGGTGTCGTGGGCTCAGTGGGCGTCGTGGGCTCCGTTGGCTTTGTGCCGCCGTTTTTGAGCTCCGCCCTGTATTCCGTCAGGGCCTTCATGTTCTTCGTCTCGGTGGAGTTCAGCTCATCCATCACCTTATCGGAGTCGCTCGTCACCGGCTCGTACCACTTCTGTGTGTTGAAATATCTCTGTGTCGCGCCGGTGCCGAATATATACCCGTGCCTGGCGAAAATCTCATTTATGACCATCTGTACCTGGTCCGCGGTCATGTCCTCAAGCTCGTCTCTCGATATGAGCTTCTTGTCCGAGGGGTAGAGCGTGTCGTTGTTTACAGCCTCCGGCCGACTGCTGGGCGTTGAGGGCGTATTGCCGGGATCCCCGTTTTCACCCGGAGTGGTGTTCCCCGGATCCCCGTTCTCCCCCGGGGTCGTGTTCCCCGGATCCCCGTTCTCCCCCGGAGTCGTGTTCCCCGGATCCCCGTTCTCCCCCGGAGTCGTGTTACCCGGATCCCCGTTCTCCCCCGGAGTCGTATTACCCGGGTCGCCGTTCTCTCCAGGAGTGGTATTGCCCGGATCCTCATTCTCTCCCGGCGTGGTGTTCTGGTCGTCCTTGTCCCCGGTGTTGTTTTCGTCGTCCTTGCCGTTGGGATATATCGTCGGGCCGTCGCCGTCCCCTCCGGACACCACCGGATCCTGATTGCCCCATGGCCACCATATGAAGGCCACCACGGCGATTATCAACAGCGCCGCCACGGCGCCGACTATGTACCCGGCCTTGGAGCCCTTGACCTTCTCCGGCTTTTTCTTCTCGGCGGCGGTCTGCTTTTCCGCCGGCTTTTTCTGCTCGGCGGTGACCTGCTTTGCCTGTGTCCTGGCCGCCTTCGCCGCGGCGGCTCCGACCAGCGCCACGCCGCCTCCGTTGCGCTTCACGGCGTCGAAGGCCGCCGCCGCGGCCATCGCCCTGCGCGGCGACTTCTTGCCGAGGCTCAGCTTCTCCAGGTCCGCCTTCATCTGCTGGACCGTCTGATACCTCTGGGCGGGGTCCGCGGCCATCGCCCGCCTGATCACCGCCTCCAGGGCCGGGTCCATGTTCTTGATAAGCCCCGGGTCCCGGTTCTCCGGCATCCTGCACCCGTTTGCCACATAGCACATAACCGCGCCCAGGGAGTATATATCCGACTGGTGGGTGTACTTGCGCTCCTCCCCCACCTCCGGCGCCTCAAATGACTCGTCGCCCGGGTCGAATATCCCGCTCCCCGCCTTCTCAAGGCACCTGCGCACGGCAAAATCCGTCAGTACAAATCCCCCGGCGTCTGTGACAAGCACGTTCTCCGGCTTTATCTCCCCGTGGACCAGGCCGTAGTGGTTCAGCGCGTCGACGGCCGAGGCCAGCTCCACGCCAAGCCTGGCCGCGTCCTCCTGTGTGGACTCCGCCTTCTCGAAATACGTGGCCAGGGGCGTGTATATCCCCGTGCGCATATATCCCGTCCAGCCCGGCCCCTGGGCGTCCTCGGTGACCAGCTCCTCCACCGGCGCCAGGCTCTTGGACTTGACCGTCTTGTACATCGTCAGCTCCCATGTCAGGTCGTTTTTGAACTTCCCGAAATAGGTGGTCAGAAGGTCCCGGCCAATGCCCAGCTTAACGGCGTTGTCGATGGCCTCCTTCTGTGGAGGCACCTTCATCACCTTCAGGGCCGAAAACGCCCCGTCCTCCTTCGCCTGCCGTATGAGATACACCGTGCCGAAGGTCCCGGACCCCAGCACACCCTCCACCTGCCATCCCGGCAGTACCCGGCTTATTTCCAATTCACTCATTATGTAAACCTCCTTTTTCTACTCTCTCAAAGAAGTACCGTCAAAAGAATGAGATCTGGCTGGTCTCAGGCATCGCGCCCAGGGCCCCCATCGTCCTCAGCTGTTCGATGTGGCTCTTTGACACCTTCGTACAGCTCATGCTCAGCTCCTCCACCGACACGAACTCTCTGTCGCCCCGGTGCTCGGCCAGGTCCAGCGCCGCCGCCTCGCCAAGCCCCGATATTGCCACAAAGGGCGGCCGGAGCTTTCCGTCCTCCACCTTGAATTTCAGCGCGTCCGACTTATAAAGGTCGATGGGCAGGAACTGAAATCCCCTCAGATAAAACTCCCAGCAGGCCTCCAGCGTCGTCATAAGGTCGTCGTCCTTGTCCGTGGCGTCGGGGTTCTCCTTTATTGCCCTTATGGCCGCGGCGGCCTTCTCCCGGCCCTGGCACATCATCTCCGCGTCGAAGCCGCCCTTCTGACTGCGCCTGTAAAAATACGCCGCGTAGAACTCCAGCGGCCTGTGGACCTTGAACCACGCGATGCGGAAGGCCATCATAACGTACGCCACCGCGTGGGCCTTGGGGAAGAGGTACGCTATCTTGGCGAGTGAGTCGATGTACCAGTCCGGAACGCCGTGCTCCTTCATCGTCTCGACCCATCCCTCCTGGAAGCCCCCCTTCTTGACCTTGCCCTTTCGGACGCTCTCCATGATCTTGAAGCTCAGCTTCGGGTCCATGCCCCGGGAGATGAGATACAGCATTATATCGTCGCGACAGCCCACGGTCTCCCGGACCGAGGCGGTGCCGGAGGTTATGAGCTCCTTGGCGTTGCCCAGCCACACGTCGGTGCCGTGGGAGAAGCCCGACAGCCTCACGAGCGTGTCGAAATTCTCCGGCTGAGTGTCCACCAGCATCTGCCGCGTAAAGCCCGTGCCGAACTCCGGTATCCCGATGGAGCCCGTCTTGCCGACTATCGGGTCGTCGTCCGTAAGCCCCAGCGGCTTTGCCGATTTGAATATCCCCATGGTCTCCGGGTCGTCGAGCCGTATCTCCCTGGCGTTGACGCCCGTCATGTCCTCCAGCATCCTTATCATGGTGGGGTCATCGTGTCCCAGCTCGTCGAGCTTCAGCAGGTTGTCCTCCATGCAGTGATACTCAAAGTGGGTGGTGATAATATCCGTGTCCGGGTCGTCCGCCGGGTGTTGCGCCGGACAGAAGTCCGAGATCTCCATGTCCTGCGGTATGACCACCAGGCCCCCCGGGTGCTGTCCCGTGGTGCGCTTCACTCCCACGCACCCCAACGCCAGCCGTGTCTCCTCCGCCTTCGAGGCCTCCTTCCCGGTGGCCTCCAGGTACCGCTTCACATAGCCGTAGGCGGTTTTCTCCGCCACCGTTCCTATGGTCCCGGCCCTGAACACGTGGTCCGGCCCGAAAAGCTCCGTCGTGTACCTGTGGGCGTTTGCCTGATACTCCCCGGAGAAGTTAAGGTCAATATCCGGCACCTTGTCCCCCCCGAAGCCCAGGAAGGTCTCAAATGGTATGTCAAAGCCGTCCTTTTTATATTCCGTCCCGCATACGGGGCAGTTTTTATCCGGCATGTCCGCTCCGCAACCGTATCCCTTGTCCGTTACGAACTCCGTGTGCTTGCACTTGGGGCACCGGTAGTGTGGCGGCAGGGAGTTTACCTCCGTTATCCCGGACAAAAACGCCACGATGGACGACCCCACGGAGCCCCTTGAGCCCACAAGGTACCCGTGCTCCAGCGAGTTGTGCACCAGCTTCTGCGCCGACATGTAAATAACGTCGTAGTGGCGCGAGAGTATGTCGTGAAGCTCCTGCTCCACCCGGCTCGTGACTATCTCCGGCGGGTCGTCGCCGTACAGCTCCCGCATCCTGCCGTACACCAGATCCTTTAGCTGTTGATCTGAGTTTTCTATCTTCGGCGGGAAGAGCTTCCCCGCGGGCGGAAGGGGCCTTACCACGTCGCACATGTCCGCTATCCTTCGGGGATTTGTCACGACCACCTCTTTCGCCCGCTCTGGCCCTAAGTAGTCAAATTCCCTCAGCATCTCGTCTGTGGTCCTGAAGTATATGGGCAGGGGCTTGTCCCCGTCCTCGAAGTCCTTCGCCACCAACAGCACGTGCCTGAATATCTCGTCCTCCGGGTCCAGGAAATGCACATCCCCCGTGGCCACCGTCGGCTTGCCGAGCTCGTCGGCCAGCGCCAGGACCCGGCGGTTAAAGTCCCTCAGCTCCTCCTCGTCCCGGGCCCGGGGCCGCTCGCCCCTCAGCATGAACATGTTGTTGCACATGGGCTGTATCTCCAGATAGTCGTAAAACCCGGCTATCCTTCGTTGCTCCGCCCTGCACCGCCTGTCGACTATGGACTGGAACACCTCGCCCGCCTCGCAGGCCGACCCGATTATAAGCCCCTCCCGGTGCTCCATTATGAGGGATTTTGGCATGATCGGGTTCTTTTTCAAAAACCGCAGATGGCTTGCGGTGACTATCTTGTACAGATTTTTTATCCCCGCCTGGGTCCTTGCCAGCACGATTATGTGCTGTGGCCGGAGCCGCCTGTGCTGTGCCGCGGCCCGTCTGCCCGCTCTCGTGGCGTCGTTCACGGCGGAAAGGCTCTCCACCCCCTCCTCCATCAGCCCCTTGGCGAAGCTTGCCCATATTAGCCCGCAGGTCAGCGCGTCGTCGGATGCCCTGTGGTGGTTGAAATCCGGAAGCCCCAGCTTCCCCGCCACCAGGTCCAGCTTGTGGCTCTTCATATCCGGCAGTCTCGCCTGGGCGGCCACCATGGTGTCAATATATGTGGGCTCGAAGTCCAGCCCGTGGCGTATACACGCCTCGTCAATAAAGCCAATGTCGAAGCTGGCGTTGTGCGCCACCAGCGGCCTTCCATTGGCGAACCTCAAAAACTCCCTGACGGCCTGCTCCTCCTTGGGCGCGCCCGACACCATCTCGTCGGTTATGCCCGTCAGGTTCGTGACCTCCGGCGGTATGGGCCTCTCCGGGTCCACGAAGGTCTGGAACCTGTCCACCTCCTGAAAATCGTGGAAGAGCACCGCCCCGATCTCCGTTATCCGCTCATACATGGAGCTCAGGCCCGTGGTCTCAAGGTCGAAGGCCACGAAATCCCCCGTGAGGGCCCCGTCCTCCTCCCCGGACACCACTACCCTGTCGTCCAGGTCGTTTACATAATATCCTTCCACCCCGTAGATGACCTTTATCTTGTCACCCGCGGCCTTCAGCGCGTCCGGGAAGGACTGGCACACGCCGTGGTCCGTTATCGCTATGGCCGGGTGCCCCCATTTTATGGCCCTTTTTATCGCCGCCGCCGTGTCCGTAAGGGCGTCCATGGCGCTCATCTTCGTGTGAAGATGGAGCTCCACCCGCTTCTCCTCCGCGGTGTCCTCCCGCACCGGCCTGGGCTCGGCCACGGCTATTGCCCGGGGCTCCAGCACAAGGTCATTGTCAAATCTGTTGAAGGCGGTGTTGCCCTGGCACGTCAGGGTCATCCCCACCGATATGGCCTGCACGGCCTTTTTCTCGGCCTCGTCGGCCATGAATTTCGATACCCTCACCGAGCCCGTTCCGTCCGTCATGTCGAAGGACAGCACGAACCCGCCGTTTCGCGTCTCTCTCGACGCCACGGAGAACACCTCTCCCCTGACGCTCACTCTCCCCGAGTCCAGCGTCAGTGTGCTCATATCCGTGTTCTCCATCCTTGACAGCTTCCCCATTATGGCGGCGGTGGCCGGTTCCGGCCTTTTTGCCTTCTGGACCGGCCCCGGGACAGACGGGTTGACGGTCACCCGTGAGAGCCCGAAGCTCCCCTCGATATACCGCTCCATCATCCCTATGTACACCGGCGCCGCGTCCGATTTAAAGGACACGTCCGCCGTCATCGTCCGCCCCTCCCGGTCCACCGTCGCCCCAGTCACCGTCGCCCCCCTGAGAAGGCCCTCCGGCACACCGGAGTTCAAAAGGTCCGGAAACATATCAAGGACCGGTACGCTGTTCGTCTCAGCCATTGTCTGACTCCTCAATAAGCGCAAGTAATCCGTCGGCCAGCTCCTCCGCGGGGAGCTTTCTCACTATCTGCCCCTTTTTAAAGAGCAGTCCCTCGCCGTCGCCTCCGGCCACGCCGAAGTCCGCCTCTCTGGCCTCACCGGGCCCGTTCACGGCACAGCCCATGACCGCCACCGTGATGTCCCGCTTACAGCCCTTAAGTCTCTCCTCCACCTCATGGGCCAGCCCCACAAGGTCAATACGCGTCCTGCCGCAGGTGGGACATGAGATCAGCTTCACACCGCCCGACCTGAGCCCCGCGGCCTTCAGTATGGCGATGCCCGCCTCGACCTCCCGCTCCGGGTCCGCGGTCAGGGACACGCGTATCGTGTCGCCTATCCCGCTCAAAAGCAGTGTCCCGATGCCCACCGCCGAGTTTATGGTCCCCGATGATTCCGTCCCCGCCTCGGTGACGCCCAGGTGCAGCGGGTGATCGCACACCTCCGACATGAGCTTATACGCCTCCACTGTGCGCTTTACGGTGGAGGATTTCACGGAAACGCAAATATCCCCAAAGCCCACGTCCTCCAAAAGCCTCACGTGGCCCATGGCGCTGTCCACCATGGCCCGGGCCGTGGGCCCGCCGTATTTCGCCAAAAGCTCCCGCTCCACGCTCCCGGAGTTGACGCCCACCCTTATGGGCACGCGCCGCTCCTCGCAGGCCCTTGCCACCGCCCGGACCCTGTCGGTGCCGCCGATGTTCCCCGGGTTTATCCGCACCTTGTCGACTCCCCCGTCCAGCGCCACCAGCGCCAGCTTATAGTCAAAGTGGATGTCCGCCACAAGGGGTATATGTATCCTCTTCTTTATAGAGGCGACGGCCCGGGCGGCCTCCATATCCGGCACGGCCACCCTTATTATCTGGCACCCGGCCCCCTCCAGCCTCAATATCTGCCCCACCGTGGCCTCCACGTCGGCCGTGGGCGTATTGCACATCGACTGGACCGTCACCGGCGCGCCTCCGCCTATTTTCACGCCGCCCACATCTATCTGTCTCGACATCTCACATCCGCCTTTCCCGGTCCACTGCTCAAATAAGCTTTCGTATGTCGCTTATCATTATTACCGCCATCAGTCCCAGCAGCGCCACCATACCGGCGGCGTGGACGTAGCTTTCATACTTGGGGTCCAGCTTTTTGTGGAAAACCCTCTCGATTATGACGTTGATTATAAGGAAGAACAGCCTCCCCCCGTCAAGGGCCGGGATTGGCAGGAGGTTCATAACCGCCAAATTCACCGCGATGAAGGCCACCAAGTACATTATCTGCTCTATGGCGGCGCTCCTTGACTCCTGCTCCTCTATCTCGTGGCCCACGTCGTTTATGGTGCCCACGATACCCACGACGCCTGACATCTCCTTCAGTCCCGCGGCGCCGGTCACAAGGTCCGAAAGCCCCATCCACACCATGCGCACGAAGTCATATGTGGCGTAGCCCGTGTACTTGAGCTTCTGCCAAAGATCCGCCTTCACATACCCGAAGCTCACGCCGTAGCTCATCACCCCCGAGTACTCCGCGGGCTTGAGCGTATAGTCCTTCAGCGTCACCTTCATGCCGTCCCTGATGACCACCATATCCACCGTATTCCCGCCCCTCTGCATATAGGTGGCGAAGTTCGAGGAATACAGCACCCTGTGGCCGTCGATGGAGTATATCCTGTCCCCCACCTGTATGCCGTTTTCCGTGCTCGGAAAACCCTCGGCCGTCTTTACCACCTCATTTGTGTAAAAGGCGTTGGCGGAGGAGTATATCACAGCCACGATCAAAAACCCGAGTATAAAGTTCATCGCCGCCCCGGCCACAAGTATCAGCGCCCGCTTCCAGGCGCTCTGCCGCGCGAAGGCCCTCTCGTCGCCGGTGTCCATGTCCTCGCCCTCCATGGCGCAAAATCCCCCGACGGGCAAAAGCCTCAGCGCGTACAGCGTCTCCTTGCCCTGCTTTTTCAGTATGGCCGGGCCCATGCCTATGGAAAATTCGTTGACCTTCACCTTACACGCCTTAGCCACGATGAAATGCCCGAACTCGTGGATCGCGATGAGCACCCCGAAGGCTATGATAGCTATAACAATATACATTTCGTCACACCTTTATCGAATTTCTCGTGAGCCTATCCACGGCGAGTATCTCCTCCACCGACCCGGCCGGCAGACCTCCCAGGTCCTCCACCGCCCGGCCCACCGTCTCCGGTATGTCCATGAACCCGATCCTGCCCTGGAGGAACGCCAGCACCGCCGCCTCGTTGGCGGCGTTCATCACCGCCGGCGCGGCGTCCGTCCTGCCCGCCACCGACAGGGCTATCTTCAGACACCGGAATTTGTCCGTGTCCGGCTCCTCAAAGGTCAGCGTCCCTATTTTTGTAAGATCCAGCTCCCCGGCAAGGGACTGACACCTCTCCGGATACGTCAGCGCCAGCTGTATCGGCAGGCGCATATCCGGTACCCCCAGTTGCGCGATGACCGAGTTGTCCGCAAACTCCACGGCCGAGTGGACTATGCTCTGGGGGTGTACCACCGGCCTTATCATGTCCGGCCTCACCCCGAATAGCCACATTGCCTCTATGACCTCCAGGCCCTTGTTCATCATCGTGGCGGAGTCTATCGTCACCTTGGCCCCCATATCCCAGTTGGGATGGCGAAGGGCGCGCTCCGGTGTCACCGCGCGAAGCTCCTCTTCGGAAAGCCCCCTGAAGGGCCCGCCGGAGGCCGTCAGGATTATCCTCTTTACCTCGCTCTTCCTCCCACTCATAAGACACTGGAAGATAGCGGAATGTTCCGAATCCACCGGCAAAAGCTCACAGCCCCGTTCCCTTATCGCCCTTGTGACCGGCCCCCCGGCGCAGACGAGCGTCTCCTTGTTCGCCAGGGCTATCCGCCTTTTTCCCGCCTCTATCGCCGCCATGGTCGGCCTGAGACCGGCGACGCCCACAAGGGACGACTCCACCGTGTCCGCCTCCATCCCGGCGCACTCGCAGACCCCCTCCTCCCCGGACAGTACCCGGACGGAGGTATCCGCCAGCCGCGTTTTCAGCTCAGCCGCCGCGGCCTCGTCGGCCATCGCCACGGCCTTCGGCAGGAACCTTCTGGCCTGGCTCTCCATCAGCCCTACGTTTTTATTCGCCGTCAGTGCCGTTATCTCTATTCCCAGCGCCTCCGCCGCCTCCAGCGTCTGTGTGCCGATGGAGCCTGTGGAGCCCAGGACCGTGAGGGTCTTTGTCATATGCTTACCTCAAATAGCGCCCGTCAAAAGGCCGGAATGATGTTCACCAGCAGATACACCAGCGGAGCCGTGAAGATTATGCTGTCGAACCTGTCCAGCACCCCTCCGTGGCCGGGGATGAGATTGCCGTAGTCCTTTATCCCGTGCTCCCGCTTTATCACCGAAAAGGCCAGATCCCCGATCTGGCACGTCACGTTCCCAAGACACGCGTATATGAGCAGGAAGAGGTAATTTACCTCTATGTTCAACGCCTTGTCCACTATGAGCCCGAATATCATTATACCCACTATCCCGCCGAGGAAACTCCCGATGAAGCCCTCCAGGGATTTATTTGGACTGCACTTCACCACTCCCTTGTGGCGTCCGAAGAACATCCCTCCGAAATACCCGCCTGTGTCCGATACCGCGGTTATCACGAAGGCCATTATGATAAGAAGTCCCCCGTTTTCCATCATCCGAAGCTGGAGGAGCGCCGACATGCACACCGGCACCAGCACCCCGATAAAAAGCCCCGACATCACTGTGGAAAACCCCACGGCCTTTTCCGTGCCGTAGGTGAATATGGCCTCGGCGAAGAGCGTCACCATCAAAAATACCAGCGCCACTCTTATGACGAGCTCCGCGCACCCTAAGTAAAACCCCACCGGTATGGCCGCGGCGGAGAGTCCCGGATATATGAGCATCCTCATATCCTTGACCTTCCCCACCGTGCGCATGAGCTCATATACGGCTATGACGCCTAAAACAGCGATCACCGCCGCCAGGCACCAGGCCGGCGCCCACAGGGCCAGCACCAGCAAAAGCGCGATCATCACCGCCGCCATTATCGTCCTTGTCAGTAGCATAAAAATACCTTCTCCCTCAATAGTTTACGCCGTCGCCGGCTCCAAAAGCGTCAGCGTCCTCCTGTCCGCGTCCAGCCGGCATCTGACGCCGTAGGGTATTATGCCGATGGGCTCGGCGTGGCCGAAATTCACGTTGTAAAGTATGGGCAGCTCCGGATGCCCCGCCTCGAAGCCCACCACCCTGCGGTAGACCTCCTTATAGGGCTCATATTTGCTCCGTCTCGCGGGCTTGCCCACGATTATACCCCGGATAACGTCAAATATCCCCTGGGCCGCGAAGTTGCGAAGATACCATGTGAGAAGTTCGCAGGAGGTGTCGTCCTCGCTTGTTTCCAAAAACATTATTTTTCCCGCCCACGCATCCCTTGTGGGCCAGAGAGACGTCCCCAGAAGCTCCACGAATACGTCGATACAGCCGCCAAGAAGCTCCCCCTCCACGGCTCCCGCGCCCTGAAGGACCTCGTAGCCGATCTTTTCCGGGTGGTAGGGCTTTATGGTATTCATGTTCTCCTCGCTCCACCATATCTTCTCGTCCTCGTCGTCGTACCAGTACGGCGCTGAGGGTATTTCCAGAGTCTCGCAGGGCTCAAAGAGCGTCTTGCGGATCATCCGGTCGGTGTAGTCGTTTATCCTGACGTACTCCGAGAAATTGTTCATCACGCTGGCCCCGTAATAGGAGATGAGACCGGCCTTGTACAGCATGAGGTGGTTCGTGGTGGTGTCGGAAAAGCCCGTGAATATCTTGGGATTATCGCGTATTACGTCAAAGTCGATGTACGGAAGTATCCTTATGGTGTCGTCCCCGCCGATGGCGTTGAATATGGCCTTCACGCTCTTATCCCGGAATGCGTCCATAAGGTCTGCGGCCCTCGCCTCCGGGTGCTCGTATAAATACTGCCTGCCCTTCAAGGCGTTCGGCATGACCGTGACGCGAAGCCCGAAGTCCCGCTCCAGCCGCTCTCTGGCAATATAGAGCTTGTGGATAGCCCAGCTCTCCCCCAGCGTTCCGGCGGAGAGGCTCACAATGGCCACCGTGTCGCCCTTTTTTAGGTGTGACGGCTTTATCATCACTTCTTCACCCCTCCGTACCGCCTGTCCCGCTTCTGATACGCCTCTATGGCCGCGTCCATGTCCCTCTCCGTAAAATCCGGCCACAGCACGTCGGTGAAGTAAAACTCCGAATAGGCCGACTGCCAGAGGAGAAAATTGGAGATCCTCTCCTCCCCGCTTGGCCTGATTATCAGGTCCGGGTCCGGCATCCCCGCGGTGTAGAGATACTTTGAAAGCTCCGCCTCCGTAAGCTCCCCGCGGTCCGGATCGGCCTGCCACGCCTTTACGGCCCTGACTATCTCGTCCCGGCCTCCGTAATTTACGCACAGGTTTGCCTGAGTGCGCGTCTCAAGTGTCTCGTCTATGGCCTCCACCCTGTCGATAAGCGCCCTGAGCTCCGGCGACAGTGGCGAGAGATCGCCCAGCACCCTTATGCGCACGTTCTCCCGGCGCATCTTCTCAATGGCCTCCTCCAGATACTTCTTGAGAAGGCCCATGATTGCCGACACCTCCTCGGCCGAGCGTTTCCAGTTCTCCGTGGAGAAGGCGTAGACGGTCAAATATTCGATACCCAGGTCCCGGCAATAGGAGGCTATCCGCCGGAAGGTCTCGGCCCCGGCGGCGTGACCGGCCGTCCGCGGCAGTCCCCGCTTTTTTGCCCACCGCCCGTTGCCGTCCATGATTATCGCAATATGACGGGGCAGGACCGTTCCCTGCCCCGCCGTCTTTTGTTGTCTCTCAGTACTCGTCATCAGATGGATGTCAGTTCCTTTTCCTTCTTCGCCGTGGCCTCGTCCACCTTCTTGATGTAGTCGTCGGTCATGGTCTGGAGGTCCTTCTCCATGATCTTCAGGTCGTCCTCGGTGACGTCGCTGGCCTTCTGCATCTTCTTGAACTTCTCGTTTGCGTCACGGCGCACGTTGCGCACCGCCGTCTTTGCGGTCTCGGCGTATTTCCTCACCTGCTTTATAAGGTCCGCCCGGCGCTCCTCCGTGAGCTGCGGGAAGGCCAGGCGTATGACCGAGCCGTCGTTCTGGGGATTTATCCCAACGTCTGAGGCCAGGATGGTCTTTTCAATGGGCTTGAGAAGGCTCTTGTCCCAGGGCTGTATGACCAGCGTCCTGGGGTCCGGGGAGGAGATGGTACCCACCTGGTTTATTGGCGTGGGCACACCGTAGTAGTCAACTCTCAGATGGTTGAGCACGGCGGCGTTGGCGCGTCCGGCGCGTACAGTGGCAAACTGCGCCTCCAGCGCCTCGATGGTCTTGTTCATCTTGTCAAGGTATTCCTTAAAAGCTGCGTCGTCGGTGTACATGGTTTATCCTCCTTAATTGATTATATTGAAGCTCGGTTTATTGCCGGGTCGTGTCACTTCACCACTGTCCCTATCTTCTCCCCCATTATGGCCCGCTTTATGTTCTCCGGGTCCTTCAGGGCAAATAGCAGGACTGGTATGTTGTTGTCCATGCTCAGGCTCGTGGCCGTGGTGTCCATCACCGCCAGATGCCTCGCCAGCACGTCGTCATATGATATGTGGTCGAACTTCACCGCCTTGGGGTCCAGCTTGGGGTCGGCGGAGTACACCCCGTCCACGTTCTTGGCCAAAAGTATCACGTCCGCGTTTATCTCCGCGGCCCTCAGCACCGCCGCCGTGTCCGTGGAAAAATAGGGGCTCCCCGTACCGCAGCCGAATATGACTATGCGCCCCTTTTTAAGGTGCTTGTCGGCTTTCAGCCTTATATAGGGCTCGGCGATGGAGCTCATCTGCACCGCGGTCTGTACTCTCACCTCCGCGCCCATGTGCTCCAGAACGTCCGCCACGGCAAGGCAGTTCATCACCGTGGCCATCATGCCCATGTGGTCGGCCCGGGTCCGCTCCATCCTGCCGCCGCCGTCCTTGACGCCCCGCCAGAAGTTGCCGCCGCCGATAACTATGCCGATCTCCACGCCCATGTCGGAGCACTCCTTAACGACCTTGCAAACGCTCTCTATTACGTCAAAATCAAGGCCGAAGCCGCGCTCACCGGCCAGCGCCTCGCCGGACAGCTTCAAAAGAACTCTCTTATATACAGGTTTTGTGTCCATAAGTCCTCCCAGGTCGAATATATTGTTTTTTCCTATTTTAATATACTTTCACCGAAATTGGAATACCATATTTAGAATTTTACAAAAATTTCGGATTTTTCTTCCGCCGCCCGCCCCTCAACAGGTCGAATTTTCTTGAACAATCGGTAAAAGCGTGTTATTATGCTGTTATTCGGTATGTTTTTTCACCGCGGGAGGGTATCATATGGCACAGCTATATTTCAAATACGGGGCCATGGGCTCCAGCAAGACCGCCAACGCCCTTATGGCCAGGTTCAATTACGAGGAGCGCGGCCAGAAGGTCCTGCTCGTAAAGCCCCAGCTCGACACCAGGAACGGCGACCACACGGTCTATTCCCGCATCGGCCTTACCTACCCCTGCGTCTATTTCCACGAGATGCGCGCCATGGCTGACACCGAGCTTCAGAAAAACGACTGCATAATCGTGGATGAGGCCCAGTTTTTGACGAAGGACGAGGTCATGTACCTTGTCCACCTTGTGGACGACTGCGGCATCCCCGTCATATGCTACGGCCTCCGCGCCGATTTCAAGGGCGAGCTCTTCCCCGGAAGCTACGAGCTTTTAGTCATGGCCGATAAGATAGAGGAGGTCAAGACCGTCTGCTGGTGCGGCAAAAAAGCCACCTTCAACGCCCGCTTCGACGAAAACGGCAAGGTCCTAAAAGAGGGCGCCCAGGTAGTCCTCGGCGCCAACGACAAATACATCGGCCTCTGCCGCCACCACTGGATGACCGGCGACTTAGGCCCCGACTTCCACCCCTCCACCCCCAAATAACCCCCCATCCCCGCCGCGCGGAAAAAAGGCTCCCCGTTTCAATGGGGAGCTGTCGCCGAAGGCGACTGAGGGGTTCTACCCGCCCCCCCCAAAAAGGTTTGCAACTTCGCCGCACATTTAATCGCGCCGCAAGGCGCAACCCTGTTCTCTTAGGCTCCCCTTCGTAAGGGGAGCTGTCAGCGGAGCTGACTGAGGGATCGAGGCCGTAGCCGTGCGCACCCCCTCCACCCTCACCCCTACCTCCCCCGCGTGGTCGCCTTCCCCGCCCGGGCGGGGAAGGGCAGGGATGAGGTGGGATAAGCGGCGCCAGCCGCAACCACATTCCCCCGCCCCTGATCAAAACCTGCTAACCTCCGACCTCACCCCGACTTTTCCCCAAAAAATAGCAAAGCCAGCGGCCCCGCCGCTGGCTTCCCTTTTTAAAAAATCAAGAAAAAAGTAATCTCAGGTTTTCCATCACTCCAGCGCGGAAACGAATGTAGTCCACCCAGCGCCTCCCCGCAGCTCCGCGTCATTTTCATCTGAGAGAGTAAAGGAATAGACAGGTTGGCGGAACCCCTTGCTGTCGGTCATGTATTCCAGCTCACAGTCAATGACCCGCACTTCACGGGGGGCCAGACTGTTGAACATGGGCACATCGTGCCAGGAGAACCTCCCGGCGCAAAGGCGCTCATACGCCTTCTTTGGAGAAATGACCGCGGCGTTTCCACGAAGGGTACTGACAGACAGGGAGTTGTCTACCTCATAGAGAATGCCGCCCTCTGCCACCGAGCATGTCAATTCACCGTCGGTAAGCTCACCGTCCGCTATTACACGCTCCGCCCGAAAAGCGTACTTTCCCTTTTCCGCGTCCACGGTAATAAACTCAGCCGCGTCAGGTATTTCGATGCCCAGCTTTTCGAGGGACGCCCGGAGCTCGTCCTCCGTGGCCTCTCCCCCCTCTTCGCCGTAGCGCAGGGAGCTGTCCACGCGATAATCCGTGTACTTATAGGAGCGGTCGTTGTAGTCCACCTGTAAGCTATATGTGTTGTGATCAGAGTAGAACGCGATATGGTCATAGTACTGTACGTCAGCGGCACCAAATCTGATCTCAGCCCCTTGCCGCCCAAGAAACTCCGCCGCGAAGGCGTCGCAGCTCTCCGTCGTAAAGGGCTCCACCCAGTAGACCCCGGACGGCCCCGGCTCGTCGGATAGAGGACACTCCTGTACCCATTCTGTTCCCCTGGTGTTGGCGGCGTATATCGGGGCATCCGCGAGATTTCCGTATGGCTGAAAATAGTACGTGAGGAACACGCAAGCCAAGGCCGCGGCGGACAAAACGGGAAGAACAACGTATATCCCGGCGACCTTCCACCGTTTTCCCGCCAGGCTGACGAACAGCATACACAGGCAGTACCCCAGCATTGCGCCCAGAATATTGCATATAAGGTCGTCCACATCGGCCTGTCCCCGGTCAAGGATATACTGGAGCACTTCGATCACAAGAGACGTACCGGCCCCGGCTGTCAGCATCCAATACCACCGCCGGAAAGGCTTTGCCGCCAGCGGGAGCAGCACACCCAGTGGGAGGAACATGGCGATGTTCAATAGAGGGTTTAGCCAGACCTGCAGGGTAAAGCTGTTCCACGCCTCCCAAAACGCCAAAAACGGGTAAAGTTGAACGCCCATTTGCATACCGTCCATACGGTTCACAAAAGTAATAGCGGCCAGCCCGCCCAAATAGCACATGAGCAGCACAATGGCCACAGCTTGTCCTTTTTGAACACGCTTCCCATCACGGCGGTACTTTAGATTTAACAAAATAATAATCACAACGCCTGTTACCAACCCCATCACCGCCGGAGGAACGGCATTCCGGAAAAGATAAATAATATACCGCACAAAATCATTCATTGTACGATCAGCCCCCTTTTTCCCTTTCCCAATCAATTTTCGCGGCGACACGCGCGTCGCGAAAATTACCTTTTGTTTTGCGGAGTGTATGGCCCTCCGGGCCATGCGCGCAACAAAACAGCAGGACCCGGGATTTGAAATTCCAATTTCAAATCCCGGGTCCGCACGTATCCCCTTGACTTACAAAGGCCCCCGGGCCTTTGTAAGTCAAAATATGGTGGAGGCGAGGGGAGTTGAACCCCTGTCCGAAAACACATCCACTCAAACCTCTCCGGGCGCAGGCGGTTATTTCGGGTCGCCCCGTTTCCCTCGCTTACAGGCAAGCCGTCACGCCTGAAAGTCCGGTAGCTTCATTATGCATGGCGCGCTCAAAGCTTCGCGCGCTCACGTTCTCAACTCATCGACGCCCCATCCCCGGCCGTTGACCTCCGGGGTGGAACGGTCACTGCTTAAGCAGCGACAGGAACAGCGTAATCGTTGTTCTTTAATTTATAATTGCCCGTTTTAAGGATGACAGGCCCATCCGCCCGCTATTCAAGCTTCCGCGTCCCCGTCGAAACCGGTACGCCCCCATTGGCTGTCGAAAAAGGCCTGCGGCCTTTTCCGACAAGGGAGAGACGCGTGCGGATAGAATTTTTGAAATTGGAATTTCAAAAATTTTATCCTGCCGTTTTGCCGCGCGCGCCGCCGAAGGCGGCACACTTGCAAAACAAAAGGTAATTTTCGCGACGCGCATGTCGCCGCGAAAATTATTTTATGAACGCTTTAATTGGTTTTTGCAAAAATATATGCCTATCAGGTTTTGGCGAGTTTTACAACGAAGGTGCTGGGGAGGAGCTTTGCCAGGACCCGGTAGAGCTTGAAGAAGGCTCTCGGGGTGTAAAACGCCCTGTCCGCTTTCGCGGCGCGGTAGCTGCCGGCGGCAACCTTTTTGGGGTCGCAGTACGGGAGGGTCCTGAACATCTTGGAGTTGCCCTTTATGCCGCCCACGTCAAGAAACTCCGTGTCCATGGGGCCGGAGCAAACGGCGGTGACGGAAATTTTCCGTTCCCTCAGCTCCTCCCGAAGTCCCAGTGAAAAGCTGGACACATACGCCTTGGTGGAGCTGTACACCGTCATCCTGGCGTTGGGGCAGAAGCTTGCGATGGAGCTCACATTGACGATGTGGCTCCCCTCCGGCATATACGGCAGCGCCGCTCTTGTGACCAGCGTCATCGCCCGCATGTTGAGGTCCGTCATCCTGGTGAGAAGCTCCGGGTCCGTGTCCGCCACATTGGCGAGGTACCCGCACCCGGCGCAGTTGACAAGGGCCGCCACCTGTGGCTTTTCGTCCCCGAGCTTTCTTGACAGCGCCTCGATGTCCGCCTGACTCGTAAGGTCCAGCGGCACACTGACGGCGGGGATCGCCAGCTTTTCGCCCAGCTCATCCAGAAGCGCCTTTCTCCTGGCTATGAGCCAAACCTCCTCCACCTCCGGGAAATTCTCCGAAAGCTGAAGGGCGTATTCCTTACCGAGGCCCGAGGAGGCGCCGGTGACGATGGCGATCTTCATGCTCACACCTTCTCAGGCTCGCCGTAGTCAACGCCGAAGGTCTCAACTGTCACGGACTTTATGACCTGGGGCTGACGGGGCTTGTCGTTGTAGTCCACCCGGACGGAGGCGATCTCGTCCACCACGTCCATGCCCTCAGTTACCTTTCCGAAGGCGGCGTACTGGCCGTCGAGGTGGGGGGAGTCGGCGTGTACGATGAAGAACTGGCTCCCGGCGCTGTCTGGTATGGAGGTGCGGGCCATGGATATGACGCCGCGCTCGTGGGCGATGGGGTTATTCACGCCGTTGGCGGAGAACTCACCCTTTATGCAGTAGCCCGGCCCGCCGGTGCCGTTGCCCTTGGGGCATCCGCCCTGGATCATAAAGTCCTTTATGACCCGGTGGAAAATAAGGCCGTTATAAAAGCCGCGGTTGGCGAGGGATATGAAATTCGCCACCGAGATTGGCGCCACGTCGGGCCTGAGCTCCACCTTGATAGTCTTGCCGTTTTCCATTTCGATGGTGGCTATGGGATTTGCCATTTTATTCTTTCCTTTCTTTCACCGATGCTTATCGGATTTTTTCCTTCATGGTCCGGTCGATCTCCCGGTCGGCGTCCCGCCGCGCCTCGCTCTCCCGCTTGTCGTAGAGCTTCTTGCCCCTGGCAAGTCCCAGTTCCACCTTCACCCGCGAATCCTTGAGGTAAAGTGAAAGCGGTATCAGCGTAAGGCCGTCCTGCTGGACCCTGGCCTGGAGCTTGTTTATCTCCCGCCGGTGCATGAGCAGCCTCTTGGGCCTCATGGGCTCCCGGTTGAAGATATTGCCCTTTTCATAGGGGGAGATGTGCATACCGTAGGCGAAGAGCTCCCCGTTTTTGACGGAGCAAAAGGAGTCCTTCAGGTTGACCGCCCCCGCTCT
Organism: uncultured Oscillospiraceae bacterium; assembly: GCA_947631395.1. GTDB lineage: Bacteria > Bacillota > Clostridia > Oscillospirales > Oscillospiraceae > RUG626. The sequence continues at coordinate 61,677 of CANRLF010000007.1, forward strand.
TACGGACTTGACCTCCGTGCCGAAAAGCTCTATCCCCGCCTCGTACTTCTCCTCTATGAAATAGTCGTGGTAGGCCTTTCTGTTCTGCGCGATGGGCTTTACGCCCCTGGCCTTCGGCATCAGGTCACCCCCCTTGTCAAGGGGATTATAACACATGAAAAGGAAAAATAAAAGTAGAAAACGGCAAATTATTAAACTTTTAACAGTCCTCCCGTTCCCGCCGGCCGAAGGTCTCTCTCAGCCTCTCCACGGCGTCGCCGTCGCATACGGTCACGCCGTGCTCCCTCAGATGCAGAAGATACTCCCCCGGCACATAAAGCGGCGTGCCGAACTCCGCCAGGCCATCTGGCCTTTTGCCGTCCATGGCCCACACCGCCAGTATGTATCTCCCGCCGTAGTAAAAAAGCGACGCCACCGTGTCCCCGCCCCCATCTAAGACGGCCTCCAGAAGCGACTCTAAATCCGGAAATGTGAAAAACTCCGGCTCCCCCGCGCTCCGTTTGACGAATATGAGCACCTCGTGCCTGCCCGGGTACAGCTCCAGGCTCACCGCGCCCATGCCGTCGCCCCTGATAACGTCGCTGACTATCTGCCGCGCCTGCGTCGCCGTGATGCTCCGGGGGTCAAGATGCCGGCGCTCAAGCTCCTCCCCCGCTATGTATACCGAAAAGGCCCGCGCCCCTATGGCCTGGATCTCCATTTCATATTGCCTCCTTTACCCCCTTCGGGGGTAATGCCATTATACCAACCCGGTATCGATATTTAAATGCAAAATGTATTCCTAAATAACCACTATCTTCCCCTGTTGACTTTCCCGCCCATATGTGGTATTATTTATTTCGCAAATTGTCTCATATGAGACACCTTAATGGCGGTGATACGATGATAAATGACACACTCCTCGGCGTCGTCGCCCGCACGCCCCTCTTTTGCGGCATGGACACAGGCGCCGTCAGCGCCCTTCTTGAGGCGGCGGGATACACTGAGCGCGCCTATTCCAAGGGCGACGTGATATACTCCCCCACCAATTTTCGCCGTGAGCTCGGCATCGTGCTCACCGGCGCCGTGACAGTCACCAAGGGCCCCCTTACGGTAAGCGAGCTCCGCCCCGGCGAGCTCTTCGGCGCGGCGGCCCTGTTCACCGACGGCGCTCGGTACGTCGCCACCCTGACGGTCCGGGAAAAATGCTCCGTGCTGTTTTTGACCCAGGGCTCCGTGACGGCGCTCCTGGACCGTGACAGCGCCTTCCGGGCAAACTATATAAGCTACCTTGCCCAGCGCATCCGCTTCCTTTCGGCCAAGGTGGACGCCCTGTCCGTGGGCTCCGGCGGGGACAAGCTCTCCTCCTACATACTCCAGAACGCCGACGGCGACAGCCAGCTGACCGTCCGCTCCATGACGGAGCTCGCCTCGCGCCTCGGCATCGGCCGGGCCAGCCTCTACCGGGAGCTCACAAAGCTGAAAACCGCGGGTATCATCACCCAAAACGGGAAAAATATAACACTGTTAAAGCCGGAGCTTTTAAAATAGCCCCGTAAAGAAAGGAAATACCATGAAAAAACTTCTCATTTTGCTGCTCACACTCTCCCTTGTCCTCTCCCTTGCCGCCTGCGGCGGTAACCCGGACAAGGCCGATAACGACGACCAGTCCACCCCGTCAGGCTCCAACGGCCCCGACGACAACACCAACAAGCCCGACGCCGACAAGCCCAACGACTCCGACAAGTCCGACGACACCGACGAACCCGATAGCGCCGACGAGCCCGACGGCGAGCCCGTTTCCGTGAACTTCGCCGTGCTCACCGGCCCCACCGGCGTCGGCGCCGTCAAGCTCTGGGAGAGCTCCGACGCCGGCAGCACCTTTGACAAATACACCGTCACCGCCGTTGCCGACAACAGCCAGATCCAGGCCGGCCTCATAAACGGCGACTACGACATCGCCGCCGTGGCCACCAACGTGGCCTCCGCCCTCTACAATAAGACCCAGGGCCAGGTGAAGGTCATCGCCATCAACACCTTGGGCGTCCTCTACGTCCTTGAAAACGGCGACACCGTCCACTCCGTGGCCGACCTCAAGGGCAAGACCATCTACTCCGCCGGCCAGGGAGCCAACCCCGAGTACGTCCTGACCCACATCCTCACTAAAAACGGCCTCACCGTCAGCACCTCCGCGAATGAGGTTGAGAACGCCGACGTGAACGTCATATTCGACGACGCCTCCGTGATTCAGACGAAGATGGCCGCCGGGGAGATCGACCTTGCCATGCTCCCCGTCCCCGCCGCCACCGCCGTGCTCATCCAGAATAAGGACGTCCGCTCAGCCCTCGACATGACGGCCGAGTGGGACGCCCTCAAGACCGGCGGCCAGCTCACAATGGGCTGTGTGGCCGTGAGAGCCGAGTTCGCCGAAAATAACCCCCGGGCCGTGGAGCGTTTCCTTCAGGAGTATGAAAGCTCCATAAACGCCGTTAAATCCGATCCCGACAGCGCCGCGGCCCTCTGTGAGACCTACGGCATAGTCCCCAAGGCCGCCATCGCCAAGAGGGCCATCCCCGACTGCAACCTCACCTTTGTGGCCGGCGCCTCAGAGATAAAGTCCGTCCTGGAGCCCTACTACCAGGTGCTTTTCGACGCCAATCCCGCCTCGATCGGAGGAGCGATGCCCGATGAAGCCTTCTACTGGCAGGCCGGCTGAACGGCCAATAAATAAAATTATCCGCGTCATAGCCCCGGCCCTCTTCTGGCTGGGGCTATGGTGGCTTGCGTCCCTTCTCATCGGCCAGGAGCTCTTTCTGCCCTCCCCCCTCTCCGTTGGGAAGCGCCTGCTGGAGCTCCTGCCCACCGCCGGCTTTTGGTATCACACCCTCGCCACCCTCCTCAGGGTCCTGATCGGCCTCGTCGCCGGCGTGGCCGCGGGGGTCCTCCTCGCCGCCCTCACCTTCCTGTCCGGCGCCGCCTCCGCCGTGCTCTCCCCCGCCATACGTGTGGCGCGGGCGACTCCGGTGGCCAGCTTCATAATCCTCGTGCTCCTCTGGGTGGGCTCCGACGCCGTCCCGGTGGTCATCTCCGCCCTCATGGTCATGCCCGTGGTGTGGGAAAACACCTCCGCCGGCCTTAAAAGCCCCTCCCCGGAGCTCATCGAGATGTCCCGGTGCTACCGTATGGGCCTCTGGCGTCGGCTCAGGTACATCTACCTCCCCGCCGCCGCCCCATACCTCAAAAGCGCCGTCCTGAGCTCCGTTGGCCTGGCCTGGAAGTCCGGCGTGGCCGCCGAGGTCCTCTCCTACCCCCGCCACGCCATCGGCACCCGGATCTATTACTCCAAGCTCTACCTTGAGATACCCTCTCTCTTCGCCTGGACCGTGGTTGTGGTGGCCCTGTCGCTCATTATCGAGTCCGCGGTCCGCCGGGCCCTGGGCGCGGGAAAGGAGGCCCGGAAATGAGACTTGAAAACGTCACCTTCTCTTACGGCGACAAGGTGATATTCCGTGACTTCACCCTGTCCCTCCCCGACCTTGGCGTCACCGCCATCTCCGGCCCCTCCGGTTGCGGTAAGACCACGCTCCTGCGCCTCATCGCGGGCCTCGAGCACCCCGCCTCCGGCACCGTCACAGCCCCGCCCCCCTCTGATATAGCCATCCTTTTCCAGGAGGACCGCCTCCTCCCCGGCTTCACCTCCTCCGACCAGCTCCGCGCCGTGCTCCGGCGCGGAGCGCCCACCGCCAAATACCTTGAGGCCGTGGGCCTTTCCGCCGAGGCCGACACCCCTATCCGATCCCTCTCCGGCGGTATGCGCCGCCGAGTCGCCCTTGCCCGTGTCATGGCCTTCGCCGAGGGCAAAAAGCTCCTGATCCTGGACGAGCCCTTCACCGGCGTGGACCCCGAAACAGCCAAAAAAATAATGTCCACCCTCCGCGCCCTCTCCATCCCCATCCTCTACTCCGCCCACGACTCCGAAACCCTCTCCCTTTCCGACACCCTAATCCCCCTCTCCACCCCCCACTAACCCCCCAAAAAAGGCTCCCCGTTTTAATGGGGAGCTGTCGAGCGAAGCGAGACTGAGGGGTTCCGCCCTCTTAAAAAGGTTGCGCCTCCGGCGCTGATTAAAAAACGGGAGGGTTTAGAACCCTCCCCTACGCAAAAACAACCGTATACCCCCGTAGGGGCGGGTTCCCAAACCCGCCCACTTTTTTATTCCCACCCCCCAAAAAAGGTTTGCGGCTCCGCCGCACATTTAATCGCGCCGCAAGGCGCAACCTTGTTCCCCTTAGGCTCCCCTTCGTAAGGGGAGCTGTCGGCCGCAGCCGACTGAAGGGTCGAGGGTGTAGGCGTGTGCAAGCCCTTCGCCCTCGCCCCTACCGGCCCCGTGGGGCCACCTCCCCTTACGAAGGGGAGGTTAAAGGAACGCGCTCTCGGAGGCGTGTACAAAGCCCTTCGCACTCGCTTCCCCCCTACCCCCCTCCTACGAGGAGGGGGCTTCTATAAGCGGTTTGCGGCTCCGCCGCACATTTCATCGCGCCGCAAGGCGCAACCCTGTTCTCTTAGGCTCCCCTTCGTAAGGGGAGCTGTCGGCCGCAGCCGACTGAGGGATCGAGGGTGTAGGCGTGTACAAAGACTTCAGCCTCGACCCTACTGGCCCTGCGGGGCCACCTCCCCTTACGAAGGGGAGGTTAAGGAAAAGCGCGCTGTCGGAGGCGTGCGCAAATGTTTCAGACTCCTCCCCCTACCCCCTCCTCAGAGAGGATGGGCAACCACTCGCAAATCCCCAAAAAACGTACCCGTAGGGGCCGATGCCCACATCGGCCCGTCCCCCGTCCCGCCCGCAGGCGATAAAATCCGCGGCCCTCCGGGCCGCTCCTCTCTCGCCTTCCCCGCCCCGGCGGGGAAGGGCAGGGATGAGGTGGGATAAGCGGCGCCAGCCGCAACCATATTCCCCCCACCCAAAAGGCCCCCCGGCCAAAAGCCGGAGAGCCTTTTTCCTTTCACTTTCCCGCCAGCGCCCTCTGCTGCTCGTTGAACTGTAGCGTATAGAGTTTGTAATACCTGCCCTTTTTATGCAGTAGCTCCTGGTGTGTCCCCTGCTCCTTGATGACGCCGTGGGACAAAACGATTATGTTGTCGGAGTGCTGTATGGTTGACAGCCTGTGGGCGACGATGAGCATGGTGCCGATGTTCTTCATCTTCTCCAGGGAGTCCTGGATAAGTATCTCCGTCTCGGTGTCGATGTTCGCCGTGGCCTCGTCCAATATCATCACCTCCGGCCGGTGGAGGATGGTGCGGGCGAAGCTCAGCAGCTGTCGCTGTCCGGCGGAGAAGTTATTTCCCCGCTCCCGGACCACCTCGTCAAGGCCCCCCTCCAACTTATTTATGAAGTGGTCGGCGTTGACGTACCGGCAGGCCTGCCATATCTCATCGTCGGTGAAGGACTCCTCCCGCAGGACGATATTGGACCTTATGGTGCCTGAGAAGAGGAACACGTCCTGAAGCATCTGTCCGAAGTGGCGGCGGAGGGAGGCTATCTTGATGTGCCTTATGTCGATGCCGTCTATGAGTATCTGGCCCTTTTGTATGTCGTAGTTGCGGCAGATGAGCGACAGTATCGTCGTCTTGCCCGAGCCCGTTGCGCCCACGAAGGCCACCGTCTCCTTGGGGCTCACGTGGAAGCTTACGCCCTTCAGTACCCACTCCCCGGGGATGTAGGAAAACCACACGTCCTTGAACTCTATCTCCCCCCGGATGTGCTCAAGCTCGATGGCGTCCGGCTCGTCCACAAGCTCCGGCTCCATATCGAAGATGGAGAATATCTTCTCGGCGGAGGCGAAGGCCGACTGGAGCTGATTGAATTGCTCAGCCAGCGTCTGGATGGGGTTGAAGAACTTTGAGATGAACATGTAGAAGCTTACAAGCGTCTCGCTCTCTATGACCTGCCCCATGAAGCTCGTCTGACGTATATACCCCCGTCCGCAGAGGTAGAGCAGGCACAGCACCGAGCTTATATACAGCATATAGACCATTGGCCTGAAGATGCCGAATACGAACATCTGCTGGCGCTTGGCCTTTTTAAGGCCGTTGGACTTCTGGAGGAACTCCTCCATCTTTACCTCCTCCCGGTTGAATATCTGTGTGATCTTTATACCCGAGAGGTTTTCGGAAAGATAGGTGTTTATGTCCGTGGTCCTGTCCTTCACCGTGCGGAACACCCTCCGGGTAAAGGTCCGGAATATGACGGTGAATAACACGAGGAAGGGTATGAAGCACAGTATCATCAGCGTGAGCTCGTAATTCAAAAGGAGCATCGCCCCCAGCACGCCCACAATGACGAACACGTTGCGCAGCATATTCACCAGGATATTCGTGAACATCATGGAAATGGCGTTCGTGTCGTTTGTGACGCGGGTCACCAGCTTCCCGACGGGTATCTGGTTTAACTGGTTGTGGCTCAGGCTTTCGATGTGGGTAAAGAGGTCCTGCCTGAGTGCTGAGAGTATCTTCTGCCCTGTCTTTTGCAGGATTATGGACTGGAAGTAGTTGCTCACCAGCGACACGATAAGAATCGAGGCGTATACCCCCACCCTTATGAACAGGTCCCTCAACTCAAAGTCGTCCTTTATCACCCGCTCGATGTCGCCCACCAACAGCGGCGAGAGGATGTCGTATGCCGTGGCCACGAGCATCATAAAGAGCACCGCCGCGAAGCTCCCCAGGTACGGCTTGGCGTAAGGGAGCATCCTGGCCATTATCTCGCTGTCCGGCATGTTCCGGTCGAAGGTCACCGCGGCCTTCTTTTTCTTCAGTACGATATACGCGGCCACGAAGATCACGGTAAAAGCGCCGATCACCGCGCCCACAATGATAAGCGGAGAAAACTCACCCATTGCGCTCGCCTCCCTCCTCCTCGAGCTTCTGAAGGTCCACCATATGCCTGTACTCCGGGCACGTCTCATAAAGCTCGCTGTGGGGGCCCATGGCCACAAGACGCCCGTCCTCAAGGTATATTATCCTGTCCATCTTCTCGATGGTGGAGATCCTGTGGGCGATGAGTATGGTGGTCCTGCCCTTCCGGGTCTTTCCCAGGTTTTCAAGTATGGTTTTCTCCGTGCCCGTGTCAACGGCGGATACGGAGTCGTCAAGTATAAGTATGGGCGCGTCCTTCATAAGGGCCCGGGCTATGGATATGCGCTGCTTCTGCCCGCCGGATACGGTCACGCCCCGCTCGCCCATTACCGTGTCGTAGCCCTCCGAGAACTCCATTATGTTGTCGTCCACGTCGGAAAGCTCCGCCGCGGCCTTTACCCTCGCCATATCCGGCGCGCCGGGGGCGAAGGCTATGTTCCTTGCTATGGTGTCGGAAAATAGGAAGTTATCCTGTGGCACATAGGCGCAGGCCGCCCTTATGTCGTGTATCTTCACGTCGTTCACGTCGTGGCCGTCGATGAACACCGTGCCGTCAGGCACGTTGTAGGTCCTGAGTATAAGGTCCACCAGTGTCGTCTTTCCCGCCCCCGTGCGTCCCACGAGGCCGATGTTCTCACCGGCGTTTATTTTGAAGCTCAGGTCCTTCAGCACGTCGTACTCCCCGTCGGGATAGCGGAAGGTCAGGTCCTTGAACTCAATATCCCCCCGTACCTCCGAAAGCTCCTCCGCACCCTCCCGGTCCACCACGTCCCGCTTCGCGTCCAGGAGCTCGCTTATGCGCTTTAGGGACGCCTTGCCCCGGCTCGTCATGTCGATGAGCTCGGATACGGCCATAATGGGCCATACGATAGTGGTGAAATAGCCGATGTACTCGACCAACTGCCCGGCGTTAAATACGCCCTCATATACAAGGTACCCGCCGTAGCCCAGCACCACGCATATGACCGACTCCACGAAGAGCGTCACTAAAATGTGCAACAGCACCGAGGCCCTCGTGAAGTCCACGTTCGCCTTTTCGTTCTCAAGATTTAGCTTTTTGAATGCCCAGAGCTCCTTGGCCTCCTTGACGAAGGCCTTTATTACCGCGATGCCGGAAAATGACTCCTGTGAGAAGTCCGATAGCTTTGAAAATGCCTCCTGCCTTATATCCCACTTCTTCTCCATGTACCGCCCCACGGTCATGCTTATTGCGAAGAGGAACGCCATGGGGATAAGGGCCAGGAGCGTGAGCTTTAAGTCCATACCGAACATGCGCCCCATGGACATGACGCCCAGCATCAGCGCGTCCGCCAGCATCAGAAGTCCCGACCCGTAGCAGTCCTGCACCGTGTCAAGGTCGTTGGTGAACAGGCTCATCATGTTGCCCACCTTGTTCACCTGATAAAACTGCTGGCTCAGATCCTTGCAGTGGTCGAACATGGCGTTGCGTATGTCCGTCTCCACCCAGATGGCCGAGCCGAAGAAGCACACGCGCCACAAAAACCGCCCAAACACCATGGACACCACCACGACGATCATCGGCAGGCAGATCTCGTTCAGCAGGAACTCCATGTCAAACAGCCTCTGAACGCCGTCCACCGCAACGTAGCCGTCGTTCATGCCGTTGACAACCATCTGGTACAGCCTCGGCACCACCAGCTGCATATAGTCCACCAGCGCCAGCGCCACGAGTCCGAGCAGCAGTACCGGGCCGTACTTTATGTAGTATTTATTTATGTATTTTCCAAAAATCATCTCAAGCTCCTGTTTTTACCGCAAATTGTTTAAAAAAGCCCGCAATCAGGTATTGTACCACAGTTTTTTTGATTTTGCCATAGGTTTACGAAAATATTCATTGCGTTTCTTGCTCACTTTCCCCCTCCCCACACACAGACGAAAATCCCGGGCCCATAAGGCCCGGGATTTTCACTTAATTATGTTATTTATTTCCTAATTATAAACCCGACGTCCGTCACGGCGGCTCCCGACGCCAGGCTCCCGTTGTAGTCCGCGTTCGCCACAACGTATCCCCCGGCGCTTTTGGAAAACACGCCGTTCCAGCTGTTGACGATGTCGCCCTCCACCGGTATCTCCACGCTCCAGCCCACGGCGTCCTCCCCCGTATTCCTCACCGTCAGCGAGTACTGGCAGTACTCTCCGTCCTCCGATGTCCAGGAGTTCACCGTCGTCAGTGACCACTCAAAGCGCGTCTCACTCCCCGATACGCTGTCCGGCTCCGCCGGATCCGTTTGCGTCGGAACCTCCGGCGTAGCCTCCGACGGCCTGTCCGGCGTCTCACCTCCCGGTGTACCGCCGGTCAGCGTCCTTATTAGCCACCGCCCCGTGTCCGTAAGGTCGCCGTCGGTAAAGCCGCTTTTCTTCCCGCAGGAGCTTGCGATAACGGACGCGCTTTCCGCCTTGTTCGAAAGGCTCCACATAATGTAGCTCACATTGAGCCTGTCCATGGCCTCCACCCACCTGTCTGCCTCCCGGGTGTCTATGGCTCCGTTGCCTGAGGCGTCGCAGATACCAAACTCACTGACGAATACGGGAAGGCCCTTTTCTATGGCCCGCTCCATCCGCTCCCTGAGCTCCGCCCGGTGGGTGGCGGCGTAGAAGTGCAGTGTGTACATTATGTTGTCATACCCCGTTATGGGGTCCCCGGCCGCCAGGTCCACCCGCTGACACCACTCCGGCGTCCCCACGAGTATCACCGCGTCCGGGTCGTTTTCGCGTATCACCGGTATCAGCCTCTCGGCGTAGCTCTTCACGTCCCGCCAGCTCGTCCCGCCGTTGGGCTCGTTGCATATCTCATAAAGCACGTTGTCACTGTCGCCCAGCTCCCGGCTCACCCGGTCAAAAAACTCCACGGCCTCGTCACCGTAGGTGTTCGGGTCCCCGTCGGACAGCGTGTGCCAGTCGATTATGACATACATGCCCTCCGCCGTGGCGTACCTGACTCCCTCCGTTACCAGCCTGTATAGCTCCTCCCGGTCCCCGCCCGCGCAGTACCCGCCGTACTCGGCCGTGTACATGGCAAGCCGCACCGCGTTTACTCCCCAATCCCTGGAAAGCTCCCTGAACAGCCCCCGGTTCACATACTGTGGGTACCACGCAAGGCCGTGGGTGCTTATCCCCCGAAGCCTCACCTTATTTCCGTCCCTGTCCACAAGGTCCGTCCCCCGGACGCTCAGCGCCCCGGCGGAGTACGGCCGCGACGGCTCCGGGGACATGCCCCCCGTCTCTCCGTCCGTTACCTCCGGCTTTTCGCTCTCCGGCCCGGTCCCCTCCGGCTCAGTATCCCCCGGCTCAGTATTCTCCGGTTCCACATTCCCCGATTCGGTATCCTCCGGTTCCTCGCTCCCCGGTTCCACATCCCCCGGCTCCGCGGCCTCGGGCTCCGGGTCCGCCGCATCCAACACACCCGGCTTTTCCGGCTCCCCGCCGTCGCCCTCCGGCAGCGCCTCCGCGTTTTTCGCGCAGCCCGCGGCGATCAGCGCCAGCGCCAGACACACCGCGGGCAAAGCATATCTCTTTCTCATACCTACCCGCAAATGTAGTCCGCCAGCTCCTCCGGGGACTGGGTGAACTCATAGCCCCTCGGCACCTCCAGCTCCTGTCCCTCAGCTATATCCTGTACGATGTTCATCACGTCCACAGGGTCCAGCTCAAGCTCCGTGAAGCTGTCTCCGGGGTCCAAGTCCCCCACGTCCACGTCCTTATATTCGGCTATCGCGCCAAGTATAAGCTCAAGTAATTCCTCTCTGTCCATAAAGACACCTCCCGAAAGGAAATTTTTCCCGTCCCCATTATATTACTCTGTCACGTCACTGTAAAGAGGTCACGCGCTTTTTTCCGTAATTTACATATTTGACTTGCCCGTCATGCGCTGAACTGTCAGCTCCCACATACACAGGCCCTCAAATTCCCCGTCGATATACCTGTTTCGGCGCTCCGCTGTGTCACCCGGGTTATATCTGCGTGCAAGAAGCTCCACCGCCCGGCGCTTCTCGCCGCCGTCACTTATCTCCCTTATCTCCCCGAAGACTATGACGCTTTTGTATTTCGTTGTGTACTCCCGGGGCTCCACCCTGTCCGCCTCCACCACGCAAAAGGACGCCTTCGGCAGGGCCCTTATAGCGTCGGCCTTATGGCCTTCGGCGGCGCCGTGGAAGTATATCCTGCCCTTTTCGTATACATAGCTCAGCGGCACGGCGTATGGGTACCCCCCGTCGCCCGACAGCGCCAGCACCCCCGAGGTGGCGCCGGCCAGTATCCTCTCGCACTGGGCATCGTCCAGCTGTCTTTCCGCCCTCCGCATATTCCTTGAGCGCAATATAAGAAGCTCCTCCGCCGCCTCCAGCGTCTCCCTGTCCGACCGGTGCGTGAGCTCCTCCATCGCCGTCCGAAAGGGCAGCCACATTATCTCCGCCACCTCTTCCTCCTGGGCCCTCACCTCACGTTTGTCCGCCCTTGCCAGGAAGAACACCACGTCCTTCATGCACCCGTCGTAGGGCGAATAGCTTATTACCCGGCGAAAGCCGTCGATAAAGCTCACGGTAAGGCCCGTCTCCTCAAGTATCTCCCTGGCCGCCGTCTCGTGCTCCGTCTCGGCTCCCTCCACGTGTCCCTTGCAGATCGAAATGTGGCCCTTTTGCATCCGCTCGACGAGGTACAGTCTCTCCCCCGCCTCCTCGGTGAATATCACGGCCCCACAGCTTTTTTCCCTTATCATTTTCACCCGAACCTTTCCAGAAGCTCCACGCATCCCTCAAGACCCGCCCGGTCCTCATCGGTAAAGTACCCCATGTCCACGCTATCCATATCCAGCACTCCCCACATGGTCCCGTCCCGCCGTCTCAGGGGTATCACTATCTCCGAGTGTGTGTTGCAGTCGCAGGCTATGTGCCCCGCGAAGCACTCCACATCCTCCACCACCTGCGAGCGCCCCTCTCTCCAGGCCGTGCCGCAGACTCCCGCGCCGTACGCTATCCTCGTCACCGCGGGCCGCCCCTGGAAGGGCCCCAGCACCAGCTCATCGCCCTTTATCAGATAGAACCCCGCCCAGTTTGCCCTCTCGAAGGCTATCGCCAGCACGGAGGCGAAGTTCGCCAGCGCCGCCACCGCGTCCGACTCCTGCCCGGTGTAGAGCAGTATCTGTGACCTCAGCGTCTTATAAAATTCCCCACGCTCAGCGGGAAATTCGATGTCTGTATACATTCGTCCCTTTCCGCCTCCTTATACACCTTCCGCCGGCGGTTAGCGCCGGCGGAACATACTTAAAACACCTTATCCAGATTTATGAAGTCCACGTACCAGTCCCCGCCGATCTTGACCACGGGCACATCCAGCTCCTCAGTCTGCTTCTGGCCCAGGAACTCCATGCTCACCTTGACCTCCACGGTCTTGGCGCTCTTTACCTTCACGTCGTAGTCGGCGTAATCGTCCTTGACGTCGTCCAGCTCGTCGCTGTCATAATCGTCCTCGCCTGTGGCCTTCACGCTGACGTCCATCATGCTTATGTAATCAGAGACCCCGTCGAGCTCGTCCTCGAGCATATCGGAAAGCTCCTCCCGGGCCTCCCTGGTCGTCATGTCCTCCTCCTTGGCGATGCCCTTTATTAGCTCATCCGGGACCATCTTGACTATCTTGTCCAGATCCCCGTCGAACAGCGCCTCCAGCATATCCACCGCCACGCTCTTGGGGCTCCCTCCGCCAACGGCGAATATGATGATCAGCACCGCCGCCACAACCACTACCACAAGTCCCACGGTAATGGCTATGCCTATGTTCCTGTTCTTTTTCGCGCTCGCCGCCACGGCTCCCCCCCGGGCTCCCGTATTCAGCGGCGCCCCGCAGTTGCCGCAGTGTGCGGCCCCGTCAGGATTTTGTGCTCCGCAATTTCCGCAATACATGTTTTTTCCTCCTTATATTTCTTCAGGCCGTCTCTTTTGAAGGCCCAAGATACGCTATGGCGTAGGCCGTGTCCTCGATGGCCGTGTAGTCCGCGTACCACCAAAGCCCCAGCTTCACTGCCCTCACCGGCACGGTGCCCCCGCCCACGGCCACATCGACCGCCGCGGCCTTCCTCAGCGTAAGCCCTATCTGCCCGTAGGTGTCCCTCAGCGCCTCCAGCTCCTCGCCGGTAATGGCCCTGGACTTATCTGCCCGGACCTGCGCCTCCGTGGGCGCCGGAGCGTAGACCTCCACAGCCGCGCCCAGGCTCTCCGCTAGGGCCCTTCGCGTCCCGTCAACGTCCGCGGCCGCCTCGCGGGCCAGCTCCTCTATCACCTTCTCCGGCAGGAGCTCCACCGCGGCCTCTCCGTCGCCGCTTATAAGGGCCCTCACAAGGTCCTCCGCGGTGCCCTCCGGCCTGTCGGCGATAAGCGTTATCCCCAGGACGATCGCCGCCGCCAGGATCACCCCCGCCACGGCAAGGGCCGCCACCGTGAGCTTCTTTTTCCGGCTCCACGGCTCGCCCTTTTTCCCTTCCCCCGGGGCCTCGACTTCCCCCGAAGCCTCCGTATCTCCTGACGTCTCGACTTCCTCCGAAGCCTCAGCTTCCTCCGAAGCCTCGACTTCCCCCAAAGCCTCCGCGTCCTCCGAAGTCCCGACTTCCTCCGACGCCCCGACTTCCTCCGCGGCCTCGGAGTCTCTCTCCTTCAGAGCGGTCTCACTTTCGATCAAGCGTATGTCCTCCGTTATCTCCCGGCCCTCAGCTCAGCTTCGCGCCGCAGTTGGTGCAGAACTTGCTGTCCGCGTCCACCGGTGCCCCACATCCGGGGCAGGTGGGCGCCGTCTGCTCAGGCTCGGCCTTCTCGCTCTCTTCCCCGGCGGGGGAGGCGGGTATCATGGTCCCACAGCTTGTGCAGAAGCGGTTCCCCGGCGCCACGGGAGCGTGGCAGTTGGGGCATACCCCCGCCGCCTGGGCCTGTGCTGGCTGAGCGATCCTTGTGCCGCAGGCGTTGCAGAACGCCGCTCCGTTCGGCACGTCCGCGCCGCAGTTGGGGCACTTGCCTATGCCCCGTAGCTGCTTTATCCTGTCCTCGTACTGGGCGATCTCGGCGTAGAGCCTGTTAAGGTTGTTTATGCGCTCGGGCTCCTCGTTGTCCGGGTCATCCTTGTGCCGCTTGTAGTATGACTCGCCAATGGCCGCCGTATATCCGGCGATGTGCTTCCTGTTCTCGCTTATGGCGCTGTTAAGCCTCGATATTTCCGCCATATTCTTTGTGGACTGGGATATACCCTGTCCGGCGTCTGTGATCTTTTTCCCAAGCTGTTCGAAGAAAGCCATAATAACCCTCCGTTTTTCATAATATGACCCGGGAACACAATATCCCGTATTATAGTTGTTGATTTTACCACAAAACGGCATGGATTTCAATAGCGCCCCACCAATTTTTCTTAATTTATTTCCCCACGTGAGCAGGGGGAAATTGACAATTCACCTGTATATGTGGTAAAATCCTTTCAGGGCGGCAAAAGTCTGACATACACGCCCTATACTCCCTGAAGAGGTGACCTGAATGGCCGAGTCCTGCCGCGGTTGCGGCGACATCTATCTTACGAAGCCCGCCCTGGAGCTCCTGACGCTCCTGGGCTCATTCGCCTTCCTCCCTGTGGGAGAGCGCGACGGAAAGGCCGTCCACATCTCCGACTCCGGCGAGGAGCACATAAATTCCCTGAAGGCCCTTATACTCAACGGCCTTGTGTCCCTCGACTGGACAAGGCCCCTTGAGGGCTGTGACTACTCCGCCTACTCCGGCTTTGACCGCCTCGGCAGTATTGCCCTCACCGCCCGCGGCCAGGACGCCCTGGACACCCTCGATGTCCTCGGCGTGGAGGAGTGAGCCATGTCCGATACGCTCTCAAGGACCGCCATGCTCCTCGGCAAGGCCAACATGGACAGGCTCAAGGACTCCCGCGTGGCCGTGTTCGGCCTGGGCGGCGTTGGCGGCTACGCGGTGGAGGCCCTCGCCCGCTCCGGCGTCGGGGCCCTCGACCTCATAGACCACGACGTGTTCTCCCGGAGCAATATAAACCGCCAGCTCCACGCCCTCCACTCCACCGTCGGCATGTACAAGGCCGACGCGGCCAAGGCCCGTGTGCTGGATATAAACCCCTCGGCCCGCGTCAACGCCATACGTCTCTTTTTCACTCCGGACACCTCCGGCGACCTGGACTTTTCCGCCTATGACTGCGTGCTTGACGCCATCGACACCGTATCCGGCAAGCTCGAGCTCATAACCAGAGCCCACGCCGCCGGTGTGCCCGTCATCTCCGCCATGGGCTGCGGCAACAAGCTCGACCCCACGAAGCTCGAGGTGGCGGACATATTCGACACCGCCTTCGACCCCCTTGCCCGGATAATGCGAAAGGAGCTCCGCCGCCGCGGAGTCGACCGCCTTACCGTTGTCTACTCAAAGGAGCCCGCCCTGCGCCCCTCCGGCCCGGAGGCCCTCGAGGCCGCCGCCGAAAATCCCGGCCGGCGCGACGTGCCCGGCAGTACCGCCTTCGTCCCCGCCGCCGCGGGGCTGATAATGGCCGCCCAGGCCGTCAGGCTCCTTTTAGGGGAAAATTTCCCCAAGCCCCTATAAAATTTTTCCTTTCCCGGGAACTTTTCGTATGTATATGTAGTCTTAATCCAGGACACCCCAAGATATGGGTAAATACCTGAAGGGAGAACATACATATGAAAAAGCTCCTCACGGTCCTGCTGGCCGTCGCCCTGGTCCTCTCTCTTGCCGCCTGCGCCGCCTCCGACGCCGGCAAGGCCCCCGACGGACCGGACAGTTCCAACACCGACAGCACCGGCGATAACAATACCCCCGCCGAGCCCAATAAGCCCGACAACGAAAGCAAACCCGCCGACGAGAACAAGCCCGCCGACGAAAATAAGCCCGCCGACGAGAACAAGCCCGCCGACGAAAACAAACCCGCCGAGCCCACGACTCCCGACGAGCCCACAACTCCCGACGAGCCCACAACTCCCGACGAGCCCACAACTCCCGACGAGCCCACAACTCCTGACGACCCCGACGAGCCCGAGGACCCCGACAAGCCCGACGTCCCCGGCTTCGGCGGCCCCGGCTTCCATCTCGGGCCCGGCGGCATCATCACCCCCGGCGGCAACGGCGGCGAGGAAAATAAGGACGTCCCCGTGACCGACGCCGGCGACCTGGTCGACAGGCTCGCCGCCATTTGCGAGGGCATCGTATCCGAAGCATGCTTTACGGAATCGCTGAGGAACTCAGGCTCCTTCACCAACTATTTTGGCGGAAAGGTCACCTACACCGAAGGTATGCGCGTGGCGATGAACCTGCCCAGCTTCAACATCGATAAGCATGTAGTCATGCTCATAGAAGTCCCCAATGGTGAGGACGCCGCGGATTACGCGAAAAATCTCTACGCCAACGCTGATCCCAACTGGACGATTTGCGGCGGTCCCGCCGAGTCCGTCCAGTACGCCGTTAAGGACAGGCTTGTGCTTTTTGTAATGTCATCCACCGAGATCGCGGACGCGGTCGTCGCCGCTTTCAACGGTTGAGATAATCACTTTTAGCGAATTTTGAAAAGGAGAAATGAAAAATGAAAAAGGTAATCGCACTGATCCTGGCCCTGATGATGGTTCTGGCCCTGGCCGCCTGTGGCGGCGACGGGGACAAGGGTTCCGTCTCCAACCTCACCGACGAGCAGCTCGTGGAGAAGCTCTCCGCTATCTGCGACGGCAAGACCGGGGAAATGCCCGTGGAGACCACCTCCTTTGCCGCTCTGAAGGAGAACGGCTTTGAGACAGACGGGCTCTTCAAGAACTGGTTCAACAACATGGACGTCCCCGCCGGCGCCAAGATCGCCGTCAACCAGCCCATAATGGGCCAGGCCCACGTGGTGCTGCTCATCCAGCCCGCCGAGGGCCAGAGCGCGAACGACCTGAAGGCCGAGCTTGAAAAGAACGCCAACCCCGGCTGGATGATCTGCATGACCGCCGACTCCGTAGGCTCCGCCGTAAAGGACGGCCTCATCCTCTTTGTTATGACCTCCAGCGAGCTGGGTCTTGACGCCCAGACCTTCATCGACGCCTTCAACGCCTGACCAAAGCCCAAATGATCGCCGAAGGGCGGGTTCCAAACCCGCCCTTTTCGATAACCGAACATCTTTTTTAGGGGGAGACGCCCATGTTATTTTCGGGAGCTACATTCCTCTACGTGTTTTTGCCCATAGTCCTGCTCCTGTACGCCCTCGCGCCGGGAGTAAAATGCAAAAACTACGTACTTCTGATAGCCAGCCTCGTATTTTACTTCTTCGGGGAGCCCATATATGTGCTCCTGCTCATATTCTCCTCGATCTCCGACTGGCTCCACAGCATCTACATAGAAAAGCACCGCGGTGAGAAAAAGGCGAAGATAGCCCTCATCTCCAGCATCGCGATCAACCTGGCCATGCTGGGCTTTTTCAAGTACACCGATTTCCTCATCGGCACGGTCAACTCTGTTTTGGGGGCCTCCATCCCCAAGACCGGTGTGCCCCTGCCCATCGGCATAAGCTTCTTCACCTTCCAGACCATGAGCTACACCATCGACGTCTACCGCGGCCGGGCCCACGCCCAGCGGGATCTCGGCACCATGGCCACCTTCGTGTGCCTCTTCCCCCAGCTCATCGCCGGCCCCATCGTCAGGTATGTTGACGTGGCGGCGGAGCTTGAGGACCGGAAAATGACCCTTGAGAACGTGGCCCTTGGCGTCCGCCGCTTCGCCTTCGGCCTTGGCAAAAAGGTCCTCATCGCCAACGTCATGGGGGAGCTGACCCAGATCTTCCGTGACTCCGGCGACAAGTCCGTGCTCTTCTACTGGCTCTACGCCCTGGCCTACGCCCTTCAGATCTACTTCGACTTCTCCGGCTACTCCGATATGGCCATTGGCCTGGGTGCCATGTTCGGCTTTAAATTCCCCGAGAACTTCAACTACCCCTATATCTCAAAGTCCATAACCGAGTTCTGGCGCCGCTGGCATATGACCCTTGGCGGCTGGTTCCGGGACTATGTGTACATCCCCCTGGGCGGCAACCGCACCACCAAGCTCAAGTGGCTTCGTAACATCGCCATCGTGTGGATACTAACCGGCGCCTGGCACGGGGCCCAGTGGAATTTCGTCCTCTGGGGCGTCATGTTCGGGGTACTGCTAATAATCGAGAAGCTCTGGCTCGGGAAAATACTCGAAAAGCTCCCGGCCTTCATCTCCCACCTCTATGTCCTGTTCCTGGTGGTCATAAGCTTCGTCATCTTCAACGCCGCCGGCCTTCCCGGCGTCGTATCCGACCTTGGCGGGCTCTTCGGCGCGGGGGATCTTCCCCTCATAAGCTCCGAGGCCCTCTACTACCTCAAGAGCTACGCCGTACCTGTCGTCATCGCCGTCATCGGCGCCACCCCAATACCGAAGATACTCTACAACAAGCTGACCGAGTGGCCCAAGGTGGCCCTGGAGCCCATCGTCACGGCGGCACTCCTCCTGGTGTCCACCGCCTTCATCATCAACGGCTCCTTCAACCCCTTCCTCTACTTCAGGTTTTAAGGAGGTATCGACATGAAAAAGCTTAAATATATCCTCACCGTCGCCTCCTTCGCCCTTATCATCTTCGGCCTGGCCATAGCCCAGCTTTTCATACCCGACGCCGACGTGAGCTACTCCGAGCGCCGCGAGCTGACCCAGGCCCCCGAGGTCACCGCCAAGGCCCTATTCAACCGTGAGTTCTCCGACAAGCTTGAAAGCTACCTTCTTGATCAGTTCCCCGCCCGTGAGTCCTTCCGCCGGCTAAACGCCGTCACCCGGTTCTATGCCCTGCGCCAGCTTGACTCCAACGGCATCTGGCTTGACGGCGGCACGGTATATAAGAGCGAGAACGTCACCAACGACACCCAGATAGAGTACGCCGCCAGGCTCTATAACGCGGTCATCGACTCCTATCTCCGGGACTGCCACGTCTACTGGTCCATAGTCCCCGACAAGAGCTATTTTGCCCAGGACAAGGGCCATCCCCACATAGATTACGACCGCCTCATCAGCATAATGAAGTCAAACGTGTCGGGTGCCCGATACATCGACATAACCGACACTCTGGACATCGGCAAATATTACCGGACGGATACCCACTGGCTCCAGCCCAGGCTCTTCGACACCGTTGACCGCCTCGGCGACGCCATGGGCGTCGGCGAGTTCCTGACGGACGAGAGCGAGTACACGCCCCACACCCTCTCCCCCTTCTACGGAGTGTATCTGGGTCAGGCGGCCCTGCCCATCTCACCCGACGACCTCACATACCTCACCAGCCCCTACACCGACTCCGCCCGGGTGTCCTACATGTCCAACTCCGGCGTCATGGAGGAAAACCCCGAGGGCGTCTATACCCTCAGCAAATTCGACGGCATGGACGGCTATGACGTGTTCCTTGGCGGCACCCAGCCCCTCATCCGGATCGTCAACGAGAACGCCAAGACCGACAGGGAGCTCTACATATTCCGCGACTCCTTCGGCTCCTCCATCGCCCCCCTGTTCACCGGCGCCTACTCGAAGATCACCGTCATCGACCTTCGGTACGTCGGCAGTCAGTATCTTTCCAATTTCGTGGAGTTCACTTCAGGCTCTGATGTGCTGTTCCTGAACTCCACCCTGGTGCTCAACACCGCGATGATAATGCGCTGAGAGTGGCGTTTTCAGCAAATTTCCTATTGATTTTGGCGGCAGGAAGTACCATAATACACTTATCATTTCTTAAAAGGAGAGGATAAAATGAACCTGACGTTAAAAAGGGCCCTATCCCTTGTTCTCGCGCTGATGCTCCTGTTCTCCGTCGCCGCCTGCGATAAGGGCGGTGATGACGGGGACGACGAAGGCGGCTCCCTCTTTGACACCATATCCGCAAAGAAGGACCCCGACAAGTACCTCGACGCGGCCTTAAAGGCCACCATGTCCGACCTTGAGTCCCGCTACTCCGGCTCCCCCATCGCGGCCCTGTCAAAGCTCACCGGCACCTCCGGTGCCCTGGAGTTCAACATGTCCGCCCAGCAGGACGGCGAGTCCGCCGAGATCGGCGGCACCGCCAACTTCGACCTGGAGGCCGGCAGGCTCCTGCTGGACGCCTACATCGGCTACATGGGCCAGCGCATTGACGCCAGCCTCTACGGTGATAAGGATTACATCGGCATTTCCGTGCCCATGCTCACCGGCGACCAGGCGTACTATGGCTTTGTCCCCCACGACCTCTATGACCAGGTCAGCAACAGCATATTCGCCGACATGTTAGAGGAGGAGGATCTTCAAGTCCTCCGCCAGCTCGACGAGCTCATGGACGCCATGTCCGATGTCGACGCCTCCTCCGCCCTCAAGGAGCTGGAGGACAGGATCTCCAAGATAGCCGACGACTTCTCAAAGTCCTTCGAGCTCACCGCCGAGGCCGAGACCGTAACCGTCAACGGCAAGTCCCAGGACGGCTGGGTGGTCAGCACCACCGTCACCCCCGACCAGATCGCCGACCTTTACTCCGCCGTCCTTGACGCCGTGTTCGACCTCATGGACTCCGACAGCCTCAGCGGCATCATGTCCACCGTGGGCGACCTTGGTGAGCTCAACGACAGCCGCGAGGAGCTCGAGTCCTACGCCGACGAGCTCCGCGAGCTCGACGGTACTATCGACGTCCTGTTCTACATCGCCGACGGCTCCCTCATCCGCGTAACTCTCGTCCCCTCCGGCCAGAGCGACGAGAACAGCATCACCCTTGACTTCTATGAAAACGACAGCGTGACCTTCACCGTGTCCGCCGTCGACGAGGAGCCCGCGATCATCCAGAGCTCCGTCAAGTCCGGCCGCGGCAGCTATGAGCACGTGCTCACCGTCACCTCCGACGGCCAGACCGTCACCATCTCCGCCGACTGGAAAGACAACCACCTGAGCCTCACCGCCGCCATGGACGGCCAGACCGCCATCAGCCTCGACGGCGAGTTCGGCGTGTCCTCCGACGGCTTCTACCTCAACGATTGCACCCTCTACGCCGATGACGGCTCCACGTCCCAGTCCATTGACCTGGACCTCAAATACACCTCCGGCGGCGCCGTCACCACGCCCATGGGCCTTAACAACATCTTCACCATGGACGAGCAGGACCTTATGGGTCTCATAATGGCTATCGCCTCCGTCGCCGGCGATATGTGAGCTCTCTCCTCCCCCGGCGGATATTGCCCGCCGGGGGAATTTTATTTTCCGAAGTACTCTTTCCTTATGCGCGTAAAAGCGCCAAACCCCGCGTATACTAATGACATTTATACCGATCTTCTTTAAGAGGTGATCTTATGTCTGACCGTATCAAAAAAATCATCGCCCTCACCCTGGCCCTCCTGATGACCGCGGGCCTCGCGGCCTGCGCCCGCGGGAACGCCGACGAGCCCGACGCCCCTGTGGACCCCGGTCCCTCCGACCCCGGTCCCTCCGACCCCGGTCCTACCGATCCCGGCCCTTCCGATCCCGGGCCCTCCGACTCCGGCCCCTCTGAGGCCGGCCCATCGAAGCCCGAGTCCGACGACAACCTCCGGACACTCATCTCCGCCTTCGAGGCGTCCCTTGAGAAGCTTTCCGCCCTCGAGACCCCCATCGGCAGTCTGCCCGAGTCCTACACCGCCTCCGGTACCCTGACGTACATTGGCGACGACGACGTAAAGGGCTCTCCCACCCCCTTCACCTTCGCCCGCGGCAGTGATTTCCTGTCCTTCTCCGCCCCGGAGCTCCTGGGCGACCGCGTCTACTACCTGGACACCGGCGGTGTCGAACAGCTCAAGGGCGCTGTGGAGCCCTATCTTGAGGAGCTTGACCTCGTGCCCCTCCCCGACGGCTCCGGCTTTACTGCCACCGTCCCCGCGGACAAGGCCGCCGGCCTTCTCTCCGACGGACTTTTGTCCATGCGCGCCATTCCCTTCCTCTATGCCGCCATCTCCGGTGACCTGCGCGGTCTGGACCCCGAAAGCGCCATCCGCGCCGCCGTGGACGAGGACGTGAGCGTCACCTTCACCCTTTCCGACGGTATGCTCACCGGCGTTGAGTTCACCGGCCCCATAAACGGCAGTGTCGCCCCCGGCGACGAGGGCCTCACCATCGTGTTCGACGGCCTTGGCGAGCTCACGGTCAGCCTCAGCGAGGGCCTCAGCGCCGCCGGCCGCCTGAGCTACGGCGACGGCACCACCCTCAGTCTGGATCTGGGCTACGCCGGCGGCCTCAGCTATATCCACTACTCCACCGACGTCACCGGCCTCGGCGTGGAGGGAGATTACAGCTTCGGCAACCTCACCTTCTCCGGCTACGCCTTCACCGGCAACCGCGGCGACCGCACCCAGATCGACCTCACCATCTCCCTCGATTCCTCCCTCCCCGAGGATGCCGTGCCCCTCACCTCCCTCAGCGCCCAGGAGCTTGCCGATATATGGTCAAAGCTGAATCAGGGTGACGGCAGGTGAAGGACTGGCTCGTCTATATCCTCCGGTGCGGCGACGGGAGCCTCTATACCGGTGTGACCAACGACCTCGAAAAGCGCCTCAAGGCCCACAACTCAGGCCGCGGTGCCAAATACACCCGTTCCCACGCCCCCGTAGAGCTCGCCTACTCCGAGCCCGCCCCCAATAAATCCTCCGCCCTGAAAAGAGAGCTGGAAATAAAGTCCCTCACAAGGGAGCAGAAATTGACCCTAATATCAACAAAGCCCGCTCATGTTTGAGCGGGCTTTCAGCTTTTTCGGCGAGGTTATTTATCCTCCCAGAATATTTCATCCAATGTCTTATCAAGTGCCCGGCATATGGCGACGCACAGGTTGATCGTTGGGTTGTAGTCCCCGCTCTCAATGGCGTTTATAGTCTGCCGGGATACTCCCACCTTCTCCGCCAAAGCCTGCTGACTCAGATCCATCGCCGCCCTTGCGGCCTTAAGACGCAGATTTTTCATTCCCCGCGCCTCCGGTTTATGAGCATCTTCACAATAAGGCTCAGTAACACCGCGAGGCACTCCGCCGCCAGGGCGAAATGGACCCAGCAGGGCCCCAGGTGCCCGTCCGTCACCGGCCCCGCCTCGCGGAGCTTCTCGATCCCTCTGCTAAGGCAGATCGCCGCCAGGATACCTGAGCTTACGAGGGATGCCGGACCGCTGCCCTTCAGTGAGATGAACGCGTCGTGTATCACGCTGTATACCGCCATCACAGCGATGCCGAAAGACATGGCGAACACCGCCGCCTCTGTGGGCGAGATGAACCCCTCCACGGCTGTGTCGAGCACCATGACCCCGAAGCCGGCGGCGATCATGGCGTAAAATCCCCACATGTACGCCCTGCCCCGTGCCCTGACCTGCCGCTCGTCATACGCCCCGTTCCCTGTCTTGCCCTTACGGTCAGCAGAGCCGAAATAAACAAGAGCCGTAAACCCACCCACAAGTACAAGCAAAATGATCGGAACCGTCATCCCCGCCATAATTACCTCCCCTTTCCTGTATCCGGATGCAAAGATTGATTGTCGGGTTGCGGATTTTTCATTCCCTTCTCCTCCGGTCACGGAGAGTTTTTATGAGCAATGTCAGGAATATGATAACAAAATCCGCCGCGAGGGCGAAATTCGCGCAGTCCACCGTTAGCATCCCGTCCTTGATAAGTCCCCCGTCCAGCCTCAAAAAGGCGCTGACGGTATATGTTACCGAAAAAAGCCCCATGACAAATGTCTGAACCCAGGGGCTCGTTTTGACCGTCACGTAGGCGTCCTTTATGACGCAGTATACCGCGAACACCACAATGCCCAGACAGGCGCTGATCCAAAGGGCCACGTTCGCGTCCATGAATTTGCGTCCGACCATGAGCTCGCAAAGCGGCTCCACCAGATTGTAAATGAGCATGGTGAGCATGGCGTATTGAAAGCCCCTCCCCTGCTCCATGAGCTGTCTTTCGTCGTATCTGTCCCGTCTGTTGCGGCCGGCGACGACAACAAGAGCCGTAAGCCCACCCACGAGTACAATGAGCGTCACCGGGATAATTATTCTCCTCATAAATATCTCCCCTTTCGATACTCAGTGTAATACTTCTTGGATATATTGTCAAGTATATTTTACAAAATATCCAAAAAATTTTCCCCTCCTCCCGGAGGGGAAAATCCTTATCTCACAAAATTCGTATTTATCTTCTGCTGTCTCTCGGGCGGCTCTATCCCGGCCTTTTTTCCGGCCTCGATGCACTTTAAAAGCCACGCCATATTCTCCCCCAAAAGCCTCATCGTCTGAAGCCCCTCCAGGTCCTCCGCCACCTCGGCGGGGGTGTTGCCGTGGACCATGGGCCAGTACTGGCTCGTGGGGATGGGCATACCGGTTATGTAGAAATACTTCTGAAGCTGATCCAGGGCCGCCGTGGTGCCGCCCCGGCGGGCCGACACTACCCCCGCCCCGGGCTTTGACCGGAGCCTTCCACCGGCTGAGTAGAACACCCTGTCCATGAAGCTCGTCATGGCCCCGCTCATGGCCGCGTAGTGGACCGGCGAGCCGAAGATGAAGCCGTCATAGTTATCGCAGATGTCCGTAAATTCCGTGACCTTGT
Source organism: uncultured Oscillospiraceae bacterium (assembly GCA_947631395.1). Taxonomy (GTDB): domain Bacteria; phylum Bacillota; class Clostridia; order Oscillospirales; family Oscillospiraceae; genus RUG626. Next base: position 86,169 of record CANRLF010000007.1, read on the forward strand.
CCCCGCCGAAAACGCATTTCCCGGCCTTCCTGCAGCCTCCGCAGCCCCGGCAACCGCCGATGGGAGCGTTGCCCAGCCAGAAAAACTCCGTCTCTATGCCGTTATCATTGAGCGCCTTAGCGCACTCGGCAAGGGCCGTGTAGGTGCACCCCTTCTCGTGGGGACTTCCGTTTACAAGCAATACCTTCATTATATCCACCTCAATTTTCAAAAATCCTGGCTATCTCCTCAAGCGTATCCACCACCGGCAGATGCTGTGGGCATATGCCCTCGCACTGGCGGCATTTGACGCAGTCGGAGGCCCTGGCGTGGGTGCTGACGAACTCCTGATACCGCTCCTTCGACGGGTCCGACCAGCTCCTCAGCATCTTCGCCTTCATGTGCGCGTTGTAAAGGGCCAGTATGTCCGGTATCTCTATGCCCATGGGGCACCCCTCCGTGCAGTAGCGGCAGGCGGTGCACGGCACGGCGGTGTAGTTATTGATGATGTCGGCGCACTTGAACAGCATCTCCCGCTGTTCCTCCGTCAGCGGCCTGAAGTCCGCCATATAGCTTGTGTTGTCCTCAAGCTGCGCAAGGTCGCTCATGCCCGACAGCACCACGTGTACCCCCGGCAGTCCCGCGGCGAAGCGCACCGCCCAGGACGCCACCGACGCGTCCGAGTCCGCGGCCTTCAGAAGCTCCTCCGCCTCCTCCGGCAGCTTCGCCAGCGCCCCGCCCTTCACGGGCTCCATTATTATGACCTTCTTGCCGTGACGTATGGCCGTCTCGTAGCACAGCCTCGACTGGACGCGCTCAGACTCCCAATCCAGATAGTTTATCTGGAGCTGTACGAACTCCTCCTCCGGGTGCTCCGTGAGGATCCTGTCCAGCACGTCCGCCTTGTCGTGGAAGGAGAAGCCCATATGCCGTATCTTCCCCTCCGCCAGGAGCCTCTCCTGGAAGCCAAAGGCGTCAAAGCTCTCGGCCGTGTCCAGGTTCCTGCTGTTAAGGTTATGCAGGAGGTAATAATCAAAGTACTCAACCCCGCACTTTTGCCTCTGCTCCTCAAATATCCTCTCCTGGTCCCCCTGCTCCTTGCACATGGACACCGGCAACTTCGTCGTCAGCGTAAAGCTGTCCCGTGGGTGCCGCTTCACCAGCGCCTCCCTTATGGCGATCTCGCTCTGATGGTCGTGGTACATATAGGCGGTGTCGAAGTATGTAAAACCGCGCTCAAGGAAGGTATCCACCATTTTGTAAAGCTCCGGCATGTTGATGCTCTTCTGGTCCTGAGGATCGGTGACCGGCAGACGCATAAGGCCAAAACCCAGTTTTTTCATAATTACCTCCATAAATGAACAGATTAAATTTTATTATAGTTTTTTCACCCCCAAAAGGCAATACGATTTTCATATATAAGCAAAAAACGCAAGCTTTTTTCGAAAAAAGTGAAAAATTTTACTTACATTCGGGCAAAATTTATGATATAATACGTTTAAAAAGATTTGTACATATATTTCGTATTTTGTCGCGATTTGGGAGAGAGCTTTTTATGTTTGAGACCGGTGAAATGATAATTTACGGAGGCGAGGGTGTCTGCGTCGTTGAGGACATCGGCTCGCCCAATGTGTCTGGCGTCAATAAGGACAGGCTCTACTATACCCTGTCCCCCCTCTACCGCACCGGCCGCGTATTCGCGCCGGTGGATACGCCTGTTTTCATGCGCCCGGTCATAAGCCGTGACGAGGCCATCGACCTCATCCGCACCATGCCCGAGGTCACCGGCGAGCTGTATGAGAACTCCAACCTCCGCTTCCTCACCGAGCACTACCAGCAGGCCATCCAGTCTTACAGCTGCGCCGGCCTTGTCAAGCTCATAAAGGACGTATACCTGAAGCGCCAGCACGTTACCTCCCAGGGCAAGAAGTTAGGCCAGATAGACGAGCGTTACATGAAGCGCGCCGAGGACATGCTCTACGGCGAGCTCGCCGTAGCCCTCAGCCTCGACCGCAGCGAAGTCGGCCCCTACATCAAAAACGCCATAGCCCAAATGGAAGCCGGCGAAGAATTTAACGGCTAAAAAATCCCCACAGTTTTTTCCAAAAATACGGACGGGTCCCACCCCCGCCCGTATTTTTCTTTGCCCCCCTTCCGCAAAACACCCCGCCCACAGGCGATAATAAAATCCGCGCCTCCGGCGCAACCTCACTCCCCTTAGGCTCCCCGACGTCCGGGGAGCTGTCGGCCGCAGCCGACTGAGGGGTCGAGGCCATAGCCGTGCGCACCCCCTCCTTCCCTCGCCCCACCCTCCCCGCGTGGCCGCCTTCCCCGCCCGGGCGGGGAAGGGCAGGGATGAGGTGGGATAAGCGG
>CANRLF010000008.1 GCA_947631395.1 uncultured Oscillospiraceae bacterium
CGCAAAATTCGGAGAAAATTGCCCGCACGTTCCCCTTGTCGGAAAAAGCCCGTCAGGGCTTTTTCGACAGTCTCAAATGGCCCGCCTCCCGGCGGGCCATTCAATTTACCTAAAAAGCGTAAAACACCCGTCGCGCCACGCGCTTACGCCATCAATACGCGACTCCCCAGATCACCATGTGCTTGGCGGGCTTTCCGCAGACGGGGCACACATCGCCGATGTGGTGCTGTTCGAAGGGGATGCACCGGCTGGTGACTCCGGCCTCCTCCTTCATTTTGACCTCGCACTCCTCGTCGCCGCACCACATCATTCTGGCAAAGCCGCCCTTTCGGCAGCCCTCCCGGACCTCCTCCACGCTGTGTGCGTCAAAGGTGTTGTCCTGAAGGTTCTTGAGGGCCCTGGCGTAGAGCTCCTTCTGCACCTCGTCAAGTACGCTCTTCACGCTGTCGGCTATGTTCTCAAGTGAGAGCGTCAGCTTCTCGCCGCCGGTGCGCTTTGCCGCCACGCAGACGCCGTTTTCGATGTCCCTGGGCCCCAGCTCCAGCCTCACGGGCACGCCCTTCATCTCGTACTGGGCGGCCTTCCAGCCCATGGACTGGTCGGAAAGGTCGATGCTTGCCCGGATGCCCGCGTTTTTAAGCGTCTCAAGGAGCTTCTCGGATGCCTCCTGTACGCCCTCCTTGTGCATCGCCACGGGCACCACGATCACCTGGATAGGCGCTATTTTCGGCGGGAGCACAAGGCCGGAGTTGTCGCCGTGGGTCATTATTATGCCGCCGATCATGCGGGTGGATACGCCCCAGCTGGTCTGATAGGGGTGGTGGAGCTGGTTGTCCTTGCCCGTGAAGGTGATGTCAAAGGCTTTCGCGAAGCCGTCCCCGAAATAGTGGCTGGTGCCGCCCTGAAGGGCCTTGTGGTCGTGCATCATGCACTCCACGGTGTATGTCTCCTCCGCGCCGTTGAACTTCTCCTTGTCGGTCTTGCGGCCACGGATGACGGGCATAGCCAGGGTGTTCTCCATGAAATCGGCGTAGACATTCAGCATCCGCTGAGTCTCGGCCCGGGCCTCCTCCTCACTTTCGTGCATGGTGTGGCCCTCCTGCCAGAGAAACTCCCGGTGCCGCAGGAACGGCCGACTGGTTTTCTCCCAGCGAAGTACACTGCACCACTGGTTATACAGCTTCGGAAGGTCCCTCCAGGAGTGGATCACGTTTTTATAATGCTCGCAGAAAAGCGTCTCGCTGGTGGGCCGTATGCAGTAGCGTTCCTCTAACTTGTCCGAGCCCCCCATGGTGACCCAGGCGCACTCCGGGGCGAAGCCCTCCACATGGTCCTTCTCCTTCTGGAGGAGGCTTTCGGGTATGAGCATGGGCAGGTACACGTTCTCGTGCCCCAGCGCCTTGAACTCGGCGTCCAGAATGTGCTGGATATTCTCCCATATGGCGTAGCCGTAGGGCCGGTATATGAACATGCCCTTGATGGAGGAGTAGTCAATGAGCTCCGCCTTGGTGCACACGTCGGTGTACCACTGGGTGAAGTCCACGTCCATATCGGTTATCTGTTCTACTTTTTTATCCTTAGCCATAAAATTCTCCCGCTTCATATGATATAGTCCCTATATTTTATTATCAAAGCGCCGCCTTGTCAAGAAAAAGCGTCGCTTATTGCCTTAAATTCAAGTATATTACCCGTCTTGCCTAATGCCCCGCCACGTGCTACAATAAAACCGAGGTGAGACTATGGAGCTTTCAGTCATAGCCAGGGTCCGGAACGATTTTACCGCCAAATTCGGCATACCGCGGCAGAGCGGCCTTGCGGAAAAGGTGGAGTCGAGAGTTGTGCTGGAGCCGGAGTATAAAAATCCCGACGCCCTTCGCGGGCTGGAGGGCTTTTCCCACATCTGGCTCATCTGGGGCTTTGACCGGGCGAAAAGGGACGGCTGGTCCCCGACGGTCCGGCCGCCCAGGCTCGGCGGCAACGAGCGTATGGGCGTATTCGCTACCCGGTCGCCCTTTCGGCCCAACTCCCTGGGACTGTCCTGCGTCCGTCTGCTGGCCGTGGACCGGGAGCGGTGCGAGCTTCTGATCTCCGGTGCGGACATGGCCGATATGACCCCCGTCTATGACATAAAGCCCTATATAAAATACGCCGACTCAAAGTCAGACGCCCTCGGCGGCTGGACCGACAGCGTCCCGGAGAGGGGAGTGGAGGTGGTTTTTCCGAGGGAGCTTTTGGACGTACTCCCGGCCCCCAAGCGCCAGGCCGCGGTGGAGATCCTCAGCATGGACCCCCGGCCCACCTATCAGGACGACCCGGAGCGGGTCTACGGCATGGAATACGGCGGCTTTGATATTCGATTTACCGTAAAAAACGGGACCTTGGAGGTCCGCGAGGTTTTGGAAAAAGGCGGAGAAAATGGGCACAAATTGACCTAAAAAAACCGCAAACTTTAGTGTATTTTTGTGCCCACAATCAGCGGGATATATGTTATGATGGAAACACCAAAATAATTGGAGGAAAAACCGATGATCTCACACGGCAAGGATATCAAGATTTTTTCCGGCAATTCAAACAGGACCCTGGCAGAGGCCATCTGCCGCGACATGGGCACGCGCCTGGGGGATATGACCGTCTCCCACTTCTCCGACGGAGAGGTTTCACTGTCCCTTTATGAGACGGTGCGCGGGTCCGATGTTTTTCTTGTCCAGTCCACCTGCGCCCCAGTCAACGATAACCTCATGGAGCTTCTGGTTATGATCGACGCCTGCCGCCGCGCCAGCGCCGGCCGCATAACCGCCGTTATGCCCTACTTCGGTTACGCCCGTCAGGACCGGAAGGCCAAGAGCCACGACCCCATCAGCGCCAAGCTTGTCGCCAACCTCATCACCTCCGCCGGAGCGGACCGGGTCCTGACCATGGACCTCCACGCCCCCCAGATCCAGGGCTTCTTTGACATTCCCGTGGACAACCTGGCCGGAGCGCCTATCTTTGCCGATTATTATTCCAGAAAGTTCGGGGAGGGCAACCCCGGCGTCATGGTTGTGTCCCCCGACGTGGGCAGCGTGGCCCGTGCCCGCAACTTCGCCCACCGTCTGGGCCTCAATCTGGCCATCGTGGACAAGCGCCGCGAGCGGGCCAACCAGTCCGAGGTTATGAACATCATCGGCCAGGTCAAGGACATGGACGTCATACTCTTTGACGACATGGTGGACACCGCCGGCTCCCTTTGCGGCGCGGCCAAGGCCCTGGTCGAGATCGGCGGAGCGAAAAACGTCTACGCCTGCGCCTCCCACGCGGTCCTGTCCGGCCCCGCCATCCAGCGCATCAACGAAAGCTGCATCCACGAGCTGGTGCTCCTTGACTCCATCCCCGAGATCGAGTCCAAAAAGTGCGACAAGATAAAGTTCCTCTCCATCGCCCCCATGTTTGCCGAGGCCATCGACAGGGTGTATGAGGAGGTCTCCATGTCCACCCTCTATAAATAAGATGTTCTTCTCCAAAAAGACCTCCGGCGTCGACTGGATAGTTGTTTTCCTGGGAAATCCGGGACCGAAATACGAGATGACCCGGCACAACGCCGGGTTCCTCACGGCCGACGCCTTTGAAAAGGACCGCGGCGTCCGCATCGACCGGGCGAAATTCCACGCCCTCACAGCCACCTGCGACGTGGGCGGTGCGAAAACGCTCCTCGTGAAGCCCCAGACATTTATGAACCTCTCCGGCGACGCCGTCGGCGAGGCCATGCGCTTTTATAAAGTCCCCCTGGAGCGTGTGCTCGTCGTCTCGGACGACGTGCACCTGGACCTGGGCCGGATCCGCATCCGCCCCTCCGGCTCCGCGGGAGGCCATAACGGCCTTCGGGATATAATCGCCAAATGCGGCGGCGAGGACTTCCCCCGCATCCGCGTAGGCGTCGGCCAGGTCCCCCCGGACTGGGACATGGTGGACTGGGTCCTCAGCGTATTCCGCAACGAGGACGCCGAAACCATCCTGTCCACCGCCGCCCGCGCCGCCAAGGCCGTCGAACACGTCATCCAAAACGGCGTCCCCAGCGCCATGAACAACTTCAACCACTAAAGCTCCCCTTCCCCCCCGAAGAGGAGCTTTTTCCCATCCCACCCACAGACGCAACTCAAAATACGCGGCCCACCCGGGCCGCGTCCTTTTTTGCCCTCTCCACCCGGGGGTGGGGAGGGGCAGGGGTGAGGTGTGAGAGTAACAATTTTACCATAGCCCCCCATAACGCGCAAAAAGCCCCATTTGCCGAAGTTTATCCCAACTGTTGGCGGAGAACTAAAATAAAGCTTTGCCCGAGAACGGTTGAGTATATGGTTAATTCAAAAATAAAAAAGGAAAATGTAATTTAGGCCGCTTTTTCACGCAATTTATACCTTTCTTCGAATAATTCCTGTAACGAAACAGTTCACCCAACACATTATATATTTGAGAGGTTTAGCTAACTCGAAAAGTTTAAATTCGGCAACTGACCTGACAAGTAACAAATACATAATTTTAAATTATGCATTGGGCGTTATTTTGGATCAAGCTTTTGGAGGTGCCTTTTTATGTTTCATTTGATTTCCGGTGAATTATTTCGCTGGCTCACCGTACAGCCGCTGGCAAAAGAAAGCTATATTACGGATTGGCTTCAGTTTATGCTGACAAAAAGCTCAGGCAGATTTAAATGCGTTACAAGACAAGCGAATGTGCTTGCGGATTCTCACATGGAGTGGTGGGTACTGACTACCGAAAAGGATGCCCTATGCGCTTATCGGTTTTTAGTGCAGGCAAAACGGTTGATGACTAACACGAACGTCTTTCCTTCCATCGCGTACGAAACCGGAAATGGTTATCAAATTGATTTGCTGATCAAGGCAGCCGAAAGCAGATCAGCCATGCCATTGTACTTATTCTATTCATGCTCCAGGCCAAGTCCGCAGATGCAGATACGAAATTTCCCATATATAAACAAGCGAATTGTGACTTGGTGCGAAAACTGCGAAAACGGCGCTTATCTTGCCACTGCCGAGAGCATAAGAGAGAAGTATATCAACAACATTATCCAGGAAATATCTGATACAGATATTCTGAATAACTCTCTTGGCTTATCAATGTGCGATCTTATATGGAGCAACAATCACACGCTGTTTGACAGCAAAAAAGGTTTGGCCAAGTCGCAACAGCGTCTCGATGGGAGCAGGCCCGCAAAGATATTGTCGGCGATCGATCAATTTTATGTTTCAAGCGAAACGAATGGAGATGACGCGGACAAGCGCGGAATCCGGCACAGCGGGGATACTATCCCTGAATATCTTTACAAGCTGATAAATAACGAGGCCGATATGCAGAACAACTGGATTTCCGCAAAAGACGCCACGGAACTTGAGCCGATTTCATCCATTATGATCTTCGATTGCAGAACCTCACCTAAGGTTGCCGGTCCCGGAGAGGAAATAGGCCCCAATAGCGATATAAAGTGAAGGAGGAAACGCAAATGAAATTAAATGGTCTTGATAAACGCGACTGGCAGGCATTATACAAAACATCCCGTGGAGTTTCAAATTTCGAAGTCCAGGTTGAGTTGAGCGACGCGTCCAGCGAAGTGACTCAGCTTAGATACTTTTTCCCCTTTGCCAATCGCCTATATCGTGAAAAACGCATCAGTTCTGAGCAAAAGCTTACTTTGAATATTGCTTTTAAGGAGAAAAACAGGAAGGCCGACGGTGACGAGTATGGTCGGGTAGCTGCCTTTTTGTCCCAATGGGAACAGACCAAATATATTCAGATCAACGTGAACGGGAAGCCGCTCGTGACCTCCGGTTGGGAGAAAAGCCGTATCTTCCCGCTGTGTTCCATAGCGTCAAATTCGGACCCATATAAGAGCTATCAGGTTTTGAACACCAGTCAATATTCAGGCCCGGAGGATGAGACACCGGATTATTTTAACATGGCGAATATGCTGATACACGCCGTAAAGAATGCGGAATACTCCGGAGAGCGGCAATCCAGATTAAATAATCCCACGAAAGATGCTCTTCGTAAGCAAGTAAACGACTACATAAATGCTCACTTGGACAGCATGACTGTGCTGGCCAAAATCGTATGGATGTATATCCTTTTGGAATTAATCAATGAAAAAGCACTGTACAGCGTGGATGACAACCCCCAGATCAATGATGCGTTGCTTAAGAAAAGTCGAATAGACGCGATCACGTACGGAGAGGCGTTGTACCAACTTATCGAAAACGCGTGCCTGCACTCTCAGGGGCACCGGGCATGGTTTGGCATTCGTGTCCATCGGGCGGGACGCGAAACGACTATGTCCGATTTTCCTCAGGAGTCCAAAAACCGCATAGAGCTTTATGAGCGTTACAGGCCCTGTTTTACAAAAGCGAATAAGAACAGATCGTGGGCTGACCGAGACAATATCTTTAACCAAGATTACAGGTTTTACTTTGAATTTTATGTTCTTGACAGCGCAATGGGCGAGAACGGGCAAATCGGGATGATTCGTCAATACAATGAACATGTCTTTTTAGAAGCCCTCAAATCGCCGGCCTCCGGGACTGCCCAATTCGACAGGGAAGAGATCATGCTTGAAGGATGTCTTTCGGATGAGGAATTGTCCGCGCGTCGGAAGTATGCCGGACAGTTGCACGACCTTTTTCATCTCCCGGTAAGAGAAACGCCTCTCAGCTCCCACATTGAGGACGTGACTGTTCATTACGGATTGCGCTTACTTCAGCATATTGTTAGCGTCAACAACGGGTACCTTATGGGGCGTACACCGGACGGTAACGGAAGGACACTTGTTTACAACAACGAAAATATGCTTTCATCCGACGGAGATGAATATGAACCGGAAGATTCGTATGTAACAGAGTGGAGCGCGATCATTCCGATAAGTGACAGTTGGCCCAGCTTACCTGACGTGAATGGAGCAGAAGCTGAACAGCTGAGCTATTTCGGCTCAAAGGTTCTCCCGCCCCGTAACCACCTGATCTATGTTGACTATGAGACCCTTTTTGATGGAGTGACTTTTTCTGTTAAAATCGATGATATTATCACAATTCAAAAAAGGCTAAACGACTATTTGCGGTCACAGTGCGCGGGAGAACTGTCCGATGCGGTCGTCATGCTTAATTTGAATCAGCTCAGCTCCCCCGGAGTTGAGCTTCTGGCCAAGGCCCTGTTCAGGCAAATCGCATATGTCCAGTCTACTGAGGGAAATATCCCCCTGCGGATCGCTTTGCTATTTCCGGACATGGATACACTGCACGAATTTATACGTTGGTATTCCGTATTTTACATTGACGGGGTGCAACCGGATATGTCCAACGTGCAGATCGCGCTGTGTTCCAACGGGAGAGCGGACATCCCGTGTACACAGACTATTCTTTCCGGTAACATATTGTCAGACGCGCAAAGAAGCGCGATCCTTTTTGCGTATCAGCATTCGGAATACACGTTGGAGTACCTTCCGCTATTAAACTATCTTACTTATAACAACACATCATCGTCTAAAGCAAGCGGCCACGTTGAGCTGTTCCCATTCGACCTGTTTCTACCTGCCAGCTTTCCCGCAAGCGCCGGAATAACCTCATTGGAAAACATTCCCTGGGGAGAAAATTGGTTTTATAAACGTATTTCTGCGGCGCTTGAAACTGACATGCAGTCAAGTGAATACGGTTGTATGATTCGCAATACGCACATCCGCCTTGGCTCCAAGCTTCACATGGGCCAATTTTGCGAAGCGGAGTTGCTTTTCCACAACATGGGCAACATCGCGTATTTCGCGTATTTGATCGTCACTGAGCTTTTATACCGCGATTACAAGGTCAATAAGGATTTCCCCCTGCTGTTGCTGGGATACGAGAAGTATTCCTCTACGCTTCTGCTCCAGGTCAAGTTCTGGCTGGAGAACACGTTAGAGAAAACGAAGGTATATTCAGCAATAGTATACGACGGGACCAGTGACGGGGAGGTGTACTTTAAGCCTTATTTCGACGCCTGCTCTGTATCCTACGCAGATTTTGCCAATGTTCAGGTTGTGACGGTCTTACCTGTGGGGACCACGCTTTCAACCGTATATAAGATGCACAATCGCGCGAGCAAGTTTTTCCTGGAAAAACGGGAAGAGGCGGCGAGGGCATGTAAGGCCAAAAATGACGGCTCGCAACCGCAGGCGCTCCGAAGTGAAAGCGATTTGAGCGAATCTGTTCTCAATGCCCCTTCACGGAATTTTTGCCTCGTGCTTATCAATAAGGACCTGCTGAACTCAGACGGAAACCTGAGCGATACTTCAGCGCGCTTCTGGGAGCGATTCAACAGCACAGATCACACCGTTGTTCCATGTGCGGAAAATTCGTCGCTGCTCGAATGCCGGGTGAAGTATCTTATACCTGTGAATACAAAATGGTACGCGCCGGACTCTTGCCCGATTTGCAAAGAGGAGGGAAAGTCGACCCGCCCGATCATAGATGTGCGGCACTCCGAAACTGAACCCAACGCGATTTTTGCCCTCCACGAACAGCGCCCCAACGGGTTTGAGTGCTTGGTGCGTAAAACCGGCGGAATAAAGGCAAACCGGGCCCGAATCCGCAGCTTGTTTCAGAACGTGCATTATTCCCACATGTATTCTGCAAACAATCATTTTCAGTTTTATATCGACTTTGAAAACCTTTTCCGCGAGAATTGCAATGAGATCCGTGATTTGCTTCGCGTTTATCGTACCAATGCAGATGCTTACCATGTCCTGGTGGTGCCAATGCAGTTTGCCAATTCGGGCTTTGTAAAGGCAGTAATAGATGTCGTTTTCCAGGGGCAGGTCAGAGTCCTGCGCCTAAATCTCACTGACATATACAGGGAGGAGATGCGGGCAAAGTTCAGCTTTATCGCGGAGGATTACCGTAGAGTAAAACGCTCTAATCCCAATGCCAGCTTCCAGGTCCATTTTGCGGATAGCTCCGTTGTTACCGGTAACATACTGAATCGCGCGCGGCTGCTGGTGCAGATGCTGCTCGAACATTCAGGCATTCCCTATGATAATGTGTTTCTGTTTGATCACCTGTTCTTGCTGGTCAACCGCAGTTCCTATGATTCGGCTAATTTCTTTGTCCATGACCCCGAAGACAATTTCTTCGCGTATGTTCATCTCGCAATTCCCTCGTATAACACGGAAAGCGACCGCTGCCCGGCTTGCCGGACGGCAAAAAAGTACGATCTGCTGGAAAAACGCTCCTCTACGGAGCAACTCAGCAGTGAGTTTGAGAGGCTCAAGGAGAAGCACCGGAAACGCTCCAGGGAGGAATATAACAGGGACCTGGACGAGGCGATTCTTGACCACTCGTCTTATTTCTCGTGGTTTGTCCAATGGCTTTACGTCAATGTTCCGGAACACGGTAAAAATATCGGTCTCTTCAGTTTTGCCCGCGAGGAATCCCAAGAGCGATATAAGCGCATGTCCGCCACTCTTGGAATAACAGTTGACGATTTGAGAAAACATGATTATGACACCGCTGTGGACGTGGCAGAAAAGTTTTCAAAATTTTTTGAGACATGCTCATATAAATTCCAGCTCCCGAATTTGCCAACGGATCCCGAAGAACTATATCGGCTCAGGCAAAAATATCTCAATAACTGCGCAAAACTGACAATTCGGGAGGTAGTCAACTACGTCCGAGATTTTGTTGGCCAAATGGATGCGGAGATATTTCAGCGGGAGGTGCTACGCATTGCACACGGAGAGCTGATAGGGGTCCGTAGTTACATGCGGCTTTTGAGTATGCAGAAAACCTACGAGCTATTTTACGAGATAAGCACCGGCGACCCGTGCGCGGCGGACTATCGAAACCGACTGATCAAGCTTATTGCCGAACCTCTGCAATCCACCGAAGAAGCTATGGCCGAATGGCCAGCGACAGACAAGGCTGAAATATATCGCTTCTGCTTAGCAAAAAACGCTGAATGGATCATCTCCTACATAAAAGTCGCGTCCCGTGAACAGCTTGTGAATTACTATGAGTTCAGGCGGGCGATTACTGGGATTTTAGACGATATGCTGGCAGTAATGGAGATTTTACGCGTCGGGGATTTTTCAAATTCCAGAATTAAAGACCTAACGAACGAAAGCCCGGAGTGGAGAAAAATCGTATCCGTTATGACACCTATTTGCAACCCAAAAGAGTACAATGAATTTTATTGCGGAAAGCTCTGCGTATTGCTTCAGTACCATATGCAGATGATATTGATCCACCGGATGGCTGACCTGCAGATCAGCGCAAAAATCAACGTAGCCGGCGTGAAATCGATCGCGACAGCATATGAACAGTATCTTAATACCTATTTCACTGCGACGGACGGGGATGCGGGTCATGCTATCCTTGCCGCCCATATGGTGCTTCCGACCTCTGACAGGATGATTATAAGGTATCTCAAGTCCGCGAAATCCGCGACTATGCTTTCAAACGACGCTGTCCCATGTCTGCAACTTACGAAAACACCTGTAAATCTGGAAAACCGAATTACCTGTACTGTGCCGCTACCGGTCCGTGAGAACATGACGCTGTTCGCGAGATACATTTATTTGGAAAATACTCAAATGCTTTATACCGGAATGCGTGACCTTGAGAAAAGTATTTCACCGAAATTCTGGTCAGCACATTGCGACGTCAGACCCGCGGACGAATTTCCGAAATACATGCGCCTCCTGGATAGGGAAGCCGTCAAAGTCTTGACAGGCTGCTACTCCAACCTGGACGGCGACGGAGAAATGCGTAACATTCTATACCAGAATATTCTGGGAAACTTCTGCCGTTTTTGGCATTTAAGTACAGGTTGCGCGGCCGCCACCAGCAAGGAAGGGGGAGGTATCCAACCGCTTACTTATATGCTCCAGTACTTCAGACGCATTAATTACCTTGCCGAAAATCATATAATTGACGAGCTTCCATATCAGTACGAGGATCTATGCCGGACGATCTGCGGCCTGACTGGGTTTAAGATGTGCTATATAGTATATGAGTCGGATGGAAACTATCCGGAGATATTCACGCAGTCAGGTTACAATGAAAGGCTGCTGAAAAAGATACTAAAGCCGCATGACGTCGACAACCTATTGCGCCTTATCCGCAACGACGGTAACTGTTTGGAGGCCGACGAGGAATACAAGGTAACGACGCTTATTCCTGATGTATCCATGATACAAAAGAAAAACGATCAGGACTATCTGGTCCTTAGTATCTCTCTTAAAAGTGACAGAACAAATTTGAACCGCTTCCACCTGGTACTTCAGTCCCTCTCAGAAGAACATGTGTTTGGAACCGACAATGGCGCGTATACCAAAGCCGCAATGCGTAAGGCGAGGGACATTTTGTTTATGCGTGAGAGCCTGCAGCTGATCCTGTCCAGGGATTATACTGTCTTGACCAACTTCCGGTTCGACTGCTCCTATATTCGGCCGTTCGCTAATGACTATTCAGGACACCCAGCCGTGATTCACATTTCGGATCTTCATATAAATGATAAGTTCGATGGCCTGCGTGACAAGGTCAAGGACTGTATCCGGAAAACCTTAAAATCCAGAAAAATCGACCTCCTTATAATCACGGGAGATATAGTGGACGGACGGGAAGCAAGCGCCCCGCAAATGGAAAAGAATTATGGCCTTGCTATGGATCTGCTGGATGGCATTGTTTCTGAACTGTGGATGGATGAGGATGGGTATCTTCCACACGATTGGAGAAGACGCATCATAATAACCACAGGTAACCATGACTATGCCTCAATGAACCAATATAAGGCGGTCCTACGGCGCAGAGAATTAACCTCCGCTATGCCCGTAGAGAGCGACAGCAGTACCATGTCCAAATTCGCCTACTTTATAGATTTCCTGATCAAATATTTAGACGCTCCAATTGACGAACTGCTCCTTAATGACCTCAATGAGGTGAGGGATTACCGCAATTTGGATGTCAAGATTTTGTCCTTAAACTGCTCCGGTACCGCGGTCCCGCACCGGACAAATAAGATCGGAATAGACGAGGCAAAAGTCATGGCCCTGGTCAGGAGAAAGGCGTGGAAGGATAAGACCTGGAGGCTCGTCGCTAAAAGAGAAGACGATCCTGTATCGAAAAAGAGTGTGCCAAAACTTCGCCGACCCTATCGCATCTGCGCCGCTCACTATTCCACAGAGTATGAGCCGTCGTATTTTCTTGACAACTACTCCTGTATGCCGGGATGGGAGTGGGATCCAAGACTCGCGGAGACATGCCCAATTAATGGGCTGTCAGACTGCTTCTGCACCGCATTGCAATGGGAGCTCCAATATCGTGTGGGAATGGAGCTCTACGGTGGACAGGCAACGGCCATGCCCATGATGACAGGAACATCCCCATTGCTCCCCATAGAAGCGAAGCTCAAGACTGTCCGTGACGATTTCCTCAAGCAGATCCGAGCTTTAGACAATGCCATGCAAGACCTGGAGGCGGGGCATGAGTCCATGAAGCAGGAGAGCGACAGATATTATAACCGCCTGAAGGCCACCGCCAAAGATGGAATTAAAAAAGCGGTGGAGGATATGCGAAAAAATGACCTTTATAATCTAATCAAATGTTATGAAAAATGGATCAATGAATTAAACACGAAGGGGAATGAGAACAGCGCGTTTTGTGATGAGCAGATCTCAAAACTTATTTTCGAAGTCAACGAGAGCATAATGATGAGCAAATACGACGAACGCAATTATAAGAGAATAATTGATAAGATCGAAAGAGAAACCGGCGAGACGATCGACCTTTTCCTTGCCGGACATATCCATGCGTACGCAGAATCTTCCAAGCAGAGCGACGAAGGCAAAATAGAACACTTCCTCGTGGCTGACAGGCTTTACGACCCGGAGCGTTTGGGAATACATGGATACGTTATTCTGAACGTGAGCGCGGAGGAAGAGATGCCCACAAGCGCCACCGGGACCGCATCTGACAAATGGGAAGAATTATTGCGATATTATCGGTTCGGGGGCGAGGAAACACAAGACGGCAGTGACAATAATGTTGATACAGACTAACATTCAACATGGCCTCGACCGGAGCTGTGATCGCCAACTTGGATTGCCGGTTCAGGTTTGGTGTGCAAAAAACAAACCGTTAAGAATAATTTGCAAATAAAAATCAAGCGGGGCAGGAAAAGCGATTGGTCGACTTGCCCGCGATCATCAGACCAGAAATGGATAACACAAATATTTAGAATAAAAAGGAGAGACGCAAAATGTACGAGTTTGATAGCAACTTGATCCGAGTAGAACTTGGAGATGACGCGTTTGATGTTCTGTCAACAAAGGATAATCGGAGCGCAATTGATAAGCTGAAAGGGAAACCGGCACCCGCTTGGAATGATGATCTTAAACGGAGTCAAACGTATTTCAGTCGATAATGGTATTGAAGAAGCGGGTAATGAAATTCGCGAGGCAATTCGTGCGGTTTTGTAGGTGGATTAAGTAAAAAAGAAAGGAACAATGATTAAAATGACGCAAATAATCAGGTGTATTTTACCTGTTGGACAGGGCGCGTCTTATTTGCCTTGCTTAGTACATCTTTTGCTCTTTCCTTAAACATGTGGGACTTTAGGTCCTCTCGCCGCCGGATAGCTTTGCAGGAGCACCGTGCGGCCCTTGACAGATACGAGGGGGAAAATGTATTATGGGGAGGAAGCTCTATTATAAAACTCGGAGCGCAAAAAGGGGAGGCTGGCGAGCGTCGGCCCGAAGGACGTCACGGTATTTGACTGCGCACGTGGCGAACAGAGTGGCGTTTCCGCTAATGACGGGATCAAATTATGCCAACGCGGAATTGTACAGCTTGCCGACCGGGACTGATGATCAGCGCGGGTGGCAAGACCGTTCAACCGATGACCCAACGCCCCAGAGGCTTACGCGTGACGAGAGGAAGAGACTTAGACTTATTGGCATGTCTGATGCAAATATCAGAAAGTGCGCGGCCATTGGCAACAATGTTTTCTATCTGGACTGCCGGAACAGCCGCCTGGAGGGATGCCGACACCCGGAAACAGACGTGCCCTTCATGTGGGATCGAATCAACATTGGCGACGTGGAAATCAGGGGCGTATTTCCTGCGTTTGAGAGTATCCTGGAAAAACGACTACCGAAAAGATACCTACGTAGACCGGAGACCGACCAGTTTAATTACCTCAATAATTGGTTGAGGAGGCGAATAAATGACCCTTATATCCGCCGAAAGTTCAATAAGAGACAAATAGAAATGATCAGACAAGGCAAAAAGCCTCGCGGATACACATGGCACCATAATCAGCAACAAGGCTTGATGCAGCTTGTTAGAACTGATATACACGCAAGGACAGCGCATACCGGCGGGGACTCCATCTGGTGCGGCCGCTAAAGAAAAGGAGGAAGATAATGAATAATATCACATGGGACTTCGCGGAGCCCCTGAGCTCATCAGACGCGCTTGAGACATTTGAGCGCCGATATTCCCATGAGATCCCGGGCACACTTAAAGCTCTTATTCTGGAGCATAACGGCGGGTATCCTGACAAGGACGTTTTCGACAGGCCCCGGGAGGGGATGGTCTTTTCAAACCTCCTGTCCTTCAATGAGGACAGCGAGGAGAGCGTATACCTGTACCTGCCCACATTTGAGTACGCGGGCAGGATCACCGCCCTTCCTTTCGCCACAGACGGGTTTGGGAACCTGCTCTGCGAGTTGGACGGCAAGATCTACTTCTGGTGGCATGAGACCGAGGAGTTTGACCCGGTGGCGGGATCAATAGACGAGCTTCTAAACATGCTCCACCCCTGACCCCCAATTTAGCCACTCCCGCACGTTTTCCTTGTCGGAAAAAGCCCGTCAGGGCTTTTTCGACAGTCTCCCGCGGCCCATCCGGGCCGCGTCCTTTTTTGCCCTCCCCGCCCGGGCGTGGGGAGGGGCAGGGGTGAGGTGTGAGACCTCCAAATATAAAGCGCCAAAACAGACGGGAAAACCACCCCCCACATGCGCCAGTCCCCCTTTTCCTATTGACTTGCGACATGTCCGGAATGTATAATTTCACTGGGAGGGATTTGAATGGAGAAGTACAAAAAAAGCCTTCTTCTTGCCGCGAAGATCGGCATCGGTAGCAGCATCGCCATAATCATCGCCCAGAGCCTCCATCTGGATTACGCGGTGTCGGCGGGGACGGTGACGCTCCTGACGCTTATGACCTCGAAGCTCGAGACCTTTCGGCTGTCGATAAGCCGCTTTCTCACCTTCGGGCTGACCGTCGCCCTCGCCCTTGTGATCGTGGCCCACGTCCACAACATGTGGCTGGCATACGGGCTTCTGCTCATGCTCGTCGTGTTCATCGCCGAGTGCCTGGGCCTCAGGTCGACAATATCCGTAAACTGCGTGGCGGCGGCGCACCTTGTGACCAGCCAGGACCTGAGCGCCAAGTCTATACTCAACGAGTTTCTCCTGGTGCTCATCGGCGTCACCCTCGCGCTGATACTTAACCTCTTCCACGCCAACTGGGCCCACCGGCGGCGGATCATCGCCAGTATGCGCCGGGTGGAGGGCCAGCTCCAGGAGATAATGCGTGGCGTGGCCGCGTACTTGCGTGACGGCCAGATGCCCGGCCGCGTGTGGGGCGAGATCGGCGACCTTGAGGCGGAGCTTCAGGGGTATATCGCCAGCGCCTATGAGTATCAGGACAACACCTTCCAGTCCCACCCGGAGTATTACATATCATATTTTGAGATGCGCCTTGAGCAGTTCAAGATCCTCCACCGGCTCCACTATGAGATAAAGTCCATCCGCTCCATGCCCCAGCAGGCGGCGGTGGTGGCGGACTACCTGGAGTATCTCTCTGGGTTCGTGGTGGAGATAAACAGCCCCGACAAGCAGATAGAGCGCCTGGAGGAGCTGTTTGACGACATGCGCCACCAGGAGCTCCCGGCGACGAGGGAGGAATTTGAGAGCCGCGCCATACTCTACCACGTGCTCATGGACATCCAGGACTTCCTGAAGTGCAAGGCGGATTTCGTGAAGGGTATGGACGAGACCCAGAGGCGCCGCTATTGGGCGGCGTGAGGGCCAATCGGCGGTTTTTATCGCCGGAGCGACGATTAGCCGCCGTCTTTGCAATTCCCTTTCCCCAACATGGATGGTATACTTTAAGGCAGAGACAGTATAAATACACAGCCGAAAGGATAAGCGCCATGAGCAATGTCATCCGCGCCCAGCGCCTAACGGGCGAACGGGCGCTTTTTATGAGCCGCGATCTTGAGATCTTCGACACCATATTCGACGACGGCGAGTCGCCCCTGAAGGAGAGCCGCGGCATAAGCCTCACGAACTGTATGTTCAAGTGGAAGTACCCGCTGTGGTACTGCCGTGACATACACGTCACGGACTGCCAGTGGTTCGAGATGGCCCGGGCCGGGGTGTGGTACACGGACGATATGGATGTCAGGCGGGCCGTCATCGAGGCGCCCAAGAACTTCCGCCGTTGCCGGGGCCTTACCCTTCGCGACGTGGACATGCCCAACGCCCAGGAGACCCTTTGGCACTGCGACGGGGTGGAGCTTCACAACGTGTCGGCGAAGGGCGACTATTTCGGCATGAACAGCCAAAACGTGAAGGCCGAAAATCTGCGCCTGGTGGGCAACTATTCCTTTGATGGCGGGAAGAACATAACCGTAGATAATTCCCGCCTTCTGTCCAAGGACGCCTTCTGGAACGGCGAGAACATCCTCGTGCGCGACAGCTTCATCTCCGGCGAGTACCTGGGCTGGAACGGCCGGAACCTGACATTTGAAAACTGCACCATCGAAAGCCTCCAGGGCATGTGCTATATCGAGAACCTGACACTGCGCAGCTGCAAGCTCCTGAACACCACTCTGGCCTTCGAGTACTCCAGCGTGGACGCGGACATCGTCGGCGGCGTCGACTCCGTCCTCAATCCCACCTCCGGCTATATAAGGGCCGACTTCATCGGCGAGCTGACCGTGGAAAAGGACAGGGTGGACCCGGGCCGGACGAGGATCGTCCTCTGTGACAGTAAGGAGAGCGCCTGATGTACGACTTTGACAGCCTGCCTGACCGCTTCGGCACCGGCTCTTTGAAATGGGACGAGTGCGCCCCAGGCGAGCTCCCGATGTGGGTGGCGGATATGGATTTTCCCGCCGCCCCCGAGATCAGAAAAGCCATCGCCGACCGGGCCGCCCAGGGGGTGTACGGCTACAACATCATCCCCGACGAGTGGTCCCGGGCGTATATACGCTGGTGGCGGGATCGCCACGGCTTTGAGATGTCCCCGGACTGGCTCATATTCTGCGCCGGCGTGGTGCCGGCCATCTCCACCTGTGTGCGAAAGCTCACCACCCCGGCGGAAAAGGTCCTCATCGAGACACCGGTGTACAACATCTTCTTCAACTCCATCCTAAATAACGGCCGCGTCCCACTGGAGGTCCCCCTTTTCCGTGACGCGGAGGGCCGGTACCACCGGGACCTTGAGGCCCTGGAAAAGGCCATGGCCGACCCGCAGGTCACTCTAATGATCCTCTGCAACCCCCACAACCCCGTGGGACGCCTCTGGCCCGCGGAGGAGCTTGCCGCCATCGGCGATTTTGCGAAAAAATACGGCGTCACGGTGATCTCCGACGAGATACACTGCGACCTCACGGACCCCGGGAAAAGCTACGTCCCCTTCGCCTCCGTCTCGGATACCTGCCGGCAGGTGTCCGTCACCTGTCTCGCCCCCACAAAGACCTTTAACATCGCCGGCATTCAGACGGCCGCCGTGTGCGTCCCGGAGCCCGGGCTCAGGCACAAGGTCTGGCGGGGCCTCAACACCGACGAGGTGGCGGAGCCCAATACCTTCGCCGTCCCCGCCGCCGTGGCGGCCTTTGAAAAGGGCGGCCCGTGGCTGGATGAGCTCCGGGAGTACATTTTCCAAAATAAGCTCCTCGCCGTCGACGCGCTGAGGGCCCTCAACATCCCCGTCACGCCCTCCGAGGCCACATATCTCCTGTGGCTGGACTGCTCGGGGGTCACTGACGACACCGGGGAGCTTTGCGACTTCATCAGGTCCGAGACCGGCCTTGTGCTGTCCCCCGGCGCCCAATTCGGCGGCGACGGCCGATATTTCGCGCGTCTCAACCTGGCCACCTCCCGGTCCCGCCTCCGGGACGCCCTCAGCCGCCTCACCAGGGCCCTCAACGCCCGCCGGTAGTCCCACCGCCGTGATGCTCTTCTGATGCAAAAAGTTTACTGTTTGGAGTCCCCAAGTTGTCCGTTTGGGTGCTTTATATTGTTAAGTTATTTCCGGAGCCAGAGGGCTCCGGAAATTTTTTGTGTGAGAGAGGGAGCTTCTTGTGGGAGAGATAAGGACGCGCCTTGCGGAGGGCCCCGATGACCTTTTAAAATTTCAGGAATTTCTGGAGAGGGATCCCCGGTGCAACCTGGCCCAGTCGCCGCTGTGGGCCCGGGTGAAGTCAAACTGGAGCTACGAGCTTGTGCTGGCCGAGGGGCCGGACGGGGAGCTGACCGGCGGCGCCGGGGTGCTCATAAGGCGCCTTCCGGTGTTCGGAAATCTCATATACTGCCCCCGGGGCCCCGTCTGCGCCGACTCCGACCGCCGGACGATGGAGGAGCTCACCCGGGGACTCCGGGAGCTCATGGTCAAATACCGCGCCTTCGCCGTCAGGGCCGAGCCGGACGTGAGGGACACGGACATGGAGTTTAAGGACAACATGACCTCCCTCGGCTGGCGAGAGCGTCAGCCCCGTGACGCCCTTGACACGATCCAGCCCCGGTCCCTGTTCCGCCTTGACCTCAGGGGCAGGACAGAGGAGCAGGTGTTCGGCGGCTTTCATAAGAAGCTCCGCTACAACATCCGCCTGGCCCAGCGCCGCGGGGTGGAGATCGTCGAGGGGACCAGGCGGGACCTGGAGGACTTTTCGGACCTTATGGCCGTCACCGCCGCCCGGGACGGCTTTACCGCCCGGGGGAGGGAGTACTACTACCGCCTCTGGGACGTCCTGGCCCCGGAGCGCCTGACGCTGCTCCTGGCCAAAATGGACGGCGAGCTCCTGGCCGCGGGGCTCTTTGCCCATATGGGCGGAAAGACGTGGTACCTCTACGGCGCCAGCTCCAACGAGCACCGCAACGCCATGCCCTGCCACCTCATGCAGTGGGAGGCCATCCGCCGTGCCCTGGCCCGCGGCGACTGGCTCTACGATCTGCGT
Organism: uncultured Oscillospiraceae bacterium; assembly: GCA_947631395.1. Lineage (GTDB taxonomy): Bacteria > Bacillota > Clostridia > Oscillospirales > Oscillospiraceae > RUG626. The sequence goes on from CANRLF010000008.1 coordinate 19,258, forward strand.
GGCTTTCTTGAGATAACCGACGAGACCGACCCCCGCGGCGGCCTCTACCGCTTCAAGCGCCAGTTCGGCGGCGACCTCACAAGGCTCATAGGCGAGCTGTACCTCACCCCCCACCCCCTGAAATACACCCTCTACCGCCACACCGAGTCCCTCTACCGCCACCTCCGCCGGACCCGTAAAAATCAGTAAGGCCATCCTTTATATGTGACCTTGCTTTTACCGCCGCCAGGGGTTAAAATCGTATTATCAAGGGGTGTTTAGAAATTTTTTAGAATTACCCGTTATTCTTAAAGTGGTGGAGAACGCCACCTTATGAAAGGGGAGCGCGGCATGGGAAAGACGGTCCTTATAGTGGACGACGAGGGCGATCTGGGCGTTATGCTCAGGCGCTATTTCGAGCTGAACGGCTATAACGTGATGCTTGCCAAAAGCGGCCTTGAGGGCATCGAGAAGGCCGGAAAGCAGCCGGACATAATACTTTTAGACGTGAACCTGCCGGACATCGACGGCGTGGAGGTCTGCCGGAGGATCCGGGACTTTGTCAACTGTCCGATACTGTTCCTCACCGCCCGGGTGGAGGACCGGGACAAGCTCCTGGGGTTTGCCGCCGGCGGCGACGACTACATCGTCAAGCCGTTCTCCTTAGACGAGCTCGGCGCCAGGGTGGAGGCCCACCTCCGCCGTGAGGCCCGGCGGGACCAGACGCCCAGACGGACCCTTTTCGACGATAACTTCGTCATAGATTACACCGCCCGTCAGGTGAGCTTCAGGGGGGAGGAGATCCCCATGAAGCCCAGGGAATTTGACATCATCGAGCTCCTGTCCACCTACCCGGGACAGCTTTTCAGCAAGGAGCGGATATTCGAGCATATCTGGGACCCGGACAGCGACACGGACGTTGGCGTCATCATGGAGCACATAAGCCGCATACGGGCGAAATTCCAAAGGGCTGGCTGTAAGCCATATATTCAGACGGTCTGGGGGAGCGGATACAGATGGATAAAATAAAAAAGTGGTACAGGTCGGTACCCATATGGCTGGCGTTCTTCCTCTTCGCCCTGGCGGGCCTGGGGGCCTCCGCCTTCTTTGCAAACCGGGTGACAGGGGCGAAATATTATGAGCTTGTCCAGCTCAAGGATAGCGCCGCCGTGATCGCCCCCGGCGCCTTCGTGGACCTGCAGAAAGGGGAGGGGTACACAAAAGCCCCGGACGTGACCTATTCCATCGCCGAGAGTGAAAACCGATACCAGTACTGGGTCGAGCTGGAGTCAGAGCTTCCGCAGAACGTGAAGGTGGCGTACCAGTACACCATGACCCAGGCCAAGGTGGTGCCCTTTCTCATCTACGCCACGGGGCTTTTGCTGGCGGCGATCCTTTTCTGGTTCACAAAGCTCCGTAAGCCCCTGCTGATGCTCGAGTCGGCCTCGGAGAGGATCGCGGAGAACGAGCTGGACTTCCCCCTGGATTATCCGGGGCGGGACGAGATGGCGCGGCTTTGCGCCGCCTTCGAGCGGATGCGCTCGGCCCTGGATGAGAACAACCGCCGTATGCTCCGCATGATCGACGAACAGCACCAGCTCAACGACGCCTACACCCACGATCTGCGCACGCCCATCGCCGTGCTGAAGGGCTACACTGATATGCTCTCCCGGTACGTGCCCGTCGGCCGTATCCCCGAGGAGGAGGTGCTTGACACCGTCAGGACCATGTCGGCCCAGGTGGAGCGCCTGGAGCGGTTCGTCAACTCCATGAACACCGCCCAGAGGCTGGGGGACGTGGAGCTCCACCCGGAGGAGGTACCGGCGGAGGAGCTGGCCTCCGGTATGAGAGAGACGGCTGAGATCCTCGGCGAGGGCCGGAACATCGCCGTTGACGTGGTGGTCGATGTGGCGGAGGACACGCTGAATATCGACGCCGGGGCGGTCAACGAGGTCTATGAAAATCTCCTGTCAAACGCCCTGCGGTTTGCCGAGCTTAAGGCCAACGTGTCGCTGGAGGCCTCCGGCGACAGGCTCATCCTCCGCGTCACCGACGACGGCCCGGGGTTCACGGAGCGGGAGCTGGTGACGGCGTCGAACCCCTATTACAGCGGAAAAAAGGGGGACGCGGAGCACTTCGGCCTGGGGCTTTATATCTGCCGGACGCTGTGTGAAAAGCACGGCGGGAGCCTTACATTGGAAAACTCCCCCGAGGGCGGCGGGCGCGTTACGGCCGAATTTGCCATGACCCCTCAAATTAAAAAATAATACACAAATAATTGAGAAAAAATGCAGAATTACCGGTTATGATCCATCGTGCAGGCGCGAAGCCTGCACGATATTCTTTTTCGGAGGAGCTGACGTGGGAACAAGGATGACCGCCGCGATCGTTGCGGCCCTCATGGCGATCTCCCTGGGGGCGTGTGACGCGGGGATAAATAAGGGCGGGAGCGAGCCGGGGCCAACTCTGGGCGGGAGTGAGACCGGCGACGGCGTAGACGGGGCCGCCGGGCGGTTGCCGTTTCACGGCTCTGACGGGTGGGAATTTCAAAAGAACATGGACAAGTCCGCCTTCGGCAGCATGAAGGACCTTTGCAAGTCCGAGACGGGCTACTACTTCCAATTCGACTCCAGCCTTTACTATCTGGAGGGCTCCACCGGCAGGGTGACCCCCCTTTGCGCAAGGCCCGACTGCTCCCATGATGACAAGTCCTGCGATGCCTACGCCGGCGCTTACGCCATCTGGTACAGCGGCGGGCGGCTATATTTCGCCAAGCGGGATTTTGAGGAAATTGGCGGGAGCTTCACGGAGCTTGGCAAACACGTCTACTCCGTAAACCCCGACGGCACAGGCCGCCGTCAGGTGATGAGCCTGGAGCTTCAGCCCCTTGACGGACGGCCCCTGTCCTCCTTCGACGAGCCAATCTGCCACCGCGGGACAGTTTATTTTGTCTACAACGGCGTTCTGTACGCCGCGCCGCTGGAGGGTGACACCGCGAAAGCCGAGCGCATCTTTGGCGAGGAATACTTCTCCGGCGGCGGCACCGGCGGCTATACGGCCTATGACCCCGGGGAGCCCCACTATACCTTATGGGCCGACGGCGATAACGTCTACTTCATGCTGAACGTGGCAGACGAGAACGGCGCGCGGCGGGATGCCATCTACGCCTACGATACGGTGGAAAAAAGCGTCGCCCGCGTGTGGGAGGTCCCAAATGAGGACGAGGTCGGACGGTGGGAGACCACAGGCGTTGAGGTGACCCAGTGGTACGTTTTGAATGGCGCGATATACTTCTACCTCTCCGGCGGGGACTACTGGCGCACGGACCTTGCTACCGGAGAAACAGTGAAGCTTGCGGACACCGGCGATAAGACCCTCTACGGCACCGCCGTTTTTTCCGATGAGTACATGTGCCTCATAAACGACCACCCGATGACGGACCCCGTCACCGGCGAATATTGGCTCGGCACCGGCCTTCGCGAGGGCGGCGACACCGTATTCGTCTACCGGCTGGACGGGACGTTCATCCGCCAGCTTTCGCTCACCGGCCCTTGGGACACGCTCGGGGAAATTTCAGGCTTTTACCCCGTTTTCTGTGACGAAGCGGCCCTCTACCTCATCGCCGACGCCGGTCAGATGGTCCCCACGGACTTCGGAAGCCAAAAATCCCGCTGTGACGTCCTCTGCCGCCTGGACCTGGAAACCGGAGAAATAACAGAGGCCGCGAGATGGCAGGACCGGACATGAAAAAATCTTTACTTTTGGCCTCACTTCTCGCCCTCGCCTCCCGCGGCGACGGGTACAGCGGCTTACCCGAAACGAGACCTCTCTTGGAAGCGTCAACATCGACTCAGGCGATGTAACGCTGATTTACAAATGGCAATAAGGAGGAAGCACCTATGAAAAACAGATCGTTTGCCCTGATCCTGGCGGTGACGCTCATCCTCTCCCTGTCCGGCTGCGGCGGGAAAACCGGCCTTCCCACCTCCCAGACCGCCGGCCGGGACTTCCAGAAGAACATGCACCAATCCCTCACCTCTCAGCTCCGTACCGTCTGCGAGACCGACGGCGGCTTTTACTTCATGGGAGGTCGCCATTGGCAGGCCTACTATCTTGACAAGGCCGCGAAGCGGGCCATACTCCTGTGCGGAAAGCCCGAGTGCTCCCACGAGGAGGACACCTGCGACGCGGACCTCAGCGCCCAAACGCTGTGGTTCTACGACGGGCGGCTGTATTTTACCAACGCAAACCCCGTGGAGGAGAACGGGGAATATGTGGACTACGGCAACCGGGTATACAGCGTCGCCCCGGACGGGACGGGCCGGAAGGTGGCCCAAGATCTGGAGTTTGAGCCCAGCGGGGACCAGGCCAACGCCGCCAGTCCCATCCTCCACCGTGGGATCGTGTATTTCTCCTACAACGGCGATCTCTACGCCATGCCCCTCGGCGGGGACATCAAGGACGCGGAGAAGATATGGGGCCAGGAGCTCCCAGAGGTCGAGACCGATCAATATGGCATCCCGGTCCTGGGCGCCCACTACTTAAGCTACGACCTGTGGGCCGACGGGGACAGCCTCTACTTTATGACGGACCTGAAGCTCGCGGACGGCACATACAAGGCCGCCCTCTTTGCCCTGGACACCGATACCCATGAGGCGACTCAGGTCTGGAAAACGCCGGATAAGGAGGAGGTCGGCGACTGGGACACCGCCGGGGTGTCCCCGACCCAGTGGTATATCTTAGACGGCGTGCTCTACTTCTACCTCTCCGGCAACGGCCTTTGGCGGACCGACCTTTCAAGCGGCGAGACGAAGAAGCTCGTTGACACCGGGGACGTCGCCCCTCACGGCACCGCCATATTCTCGGACGACTACCTGTGCGTGCTGAACGACGGGCTGGACAGCCATGAGATCTTCAGCTACTCCGACTCCACCGGCCACACCGGCGGTGATACGCTCTACATCTACGGCCTTGACGGTGAGCTCAAAGGGGAGCTTGACTTAAAGTCCCTCTATGACGAGCTCGACCCCTTGAACCACATCCAGCTGGCATTCTGCTCCGGGGATGAGGTCTACTTCCTGGCCGACGCCACAAGACAGGGCGGCCTTGGGGATAGCACCCAGGTGGGCGACGTGATGGGCAGCGCCATGAAGCAGTACCGAAAATACGTCCTCTACTGCGTCAGCATCTCCACCGGCGAGATAACCGAGATCGACACCTGGCAGTGGTAAAGGGGTGGACACTATGAGCAAACGACTTATCGCCGCGCTTCTGTCGCTTTTCCTCACCCTCTCCCTTGTCGGTTGCAAAAAGGATGGCGATTTGAACATCCCCGCCAGCCAACCCGGCACCGACGATTTCCAGAAGAATATGCACCAGTCCACCACAAATAATTTACGTTATGTTTGTGAGACCGAGGATGGGATATACTTTCAGGACTTCGATGTTTATGCCTACTATCTTGAAAAAGGGACAAAACGTGTTACGATCCTCTGCGGTAAGCCCGACTGCGAACATTGTGATGAGACGTGCGACGCGTGGTTTTACACCAAATGCCTCTGGACCTATGGCGAAAAAATATACTTCTCCAATTTCGACTATATTAAAACAAACGGAAATTGGGTGGATCATGGCAACCGGCTCTATTCCGTCGACCCGGATGGGACAAACCGCGCGGTCGTTCAAAATTTAGATTTCGTCCCCAGCGGCAACACCGAACGGGAACGCACTGACCCGATCATGCACCGTGGTATTACATATTTTACTTACAGCGGGATCCTCTACGCCCTCCCTCTTGGCGGCGACATAGAGGACGCGGAAAAGATATGGGGCGAGGAACTTGAGGCGGACCCATCGCACAGCCTGATTTTTAACCAGCTACATTATACGCTCTGGGCCGACGGGGACTACATTTACTTTATGGTCAATATGCCGCAATCGGACGGTACGAATAGGGACACCCTGTTTGCCTATGACACCAGCACCAAGGAGGTTTCTCAGGTTTGGGAGACTCCAACCGCCGATGAGGTGGGAAAGTGGGAGACTACCGGCGTGCCCGTAAGCCAGTGGTACGTCATGGACGGATACATCTATTTTTACTTATCCGGAAATGGCTTTTGGCGGAGCAATTTGGAGAACGGTTCGACGGAAAAGCTTGCTGACATCACTGAAAAGCCATCTGCGGGTAGCGCCATATTTACTGACGACTGTCTGTTTATAATGAATGACACGCCCGAAAATACAGATTCCTTCGCGTCTTACGGTACGCGTCGCACGAGTGGGGATACCATCTACGTTTACGGCATGGACGGCAAATTGACCAAAGAGCTGTCTCTGAAGGCGTTATATGACAAGGCAGATACGATCACCCATTGCGAGCTTGCTTTCAGTACCGGGAGCGACATCTATTTTATAGCCGACGCAAGTACGCAAGGCGGCCTCGTGAATGGAACGGTTCCGCATTATCGAGATCTGTTTCTTTGTTGTGTCAACATAGGCACCGACGAGATCACACAGATTTACAACTGGCAATAAGGAGGTACATAACACATGAAAACGGCAAAAAGGTTCCTTACCGCCCTCTTAGCGGCGCTTCTCACCCTCTCCCTCGCCTCCTGCCGGCGCTCCGAAAAGCTCGACATTCCGGACGTTCAAAACGGCAGCGGGGACTTTCAGAAGAACATGCACCAGGCCCAGGGCTTCGGGTGCTGGTTCACCGAGATATGCGAGACCGACGACGGGTTTTACTTCGACTACGGAAAGCTCTACTATCTGGAGAAGGCGACCCACAAGGCCATCGTCGTATGCGGCAAGCCCGACTGCGACCACAAAAACGACTCCTGCAACGCCCTCATCGGCTCGGAGAGCCTCTGGCAGTACGGGGACAAGCTCTACTACATCACCGACGACTACACCGTCAAGGACGGCAAGCGGGTGGAGGACTATGGCAAGCGTGTGTTCTCCGTGAACATGGACGCCACCGGCCGCAAGGTGGTGCAGGACCTGGACTTTGAGGTGGGCGGCGACACCTCCTTTACCGTCAGCCGTCCCATCTTCCACCGTGGGTATGTGTACTTCGCGTACAGCGGCACCCTCTACCGGGCGGCCCTGGGGGCGGACCTGAAGGACGCGGAGGTGGTCTGGTCCCCGGAACCCCAGGAGCAGGAGTTCTGGAACGGCGTACCGATTGCCTCGTGGAACGCGCCCGCCTACACCCTCTGGGGCGACGGTGACCTTATGTACTTCATGATGAACACTGAGCAGCCCGACGGGGTCTACCGGGACACCCTTTTCTCCTATGACCCGGCCACTAAGGAGGTCAGGCAGCTTTGGGTCAGCCCCACTCCCGACGTGGTGGGGGAGCCCGAGGATACCGGCGACGACCGTTTTATCACCCTGGGCGCCACGGCCGACCAGGTGGACCAGTGGTATGTGCTGAACGGCTACATCTACTTCTTCCTCTCGGGGAACGGCATGTGGCGGTGCGACCTTGCCACCGGGGAGTATAAGAAGCTTGCGGACACCACCGGCGAGGCCGCCTCCGGCACCGCCATCTTCTCCGACGAGCACATGTGGCTTCTGAACGACGGGCCCTCGGAGCTCTCGGCGATCCGGGAGGGCGGGGACACCGTCTATGTTTACGGCCTGGACGGCGCCCTCCAAAAGGAGCTGTCCCTGAAGGCCCTGACCGACGAGGTCACCGTCCACGGGTACTTCGTGCTGTTCGCCTCCGGGGATGAGGTCTACCTCCTGGCCGACGCGGGGATCGTGACGGAGGGGGAGGACATCGTCCAGGGCAACCTCGTCATCAGCGGGGACAAAAAAGAGACACGCAATATCCTCGTCTGCCTGAACGCCGACACCGGCGAGATCACTCAGATAACGGAATTTGACCGCTGAGGTGGAGATATGAAGCTTGAACTTATCGGCCTTACGAAAAAGTACGGCAATTTCACCGCCCTTGACCGGGTGAACATCACCTTCACCGAGGGCATCTACGGCATCCTCGGCGCCAACGGCGCGGGGAAGTCCACCATGATGAACCTCCTCACCGACAACATCCCCCGGACCGAGGGGCAGATACTCTTCGACGGGACGGATATTCTGAAGCTGGGAAAGGACTTCCGGCGGGTCCTGGGCTATATGCCCCAACAGCAGGGCTACTATGAGCACATGACGGCCCAGACCTTCCTCTACTACCTGGCCGACCTGAAGGCCATCCCGAAGCGCAAGGCCAAAGAGGAGATCGAAAAGCTGCTCGCCATCACAAACCTCACCGACGTGCGCCACAAGAAGTTAGGGGGATTCTCCGGCGGCATGAAACAGCGGGTGCTTCTGGCCCAGGCCCTTTTGGGGGACCCCAAGGTGGTGATCTTAGACGAGCCCACGGCGGGACTTGACCCCAAGGAGCGCATCAGGATACGCAACTTCATCGCCGAACTCTCCCGGGAGCGGATCATACTCCTGGCCACCCACATCGTCAGCGACATCGAGTCCGTATCCGACCAGGTCCTGATGATGAAGCGCGGGCGTGTGGTGGGCCTGGACAGGCCCGACAGGCTCATCGAGAACGTGGCCCAGGAGGTCCGGGAGAGCGTTGTGCCGGGCCACTTCAGCCTGGAGGACGTGTACCTCTACTACCTGGGGGAGTAAACCATGAGAGAGCTTAGACGTATCTTATTCCGGCGGCGGCTGATCTTCGGCCTTGCGCTGATCCTCCTTCTCAACGGACTTCTCTTTATCCGTGAGCAGAGGAAAACCGGTTACGGCCTTGACCTGGAGCTGCCCAGCGGCGGCGGGTTCGTATCCTTTGCCGGCTCCTTTACCGTGGACCGAAAGACGGTCGACCCGTGGGCGGCGTACCGCCGGTACGCGAAATGGCTTGCCAGGGCGAAAAATATGCCCCTCGCCGACGCCGCGGCGATGCTCACCGATGAAAAAACGTCGCTGACCTCGAAGCTCACCGACAACACCGACACAGAGGACGATCGGCTGGACTATGTGGCGGTGAATAACCTCCTTGCGCGGACCGACTACCTCACCGGCTACGGTGACTGGCTCGAGAATATCCGAATAAACAGGGAAAACCTCCTGACCTTCTCCATCTTCAACGACCCCGCGAGCTTTTCCGGGCGGAACATCATCAAGACGGCCGACGAATTTGAAAAGCTCCGGGGCGTGGAGCTGACCCTGGGGACGGACGGGGCGGTGGACGCCTTCATGTCCTTCCGACTCACGGACTATTTCCTGCTGCTCGTTCTGCTCCTCGTGGCTCTGTCCTTTTTGGAGGAACGAAAGGCGGGCTTGTGGAGCGTCATCCACGCCGCGCCCCGTGGCCGCCTGCGGCTGGCCGCGCGCCGGACGCTGATCCTGCTGGGCGCGTCGGTCGTCGGAGTGCTGTTGCTTTACGGCACGGACCTGGCCCTTGGCTTTTATATTTACGGCGGGGCGGAGGATTTAGGCCGCGCTGTCCAGTCCGTTGAAACCCTCGGCAGGCTCCCCATGCTCACGACTGTCGGCGGCTTCCTCGTCCGCTTCCTCCTTTTGCGCGTCGCCGCCGCCTTCCTGGTGGGCCTCCTGCTCTGGCTCATGCTCACGGCCATAAACAACGTAAAATATACCGTCATCGTTGCGGCGCTGGCGCTGGCCGCGGAGTATAGCCTCTACACCTTTTTACCGGTGCAGAGCGCCTTCAACATCCTCAAATACTTCAACATTTTTACTTATATCAGCCTCTCCGACCTCTACATAAACTACCTGAACATCGACATTTTCAGCTTCCCCATCGGTATACGGAGCATCTCACAGCTCGCCCTCGCCCCGCTGTGCCTGCTCCTGACGGCGGCGTGTCTCTTCGTCCACTGCCACAAAAAGCCCGCCGCGGGCCGGGACCTTCTGGGCCGGTTGGCGTATAAGCTCAACAGCGTCACGGACAGGCTTCTGTGCCGCCTGCGCTTGTTTGGCATGGAGCTTCACAAGACATTGTGGATACAAAAGGGCGTTGTCATCGCCGCCCTGCTCGTCTATGTGGCCCTGGGCCTGTCCTACACGGTGCCTATCCACGTAACGACCCTGACCGAGCATATGGCGGCCCAGTACACCGCGGAGCTCGCGGGCCCCATCACCGATGACACCTTCGCCCGGATGGACGCGGAGCAGAGGACCCTTGACGCGGCGAAAACCGCCTATGAGGACGCCAAAGCCGCCTTCGACGCCGGCCTCATCGAGTACCCGGAGCTGGACAAGTACGCCCGCGAGGCGTCCACCGCCCAGACGAAGAGCGACGGCCTCGCCGTGGTCCGCGCCCGCGCCGAGAAACTGCGGGACAGGGGCGCGGCCGAGGGCTTCGCCCCCTGGCTCATCGACGAGACGCCCTTCGAGAGCGTCTACGGTAGCCTGTCGGAATATAACCAGCATAGGGCCGCGCTGGTGGCCGTCCTGGCCCTGACACTGCTCCTGGCCGGGAGCGTGACCTACGACCGGCAGTCCGGCATGACCTACCTCCTTAGATCCACCCCCCGGGGCCGGGGCGCGCTGGCGATCCGAAAGCTCTTTCTTGCGGCGGTGATGACCGCCCTTGTCTGGGCCGTGGTCTATGGCATGGAGGTATATACCCTCCTTACGAAATTCACCGTCACCGCCTGGAGCGCCCCGGTGAAAAACCTGACCATGCTGTCGGAATTTCCGCTCTCCTGCTCCGTCGCCGTCTGGCTCGCCCTTTTGTACATGTGCCGCTGGCTCATGCTCTTCTGCGGCGCGGTGATAGTCCTTTTCATCTCCGGCCGCGCAAAGCGCATGGAGGTATCCTACATCGCCGCCAGCGCCGTAATGCTGATCCCGTCCGTCCTTTACGCCTACATGGGCCTTGAGATCTTCCGCCCCCTTGCCGTGATCCTGCCGGTGGAATCCATGCCCCTGCTGACAGCGTCAAACGGAGCCGTTCCCCCCCTCCTCATAGCCGCGTCCGCCCTACTCACCCTCGCTACATTCTCCACCCTCTCCCTCTTCACCCCCCGCTCCCCCCAAAAATGACCCCGTCATGCCCCTTCTCCACCAAATTTTAACCCCTCCGCCGCCGCTGAACCCCTTTTTCGGGCCAGTGCGGCGGATTTTTTACCGAAAAATCAACAAATTTTGTAATTTCCATTTGCAATTGCCGCGAAATGTGGTATATTATCATCATTGCGATCGCGTTTTCTGACTTTTTCCGACATTTTTCGCGGAGGCACCTTGATGACAGAGAAACAGGAGTTTTTTGATCAACTCTATGAAGATAACCGCGAGATCAGCAGGCGTTTGCGGGCCCCCGAGGGCGCCTGCCGCGTAAAGGTCCTCCGGGCCAGAAAAAAATATAAAAAATTTCTTGAAGAAAATTTATAAATGTGATAACATTTCCCGTGTCTTGAGACATTTATATAGTAGAGGAGAAAGGGGTGAGACCATGGAAGACAAAAAAATAGGTGAAAATACGCCTAACTTGCCTGATTATTTGGCGGAACTTTCGAAGGAATTGGACTCCATGTCCCTTGAGGAGCTGAGAGAGGAATTTGAGCTGCTCTGGGCGGACATGGACGAGGACGACTATGACGGCGAGCTCCTTGAGCTGTACATTGAGGCCATCGAACGTAAGGACCCCGAACTTACGACCCGTGACGCCAGCGCCCTGGATGAGCGGTTTAAAAAGCTGCTGGAGGGCCGGACTACCAAGTCCGCCCGCCACTCGCGCACTCTTAAGACCGTTATCATCGTCGCCGCTGTGGTCGCGCTTTTGGTGGCCTCAATGGCCATCGCCCAGGCCGCCGGATTCGACCTTTTCGGCCGCATCGCCCGCTGGACCGCCGAGACCTTCGGCTTCACATCCGTAAACGCCGCCAACCGCTCCGCCGACCTCCCGCCCCAGCTCAAGGGACTTCAGGAGGCACTTATCGAAGGCGGATTTTCCGATGATAATCTCCCCAAATATTGGCCAGAAGGATATGAACAGATGCGAATAACGCGTACAGATGGTCCGGAATCGAACACGGTATCGGGCGCTTTTGGAGAAGATGGAAATCGCATTATTTTATCTTACTACATATTTCAATCAGAAAAGCCTGAAATGACATACAGTATTGACGATCAATCGCCTGGACTCCATGAGCACAACGGAATCGAGTTCCGAACCATGACGAATGCGGGAAAGTACCTTGCGGTTTGGACAGCTGATAATATTGAATGCCGCATATCCGGTGTGGAATCATATGAGGAGCTCATCAAAATACTCGATTCGATTGGAGATTGATAGCTTTGAAAAAATGTTTTAAAACCCTTCTTCTGCTGATTGTGGTTTTATCCGTTTTATGTACATCAGTATCGGCGGCGCTATATACTAACGAGTATATTTCCTCAGTGGGTGCCTATATTCACAAGTGGGCCGATGGCGACATCTCCGTTGAGTATACCGTCTTTGGCACAGACATCATGGATACGATTGGTGCCCACAAGATCACTGTTTACAAGGCGACAGGCGGTACCCCGAATGTTGCGAAGGATGAACTTGTTGCGAATTACTGGCATGAATATACCCCCGGTATGATGACTACAGATGATTACGTCTACAGTAACTCCATCAGACTCCAGGTAGAACATGGCCAGCGATATTACGCCGTAGTCGTTTTCTACGCCACCCTCGACGGCGGCGGAGACAATATGTTTTACTGCACCAAAATCGTCGACGCCTAACCCCACCCCCCAATTACCCCCCTCCTCAAAAAAAGACCGCCCCCAAGGGCGGTCTTTTGTGTTGGAGTAAGCGGTTAAAAATTCCATTTCCCAAATCCTTGCGGCGCAACGGTTCTTATCCCTTTTCTTCATTGGATTCCAACATCGCCAATAGCTCCGCCGGCGTGCACACCGGAACGGTGGATTTTGCGTAGTCCCGCTCGTTCCTCGTGACAATGGCGTCCATCCCCGTGCGGAGGGCGGTTTCTACCATGATCGCGTCCTCGTAATCCGAGATGTCCGATGAGATTGCCTTCCGGCAGTCGAGTCCTGCCGTGTCCAAGAGGTCCAGCGGTATAAGCAGCGTGGACAGCACCCGGCGGGCCTCTCGGTCATCGTGGGTAAAACGGTGAGTCAAATAGTAAATATCCGTCAGGGACTTGGCGGTCACGAAACCGTCAAAGCGTCGATTGGCCGCCGCCAGGAAAATTGCGTAGGCGTCGTCACAGAACGGCTCCCGCCGCTGTAGAAAATCCACGACGACGCAGGTGTCCAGCAATACCCTCATATCCTGTCAAGCCTCTCATTCCGCGCCTCCTCCAGGGTCACATCGGCGGGTAGAACGCCGTAGAGGGACTTGACCGCGTCCACCCGGTCCTGATAGGGGTTTGACAGCTTGGCAATGACCTTGCCGTTGCGGGTGATGTAAATGTCCTCGCTCTCGGCAAGCTGAAGATACTTCCCCAAATTGAGCTTCAATTCTGTGGCTGAAATAGACATCGTGGGGCCTCCTTTCACCGATGGTGATGTCCGCATAGTTATTATAGCAAAATCGTACGATTTATGCAATACGATTGAACGACTTTTCCTTACCACAATGATCCATCGAGCAAAAAACATAGGAAGGAACCCACCGGCACCAAAAAAAGCAACCCGAATGGGTTGCTTTTTTTGGAATAAGTGGTTAAAAATCCTATAAAAACAAAACGCGAGCCCAGCGCAGCGGGTCGCGTTTTGAGAGGAGGAGCGAAGTCAGCGACTGAGAAAAGAGGCGGGAGCCTTTGGCTTCCGCCTCTTTTCGAGCTATCGCGACTTCCGCGACGACGATGGTGCCGGTGGCCGGACTCGAACCGGCACGCCTTGCGGCACTTGATTTTGAGTCAAGCACGTCTACCAATTCCATCACACCGGCGGGTGCATGGGGTATTATATATCATTCTCGCCGTAATTGCAAGCATTTTATCTCCTCCGGCGGCGATATGCGCGAGACGGCGGCGAGTTGCAGGCCGGGGAGGGTATATAGGCGGGCGTGGACCGTGGGGCCCGGCGGGACGATGTCCCGGCCGTCGCGGCGGAAAACGAGCTGGGAAAAGGGCAGTTCCGTGTGACCCAGGAGCTTGAAATAGCTCTCCTTCAGCGTCCAGAGCTCCATGAAGGTGAAGCTGTCCAGCTCCCCCGGGGCCGTGACCCTGAGGGCGACGCTCCGGCTCACCGGCCGGAGGGCCTCGGCGTCACAGCCGCATGGGGCCCCGTCCAAAACGGCCATCACAAGGCCGCGGGTGTGGCTTATGGAGAAATGTATATCCGGCCTGGCCGGGAAATAGGGCTTGCCGAACCTGTCCCTGGCGATCCGCGGGCAGGGGACGCCGTAGCACTCGTGGAGGGCCGCGGCGAGAAGCCGGTATGCGTCGGTCCTTTCGCCGCTTCTGGCATAGAAAACACGCATCAATAAGGACACCCTTCGGAAGTATTTACGAAATTATAACATATTCCCGGGCAAAAGGGAAATAAAAGACTACCAAAAACTAAAACCTTGTGGTATAATTATCATGTATGATTATGTGTGAACGCCGAAGGGAGGCGCCGCGGATGAAAAAGTGGATATGCTCGGCGCTGGCCGCGGTGATGCTCATACTGCTCACCGGGTGCGCTGAGACCTCCGCCGATGACCTGTACCAGCTCCCACAGCTGTCGGAGGGGTACTTAAGGCTCCAGGGGGCGATAGACGAGGTCCTATCCTCCGGCGCGGTTTACGCGGCGCCCTCGGCGGGGGCCAACCGTCAGCCAATACAGCGCGAGGACCTGGACGGGGACGGCGTCAGGGAGGTTCTGGCATTCTTCAACGTCTCCGGCTCCGACAGGCCCCTGAAGATAATAATTTTCCGGAACGAGGACGACCGTTACTATGAGATCGCCCGCATAGAGGGCGAGGGGAGCGGCATCGAGAGCGTGGCGTACCTGGATATGGACTCCGACGGTGTCCGTGAGGTAGCCGTGGGCTGGCAGATGGCCGCCGGCATAAGTATGCTGTCCGTCTACTCCCTGAAGGGCTGGCAGGTAAACCAGATCGTCAACACGAACTACTCCGAGTTCACCGTCTGCAATATCGACGAGTCCCAGGGCAGTGAGATACTTGTCCTCAGACTCTCGGCCTCCGAGATGTCCGGCGAGGCGGAGCACTACGCCATGACCGCCGACGGCGAGATCGTCAACTTCAGGGCCCGTCTGTCCTCCGGGGTGGAGGCCCTGCTCAGAGTGCGGACAACGGACCTGCTGGGCGGGAGCAGCGCGGTGCTGGTGGAGAGCACCATAAACGGCAGCGGCATCGTCACCGACATCTTCGTCCACAGGAACGGCAAGCTCAGCAACATCACCATGGACGAGTCCGCCGGCTTCAGCGTCAGGACCGTCAGAAGCTACGGGGCGTACTGCCGGGACGTGAACGGCGACGGTGTGCTCGACGTGCCCCACCCGGTGGCCCTGCCTGTGACCTCCGAGAACACCACATATTACATGCTGGAGTGGTACGCCTATTACGGCTACGGCGGCTCAAGACAGGTGGCCACGACCTACAATAACTACGCCGACGCGTGGTACCTCAGCCTCCCGCGGGACTGGATCGGCCACATCGCCGTCCGCCGTGAGGACGGTATCGCCGGTGAGCGGACGATAATCTTCTCCACCATCGACAAAAACGGCGGCCGTGACGTGGATTTCCTGGCCATATATACCTTCACCGGGGAGAACCGGGCGGAGAGAGCCGCCAGCGGCGGGAGGTTCGTCCTTTTAAACGGCGACACCACCGTGTACTCGGCCAAGCTCCTGGCGGAGGAGAGCCAGATAGCCCTGCCGATCAGCCGTGAGATGCTTATTGAGAACTTCGGCATCATCTACTCTGAGTGGGTGACTGGCGAGACATGATATACAAGCCCCGCCGCCGTCCGGCGGCAGGGGAGGAACATATGGAAAGGAGCTCAAATGAAAAAGGTATTGGTCCTTGAGGACGAGACGAGCATAAGGAGCTTTGTGGTCATAAACCTCAAGCGTTCCGGCTATGACCCCATAGAGGCCGGCACCGGCGCGGAGGCGCTGAGACAGATGGAGCAGAACCCTGATATAAAGGTGGCGCTTCTGGACATAATGTTGCCGGACATGGACGGGTTCGAGGTGTGCCGGCAGATACGGGCGACCAACTCAAAAATAGGCATAATAATGCTCACCGCCCGCACCCAGGAGATGGACAAGGTCACGGGCCTTATGACCGGCGCTGACGACTATGTGACGAAGCCCTTCTCCCCGGCGGAGCTGACGGCCCGTATAGACGCCCTGTATAGACGGGTGGGCGAGACCGAGGAGCCCGTTTCCGACGAGGTGGTCCAGGGCCCCTTCAGGCTCAACTCCCGCAACAGGACCCTGGAGAAAAACGGCGAGCGGGTGAGGCTGACCCAGGTGGAATATTCCATCGTCAAGCTCTTCATGGACAACCCCGGAAGGGCCCTCTCCCGTGAGGACATCCTCAACTCCGTCTGGGGCCGGGATTACTTCGGGGAGCTCAAGATAGTCGACGTGAATATCCGCCGCCTGAGGATAAAGATAGAGGACGACCCCACGAGCCCCACCTACATCACCACCGTCTGGGGATACGGCTACAAGTGGGGCATCTGACCTGCGGAGCCCCCATCCGATAAATAAGGCGAGCTGAAGCGACACACAAAAGGGACCCCGCGCGATCAAAGACCGGGCGGGGAGAGGAGCCGAGACCGAGGTCAAGCGGCTTGCGCGACGACGAGGAGTTTAGATGGCTAAGAGCATACACGGGAAGAGCCTGCTGAAAATAAAGGGCCTGCGAAAGAGGTACATGATGACCACCATGCTGGTCATATTCCTCATCGTGGTCGTCGCGGTGACGGCCTACTCCCTGGCCATGTCCGGGAGCATATACTTAAATGTCCGTGAGGGACTGTACGCCAAGGCCAAGACCGCCACGGACTTCTTCTCCAACTATATAACCCGCACCTACGCCGAATATTACGACAGCGCCTATCAGTACATGGACAACTTCGACGACATAAACAAGCTGGAGCTCCAGTTCATTAACACCTCCGGGCGGATAGAGCTCAGCTCCCACTCAATGACCGCCGGAAGTATGCCAGGGACGCAGGACATCACCGACGCTTTGTCCACAGGGCGCATCTCCCCCTGGGAGGGGTACTCGGACAGCACCAGAGAGCACCTGATGAGCGTATCCGCGCCGATAACCTACTCAAACGGCCAGATAATCGGCGTGATGCGCTATGTGACGAGCCTCAAGCCCGCGGACAGGATGGTCCGCGCCAACGTCTGGGTGGCAGTGGCCGCCGGGGCGGCGGTAATGCTCATCGTGGCAATAATCAGCATGATCTTTTTAAGCTCCGTGGTGGAGCCTGTGCGTGAGATAACCGCGGCGGCGAAGCAGATCTCCGGCGGCAGTTACGGCATACAGATCGGCAACCACTACCGGGACGAGATGGGCGACATGGTGAAGGCCATCAACGAGATGAGCCTGAAGATAAGCCAGTCGGAGAAATCCCAGACGGAGTTCATATCCTCCGTGTCCCACGAGCTCAGAACGCCCCTGACGGCCATAACCGGTTGGGGTGAGACGCTTATCTACGACGAGAACCTGGACGAGGACGCGAAGCGCGGCATCGGCATAATATTGCAGGAGGCCCGCAGGCTCACCAAGATGGTGGAGGAGCTTTTGGAGTTCACCAGGATGCAGGACGGCCGCTTTACACTGAACGCCCAGCCATGCGACATCGCGGCGGAGCTTGAGGACTCCATCTTCGCCTACCGGGAGCTTTTGCGCCAGGACGACATGACCATAGAGTACGAGCCCTCGGACGAGGAGTTGCCCCTTATAAACGGCGACCCCGCCCGGCTCAGACAGGTCTTTTATAACATATACGACAACGCCGCCAAATACGCCCGTGAGGGCAAGAAGATAGACGTATCCACCCGCACCGACGGCGAGAACGTGTTCGTCCGCTTCCGGGACTACGGCCCCGGTGTGCCGGAGGACGAGCTGGAGCGGGTGAAGATGAAGTTCTACAAGGGCAGCTCCAAGGAGCGCGGCAGTGGCATCGGCCTTGCCGTCTGCGACGAGATAATAAAATACCACGGCGGGGACCTGACTCTGTCCAACGCCGACGGCGGCGGGCTCGTGGTCACCATAAGGATACCGGTAGAGCCCACATTTGAATGAGAAAAGAGGATAAAAATTGGCTAAAGACACGGACAAAGTAAAATTCTGCACCTCCATCGGCGGACAGGCCCTGATGGAGGGGATACTGATGAGGGGCGTGGACCGCGAGGCCATCGTGGTGCGCAAGCCCGACGGTGAGCTGGAGCGAAAGGTGGAGCCCTTGAAGGCCATCCGCCTTAAATACCCGATCCTCGGCTGGCCCTTCATCCGCGGCACGGTGAATTTCATCGAGAGCATGGTCCACGGCGTGAGGGCCCTGACGTACTCGGCCGGATTTTTACCGGATGAGGAGGTGGAGGAGCCCTCCAAGCTGGATAAATGGATAGAGAAGCACCTGGGCGGGGAGAAGGCCGAGAAATTCCTGACCGGCTTTTCCGTATTCCTGGGCCTTGTGCTGGCCGTGGGGCTCTTTTTCCTGTTGCCGACGGTCATCGCCGGCCTCTTCTCAGGGTTTGTTACGAGCCGAGTGCTCCGGAACCTCATCGAGGGCGTCATAAGGATAGTCATCTTCCTTGCGTATATAATCCTGGCCTCGCGCATGAAGGAGATAAAGCGGGTGTGGATGTACCACGGCGCCGAGCACAAGACCATCTTCTGCTACGAAAAGGGTAAGGAGCTGACGGTGGAGAACGCCCGGGGCCAGTCCCGCCTGCACCCCCGGTGCGGCACCAGCTTCCTCTTCATCGTTATGATCGTCAGCATCCTGGTGACGAGCGTCGTCAGCTGGTCCAACGTGTGGATAAGGCTTGTCCTCAGGATAGCCCTCCTGCCGGTCATAATGGGCATAAGCTATGAGCTCATAAAGTACGCCGGACGCCACGACAACGTGCTCACGAAGATACTCTCCGCCCCGGGAAAGGCCCTTCAGCTCGTCACCACGGCGGAGCCCGATGACAGTATGCTGGAGGTGGCCATCGAGTCGCTGAAGCTGGTCCTCCCCGACGAGGCGGGGACGGACAAGTGGTGATCGCCCCATAAAAAGACAGGGGAGGGATAACTATAAAGACATATAACGACATATACCTTGACCTCCGGCGGGCGCTGAAGGCCGGGGGAGTGGAGGACATAAACCTTGAGGCCAAGCTCCTCCTGGGCGCGGCCTCCGGCAAGACGAAGGAGGAGCTCGTAAGGGACTTCGGCCTCTATGCCCTGGGGGACGTGGAGAAGCGTGTGAACGACATGCTCGCCAGAAGGCTTCAGGGCGAGCCCATCGCCTATGTGCTCGGCGAGTGGGAGTTCATGGGCCTTCCCTTCAACGTGGACAGGCAGGTCCTCATACCCCGTGCCGACACGGAGCTTTTGGCCGAGGAGGCCATAAGATACCTGAGGGCCAACAGGGGAAGCGGCGCCAGAGTGTTGGACCTGTGCTGCGGCACCGGCTGTATCGGCATATCCATCGCCAAATACGTGGCCAGCTGTCGCCATGTGGTGCTTGTGGACAAATCCCTCCACGCCATCATGGTCGCCAGGAGCAACGTCCTGAGGAACGGCGTGTCCAGGATAGTCCCCTGCATCGACGCCGACGCCACAAAGGCCCCGCCGGTGAGCCTCGACAAATTTGACCTCATCGTCTGCAACCCGCCCTATGTCCCCACGGCGGAGATAGACGGGCTTGACCGGGGCGTCAGGGACTTCGAGCCCCGCGAGGCCCTGGACGGCGGCGAGGACGGCCTTGATTTCTACCGCTCCGTCATCCGCTATTGGGGACCGACCGTAAAGGACGGCGGCGCCATAATGTTCGAGTGCGGCGAGGGCCAGGCGGAGCTCATCGGCGACATGCTGACCGCCGCCGGCTTTAAGGACATAGCCTTCATCAAGGACGGCGGCGGCACGGACCGGGTAGTAACCGCCCGGAAATAACAGGACAGTAAGAGAGCATAAAGACCGTAAAGTGTATATAAGGAGGAAACGACCATGGCACAGAAGAAGGCGGCGCCGGTGGCGCTGAATATCCCGGCAGATCAGGAGGCCCGCAAAAAGGCCCTTGAGACGGCCATATCCCAGATAGAGAAGAGCTACGGCAAGGGCTCCATCATGCGCCTGGGCGACGGTATGCAGGTGAACGTGGAGGCCCTTCCCACGGGCTCCCTGGCGCTGGACTTCGCCCTCGGCATCGGCGGTGTGCCCAAGGGGCGCATCATCGAGATATACGGCCCCGAGTCCTGCGGAAAGACCACCCTGGCCCTCCACATCGTGGCCCAGGCCCAGAAGCGCGGCGGCGAGGCGGCCTATATCGACGTGGAGCACGCCCTGGAGCCCGCTTACGCCAGGGCCCTTGGAGTCAACATCGAAAATCTCCTTATCTCCCAGCCCGACACCGGCGAGGACGCGCTGGCCATAACCGAGACCCTCGTGCGCTCAGGCGCCGTGGACGTGGTCGTGGTGGACTCCGTCGCCGCCCTCGTCCCGAGAAGCGAGATCGAGGGCGAGATGGGCGACTCCAGCGTGGGCGTGGTGGCAAGGCTTATGAGCCAGGCCCTCCGCAAGCTCGCCGGAGTCATATCAAAGACCAACTGCATCGTCATCTTCATAAACCAGTTGCGTGAGAAGATCGGCGTCATGTACGGCAACCCCGAGACCACCCCCGGCGGTCGGGCCCTTAAATACTTCGCCTCCGTGCGCATCGACATGCGCCGGATCGAGACCCTGAAGAACGGCTCCGAGGTGGTCGGCAACAGGACCAGGGCCAAGGTGGTGAAGAACAAGGTCGCTCCCCCCTTCCGTGAGGCGGAGTTCGACATCATGTACGGCCAGGGCATAAGCCGCTTCGGCGAGCTCGTGGACCTCGCCGTGAAGCTTGACCTCATCGAAAAGGGCGGCGCCTGGTTCACCTATGGGGACCTGAGGATCCAGGGCCGTGACGGTATGCGCCAGTACCTCATGGACAACCCCGACGTGGCTGACGAGCTGGAGGCCAAGGTCCGCGCCAACTCCTTCAAGCTCCTGTCCCCCCAGGCCCAGGTGGCGGCCGTGGCCGCCGGCAGGGCGGTGGACATCTCGGCGGAGGACTTTGAGGGCTGATGCCGAAGGTCACAAGGCTCTTTGAGTCAAAGCACGTCAAGGGCCGCTGGTACGCCGAGATCGACGGCGGCGAGGCCCTTCGGGTGGACCTGGCCCTGATCGCCGACTGGTCCCTGTATACCGGCCGGGAGCTCACCGCCGCGGAGCTTGAGGAGCTCACCGCCGCATCCTCCCGGATGAACGCCAGGGCCCGCGCCCTTCAGCTCCTCGGCGTCCGCCCCATGTCCCGGGGCGAGCTCGCCGACCGCCTCCGTGAGAAAGGCGAGTCGGAGGAGGACGTGGCCGAGGCCCTGGACTACCTTGAGAGCCTGGGCTATCTGGACGACGGCCAGTACGCCGCCATGGTGGCCCGCCACTACTCCAAAAAGGGCTACGGCCCCGGCAGGATCCGCCAGGAGCTCTATAAGCGCCGCGTGCCGAAGGAGCTCTGGCAGGAGGCCCTCTCGGAGCTCCCGGTGGACAGCGCGGCCATCGACGCCATAATAGACAGACGACTTCACGGCGCGAAGCCCGATAAAAAGGAGCTCAAGCGGCTTACGGACATGCTCCTGCGCCGGGGATTTTCCTGGGGCGATGTGAGAAAAGCCCTTGAGGGCTATGAATTTTACGACTTTTCGGAGGAAACGGATGAGTAAGGTTTGCCTCGTATCCTTAGGTTGCGCGAAAAATTTGATAGACTCAGAGCAGATGCTGTCCCTTCTGGACGACGCCGGCTTTGAGCTGACTGACGACCCCGCTGAGGCCGACGCCGCCATCGTCAACACCTGCGCCTTTATCGAGAGCGCCAAGACTGAGGCCATCGAGAACATACTGTCCCTGGCCGAGCTCAAAAAGACCGGCAGCCTCAAAAAGCTCATCGTCACCGGGTGCCTTGCCCAGAGGTACGGTGAGGAGCTTCTGCGTGAGATGCCCGAGATCGACGGCCTTGTGGGCACGGGCAGCGTTTCCGAGATAATAAACGCCATAAACAACGCCGCCCCCGGCGCCGCGCCGGAGGCCAAGCCCCAGTACTACGGCGATATAAACGCCCCCCTTGACGAGGAGGGCCGTGTCATCTCCACCGGCCCCGGCTGGGCCTATATCAAGATCGCCGAGGGCTGCTCCAACAGGTGCGCCTACTGCGTCATACCCTCCATCCGCGGTAAATACCGCTCCCGTCCCATTGAGAATATAATCTCCGAGGCGCGGGCCCTTGCGGATACGGGCATAAAGGAGCTCATCGTTGTGGCCCAGGACCCCACCCTTTACGGTGTAGACCTGTATAGGGAGCGTAAGCTTTCGGAGCTTGTCCGAAGGCTCTGCGCCATCGACGGCATAGAGTGGGTCAGGCTCCACTATCTCTACCCCGACGCCGTGGACGACGAGCTCATAGACACCATCGCCACGGAGCCCAAGGTCCTGAAGTATCTGGACATACCCATACAGCATATAAATAACGGCATCCTCAAGGCCATGCGCCGCCGCGGGACCGGGGACGACATAAGGGCCCTTTTTATAAAGCTCCGTCAGCGCATACCCGGCGTGGTCCTCCGCACCAGCGTCATAACCGGCCTTCCCGGCGAGGGGGAGGCGGAGTTTGAGGAGCTTTGCGAATTTTTGAGGGAAGCCAGGATAGAGCGGGCCGGTGTGTTCCCCTTCTCGCCGGAGGAGGGCACCGACGCCTATGACATGCCCCACGTGGACGCCGACGAGGCCGCGCGCCGGGCACAGCTCATCGGCGAGATACAGGAAAAGGTCATGGAGGAATATAACGCCTCCCGCCTGGGCTCCACCGTCAGGGTGCTGTGCGAGGGCTTTGACAGCGACGTGGGCCTTTACGCCGGCAGGAGCTTTGCCGAGAGCCCCGACGTGGACGGCTACATCTACTTCGGCTCCGACGCGGAGTGTCAGGCCGGGGAGTTTTACGACGTTATCATAAGGGGCGACCTGGACGGCGACCTTGCCGGCGAAGTCGTCGTCGCTGAACACGCTTAACCTCGCCCCGCGCGAGCGCAGGGCTCAGGCGCTGTGTTCGCTCCTCCTCTCCCCACGCGATCAATGATCGCGCGGGGCCCCATTTGAAAGGAAAGCTGAACGCGATCAATGATCGCGCCTGAAAGGAGAAATGAAGTTGAATTTACCGAACAAGCTTACGGTTTTGAGGGTACTGCTGGTGCCTGTGTTTATGGCGGTACTGCTTTTGTGGAACAGATACGTGGCCCTGGCAATATTTATCCTCGCCAGCCTCACGGACTTCGTGGACGGAAAGATCGCCAGGTCCCGCGGACTTGTGACGAACTTCGGGAAATTCATGGACCCCCTGGCCGACAAGCTCCTTGTCCTCTCCGCCATGGTCATATTCGTCCAGGAGGGCCGTATGCCCAGCTGGGTCTGCATGGTCGTCATCGCCCGTGAGCTGGCCGTGTCGGGCCTGCGGATGGTCGCCGCCTCCGAGGGCGTCATCATGGCCGCCGGCTGGAGCGGCAAGATAAAGACCGCCTGCACCATGGTGGGCCTGTGCGTAATGATGGTCCCCAAGGTCGCCGACATCCCCCTCTTCGGCTCCTTCACCGTCAATACCCTCATGTGGATCGTCATCCTCGCGACCACCCTCATCTCCGGCATCGAATACTTCGCCAAAAACGGCTCAGTGCTGTTAAAAGAGAAAATATGACCCCCCCAAAAACCACCACGCCGCCCCTTTACCCAAGTCCCAATTCGAGTTTGTGTTCCTGGTCAAAATCGCGAATAATAATCTTAAATGTCGAATGGGTAACTGTTCGACAAATCGAATGTAGGGAGATGAAGGCTGGCTGACATATTTGTCGCCGGGCGTGGTGTCCCAATCGGAAATTTCGTCAGCCAATCTCCTTCATCTTAACGGAAAAGCGAAGGCTGTAAAACCCTCGCGTATATATTACTAATCGGGATTTGAGAGGGAAAAATGATTGAGAATTTCAACTTGATTATGTTCTGTGCTATGATCCCGATAGTTGTGGGAGTAATCGTAGCAGTATTAAATGACAAGAAAAAGAAATGAAAATTTCTGTGTGCTGGCAGGAAAATTTTGCGCACACCGTTGGATAAATTTTCACCTCAGCCACAACTCCAACACTCCGGGAACACAAAAGGGAATTGGGATACTCAAAAAAGAGGCGGCCTTCAGGCCAATCGCCTGATCCCGGCGAAAATCCCTCTTGACGTTTCTCACCCAATCTGATAAACTACCATAAGATATATTGCCGCGATGAACGGAAAGAGTAGCGGTGGGGAAGTCCCAGAGAGGGCGCGCGTGCGCTGGAAGCGCGCCTGGCAGGTCCGCCGTGAAGTGCGTCCGGGAGCGGGAGGGCAGGAAATGGCCCTCCGTGAGGCCGCGTTAAGGCCGGGACCGGTATTTTGCCGGCAGAGTGAAAACGGGAGTGGAACCGCGCGCAAGCGCCTCCTATGGCTTGACCATAGGGGGCTTTTTTGCTCCCCGGAAAGGAAAGTATCATGTTTGACAGGACAAGAGAGTCCATACGCGCCTATAAGGCCCGCGACCCGGCGGCCAGGTCATGGCTGGAGATCTACTGGATCTACCCCGGCCCCAGGGCCGAGCGGGCATACAGAAGAGCCCACTATTTGTGGACCCACGGCCACAGGTTCCTGGCCAGGGCCATATCCGAACACGCCAAGCGCCGCACGGGCATCGAGATACACCCCGGCGCCACCATCGGCCGGAGGCTCGTCATCGACCACGGAAGCGGCATAGTCATCGGCGAGACCACCGAGATCGGCGACGACGTGCTCATATATCAGGGGGTGACCCTGGGGGGCACCGGCAAGGACCACGGCAAGCGCCACCCCACCATCGGCAATAACGTGCTCATCGGCGCGGGGGCCAAGATACTGGGCCCCTTCACCGTTGGCGACAACGCCCGTGTGGCCGCGGGAGCCGTGGTGCTGTCGGAGGTGCCGCCGGACTCCACCGCCGTGGGCGTACCGGCGAGAGTCGTGCGCATCGCCGGTGAGCGCGTCAATTACGCCGACGACGTGGACCAGGTCAGCGTCACCGACCCCGTAAAGGCAGAGCTGTGCGCCCTGAGGGCCAGGGTGGGCCAGCTCGAACAAAAGCTGAAGGAGGACAACGAAAATGTATCTTTATAACTCCGCCACACATAAAAAGGAGCCCTTCACCACCCACACCCCGGGCCACGTGGAGATGTACACCTGCGGCCCCACGGTCTACCACTTCGCCCACATCGGCAACCTCCGCAGCTATATCATGGAGGACGCCTTGGAAAAATACCTCCGGTATGAGGGCTACGACGTGAACCGCGTGATGAATATAACCGACGTGGGCCACCTCAGCGGCGACAGCGATGCCGGCGAGGACAAGATGCTCGTTGGCGCGAGACGCGAGCACAAGACCGTCATGGAGATAGCCAAATTCTACACCGACGCCTTCTTTGACGACTGCCGCAAGCTCAATATAAAGACCCCCGACACCGTCCAGCCCGCCACGGGCCTCATCCCCGAGTTCATCACCATGGTGGAGGGGCTTTTGGACAGGGGTTACGCCTATGTGGCCGGCGGGAACGTGTATTTCGACACCTCAAAGCTCACCCGCTACCACATCTTCTTCGACCACGACGAGGCCGACCTGGAGGTTGGCGTCCGCGAGGGCGTGGAGGAGGACCGGAACAAGCGCAATAAGAACGACTTCGTCCTCTGGTTCACCAAGTCGAAATTCGAGGACCAGGCCCTGAAGTGGGACTCCCCCTGGGGCGTGGGCTACCCCGGCTGGCACATCGAGTGCTCCGCCATCTCCTTGAAATATAACGGCGAGTACCTGGACCTCCACTGCGGCGGCATCGACAACGCCTTCCCCCACCACACAAACGAGATCGCCCAGTCCGAGTCCTACCTCGGCCACCCCTGGTGCCCCCAGTGGTTCCACGTCCACCACCTCAACACCCCCGAGGGGAAGATGAGCAAATCAAAAGGCAAGACCCTCATCCTCACCACCCTTGAGGAGGAGGGATACGACCCATTAAGCTACCGCTTCTTCTGCCTCCAGAGCCACTACCGTAAGGCCCTGGTGTTCACCTGGGAGAACCTGGACAACGCCGCCGGCGCCTACCGCAAGCTCATCGCCCGTGTGGCCGCCCTGGACCCCGGCGACGGCGAGGTGGACGGCGCCGTGCTGGAGGAGTACCGCCGTAAATTCACGGACGCCGTGGGGAACGACCTCAACACATCCCTGGGCATAACCGCCGTCTATGACGCGCTGAAGGCCGGAACCAACGACGCCACACGCCTTGCCATCATCGGCGACTACGACCGGGTCCTCAGCCTGAGCCTCCTCGAAAAGGCCGCGGTTAAGCGTGAAGAGGAGGCGCGCAGCCGCCAGACCGCCTCCACCTCCGGCGGCTTTACCGTGGAGGGCGAGGGCGACCCGGAGATAGACGCCATCGTCCTGCGCAGAGCCCAGGCGAAAAAGGAAAAGGATTTCGCCCTGGCCGACCGCCTCCGTGATGACCTTAAGGCCCGCGGAATAGAGCTCACCGACATCCCCAACGGAGCAAAATGGAAAAGAATATAACCGACACGGTAAGCCATAAAAAGCAAGGGCCCCTGCAAATTTCCGCAGGGGCTCTTTTTTCGTGAATAAAATATTTCATAAAGTGCACAAATGACGAAAATTATCTTGACATTCCCGTAAAGAATTGTTAAAATTGCATATGTAGAAAGCGAAAGGCCCGGGCCTTTCCTCTCGCCCGTTAACGGGCGAGAATGACTCACTGTCAACTGTGGGTCCGGCCGGCCGCGGACTGCGAACATTTTTTGAAAGGGAGAGGAAAAATGAAAAAAGTAGTAGCAATCATGTTGGCACTTGTCCTTGTACTCGCGCTGGCCGCCTGCGGCGGGAAGGACGACGGCAAAAAGACCGTCGGCGTCCTCATCTACAAGTTCGACGACGCGTTTATGACCACCTACCGTAACGCTCTCAAGGAGATCCTTGAGGAGAAGGGCTATGAGGTCACCTTCCAGGACGGCAACAACGACCAGGCCAAGCAGAATGAGCAGATCAACAACTACATAACCCAGGGCGTTGACGCGCTCATCATCAACCCCGTTATGACCTCCGCCGCTGATCAGATCGTCTCCACCGTTAAGAACGCCGGCATCCCCACCGTGCTCATCAACCGTGAGCCCACCGCCGAGCAGATGTCCGCCTATGACAAGCTGGTCTACGTCGGCTGCGACGCCGCCCAGTCCGGCACCTTCCAGGGCGAGCTCATCCTCGACACCCCCAACCAGGGCGACATCAACGGCGACGGTAAGATCAGCTACATTATGATCCAGGGCGACCCGGAGAACATCGACGCCCAGCTTCGTACCGAGTACTCCGTGAAGGCCCTGACCGACGCCGGCAAGACCGTGGAGCAGCTTGACCTCCAGCGCGGCGACTGGGACCGTGAGAAGGGCCAGACCATCTGCGCTAACGACCTTGCCCAGTACGGCGATCAGATCGAGGTCGTGTTCTGCAACAACGACGACATGGCCATCGGCGCCCTCCAGTCCATCCAGGCCGCGGGCCGCAAGGTCAACGAGGACATCTACCTCGTGGGCGTTGACGCCCTTGAGGCCGCCCTTAACGAGGTCGCCAACGGCAACATGACCGGCACCGTCCTCAACGACGCCGTGGGACAGGCCACCGCCGCTGTTGAGCAGATGGAGAAGCTCCTTGACGGCGCCACCTACAAGGCCGGCGAGCAGAGCGTCTATGTCCCCTACGTCAAGGTCACTCCCGACAACGTGAAGGACTTCCAGTAAGTCTCGGCACCGTCCGCTGACAAAGCGACAGATAAGGGGTGCGTGCGCACGCACGCACCCCGTTTTATTCCGGGGTGTTGACCGGTACAGCGAAGGCGCCGTTCCGGTCAAAGCCGCGGAATACGGCTTTGCGCAAGCTCACCGCTCAGGCATCCTCCCCGGAGGGGCCCTGAGCGGGATACGATATAAAAAAGGGGGAAGTAGGAATTGTCTGAATACCGTCTGGAAATGCGGGACGTGGTAAAGAGCTTCCCGGGCGTCAAAGCCCTGGACCACGCCCAGCTGAAGCTTAAGCCCGGCACGGTCCACGCCCTGATGGGCGAGAACGGCGCGGGCAAGTCGACGCTTATGAAGTGCATGTTCGGTATATACCACATGGACGAGGGCGAGCTCATCTACGAGGGGGAGAAGATCACCATCAACGGCCCCATGGACGCCCTGAACCGCGGCATCGCCATGGTCCATCAGGAGCTCCAGCCCATACCCGAGCGTAGCATCGGCGAGAACATCTTTGTGGGCCGGTACCCCACGAAGGGCCCGCTGAAGCTCATCGACCACGATAAGATGTACGCCGACGCGGCCAAGGTCCTGCAGGAGGTACACCTGAACTTCGATCCCCACGCCAGGCTCGGGAGCCTCAGCGTATCCCAGATGCAGCTGGTGGAGATAGCCAAGGCCGTATCCGCCGACTGCCGGGTCCTCATCCTTGACGAGCCCACCTCGTCCCTGACGGCCGCGGAGGTGGAGGCGCTCTTCACCATCGTCAACGAGCTTCGTGAGAAGGGCGTCGCCATCGTATACATAAGCCACAAGATGGACGAGATACTCCGCATAAGCGACGAGGTCACCATCATGCGCGACGGCCAGTACATCGGCACCTGGCCGGCCAAGGAGCTCACAACGGACCTCATCATAACCAGGATGGTGGGCCGGGAGCTCACGAACCTCTACCCGCCCCGGGAAAACAAGCCCGGCGAGGTGGTGTTCGAGGTGAAGGACTTCACCTCCATAAACCCCCGGAGCTTCCGGAACGTCAGCTTCAATGTCCGCCGGGGCGAGATACTTGGCGTCGCGGGCCTTGTGGGCGCCCAGCGCACGGAGCTCATGGAGGGCCTTTTCGGCCTTCGCAACCACACGAAGGGCACCATCACCTATGAGGGCAAGGAGCTTAAAATAAACCAGCCCCGGGACGCCATAAACCACGGCATCGCGATGCTCACCGAGGACCGCCGCGCCACCGGCATACTGGGTGTGCTGTCCATCGCGGACAACGTATCCATCGCCTCCCTCAACAAATACCTCATCGGCGGCATGGTCCTCAACGACAAAAAGATAGAGGAGCTGGTGCAGGAGAACGTGGCGAAGCTCTCAATAAAGACGCCGTCCTCCAAGACCCTCATCCAGTCCCTGTCCGGCGGCAACCAGCAGAAGGTGCTCATAAGCCGCTGGCTCGCCAACGACCCGGACGTGTTCATCCTTGACGAGCCCACCCGCGGCATCGACGTTGGCGCGAAATACGAGATCTACTGCATAATCGCCGACCTTGCCAAGCAGGGCAAGAGCGTTATAATGATCTCGTCGGAGATGGGTGAGCTCATCGGCATGTCCGACCGCATAATGGTCATGTGCGACGGCCGTGTGACGGGCATCGTCGAAGGCAAGGACGCCACCCAGGAGAACATCATGGCCCTGGCGGCCCAGTTTGAATAAGGAGGACGGAAATATGAAAGCAAAGAAAATAGACATCAAAAAATTTGTCTCCAATAACGCCATTATAATCCTGGTGTTCATCCTTATGATGATCACGGGCTTCTCCACCAAGAACTTCTTCTCGGCGGACAACTTCAAGAACCTCCTGGCCAACATGTCCCCCCGGTTCATACTGGCCTGCGGCGTGTCCGGGTGCCTTATAACCAAGGGCACGGACCTGTCCGCCGGACGCCAGGCGGGTCTTGCGGCTTGCCTGTCGGCCATGATGCTCCAGAAGCTCGACTACTCCGCCCGGGTCCTCACCTGGCTTCCCAGTATCCCCTGGCCGGTGGTGCTCCTCATCGTCATGGTCATCATGGGCTGCATCGGCGCCATCAACGGCTGCGTCATCGCCTTCCTGAAGGTCCCCCCCTTCATCGCCACCCTCGGTATGCAGACCATAGTCTACGGCGCCTGCCAGATAATCACCAACAACCAGCCCCTCGGCGGATTTGAGGACAGCTACCTGGTGGTCGGCCGCGGCGTCATCCTGTCCATAATCCCGTACCTTGCCATATTCGCGGTGATCATCGGACTTTATTTCTGGTTCCTGTACAATAAGACACGCCACGGAAAATACATGTACGCCATCGGCGGCAACGAGAACGCCGCCCAGGTGGCCGGCGTCAACGTGGTCGCCACCCTTATCCGCATCTACCTCCTGGCCGGCATGATGTACGGCATGGCCGGCTTCCTCATCGGCACCAAGGCCGGCGGCGCCTCCACCGCCACGGGCTTCGGCTATGAGCTGGAGGCCATCGCGGCCTGCACCATCGGCGGCGTGTCCGCCAACGGCGGCGTCGGTAAGGTCAGCGGCATCCTCATCGGTGTCCTGGTGTTCGAGGTCCTGAAGATATGCCTCCAGTTCCTCGGCGTCGACCCGGCCTACACCTTCATCGCCCAGGGCGTCGTCATCATCGTCGCCGTGGCCCTCGACCTGCGCAAGTACCTGGCCAAGAAGTGAGCATGGACGAAAAAGACACCCGCCCCTCCCCGGAGGAGCCCATGCCCCCGTCGGCTGAGTCCCCCGAGCCCCAGGAGTCCCCGGACGAGGCCCCGCCCCGCCCAAAGCGCCCCATCGAGAGATTTTACGATAAGTTTGAGGGCGTACCCCTGAAGGCCCTTGACATCTTCATCGGCATCCTCATCGCCGCCTTCATAATACTCGTGGTGCTCGGCTACCTAAAGGGACATGAGATAATCTAAAAAAATGCCCGCGCTCTTTTTCGGAGCGCGGGCATTTTATTTGGGATTTTTTAAATGAGGTCGCATACCGCGCTGGTGTAGGCGGAGATGTCCTCCACCGGCAGTGAGGCCAGGAGCTTTGCCTGGGCGCAGAGGACCTTCGCTATCTTGGCGGCCCGGTCCTTGTCGCCCTCAAAGGCGGCGGTGAGGGAGGCAAAGACCTTGTGCTCCGGGTTTATCTCCAGGACCCGTCGGGCCCGTATCTTCTCACCGGCGTCGCCGGGCATCTGGCGGAAGTACCGCTCCATCTCCAGGGTAATATCCCCCTCATATGACATGCACACGGCGGAGCTCATAAGCGAGTGCGAGAGCTTCACGTCCGCCACCTCGTCCTTCAGCGTCTCCTTCAGGAAGTCCAGGAGCTCCTTTGAGCCCGCGTCCTCGGTATCCTGCTCCTTCTTCTCCTCCTCGGTCTCAAGGCCCAGGTCCCCGCCGGAAACCGACTTCAGCTCCTTGCCCTCGTACTCATAGAGCATCTGGGACACGAACTCGTCTATGTCCTCCACGAAGTATAAAAGCTCATAGCCCTTGGCCCTGACCTGCTCTGTCTGTGGAAGGCCCGCGGCGGAGCGAATATCTCCGGCGGCGGCGTAGTAGATGTATTTCTGGCTCTCGGGCATACGTGACACGTAGTCCTTAAGGCTCGTCAGCTTTTCCTCAAAGGAGGAGTGGAACTTCAGAAGGTCCTTCAGAAGCTCCTTTTTCATCCCGTACTCGCCAACGATGCCGTACTTTATTTGCCGGCCGAAGGCGGCCCAGAAGGCGTCGTATTTCTCCGGGTCCTTTGTCATCAGTGACGTAAGCTCGCTCTTCACCTTGTTCTCTAAGTTCCCGGCTATGACCTTCAGCTGTCTGTCGTGCTGGAGTATCTCCCGGGAGATGTTGAGGGACAGGTCCGGGGAGTCCACCACGCCCCTGACGAAGCGGAAGCACTCGGGCAGAAGGTCCGGGCAGGACTCCATTATCATAACGCCGGAGCTATACAGCGCCAGGCCCGGCTTGTAGTCCCGGCTGTAAAAATCGTAGGGTGCCTTTTTGGGTATGAACAGCAGCGCCCGGTAGCTGGTGAGGCCCTCGGCGTT
This sequence comes from uncultured Oscillospiraceae bacterium, assembly GCA_947631395.1. Taxonomy (GTDB): domain Bacteria; phylum Bacillota; class Clostridia; order Oscillospirales; family Oscillospiraceae; genus RUG626. Next base: position 51,355 of record CANRLF010000008.1, read on the forward strand.
GACCCTTATGATGGCCACCGGGTCCTCCGTGTCGTGGAAGTGCTCCTTATAAAACTCCACGCACTTCTCGTCCGTGGCCTCGCTCTTAGGCCTCTGCCAGATGGGCACCATGGAGTTTACCGTTTCCTCCTCGGTGTGGGTCACGGGCTCGGTTTTCTTGTGGCCGTGCTCGTCTGTCTCGCCGGTCTCCACGTACTCCGTGTGCTCCACGTCCATCCGGATGGGGAAGCGCACGTAATCGGAGTATTTCTTTATGAGGTCCTTTACCCGCCAGGTCTCCAGATAGTCCGAGAACCGCTCCGCCTCGGTATCCGGCTTTATGTGCATGATTATGTCCGTGCCCACGTCGGGCTTGTCCGCTTCGCTGACGGTGTAGCCGTCCGCTCCGGCGCTCTCCCATTTCCAGGCCTGATCCGCCCCGTACGCCCGGGATATGACCGTCACCTTGTCGCTGACCATGAAGGCGGAGTAGAAGCCCACGCCGAACTGGCCGATGATGTCCACGTCCTCGGCGCTCTCAAGCTCCGACTTGAACTTAAAGGAGCCGGAGTGGGCGATGACGCCCAGATTTTCCTCCATGTCCTCCTTGGACATGCCTATGCCGTTATCCGAGACGGTGACGGTGCGCCCGTCCTTGTCGAGCTTTACGAGGATGCGGAAATCCTCCCGGCTGAGGCCCACGTTCTCATCCGTCAGCGCCTTGTACGCCAGCTTGTCGATGGCGTCGGAGGCGTTGGAGATTATCTCCCGCAGGAATATCTCGTGGTGGGTGTAGATGGAGTTGATCATCAGGTCCAGCAGCCGCTTGGACTCGGCCTTGAACTGCTTTTTTGCCATGTTTGCTTACTTCCCTTCAAAGTACAAGCCCGCTTAATGGCGGGCCTATTTGTTATTAGAGCTATTATACACCGTTTTTACCGGTGTTTGTTACAAAATTAAAAATTTATGACTCCCAGGTGCTCTAAAAGTATCTTCAGCCCGATGAGGATAAGTATGGCCCCGCCGAGGATCTCCGCCTTCTCATGGAGCTTCCCGCCCACCTTGTTGCCGATGTACACCCCCGCCACGCTGAGGGCGAAGGTTATTATACCTATGGCGGCGATGGACGACCAGATGTTCACCGCCAGAAAGGCGAAGGTCACCCCCACGGCCAGAGCGTCGATGCTTGTGGCCACGGCCAGGATGAAAAGCTCCCGGACGGCGAAGCTCCCGCTGTCGGCGCCGTCCTCCCCCCGAAGGGCCTCCCAGATCATGCGCCCGCCGATAAAGGCCAGGAGCGCGAAGGCGATCCAGTGGTCGATCCTCGTTATATACGACTCGAACTGTCGGCCCAAAAGCCAGCCCAGAAGGGGCATCAGCGCCTGAAAGCCCCCGAAAAACAGCCCCACCAGGAGGGCGTTTTGGGCCTTCAGTGTCTTGACGGACAGCCCCTTACACACCGACACGGCGAAGGCGTCCATCGAAAGGCCGATGGCTATCAGTATCAGCTCAAAAAAGCTCATAGAAGCACCTTAAATCAGTTGTTGATAGCGCCGCGAATGGCGCAAAGCAGCTCGTCAAAGGACTCAAAGACCGGGATGTCCGGGTTGTCGGCCTTTATTTTGTCCGTACTGCGGAAGAGGAACCCGGCCTTGCTGGCCCTTATCATGGCAAGGTCGTTGTAGCTGTCCCCGGCGGCCACCGTCTCAAACCCGCAGGACTGAAGGGCCCTGACGGTGGTGAGCTTTGAGTTTTCGCACCGCATCTTAAAGCCCGTTATCTCCCCGGAGGGGGCGGCAATGAGCTCGTTGCAGAATATGGCCGGCCAGTTGAGCTTACGCATGAGGGGCGTCGCGAACTGCGTGAAGGTATCCGAGAGTATGACAGCCTGCGTCTCCTCCCTCAGCGCGTCCAGAAACTCCCGCGCCCCCGGCAACGGGTCTATTTTGGCGATAACGTCCTGTATCTCCCGAAGCCCCAGCCCGTGCTCCTTCAAAATAGCAATGCGGTACGCCATAAGCTTCCCATAGTCCGGCTCGTCCCTCGTAGTCCTCCTCAGCTCCGGTATCCCCGCCTTCTCCGAAAACGCGATCCATATCTCCGGAACCAGTACCCCCTCAAGATCAAGACATACAATGTGCATGGAGGTTACCTCTTTTCATATTTAATGAGTAAGAATATTATACATGGTTTTTAAATATTTGCAAGCAAAACAAATCCCCCACCCCCCCCACACAGCTCAAAAGCCCCTCCTCCCTGAGGAGGGGGCAGGGGGAGGAGTCCGAGGATTTGTACACGCCCCCGATAATGCGTCCCCTTAACCTCCCCTTCGTAAGGGGAGGTGGCCCCGCAGGGCCAGTAGGGTCGAGGCCGAAGTCTTTGCGCACGCCTACACCCTCGACCCCTCAGTCTCGCTTCGCTCGACAGCTCCCCTTACGAAGGGGCGCCTAAGAGAACAAGGTTGCGCCTCACGGCGCAAATTTTATTCCACGTGAGCCTTCCCCGCCTGGGCGGGGAAGGGCAGGGATGAGGTGGGACCCGCGGCGCAGCCGCAACAATATTCCCCCCGTCCCCGCCGCGCGGACCGCCCCTCCTCTCTGAGGAGGGGGCAGGGGGAGGAGTCCGAATGCAGCCCCGTCCCATCGGACGGCCCCGATAAAAAGCCCCGCGGCGTATGAGCGAAACACTTGACACCGGCGATATTATATTTTAATATACTTAATACCTTATACCTTAAGCGATAAAGCCATATTAAAACGGAGGATCGCCATGCCTGAACAGTGCTATAGAGACGCGTTGAAGCTGGGGCAGAAGGAGTACAGGGCCTGCCTGTCCAAGGGAATTAGCCCCGTTTTGCCGGTTATGGACGACTTCATCCCGGAGGACCGGGTGAACATAGGCGTAAAGCTGGGAACGGTGCAGATACCGGTGGAATTTATCGTCGGGACAAAGACCCGCGGCCGGACCACCAGCTTTGCCAGGAATTTTATGCCCATACTGCCCGAGACCACGGAGTTCGCCGCCAAGTGGGAGGCCCTGTGCCAGGCGCACCTCAAGGACGGCATCCGCGACGCAATAAAGGTCTATGAGTACATGAACCGGTTCTATGTGGAGGAGGGCAACAAGCGGGTCAGCGTCCTCAAGTTTTTCGGCGCGGTGAATATCACCGCCGACGTGACGAGAGTTATGCCCGAGCGCGGCACGGGGCCTGAGACCGACCTCTACTATGAATTTCTCGACTTTTACCGCGTCAGCCACATAAATTACATCGAATTTACGAAAAAGGGCGGATACGCCGCCCTCCAGGAGAGCGTAGGCAAGGCGGCCGACGAGACCTGGAGCGAGGAGGAGCGGCGCGGATTTGCCACGGTGTACCACTATTTCCGCTCCGCTTACGAGGAGCTGGGCGGCGGAAAGCTCAGCTCCACCCCCGGCGACGCGCTTCTGGCGTTTATGAAGGTCTACCCCTACGGCGAGCTCTACAACCTTGCCCCCGGGGAAATGAAAAAGCGCGTGTCCAAGATGTGGGAGGAGGTCAAGCTCCAGCAGGAGAAGGAGCCCATCGAGGTAAAGCCCGTGCCGGTGGAGCCCAAGGCCGGACTCATAACCAAGGTCATCACCACCACCGCCGCCACGGTGATGGGCCCGCTGAAGGTGGGCTTCGTCCACGACAAGACCCCCACCCTCTCCGGCTGGACCCACGGCCACGAGCAGGGCCGTGAGTACGTGGCCGGGAGCCTCGGCGACCAGATCGAGACCGTCTCTTACTTCGACGCCATGGCCGAGGACCCCGGGAAGGTCATGTCCAAGGCCATTGCGGACAAGTGCGACCTCATATTCACCACCTCCCCCGTACTGCTGCCCGCCTCACTCCGCGCGGCCGTGGACAACCCGGACGTGCTGATAATGAACTGCTCCATCAACAAATCCCATCGCTATGTCAGGACCTACTACGCCCGCATATACGAGGCCAAATTCATCATCGGCGCCGTGGCCGGAGCCCTGTGCGAGGACGGCCGCGTGGGCTACATCTGCGACTACCCCATATACGGCCAGATCGCCGGCATAAACGCCTTCGCCCTCGGCGTCAGGATGGTGAACCCCAGCGCCCGGGTGCGCCTCGAGTGGTCCAGCGTCGCCGGCCGTCAGGCGGCCCTTGACAAGCTCCGGTCCGAGGGCATAGAGCTCATATCCTCCATGGACAACGCCCGCCTCTACGAGGGCCCCGGCAAGCCCATCGGCCTTTCCCGTGTCACCGACAGCGGCCAGGAGCTCCTGGCCTCGCCCATATGGAACTGGGGCGTATACTATGAGGGCCTTATAAGACAGGTGCTCAACGGCGCCCTGCGGGCCGAGTACATAAGCTCCAGCAAGGCCATAAACTACTACTGGGGCATGTCCGCCGGAGCCGTGGACGTGAATCTTTCCGACGCCGTGCCCGGCGGGGTGCGGAGGCTCGCCGGCTACCTCAAGGAGGGCATAAGCCGCTGGATCATCGATCCCTTCATCGGCCCGATCCACGTCCAGGGCGGCAAGACCGTTGGCGAGGACGGCCGGCCCTTCGGCATGGAGGACATAATCGCCATGGACTACCTTGTGGAGAACGTGGACGGCCGCATACCCGTCTATGAGGAGCTCAGCTCCACCGGCAAGGCCACCGTGGAGTCTGTGGGCGTGGAGGTGTCCCGGAAGAGCGAGGGGGCGGTCTGATGCGAGTGCTGGCGGTGGCCGATGACGAGGCTAAATCGCTGTACGACTACTACACCCCCGGAAAGCTGGCGGACTTCGACCTCATAATCTCCTGCGGGGATTTGAGCCGCCACTACCTGGAATTTCTCGTGACCATGGCCCGGTGCCCGCTTGTATACGTCCGCGGCAACCACGACGACAAGCTCCTTGTCGAGCCGCCGGAGGGGTGCGTGTGCGTTGACGGCGAGGCCGTGAAAATAAACGGCCTTCGTATCCTCGGCCTGGGCGGCTCCTACCGCTACCGCCGGGGGGAGAACATGTACACCGAGGAGGAGATGGAAAAGCGCGTAAGGAAGCTCCGCTTCAAGCTCCGCCGCATTGGCGGCGTGGACATCATCGTCACCCACGCCCCGGCAAGGCACATAAACGACTTCGACTCCATGTCCCACCGTGGCTTTGAGTGCTTCAATGACCTCCTGGACAAATACGAGCCCAAATATTTCGTCCACGGCCACATCCACAAAAATTACGGCGTAAACATCCCCCAACGGACCCAACACGGCCAGACGACCATCATAAACGCCTACGAAAAATGCGAATTTGAGATATAAAAAAGAGCCTCGAATGAGGCTCTTTTTTCGTTTACCTGTGCCGCCCGAAGCCTCCCACTGAGCCCCCCGAGCGCCCGCCCATGCCGCCGCCCCGGGGGCGGGGAGAGGACGAGGGCCGCGAAGAGGATGGCCGGGGAGAGGAGGGGCGCGAAGAGGAGGGCCGGGATGACGAGGGCCCGGGCCCGAAGCCCCCGAAGCCCCCGAAGCCGCCATTGCGCGGCGGCGCGGGACGCGGCGGCGCCGGCGGACGGTAGCGGTGATAGGGATGCCGCGGGACGAAGATAAACCATGGATAATACCGTGGCATTGGCGTACCGATGCTGGAGTAGTACCCCCGATAGCGCCGCCTGTCCGCCCGGAATATGATAAATATCACCGCGCAGACCAGGAGAATAACGACGATATTTCTCATTATAAAGCCGAAAACGGTGGAGAAAAAGCCGGGAGCCGTATCGTCCGGCTCTGTATAGGCCGGCGGTGCCTCCGCCGTACTGCCGCCATACTCGCCGTCGTACCACAGGGCAAGCTGTGTTGCCATATTTATGACGGCGTTGTCGTATTTCCCGTCGTAGAAGTCGTCCACGAAGTATTTTTCAAAATACGTGTCGGTGTCGGACGCGGTAAAGCGGCTTGTTATCTCGTCGCCCACGGTCATGCTCCCCGTCTGCTCCTTGACGGATACCACCATCATCATACCCCTGTCGGATACGCCCCAGTCATTAAAGAGGCTGACGGCCAGCTCGTCCGGGTCCGTGGAGCCGAAATAATTTAAAAACACGATGACGAGCTGAGCGCCGTACTGGTCCTCAAGCCTGCCGTTGAGGTCATAAATTTCCGCCTTGGTGGCGTCGGAGAGCAGTCCCGTCTCGTCATAGACATAGAAATCCGCGCCCTCACCTGCCTCCAGCGCGGAGGCGGTGAGGGTGAGGGTCAATAGCATTGTGACGGCAATGATCGCCGAAAGGGTCTTTTTCAAATTCACACCTCAGTTGAAGTATTCCGGGGGATCCACGCCGAGGAGGGAGCCGATTAGCCTCGTGGGGAACTTATTATAGGTGCCGGAGATGAACTTATCCACGTCCCCGTTGTAGCTCTCCCGGCCAATGGCGGCCTGGGGCCCCTCGAAGGAGGTGGTGTATATCTCCAGGCTCTCCGCGTCCCGCTCGGACAGCTCCTGCCCGGCGATGGCCGACCGCAGGTCCTCAAAACCGGAGGCCAGGTCCCTGTTGGCCGCGGCCCTCTCAGAGACAGACGCGTCGGAGCCCAGGTCCATACAGACCTGCAGATAGTCCCGCAATGTGTCCGTCTCCACGTCAAGGCCCAGTGAGGAGCCTAAAGTGATGAGGTTCCTCGCGGCGTTCATGCTGTCGGTCATGTATTCGTCAATGGCAAGTCCGCCCTCCACCCGGTCCACGGCCCGCTGGAGGCTCAGCTTCGCGCCCAGCGGCGTGAATATGAGTATCACCGCGGCCAGCACCCCGGCGGCGACGCGCCAGTCGGTGGTCAGCTTCTTCATTTGTTCATCTCAAGGAGCTTGGCCTTCAGGTCGGACTCTATCTTTCCAAGCTCAGCCTCAGCCTGACGGCGCTTGGCGGCGCCCTCGGCCTGGATGGTGCGGACCTCCTCCAGGGTCTCGATGAGGGACTGGTTCGTGGCCTTCAGCGTCTCGATGTCCACAACGCCCCTCTCGGACTCCCTGGCGATCTCGATGGAGCCCTGCTTGAGCTTCTCGGCGTTCTTGCGAAGGAGCTCGTTGGTCATGTTCGTGACCTCACGCTGGGCCTCCATGGCCTGCTGGGAGTGGTGCTGGCCCAGGGCCAGTACCATCTGGCTCTTCCAGAGGGGTATGGTGTTAACGAGGGACGTCTGTATCTTTTCCACCATCAGGGTGTCATTATTCTGAATGAGCCTTATCTGGGGGGACATCTGGATGGACACCATCCTGGTCAGCTCCAGATCGTGGATCTTCTTGTCGAAGCGGCTAATCATGTTCTGATAGTCGTTGGCCGCCTGTGCGTCCTCGGGGAGGCCGGACTTCTTGGCCTTCTCCTGGAGCTTGGGAAGCTCCACCTCCTCGCACTCGCGGAGCTTCTTCTTACCGGCCAGGATATACATGGTCAGCTCCTTGAAGTACGCCTGGTTTATGTCGTACATCTTATCGAGGGTCGCCACGTCCTTCAGGAGCGTTATCTGGTGCTTCTCCAGCATACCGGCGATCTTGTCCACGTTGACCTCCGCCTTGTCGTACTGGGACTTGAGGGAGGCTATCTGGTTCTTGATCTTCTTTTTAAAGCCCAGGAACCCCCGCTCCTCGCCGTCGTAGTCAAAGCCCTTCAGCTCCACCACCAGGTCCGAGAGCATGTCGCCCACCTCGCCCATGTCCTTGGTGCGGACGTTCTGAAGAGTGGTGCCGGAGAAATCGGCGATGTTCTTCTGGCTGGCCGCGCCGTACTGGAGTATGGCGTTGGCGTCCGTGATGTCGATCTTCTGAGCGAAGTCCTCAACGGCCTTCAGCTCCTCGGGGGAGAGCTGACTCTCCTCGTGCTCGGTGGCGGACACCGTGGGGGCCTCAGCCTCGGCCGCGGCCGCCGCCTGTGCCGCCGCCTCAGCCGCGGCGGGGGTGGACGGAGTGGAGTTGAATGTCAGTGTCGGGATGTATTCAGGTTCAGTCATGTCAGTGCGTCCTTTCTTTTTTAAAATAAAGTTACCTCTTTGGCTCACTTAACACTCCGTGTTAAGTGAGCTGTCGCGAAGCAATTTAAAATCAAATTACCTCTTTGGCCCCCTTGCCGCGCAGCGGGAAAGGGGCTGTCACGAAGTGACCGGGGGTTTAAAAATCCTTACCCGTCAGCCCCTCGCGCTTCAGCATGGACTCCAGGACCGTGATGTCCGTCTCGATGTCCATGGCCTCGTTGGCGAAGAGCGCGTCATACTGCTTCTGGTACGCCGCCACGGTGGTGTCCAGTATGTCCTCTATGCGCTTCAGGGTGCCGGACACGTTCTCCCCCGCGCCCTCGCCGCTCATCCTGTCATAGGCATTCAGGAGCTTCATGGTGGTGGGCAGGTAGTACCCGGCGAAGCGTTTTACCTGGGGCACGTCCTGGGGGTCGTCCCTGGCGTCCTCGAATATCTTTTTCGTCAGCACCGAGATCTCGTCCACGCGCTTCTGCACCGCGGGATCGCGGATGGAGCTTCTGAGCCTCCCCAGCTCCTTTACGGCCCTGTCGCCCTCGCTGAGTAGCGCGTCCAGCTCCTCGTTGCCTGTGGGCTCCGGGGCCGGCTCCGGCACGTCGACCTCACGGGTCGTGCCGGGGAAGAGGAGCTTAAGGCCGAAGAACGCGGCCAGGCCGAGCACGATCAGTATGATGAAGTGGACGAGCTTATACACGGGAAAGACAAGGCAGTATATGATCCAAACCGCCGCCGCGCCGTAAAATGGTATGACGGAAGGAACTTTTACGGTTTTTTTCGTGGAAAGCACCTCCTTTACATACAAAATATATTAGTATTTTTACATATGAAAGTCAATAGAACATACGGTTTTTCGGCATTTTTTACCTTATTTTCTGTACTCGAACTGTATCCCGCAGACGCTCACAGTGTCGCCCTCGCTGACCCCCAGCTCCTCCAGCCTTTCAAATACGCCCCGCTCCCGCAGGACCCGGTCGAAGTACATCCTGGACTCGTAGTCCCCGAAATTCACGTTCTCCACGAGCCGTTCCACCCAGCCGCCGTCCACATACCAGACGCCGTTTTCCAGGTTTATCTCCGGCTCCGACTGACCGCCGTCCTCCTGGGGCTCCACGAACTCCGGCTCGAAGGTCACGATGGGCGGCAGGGAGGCGAGCCGGTAGGCGATGCTTTTCACAAGCTCCTCCGTGCCCGTGCCACCGGCGGCGGAGATGGGGAAGAAGTCCATGCCGGCGGCCTCCACTCGCTTGCGAAGGCGCTCTATCTGCTCCGGCGTCGCCTGGTCGCACTTGTTGGCGGCCACTATCATTGGCCGTGAGGCCAGCTCCGGGGAGTACTCCCTGAGCTCCCGGTTTATGGTCTCCAGGTCCTCCACGCAGTCCCGCCCCTCGCACTCGGACACGTCCACCACGTGGACCATGAGCCTGCACCTGTCGATGTGCCGCAAAAAGTCGTGGCCAAGTCCGGCCCCCTCGCTGGCCCCCTCGATTATCCCCGGTATGTCCGCCATGACGAAGCTCAGCCCTTCCCCAGCGTAGACCACGCCAAGGTTGGGGAACAGGGTAGTGAAGTGGTAATTGGCTATCTTTGGCCGGGCCCTTGACACCACGGACAGGAGTGTGGACTTGCCCACGTTCGGAAAGCCCACCAACCCCACGTCCGCCAACAGCTTAAGCTCCAGGATTATCTCCCTCTGGGCGCCGGGCAAGCCCGCTTTGGCAAAGCGCGGCGCCTGACGTGTGGGGGTGGCGAAGTGGGAATTTCCCCAGCCGCCGGAGCCACCCTTTGCCACCACGAACCGCTCGACGGCCGACATGTCCGCCATCACGGCCCCCGTGGCGCTGTCCCGGACGACGGTACCCAGCGGGACCTTTATGACAAGGTCCTCCCCACGCTTTCCGGCACAGCGTTTCCCGGCGCCGTCCATGCCGTTCCCGGCCGCGTATTTGCGCTTATAGCGAAAGTCCATCAGCGTCGACATGTTGGCGTCGGGTATGAGCACCACGTCGCCGCCGTCCCCGCCGTCCCCTCCGTCGGGCCCTCCGGAGGCGATATATTTCTCCCGGTGGAAGGCCACGGCCCCGTTGCCGCCCTTTCCGGCCTTCACCTCTATGGTCGCCTTATCTACGAACATTTTCCGTTTCTTCCTTTCAACTCGTGCTCTGAGCGGTATTATATCAGATGATCGCGGTTTTTTCAAGGTAGGTAATATGGCTTGAAAAGCCGGTGATTATGTAGTATAATACTAAACCAGTGAAAATAAAAGGAGTGTCGGAGTGGAGGAGAAAAAGAAAAATCCGGCCCTGACCGTGGCGGTGATGATGCTCATAACCGTCGGCGGAAAGCTGCTCGGACTCGTCAGGGACAGGTTGCTTACGGTAAATTACGGCTCGGGCAGCGCGGCCAACGCCTTCTTGACGGCCAGCCGCATACCCAGGGTGTTTTTTGATACGGTATTCGCCTCGGCCATCTCCGCCTGCCTCATCCCCGTGCTCGGGGAGATCATGGAGAAGCGGGGGAGGAGGGACGCTTTTCGGTTCGCCGGAAATTTCATGTCCGTGATGGGCCTCGTGTGCGCCGTCTTGACGGTGCTCGGCACTATCTTCGCCCCACAGCTCACGGCCTTTTTCGCCGACGGGTACGATACGCAAACAGCTCAGCTCTGCGCCAGCCTTACGCGTATAATGATGCCCACCGTGTTTTTCACGGGCCTCGCCTTTTCCCTGGTGGGCGTATTGCAGACCCTCGGTGAGTTTAACGTCCCCGCGGCCATCAGCCTCGTGTCCAACGTGGCCGTCATTGCCTACTATCTCACCCTCAACAAAAAATTCGGCATCGTCGGCCTTGCCGTGGCCTTCCTCATCGCCTGGGCCCTCCAGGCGGCGGTGCAGGTGCCGTCCCTCATAAAGCGCGGCTTTCGCTTCTACCCATCCCTCTCCCTTCGGAACGAGGAGATGCGAAAGGTCGGCCGCCTCATGCTCCCCGTTATGATAAGCACCTGGGTATTGCCCATAAACCAGACGGTCAACTCCAAATTCGCCTCCCGGCTTTTCGAGGGGGCGGGGGTCTCGGCGGTGGAACACGCCTATGACCTCTACACCGTCATCGCCGGAGTATTCGTGCTGTCGGTGACCAACTACATCTTCCCCCGCCTGTCCCGTGAAAACGCCGGCGGCGGCCCGGAGGTTATGAAAAACACCCTCCGCTCCACCACCCACGCCACCCTGTTCGTGGTCGCGCCCATGACGGCGGGGCTGTGCCTCATGGCCGGGCCCATCATTGACCTTGTATTCGGCGGCGGCCAGTTTGACGCCTTCTCCGTCGGCATAACCGCCCGCGCCCTCAGGATAATGAGCCTTGGCATGGTGGGCTACGCCCTCCAGGCCGTGCTCTCACGGGCCTATTTCGCCGGCCAGACCGGCCGCGTGCCCCTGATCGCCGGGGCCGTGTCCATCGCCGTGAACATCGTCCTGTGCGTCATACTGACGTCGAAGCTCGACGTGGGCGGCATCGCCGCGGCCTCGGCCGTGTCCTTCACCGTCAACGCCCTGATACTCGCCCTGCCCCTGCGAAGGCGGGGCCTCGGGTTCTTCGATAAAAAATTCCTCCTCGACATGCTCAGGCTCCTTGCCGCCACCCTCATCATGGCCGCGGCGGTGTGGGGCGTGTCGGAGCTCATCGCCGGCCGTTTCGGCAAGCTCCTGACCCTCCTTGTCCCCACGGCGGCCGGAGTGGCCGTATACGCCGTGGCCGCCGTCGCCCTGAGGGTCCCTGAGACCGTCGCCGTCATCGAAAAAATAAGAGAAAGGATCGGAAGGTGAATGAAAAAAATACTTGAGGGCAGCGCCATATGGCGGGCCCTGACCGCCGCGGCCCGCTGGATAGACGGCCAGTGGTCGAAAAGCCTCCTGTCCAAACCCTTCACTCCGCCCGAGCGCCGCGGCAGCTCCGGCGCGCTTTCCTCCATGGCCCACAAGGTCCACCTTGCCATGTGCCGCGTATTTGACCTGACGCGCCTTACCTCCGCCCTTGAGGGCTCCGTCACCCTCAGATCCTTCTTCTGGATGGCCCTCGCCGTGACGCTGGCGCCGATACTGCCCACAATGGCCGTCCTGGCCCTCACGGCCCTGGGCTTCGGCTCGCTCATACTGACCTACGGCCGCGACCGTGACCGCCGCTTTTCCGGCTCCCCCCTCGTCAAGTGGATACTCCTGTTTGCCGGGGTGGAGCTGGCCTCCACCGCCCTGTCCGTCACCCTTACCGGCAGTCTCAGGAACGGCCTCCTCACGGCGGCCTTCACCCTCTTCGCCCTGGTCGTGACGGACACCTGCCGGAAAGAGCGCGACCTCGACCGCCTCATAGCCCTCATCGTCGCCGCCGGCGCCCTCGTGGCCCTCATCGGCATCTCCCAGGCGGCCCTTGGCGTGGCCAGCGAGTCGGACTGGATAGACGAGGACGACTTCTCCAATATCACCATCCGCGTCTGGTCCACCCTTGAAAATCCCAACGTGCTTGCCGAGTATCTCCTCCTGGTGATACCCCTGGCCGTGGCGGGGGTCTTCACATCCTCCAGCGCCAGCGGAAAGATATACTCCGCCGTTGCCGCCGGTACCATGGTGCTGTGTATGCTCCTCACCTGGTCCCGTGGCGGCTGGCTTGGCCTTGCCATCGCCGCCGCTGTGTTCCTTGTGCTCTTGGACAGGCGCTTCATACCTGTGGGGATAGTGGGCCTTGTGGTGTTGCTCCTCATATTGCCCGAGTCCATAATGGCGCGTCTTGCCAGCGTGGGCGACCTCTCCGACAGCTCCACCTCCTACCGGGTCTACATCTGGATGGCCGCGGTGAATATGCTCAAGGACTTCTGGCTCTGCGGCTTCGGCACCGGCACGGCGGCCTTCAGGAGCGTCTATCCCGCGTACAGCTTCAACGCCGTGTCCGCCCCCCACTCCCATAACCTCTATCTCCAGGTTTTCTGTGAAAACGGCCTCCTTGGCATCGTCGCCCTCCTCGGCGCCATGTGCTCGGGAGTATTGGCCCTCGGAAGGACCCTCACCGTCACCGGGAGCAAAAAGACCCGCGTCCGCGCCTGTGCCCTTATGGCGTCCCTGGCCGGCTTTGCCGCCCAGAGCCTCACGGACTACTCCTTTTACAATTACCGCGTTACCCTCATGTTCTGGGTGACGGTGGGACTTATCGCCGCGCTCTACAACACGGCCCTGAGGGAGGGGAGAGAGTGATAAGGGTACTGAACATCATCTCCGACACCAACATCGGCGGAGCCGGACGTGTCATAATGAATTACCTCAAATACTCCGACAGGGCCGACTTCGAGACCCACGTGGCCGTCCCCCGTGGAAGCGCGCTGAAAGGGCCGCTTTCGGAGCTGGGCGCCACCGTCCATGAGGTGGACGGCATCGCCGACAGGTCCCTGGACATCGGCGCCCTTGGTACGCTAAAGGAGCTCATACGCCGTGTGGACCCGGACATCGTCCACACCCACGGCTCTCTCACCGGCCGCATCGCCGGCAGGCAGTGCAAAAAGGCCGTCATCTTCACCCGCCACTCGGCCTTCCCCGTAAAGCCCTACATGAAAAAGGGCCCCGGCAGGTGGCTCAATAAATTCATAAACGAGCATTACGCCGACGCCATCATCGCCGTGTCCCCCGCCACGGCGGAGAACCTGACCGACGGCGGCGTATCAGGGGACCGGATAGAGATAATGATGAACGGCGTGGAGCCGGTACGACGCCTCTCCCCGGAGGAGCGGGCGGCATTCCGGACCCGGTGGGGCGTCGCCCCCACGGACTTCGTCATGGGCATCGTCGCCAGGATCGAGGACTACAAGGGACACACGGACATCCTGGAGGCCATGGCGAAGCTCCTGCCGAAAAGGCCGGAGCTAAAGCTCTTAGTTGCCGGCACCGGAGCCTATGAGGAGCAGGTCAAAAAGCGCACCGAGGACCTCGGCCTTGAGGACCGGGCGGTTTTCCTGGGCTTTCAGGCCGACGTGGCCCCGGTGCTCAGCGTCCTTGACGTACAGCTGAACGCCTCCTGGGGGACCGAGGCATCAAGTATGGCCATGCTGGAGGGCTTCTCCGCCGGTGTGCCGGTCATCGCCTCCGATTACGGCGGCAACCCCTATCAGGTCCGCGACGGCGTCAGCGGCCTTATATACAGGACCCGCGACGTGGCGGGCCTGGCCGACAGGATAGATAAGCTGGCCGGCGACCCGGCACTCAGGGAGCGCCTGGGCCTCGGTGCCAGGAGAGAGTATGAAAACCGGTTCACCGGTGAGATTTTCGCCGGCAGGATCGAGGAAATTTACAGAAAGACTTTGGAGGCACGGGATGGAAAATAAGAAAAAGAGGGTATTCCTCAGGATATTCAACCTCTTCGACCTTGCGCTGATAGCCATAGCCCTGGTGGTCCTGGCGGTGATACTTCTCACCCGGGACAACAGCAGCGGCCAGCTCACCGGCCAGGTCCAGAGGACCGTCAGCGTCCGCTACACCGTGGAGCTGTCCGAGATAGAGAACGGCGCCGCCGCCAATATAAAGGCCGGAGCCCCTGTGGTGGACGCCATAAAGAAGTACAGCATCGGCACGGTGGAGTCCGTAGAGATCTCCCCCACCCGCGCAAGCGTCCCCGATGAGGGGAGCGACATCGTCAGGTACGCCCAGGTCCCCGGCCAGGAGACCGCCACCGTCGTGATAACGGCCAAGGCCGTAGAGACCGACGCAGACATAATAATAGACGGCGGGTATCTCGTGAAGGTCGGCCTTCCCGCCAGCGTCAGGATCCCCGGCCTCAGGGCCACCGGCTTCATCGTGGATGTAGAGAGGAGTGACGCCCAGTGAAAAAGAGAAAGCTTATCGACGAACAGGGCAAGATTTTCGGCGTCATCAGCGCCGTGGACATCCTGGCCGTACTGCTCCTTGTGGCCATACTTCTCATGGCGTACATGAGATTTTTCTCCGGCGGCAAATCCGACGTGTCCCAGAGCGGCTTTGTGCCCGTGAGCTATGAGATAAAGGTGTACAAGGTCCGTGAGGGCACCGCCCGGGCCATAAGACCCGGTGACGGGCTCGTGTCCGAGGACGGCGAGGACATGGGCAATGTCACCGCCGTAAGCACCGCCCCCGCCGTGGAGCTGGTCGAGTGCTCCGACGGCACGGTGCGGCCCATGGAGGTCGAGGGCTACGTGGACGTAATGATCGACGTGACCGCCCAGGGCACCGTGGCCGGTGACAGATACTACGCCGGCAGGACCTTTGAGCTGGGGGCCGGCGCCGAGGTGGAGTTCACCTCAAAATATGTTTCCACGACAGGCGTCATCTGGAGCGTCGGCTGAGAGGAGCGCAAGATGAAGATCCTTATGGCTGCCATGGGCCTCGATATAGGCGGTGCTGAGACCCACATCGTGGAGCTCACCCGGGAGCTGGCCCGCCAGGGCCACGAGGTGATAGTCGCCTCAAACGGCGGCGTGTACGTGCCGGAGATAGAGTCCGCCGGCGCGAGGCACATCGAGGTACCCATGAACCGCCGCAGGCCCGGGCCCATGCTCAGGTCCCTGAGACTGCTGAAAAAGATAATAAAGACGGAAAAGCCCGACGTGGTCCACGCCCACGCCAGAATACCCGCGTTCCTGTGCGGAATACTGAAAAGGAGCATGGGCTTCACCCTCGTCACCACGGCCCACTGGGTCTTTGACGCCCGGGGCGTGGTGGGACGTCTGACGAACTGGGGCGACATGACCGTCGCCGTGTCGGAGGACATAAGGGAGTACCTGGTGGACACCTACGGCATCCCCCGGGACAGGATAATCGTGACCATAAACGGCATCGACACCGATAAATTCTCCCCGGAGATCTCCGGCGACCGGGTCCGCCGGGAGCTGGGCATACCCCTTGGGGCGGTGGTGGTATCCCACGTCAGCCGCCTGGACGAGAGCCGCGCCATGGCCGCCTCCGCCCTTATCGAGATAGCCCCGAAGCTTGCCGACCGTGTCCCGGGCGTGGTTATACTCATCGCCGGCGGCGGCGACAGGGAGCAGGAGCTTTCCGTCAGGGCCGCCGAGGCCAACCTGAAGCTGGGCTACAAATGCGTGGTTTTGGCCGGACCCAGGACGGACGTGAATGAGATATGCGCCGCCGGGGACGTGTTCGTCGGCGTGTCCCGGGCGGCCCTTGAGGCCATGGCCGTGGGCAGACCCGTGGTGGTCGCCGGAAACGAGGGCTACATGGGCCTTTTCGACCGGGACAAGCTGGACACCGGCATCGAGGGCAACTTCTGTTGCCGCGGCTGTCCGGAGCTTGAGCGCCGGGCGCTCCTTGACGACCTTACGAACGCCCTGACCCTGGACTCCGACGAGTGCGAGCGCCTGAGCCTCCTGGGCCGGCAGGTCATAATGGAAAATTACAGCGTCCGCCGGATGGCCGATGACACCGTCGCCGCCTACCGCGCGGCCATACCGCCTAAGAGAGTCGTGCTCAGCGGCTATTACGGCTTCAATAACGCCGGCGACGAGGCCATATTGGAGTCCATATGCCGCACGGTCAGACACATCGACCGGCGTATAGAGGTGACCGTCCTGTCCCGGAACCCCAAGGGCACGGCGGAGCGTTACGGCTGTCGGGCAATACCGAGATTTTCACCTGTCAGCATAACGAGGGAGATAAAAAAATGCGACCTTCTCGTGTCCGGCGGCGGGAGCCTGTTGCAGGACAGCACCTCCAACAGGTCCTTCAGGTACTACGCCTGGGTCCTGGGCCGGGCCCAGAAGGCCGGTAAGCGCACCTGCGTATACGCCAACGGCATAGGGCCCGTCAGCAGACCCGGCAACAGGGAGCTCACCCGCCGGCTTGTGGAGCGGTGCGACGGCGTGTCGCTGAGGGACGCGGACTCTCTGAGGGAGCTCAGGGAGATGGGCGTCACCAGGGAGGACATCGAGGTCACCGCGGACCCTGTTTTCGCCATGGACATGCCCGACCCCGAAAAAGTCAGACAGATATTGAGGCGCCTCGGCGTCCGGGGGGACTATATCACCGTGTCCGTCAGGCCCTATAAGGGCGAGCCCGGATATTTTGAGAAATTCGCCGGCGTCCTTGACGGCATCGCCGAGAGCGAGGGCGTGGAGGTGGTCCTGATACCGATGCAGCCCAAGCGCGACGGGCCCATCAGCTGGACTGTCCGGGACCTTATGAGGCACAGCGCCCACGTCCTCTCCGGGGACTACACCCCCGATGAGCTCATGGGCGTCATCGGCGGCAGCCGCATGGTGCTGTCCATGCGCCTCCACGCCCTTATCTTCGCCGGACGCACGGCCACCCCGGCCCTGGGCTTTGCCTATGACCCCAAGGTGGAGAGCTGTCTTGCCATGCTCCACCAGCCCTCCGCCGGCGACTCCGGCCATATAGATGAGCGCGCGTGTGTCGCCGCGGCGGGAGTCATACTCCGCCGCCGGGAGGAGATAGTTGAGAGACTGGCCGTCACCCGTGACGGCCTGGCCGCTGAGGCCATGAAAAATAATGAAATGCTCCGACGGCTATTGACTGACAGGAGCGGGAAGGATGATAAAAATGAACTTAACTGAAGGAACACGCCTCCACGGATTTCGGGTGCGCTATGTACAGCCCATGCCGGAGCTCAAGGGTACGCTCTACCGGATGGAATACGAGAAAAACGGCGCTGACCTTGTGTGGCTCAAAAGGCCCGACGACAACAAGACCTTCTCCATCGCCTTCAAGACCATACCCTCCGACTCCACCGGCGTGTTCCACATCCTGGAGCACTCCGTGCTCTGCGGCTCGGTGAAATACCCCGTGCGGGAGCCCTTCGTGGAGCTTCTGAAAAGCTCCCTCCAGACCTTCCTCAACGCCATGACCTTCCCGGACAAGACCATGTACCCCGTGGCCAGCCGGAACGACCAGGACTTCCTAAACCTTATCGACGTCTATATGGACGCCGTGCTCCACCCCCTGTCCGTGGTGAGCCCCATGGGCTTCCGGCAGGAGGGCTGGCACTATGAGCTCGACTCCCCCGAGGGGGAGCTCACCCGCAACGGCGTTGTGTATAACGAGATGAAGGGCGCCTTCGTTGACCCCAGCGAGGTGCTGAGCTATGAGCTGGCCCGGAGGCTCTTCCCGGACAACTGCTACGGCTTTGAGTCCGGCGGCCACCCGGAGCACATACCGGAGCTCACCTATGAAAGCTACCTTGCAAACCACGCAAGATACTATCACCCCTCCAACTCCTACATCTTCCTGGACGGCGATGTGGACTTAGAGGCCGTCCTTGAGAAGCTTGACGGCTTCCTTAAGGAGTACGACCGCATAGATGTCAACGCCGATATACCCATGCAGGAGCCCGTCTGCCCCCCGGAGGCCACCGCCGAGTACGAGGTCGGCCCCGAGGACGACGTGGAGGACAAGGTCATCGTTGGCGAGGGCTGGGTGTACGGGGCCTTCGACGACCAGGCGCGGACAGTCGCCTGCGCCGTGCTGAGCCAGGCCCTCTGCGGCACCAACGAGTCGCCGCTTAAAAAGGCCGTGCTGGAGGCCGGCCTCTGCCAGGACCTGACGCTCACGAGCTATGATGGCATACAGCAGAACTTCCTCTTTATGACCGCCCGGAACACGACCCTCGAGAAAAAGGACGAGCTCGTTGATACGGTCTACCGTGTGCTCCGCCGGCAGGCGGAGGGCCTTGACCACAGGGAGCTCCACGCCATACTCAACCAGGTGGAGTTTGCCAACCGCGAGAAGGACTTCGGCCGTATGCCCCGGGGCCTCGTGTTCGCCATACAGTCCCTGGAAAGCTGGCTCTACGGCGGCGACCCGGCCCTCAATTTAAGCTACGCTGAGACCTTCAGCCGCCTGCGCGAGATGATAGACGAGGGCGGCTTTGAAAAGCTCCTCCGTGAGGTCATGCTCGACAGCCGCCACACCGCCAGGGTGGTCCTCGTGCCCTCCAGGACCCTCGGCGAGGAAAAGCGCGCAAGGGACGCCGCGGAGCTGGCAAGGATAAGATCCGGCTGGAGCGACAGCGAGCTTGAGCGCGTCATCTCGGATTTCGAGGCCCTCAGGGCCTTCCAGAGCGCCGCCGACACCCCCGAAAAGCTGGCCACTCTGCCCATGCTCGCCCTCTCCGACATCCCCGAGAGATCCCCGGAGCCCCCCTACACGCGTGACACGGTCGACGGCCACACCGTGCTATTCCAGAACGTGGAGACCGGCGGCATAACGTATCTGGACCTTGCCTTCCGCGCCGACGACCTTGCGGTGGTGGAGCTGTCGGAGCTCCCACTTGCCTGCGAGCTCCTCGGCAAGCTCGCCACCTCCAAGCGCGGAGCCCTGGAGGTCACGGGCCTTATACGGGAGAAGCTCGGCCGGTTCGACGTATCCGCAAGGGTCTATGAGGACTCCGCCGGCGCGGCAGTGCCGGTGGTGTTCGTCAGCGCCGCCATGCTCCCCGAGCGCAAGGCCGAGAGCCTCGATGTCATAAGGGAGGTCATCCTCGACACCGGCTTTGAGGACACCGGCGCCATATATAATCTGCTGAGGCAGATGCGCATCGGCTGTGAGCAGGCCATAATGGGCTCGGGCAACGCCTTCGCCGTCATCCGCGCCGGCGCCGGCCTCACCGGCGCCTCCGCCGTCACCGACGCCGTTTCCGGCGTGGGACAGCTCAGGACCCTTCAGGCCGCGGAGCGCGACTTTGAGCAAAACGGCCCGGAGCTCGCCCGCCGCTTGAGCGCCCTTCTCAAAAAGCTCTTCGTAAAGGCCCGTGTCACCGTGTCCCTGACCGGTGAGCCGGACGCTGATTACGTGAAAAACGCCATGAGCATCCTGCCCCAGGGCAGCGTCGGTGCCGCCGTGACCTACGGCCCCATCGACCGCCCGGCCGAGGGCTTCACCATCCCCGCCGCCATCGGATTTTCCGGCAGGGCCGGGAAGCTCCGCACCATCGGCCGGGAGTACTCCGGCGCCATGAGCGTCGCCTCCAAGCTCCTTACCCTCGACTACCTGTGGAACAACGTCCGCGTCAAGGGCGGAGCCTACGGCGTCAACATGTCCGTCAGCGAAAGCGGCGGCGTCAGCTTCTCCAGCTACCGTGACCCCAACTGCGCCGGGAGCCTTGACGTGTTCGCCGGGGCCGGCCAGGTCCTCAGGGACTTCGTGGCCTCCGGCGAGAGCCTCGATAAATATATAATCTCCACCGTGGGCGCCCTGGAGCCCCTTATGACCCCGAGACAGGACGCGGCCAAAGCCGCCTCCATGTACTTTACCGGCCGCACCCCCGCCGACTCCCAGCGCGTGAGGAGCCAGGTCCTCAGGACCACCAAGGCGGACCTCTCGGCCTTCGCCGACGACCTTGACGCCCTGAGCGCCAAATCCCAAATCTGCGTCATCGCCGGCAAGCCCGTCCTCGACGCCTGCGCCCCCCTGATAGAAAAAACCGAGTCCATCCAGTGACCCGGAAGCCCGGCCCCTCGGGCAGCCACAAAAACCATAAAAAAGCGGCGTGAAACCGAAATTTCACGCCGCTTTTGCTTTCCGTTGCCGGAATTTTACTCCGGCGGTCTATCAGTCGCCCTCAAATCCCAGGTATGTCCTGAACACCACCTGGAGCGTGTTGAGGTCGTAGTAGGTGGCCATATTTGCCTCCAGCTTCTCGATGAGCCCGTGGATGAGGCGCACCGGGCAATACACGTTGGAGGTGAGGGACGGTATGGGAGTGCCGTCCTCGTAATAATAGGTGTACACCCCAAAATTTGAGTTCTCGTTCCAGTCCGTGAGGCACAGTATAGCCGGCGCGTCCTCACCCAGTGAGGAGTCGAAGATATACCATGAGTCCTCGACTATTGGTTGTCTGGGCGAGTCGTCAGGGTAGAAGCTGGCCCAGGTCTCGGTATCGGTGCGCTTGAGGGTGTGGGACTTCAAGTCGAAGTACAGCACCGTGGCCCCGTTGTCCTTAAAATCGTAGCCCACCGAGACCTTGTCCCCGAGCCACTCTCCGCCGCCGCCCTCCACGGGGCCGAGGCACATGAGGTCAAATTGCTCTTTGGTGATCCCCAGGTCCGCGGGGGTGTAGGTGCCCTCCGTCTCGCCGGTGGAGCGTATGAGCGTCACGTTGTTGTCCCGGAAGAGCACCACGCCCTCCCGGCCTCCGGTGGCGGCGCGGTACTCAAAATCCGTGCACCACGCGCCGCTCTTGGCGGCCACGGCCACCCGCTCCACGCCGTCAAATGCCCGGCTGAGCACCACAAGCTCCCCGGAGAACCACACGTCGGAATACACCGGGTCCACCACCACCTGGCCCCGGGGGGTCATAAGGCCGTATAAACAGCCCGAGACGGCAAACTCGCTGTCGGACACCCTCAGCCCCGCGAAGGGCACGAGTGACCCGTAATTTCCCGGTACGAGCTCGTCGGTGTACTCCTCAAAAAGCCGTGTGCCCACCGTGGGCAGAGTCTCCTTTGGCTTGGTGGGGAAGGACATAACCGACACATACCCCTCCCTGGCGGCCAGACGCTGGCCGTTCTCGCCAAGGAGCCAGTCCCTTATTATCCTGGTGGGCGAGCCCTCCGGGGCGGAGGAGGGGATGACCACGTAATACGGGTTCGTCAGGGGATATGCCCCTGAGCGTATGGCGTCGGGCTCAGGCTCAACGCCGTCGATCCTCAAAAGCTTCAGCCCCTCGGCGGCCCGCATCTCCTCGGCGTAGTAGTAAACCGAGTAGCCAATGGCCCCGGCGGAGGAATCGTAGCCCCTTACGGCCTCCATCAGCCCCCCCATGGACTCCGCCACGTACTCCTTGGGCGGATCCATCATGGGCGTGCCCTGCATGACCAGCTTCTCCATCAGCGACTGGCTACCGGCCTCCGAGTTGCGCTGGAGGGGTATTATCTCCTGATCCGCGCCGCCCAGCTCAGACCAGTTTTTGATCTCGCCGGTGTATATCCTCCGGGCCTGGTCCACGGTGATGGACTCCACGGGGTTATTCTCGTTGACCACAAAGACAAAGGCGTCGATGGCGAAGGGCGTCTGCTCCCAGGAAAAGCCCATCTCCTCCCTGGCGGCGTAGACCTCCTCGTTGCCCTCGCTGACGATCAGCAGATCGGTACTGCCGTAGAGGAGATTGTAGTAGGAATTTGTGGTCCGTGAGAAGGAGATAAGCGTCGAGGCCTCATCCTCGCTTATGCCCAGCATCATGGCCACCATCGAGATGGCCAGAGGCGCGGTGGAGGTGGAGCCGTCAAGCCGCGGAAGCTCCTCCTTCGTAAAGCGCGGGGCGTTTATGGGCGGCTCGGGGTCGTCCTCGCCCGGCGCGGGATCCACCGGATCCTGAGGCACAGGATCGTCCGGCTCATCCGGCCCGGGCGCCTCCTCGCCCCGCCTGCCCCCGCCGCAGGCGGCAAGAGAAAGCGCCATCGCGAATGCCAAAATAAAAGCAAGCAGCTTCTTCATGCGAATCACTCCTTTACCCATAGTATACCCCCTCTCACCCCAAAAGTCCAGCGAATAGAGTTACAGCTCGGATACAATAAAAGACATTCCACGCCCCATCCCGCCGAATTTTGTAAGAATTTTGTAATACTCCCCAAAAAATATTGCGCCTCCGCCGCAGATTTAATCCGCGCCGCAAGGCGCAACCTTGCTCCCCTTAAGCTCCCCTTCGTAAGGGGAGCTGTCGCCCGCAGGCGACTGAAGGGTCGAGGGTGTAGGCGTGCGCAAACCCTTCGTCCTCACCCCACCCTCCCCGCGTGGTCGCCTTCCCCGCCCGGGCGGGGAAGGGCAGGGATGAGGTGGGATAAGCGGCGTCAGCCGCAACAATATTCCCCCCGTCCCGTCCGCAGACGAAAAAGGCTCCCCTCTCTGAGGGGAGCTGTCGAGCGTAGCGAGACTGAGGGGAGTCCGTATCCCGCCCCCCAAAAAGGTTTGCGGTTTCGCCGCAGATTTAATCGCGCCGCAAGGCGCACCATTGCTCCCCTTAAGCTCCCCTTCGTAAGGGGAGCTGTCGGCCGCAGGCGACTGAAGGGTCGAGGCCGTAGTCGTGCGCAAACCTTCCTCCCTCGCCCCCACCCTCCCCCGCGTGGTCGCCTTCCCCGCCCGGGCGGGGAAGGGCAGGGATGAGGTGGGATCCGCGCCGCAGGCGCACCCTTGTTCCCTTAGGCTCCCCCTTCGTAAGGGGAGCTGTCGAGCGAAGCGAGACTGAGGGGTCGAGGGTATCGACCACTGCCGCACCTCCATTCGCGAGCCCTGGCACCTCCCCCACAAACACTCCCCCCGCGGCGGCCTTGTCCGGCCACCGCGGGGGGAGAACCTTATTTCGCGTACAGCAGATACACGACGTAATCAACTAACCTCGCGGGCAATATCCTCGCCAGCGCCACAAGCGCCTTGTAGCTCACGCCGACTGTCGAGGCGGGCGGCACGGATCGCCGAAGGGCCATCCTGCGTATGTACGCCCCCACCACGTCGGGGGACATGCCGCCGCGCTCGTCGCGCTCCATGCGGCCGACGCTCCTTGACACCCGCCCGCCGTACTGGCTGTCGCCCAGGGGGGACTTCTCCCTGGCGTCGGTAAAGCCCGTGGCTATGTCCCCGGGCATAACGGCCGTCACCGTCACGCCGTAGGGCCGAAGCTCGCCCCTCAGCGCCGACACATACGCGTTCAGCGCCGCCTTTGAGGCGGAGTAGTACGTCTGGAACGGTATAGCGATAGCCCCTGCCACTGAGGACACCACGACTATCCTCCCGGAGCCCCTCTCCCGCATATGCGGCAGGGCGGCCTTCACCGTGTTCACCACCCCGAAAAAGTTCACGTCCAGCTGGCGCTTCGCGGCCTGGAGCTCGGTGTATTCCACGGCCCCCGAGATGCCGAACCCGGCACAGCAGACAAGTATGTCCAGCTGTCCCTCCGCGTCAATGACCGCCCTCACCGCCCGGGCCATCGCCGCCTCGTCCGTCACGTCGGCCGGGATATGTACGGCGCCCTGGGGACCGATTTCACGGCGGCTCACCTCATAAACGGTGACGCCGGCCCGGGAAAGGGCCCTCACCGCCGCGGCGCCGATGCCGCTGGAGCCCCCGGTGACAAGCGCGACCTTCTTCAGCATAGACCGTTGGCCCTGAGGACCGTCTCGATGATGCCCGCGGCCTCCTCCACCAGAGCCTCCGTGTGGGTCGCCATCAGGCTCGTGCGGATAAGGCACTCGTGGGGCGCCACCGCGGGGGGAATGGAGGAATTGACATAGACCCCGGCGTCATACAGCTGTTTCGTTATGAAAAGCGTATCCCGCATCTCATATGTAAATATAGGCACGATGGGCGTCTCGCTCATGCGTATTTTTATGCCCCTGTCCGTCAACTGCTTTCTGAAATACGCTGAGATGTGCTGGAGCTTATCCACCAGCTCCGGATGGGCTATGAGCTCATCCAGCGCCGCCATCGCCGTGGCGCAGGAGGCGGGGGTGATGCTGGCGGAGAAGATGAAGGGCCGTGAGGCGTGTCTTACATAGTCGCATACGTTTGCGTCGGCGGCCATATACCCGCCCAGGGACGCCAGGGACTTTGAGAAGGTCCCCATGTAGATGTCCACGTCCTTCTCAAGCCCGAAGTAGCTGGCCGAGCCCCTGCCGCCCTTTCCTATGACGCCCAGGGCGTGGGCGTCGTCCACCATGACCCTGGCGCCGTATTTTTTGGCGAGCCTTACGATCTCCGGAAGGTTCGCGATGTCGCCGCCCATGGAAAACACCCCGTCCGTGACGATGAGGCACCCGGCCTCCTCCGGCACCTTCTGGAGCTGCCGCTCCAGGTCCGCCATGTCGGCGTGATGGTACCGAAGCATCGTGCCGTAGCTCAGCTTGCACCCGTCATAGATGCTGGCGTGGTTCTCCCTGTCGCATATGACATAGTCCCCGCGGCCCACCACGGCCGAGATTATCCCCAGGTTCGACTGGAAGCCCGTGGAGAAGGTGACCACGCCGTCCTTGCCCAGGAATTTCGCCAGCTTGTCCTCTAACTCCAGGTGCAGCTCCAGCGTCCCGTTCAAAAACCGGGAGCCCGAACAGCCCGTGCCGTATTTCTCGATGGCCTTCACGCCGGCCTCGATGACCCGGGGATTTGTTGTCAGCCCCAGATAGTTGTTGGAGCCCAGCATTATCCGGCGCTTGCCCTCCATTATGACCTCCACGTCCTGCCGTGACTCCAGGGCGTGGAAATACGGGTACACCCCAAGCCGCCGGGCCTCGGCGGCCTGCACGTTGCCGTTCTCTAACTTCTTGAATATATCAGTCATAGGTCCAACTCCTTTATAAATGTGCATACACAAATACTTTACATCAACAAATGCCGTTTGTCAAACCCCGCCGCGATTTTTTTCCGCCCCCCGTCCCGCGCCCCAAATATCCGTCACATTGTGACGTTTTCAAGGAAGAAAAAGGTAATACTCAAAAAAGTTATATAGTACCCGATAAATCGCCGTATTTTGTAATAAATTCAATAATATGGATTTTAAGCATAAAATTTTATTATATCTCTAATCTTAAAATAAGTCAAGAAAATGGTAATATATGGATAATACACGCGCAAGACACAAGAAAAATTGGAAATCGCCCCCAAAATCACCCATTCCCCGAATTTTCCCCGAAAACCCGCCAAAATACCGTCAAAAAAGTTGCCATCCCGCCGCACCCATTTTTACTAAGGAGGAAACACTACATGAAGACTCTGAAGAAGACCCTGTGCATGGTCTTGGCGGTAGTCATGGTAGTGGGCGTTCTGATCTTGCCTGCCTCCGCTGATGACGCGGCGGATAAGGCTAAGGCTCAGGAAGCTGACTACAAGACTCTGACGACCTACGGCATCATGCACGGACGTGACGGCGGCGCCGCGGCGCTGGACGAGTACGTCCGTCGTGACGAGATCGCCACCATCGTCTACCGTATCCTGACCGGCGACACCTCTGAGGACGGCAAGATGGCCGGCAACTACAAGGCTGCCGCCAAGAACTTCACGGATGTAGCGACCACCAACTGGGCGGCTGGGTTCATCGGCTACACCGCTGAGTCCAAGATCTTCAGCGGCCGTGAGGGCAACAAGTTTGACCCCACCGCCAATGTCCGCGGCGACGAGCTGGTCAAGGTCATGCTCCGTTGCCTGGGCTACGGTGCTGAGGACGAGTACACCGGCGAAGGCTGGAACACCCGCGCTCTGTACACCGCTCAGGAGATCGGCATGCTGAAGGGCATCGACGAGCAGATGGATCAGCCCATCACCCGTGGCGCTGTTGCTCAGATCGTCGCTAATGCCATTAAGCTCCCCATGGCCGTCTATTACAACGGCACCTATTCTTCCTATCGTGACGTCAGCGGCCGTCCCGTGGCCCCCAACACCCCGGGCGCCACTCCCAACCCCGCGCTTGTCGCGTATAACGACAACAAGGGCGATGTGAAGTACGATGATTGGGGCGCTCCCTACTATGAGTACACCCCCACCATCTCCTTCAACCACGTCTATGGCGCTGAGGCCAAGAAGCTTGACAAGGTCACCGAGAAGCTTGCCCCCAAGGGTGAGTATTTCGTAGCCACCACCGAGTGCGACATCTGCGAGGACGGCGGCATCGACAAGTCCGCTTCCCTGGTTGAGTACCTCAACGGCTTTGAGAAGGAAGAAGCTCTTAAAGTTCAGGCCACCGATACCGTTGGCACCGTCGGCGCTCAGGGCCAGTGGACCCGCACCTTCGACGTTGACGGCAAGGACGGCATTGACCTCGTTGTCCGCGTTGATACCCTTCTGGCTAAGGTCGTCGAGGTGACCAAGGAGGAGAAGGATCCCGCCGGCCACATCAAGGTTGAGGCTTCTATGGGCCTCTACGTCTACACCACGACCGATAATAATCCTTCCAACGATACCACCGCTAACTACGTTGTCGCCGGCAACGACTATAAGAAGGGCGACTTCATCCTTCTTCGTGCCGTGGCTACCAATGCCACCACTCTCTCCGTAGATAAGGACTCTAAGCTCGGCACCTATTATGAGATCATCGGCGCTGCTCCTCAGTTCCCCGGCGCTCAGACCACCATCTGGTACAATTCCGCCTCCCATGTCATTGATGGCAAGACCTATCCCGACAACAACAGGCTCCATCTTGACGTGGCTCAGACCACCGGCGGCAACTACGTCTGGTTCACCGATGGCAATGGCAACATCATCGGCTCCGTGAAGGCTGAGGCCGCTCCCGCCAGCTACGCCATCCTTAAGAACATGATTTGGAAGACCGGCAATCCCGGCCACGCCGAGGCCACCCTCCTCTACATGGACGGCACCGAGGCTACCGTGACCGTCGCCTCCATCGACGGTGGTGCTAATCCGTACGTGGCTACGACTGTGGATGACGCTACCCCGACTGCTACCGATGGCAGCGCGCAGGAAGTTCAGTTTAACACCGGCAAGGCCTATGTCTCTGACGAGGGCTCCCTCAACGGCATGTACAAGGGCTACGCTCTCTATGCTGTTACCGTCAAGTCCGACGGCTCCGTCAAGCTTGATGCGGCCGAATATAAGGGGTCTGATACCCAGCTCAAGGCCAAGGACATAAAGCTCATTACCACCTCTGGTAGTGAGAAGTATGTCAGCGACAACACCGTCTTCATCTACAAGAACGACGATGGCTCCTATACCCGTGTTGTGGGCAAGGACAACATCATCGGTCGGACCGATCCGCACATCTTCTATGTTGACACCAACACTGACAATGTTGCTGAGTACGTTTACGTTGCAAGCGGCGACCCGACTTCCGAGACGCTCAGCCACCTGGTTGCGGCTCTTACCGGCAAGTACACCAAGGGCCTGTATGAGGGCGATGAAATCTGGACCCTCGACAAGGCTTTTGTCGGCGGTAAGGAAGTTGCCACTGGCACCATTTACGCTGACAAGGAAGACCACATCAAGACTCTTGCCCAGCATGTTGGCGAGCTGTATTGGGTAGATTACACTTCCGGCGCGGTCAAGAATGAGAATCCGACGGCGGTCGATACGACCGGACATAAGCTGGATGCAACAGGGGCTCCCAGCTCTTACGATACTGACGATGCTGTTTACCGCCTCGCCGATGATGTAACAATTTCTGTCTCTGGTGGTATCATCTCCATCAACAAGATCGGCTCCACCAAGACGAACATCGTCATGGCCGCCAGCGATCTTAAGACCGTTTACGGTGCTGACAAGGCTGCACTCGCCGATGTTGAGTGGTCCAAGGTCAACGCTTACGCCGTTGTCAAGAAGGGCGTCGTCACCGACCTCTACATCTTCGCTAAACCCGATCAGGCCAACAATCCCTCTGGTGGCACCCCCAGCACCATCAAGCTGGACGGCGACTTCACTGTTGAGCTCACAACTGATGGCGTGACTGCCAAGTTCAAGGTACATGATGATAGTGCGACCGCTGCCAAGGCCGCGAAGTGGAAAGCTGTTACGAAGATCGAGCAGCTCTTCGCCACTGGCTACACCGAGGTCACCACGAATACGACGACGATTGACATGAGCAACAAGACCGATTATTCGTCCGATGGCGTCTCAGTCTATGGTGGCACCCTCTTTGACGGTTCTAACTACCGTGTGACCTGCTCGCTCTATGCTGATGAGAAGCTCGTTGGCACGGCTACTGCGACCGGTATTCCTACTACACCCTGACCCCCGCACCGCATAACCCCTTGAAAACCTAACAGCTTTCAAAGCCCCGCGGCCAAGCCGCGGGGCTTCTTTTCACGGAAAACGCCGTGAAATAAACTTCACGTTTGTGTGTCTTACGTGTGTCTTGCGCCCGAATTTTGCCGCCCCGGGGGCGAAAATGTTGAAAGAAGTTTAAGGCCGCGGGGCGGTTTTTATTCAATGATACAAGCTTTTGACCGCGCAGGGTTTTGCCCTTGACTTGCGGCAAAATGCACAATATAATATGTAAAGTAAGAGCCGGACTAACAAGGCGGCCGGGTGGCCGCGGGGCAGACATTCGCGTCTATTAAGGGTGAAGGTCCGCCTTTTTTGTTTTCCGGAACTTTTTCCATTAAAAGGAGCGTCATATGAAAAAAGTCGGTATAATCATGGGAAGCGCCAGTGACCTCCCCATCGTCGAGAGGGCCTTCGACACCCTTAAGGAATACGGCGTGGAGTACGAGGCCCACGTCTACTCCGCCCACAGGACCCCTGAGGAGGCCCGGGACTTCGCCCTCACCGCCCGTGACCGCGGTTTCGGCGTCATCATCTGCGCCGCCGGCATGGCCGCCCACCTGGCCGGAGCCATAGCGGCCAACACCACCCTGCCCGTGATCGGCATCCCCTGTAAGGGCCCCGTCCTCGACGGCCTCGACGCCCTCCTCAGCACCGTCCAGATGCCCTCCGGCATCCCCGTCGCCACCGTCGCCATCAACGGCGCCCAAAACGCCGCCCTGCTCGCGGTAGAGATCTTAGCCGTAACGGACCCCGACCTCCAATCAAAGCTCACCGCCTCCCGCACCACCGCCGCCGAAAAGGTCCTAAATTCCGACAAATCCCTAAACTCATAACCCCCCGCCGAAAGGCTCCCCTCTCTGAGGGGAGCTGTCGAGCGCAGCGAGACTGAGGGGAGTCCGCACCCTCAAAAAAGGTTGCGCCTTACGGCGCTGATTTAAATATCCCCACCACCACAACCAAAAGGAGAAAATTATGGGCGGTTTTTTTGGCGTAACATCAAAACGCAACGCGGTATTCGACGTGTTCTTCGGCACTGACTATCACTCCCACCTCGGCACCCGCCGTGGCGGAATGGCCGCCTGGAGCCCCGATACCGGCCTTCAGAGAGAGATCCACAATATCGAGAACACCCCCTTCCGAACGAAGTTCGAGGGTGACGTGATGGAGCTCCGTGGCAACTCCTGCATCGGTTGTATATCCGATACGGACCCCCAGCCCATCCTGATACGCTCCCACCTCGGCACCTACGCCGTCAGCATGGTGGGCATAATACAAAACCAGGAGGACCTCACCCGCCGGTTTCTGGACGCCACCTATGGCCACTTTGAGGCCATGGGCGGCGGCCGGGTCAACCAGTGCGAGCTCGTCGCGGCCCTCATAAACCAGCAGAGGACCTTTGAGGACGGCATACGCTTCGCCCAGGAGAAGATCGAGGGCACCGTCTCTCTTCTCCTCCTCACCGACAAAGGCGAGATGATCGCCGCCCGCGACAGGCTCGGACGCCTCCCCATCATAATCGGCAAGGACAGCGAGGGCTACTGCGTCAGCTTCGAGTCCTTCGCCTTTGAAAAGCTCGGCTACAAGACCCTCCGCGACCTCGGCCCCGGCGAGATCGTCCGCGTAAACGCCGACGGCGTTGAACAGCTCGCCGCCCCCGGTGACACCATGAGGATCTGCACCTTCCTCTGGACCTATTACGGCTACCCCAACTCCCGGTACGAGGGCTCCAACGTGGAGCTCAGCCGCGCCCGAAACGGCCGTCTCATGGCAAAGTACGACCGTGAGCACGACGGCATCCCCGACGTGGACTACGTCTGCGGTGTGCCCGACTCCGGCGTCGGCCACGCCATCGGCTACTCCAACGAAAGCGGCATAGATTACGCCCGCCCCTTTATCAAATACACCCCTACCTGGCCCCGCAGCTTCATGCCCCATAAGCAGGAGATACGCAACCAGGTCGCGAAAATGAAGCTCATACCCGTCCACGAGCTCATAGAGGGCAAGAAGCTTTTGTTCGTTGACGACTCCATCGTCCGCGGCACTCAGCTGGCCGGCACCGTCGATTTCCTCAAAAATAACGGCGCCAGGGAGCTCCACATGCGCTCCGCCTGCCCGCCCATCATGTACGGCTGTAAGTACCTCAATTTCTCCCGCTCCACCAGCGAGATGGAGCTCATCGCCCGCCGCACCATGAAGGAGCTGGAGGGCGAGGAGGGCTTTTCCCACATGGACGAGTACGCCGACGGCACCACCCCCCGCGGCAAAGCCATGCGCGAGCACATCTGCAAGACCCTGAAATTCGACTCCCTCGAGTACCAAACCCTCGACGGCACCCTATCCGCCGTCGGCATCAACAAATGTAACCTCTGCACCTACTGCTGGACCGGCCAGGAATAAAAGTTTTTGCCTCCGTCGCTGATTTAAATTCCCGCCCGCCCCCTCTTTCGCCTTCCCCGCCCGGGCGGGGAAGGGCAGGGATGAGGTGGGATAAGCGGCGCAGCCGCAACAACATTCCCCCCGTCCCGCCCGCAGGCGAAAAGGCTCCCCTCTCTGAGGGGAGCTGTCACGAAGTGACTGAGGGGAGTCCGTACCCCCCCAAAATGTTGCGCCTCACGGCGCTGATTTAAACCGGGAGGGTTTAGAACCCTCCCCTACGCAAAAACGAACGTATACCCCGTAGGGGCGGGTTCCAAACCCGCCCGCCCCCTCTTTCGCCTTCCCCGCCCGGGCGGGGAAGGGCAGGGATGAGGTGGGATAAGCGGCGAAGCCGCAACAATATTCCCCCGTCCCCAAAAAATGTTGCGCCTCACGGCGCTGATTTAAACCGGGAGGGTTTAGAACCCTCCCCTACGCAAAAACGAACGTATACC
>CANRLF010000009.1 GCA_947631395.1 uncultured Oscillospiraceae bacterium
ATTAGAGCCTCAACCTGGCTGAATTTTCTTTTCCTTTTTTCGCCGCAGTATCTGCGGCTGTTTCCTTATGCCCTTTTCAGGGCTATCTCGTGGGGAACGATGTTTCAAACTTATCCTCCCCAGTATCTCACCGGCGGCTTTGATGAGCGCCTCCATCTCCTCGGGCGCGCCCACGGTTATACGGTTATAGTCGGCTATTGGCTCCTTTGAAAAGTGCCTGACAAGTATGCCCCTTTCCCGGAGCCTTTCGTAAAGCTCCCCGCCGGAAATCTCCGGGTGCCTTACAAAGAGGAAATTTGATTTTGACGCCGTGGCCTCGAAGCCCAGGGCCCGTAAGCTCTTAAGGGTGTCCTCCCGGGTTTGCGCCACCCGGCGGCAGTTTTCCATATAGTACCCGTTGTCCCTGAGGGCCGCGACGCCCGCCATCTGTGTCATTGCGTTCACGTTATAGGGGTTCGTCGAGTCCTTTATGGCCGTAAGGTCCGCTATGAGCTCCGGGCAGGCTATGCCGAAGCCCAGTCTCGCCCCCGCCAGGGAGTGGGACTTTGAAAATGTCCTGGTCACAAGGAGATTATCGTACCTCCTCGTGAGCCCCACGGCGCTCTCCGCCCCGAAATCCACATACGCCTCGTCTATGATGACCACGTTTTCTGTGTTCGAGGCCACGATCCTCTCCACCTCGTCAAGGCCGAGGGCGATGCCCGTCGGGGCGTTGGGGTTCGCTATGACCACGGTACATCTTAAGTCGAAATAGTCCCGCGGGTCTATGGAGAAGTCCTCATTTAGGGGTATCTCCCGCTTTTTTATCCCGTGGAGATCCGCCAGCACCGGGTAAAACCCGTAGCTCGTCTCCGGATACGCCACCGGCGTGTTGCCGTCGCAAAAGGCCATGAAGGCGAAGTTCAGTATCTCGTCGGAGCCGTTCACCGGCAGTACCATCTCCGGCGTCACACCGTATACCTCCGCCGCGCTCTCCCTGAGCCTCAGCGCCGTGGGGTCGCAGTAGAGGTTCAGCCCCTTTGCCGCGGCCGCCACCGCCTCCAATACCCCCTCCGGGGGCGGATAGGGCGACTCGTTCGTGTTGAGCTTTATATACCTCCTGTCCCTGGGCTGTTCCCCGGGGACGTAGGCCGTGAGCCCCGCGAAGCGCGAGGAACGAAACCTGCTCATTTGCCCCACCTCTCAAGCCGCCGCTCCACGCTCGCGGCGTGGGCGTCCAGCCCCTCGCTGTGGGCGAAGCGGGCTATGTCCGCCCCCTCCCGCAAAAGCGCCTCCGGCTCATAGCTCATGTACTGGGACTTCTTCATAAAATCGTCCACCGACAGGGGCGAGGAAAACCTGGCGGTGCCCCCCGTCGGCAGGGTGTGGTTGCACCCGGCGTAGTAGTCCCCCACCGGCTCCGGCGTGGCGGAGCCCAAAAATACCGACCCCGCGTTGACCACGCTGTCCAGCCACCGCCGGGGATCTTTGGTGTATATCTCCATGTGCTCCGGGGCCACCCGGTTGGCAACCGCCACCGCCTCGGTGAGGTCCCGCGTCAGTATGATCCTTCCGTTATTCTCTATGGACGCCCTGGCTATGTCCCGCCTGGGGAGCTTTTCGAGCTGTACCTCTATCTCGCTCCTGACGGCCTCCGCCAGCTCCCGGCAGTCGGTGACCAGCACCGCCGTGGCGTTTTTGTCGTGCTCCGCCTGGCTGAGCATATCCGCCGCCACAAGCTCCGTGTCGGCCGAGTCGTCCGCCATCACCAGTATGTCGCTGGGCCCGGCTATCATGTCGATAGCCACCTTGCCGAACACCTGCCTCTTGGCCTCCGCCACAAAGGCGTTCCCCGGCCCCACGATCTTGTCCACCCTCGGCACCGTCTCGGTGCCGTAGGCCAGCGCCGCCACAGCCTGCGCCCCGCCTATCCTGAACACCCTGTCCACCCCGGCTATCTTCGCCGCCGCCAGTATCTGGGGCGCCACCGCCCCGGCCCTGGCCGGGGTGACCATAACTATCTCACGGCACCCGGCGATCTTCGCCGGCACCGCGCTCATAAGCACGCTTGAGGGAAGCGCCGCCGTCCCGGCGGGCACGTACAGTCCCACCTTCTCCAGCGGGTGTACCCTCTGGCCCAGCCTCACGCCCTCCCTGGGGGAAAGCTCAAAGCCGCTCCTCAGCTGTTTTTCGTGGAATACGCGGATGTTCTCCTCCGCCCTTTTGAGGACCTCCACCAGCTCCGGGTCCAGCTCCGCCACGGCCCGGTCCAGCTCCTCCCCGGTGACCTCCAGGCTCTCCGGAGCGCCGCCGTCGAACCTGTCGCAGTACTCCCTGAGGGCCCTGTCCCCGCGCTCCCGGACATTCTTTATGATGTCCGCCACAACGCCGGACACGTCGTAGGTCTCCTCCGCTCTTTTGAATATCTCCTCCTCGGGCGTCTGCCCGAAAGTCATAAGTCTTATCATGTCACACCTCTGTGGCTTTCCGGAGCCTTTCTACCAGCCCCGTAAGCTCCCCGTATTTGAATTTGTAGCTCACCTTGTTGGCTATGAGCCTCGCCGATATGGGGCACACCTCATGCAGTACCGCCAGGCCGTTTTCCCGGAGCGTCGCCCCGGTCTCAACGATGTCCACTATCACGTCCGAAAGGCCCAGTATCGGCGCCAGCTCTATGGAGCCGTTCAGATGTATGATGTCCACGCTCCGCCCCTGTCCCGCGTAGTAGTCCCGGGCTATCCGTGAAAATTTCGTGGCCACTCTCAGCTTCCCCGTCACCGGCTCCCGGCCGGGGACTCCGCATACGCACATCCTGCACCTTCCAAGGCCCAGGTCAAGTAGCTCATATACCTCCGGGCAGTACTCCAGGAGTATGTCCTTCCCCGCCACGCCCACGTCCGCGGCGCCGCGCTCCACGTATATGGCCACGTCCGAGGGCTTTACGAAGAAGTACCTCACCGTCCCCTCCGGGGACTCGAATATGAGCTTCCTCCCCCCCGACAGGACCTCCGGGCACCCGTAACCGGCGGACTCCATGAGCTTATATACCTTCTCGCCCAGCCTGCCCTTCGGCAGTGCCACGTTAAGCGTCTCACCCATTTACCGGCCCCTCCTTTGTGAAGCGCACGAGCCTTCCGTATCCGAGCCCCTCCGGCGCCGCCCTGTCCACTCTTACGGCAAGTCCTTCCCGCCGGAGCTCCCCGGCGTATTTCGTAAGCTCCCCGGCGTCGCCGCCCTCGTCTATTATCAGCACGTCCACTCCCGGGGCGTATGTGTCATTATTTTCCAAAAGTCCCAGGTACACCGCGAAGCCCACCGCTCCGTCCTCCTGGTGGAGCCGCCTGACGAGACCGTCATACCTGCCGCCTGAGAGTACCGCCCTGGCAAGGCCCGGTATATATCCCTTCATCACAAGGCCCGTGTAATACCTGGCGTCGGAGCGCAGAGCCAGATCCAAATACACGTTGTCTCTGTCCCCCAGGGCCCCGGCTATGTCCCGAAGCTCAGTGACGGCCTCCGCGGCCCGGGGCCCCAGCTCCATGGCCTCCAGGGCCCCTACCGCCCCGGCCAGCCGGTCCCGCAGATGCACGAGCCTGTCGAAGAGCTCAAAATCCTCATCTCTCATCCCGGCCCTCCGGGCCAGCGCCCTAGCCTCGTGGGAGTTCTTCCCCTCCGCGAGGGTCAACAGCTCCTCCCTGTATCTGGCCTCCACGCCCATGTCCTCCAATAGCCCCGACAGCACCCCCATGTGGGATATGTCGAGTATTGACCTTTCCGACATGACCTTCAGGCTCTCCGCGGCCAGGGCGACCACCTCGCTGACGCTGTACAGATCCAGCTTACCGATGCACTCCACCCCCGCCTGGGGTATCTCCCCGAAGCCCGCGGCCGGGTCCTCCGCCCGGTAGACGCTCTCAAAATAATAAAATTTTCTCAACGCCTCCGCCGGCGGCGTGTTCTTCACTATGGACATGGTCACATCCGGCTTCAGGGCCATGAGCCTCCCGTCGGTGTCGGTGAAGGTCAGTATCGCCCCTCCGGCCACAAAATTCCTGTTTTTGGCATAAATGTCGTATTCCTCAAACTTGCCGAGTCTGTACCTGGTATAACCCCATCCCAAAAATAGTCCTTGAAGGTCCCTTTTTACCTCCGTGATAGTACCTTGACTATACCTCGATATACCCTTTTTTGTCCTATTTTCTCCGAAAAAGTCCATTTTTTCACCCCGGAATTTGAGCGTTTTTAGTATTATACTACCGCAACATCATGTTAGTCAAGCAAAGATACCCCCATTGAAAAAGTGAAACCGATGAAAATCCGCCATTGACAAGGGCCAAAATATGTGCTAATATATCATGGCATCGGTTTGGAGAGATACCGAAGCGGTCATAACGGAGCGGTCTTGAAAACCGTCGGCGGGCAACCGCCCGTGGGTTCGAATCCCACTCTCTCCGCCACAAATTCCCGACATTTCGGGCATTTGTGGGGGAGAAAGTGCTAAAAAAATAACAAATCACCCATTTTACAAAATTAACCAAATATCTACCTGCGGAAGTACCCAAGTGGCCGAAGGGGCTCCCCTGCTAAGGGAGTAGACGTCTAAACCGCGTGCGAGGGTTCAAATCCCTCCTTCCGCGCCAAAGGCTCCAAAATCACTGCTTTCAGTGTTTTGGAGCCTTTTTCTTATCGTATAATATTAAAAAATACCTCCCAAGTTGGGAGGTATTAGGAGATATTTTGGAATTTTGGATATAATCAATAATTCTCCGCGTGGATCTCGAAGAAGCTCTGGGGGTGATTGCAGGTGGGGCAGACGTCAGGGGCCTTTGTGCCGACGACGATGTGACCGCAGTTGCGGCACTCCCAAACCTTGACCTCGCTCTTCTCAAAAACCTTAGCGGTCTCCACGTTCTTCAGAAGAGCGCGATAACGCTCCTCGTGATGGCGCTCGATCTCAGCCACCAGGCGGAAGCGGGCGGCCAGCTCCGGGAAGCCCTCCTCATCGGCGGTCTTGGCAAAGCCGTCGTACATGTCGGTCCACTCGTAATTCTCCCCGTCCGCGGCGGCGGCCAGGTTCTGGGCGGTTGTGCCGATGCCCTGGAGCTCCTTGAACCAGAGCTTGGCGTGCTCCTTCTCGTTGTCGGCGGTCTTGAGGAACAGGGCGCTTATCTGCTCGTAGCCCTCCTTTTTCGCCACGGAGGCAAAGTAGGTGTACTTGTTCCTGGCCTGGGACTCGCCGGCGAAGGCGGTCTCAAGGTTTTTTTCTGTCTGTGTTCCCGCGTATTTATTTGCCATTTTGAAAACTCCTTTCATGTATTCTCTTAATGAGAATTATTATTGATAATATTCTACTTTATTTTTAGATATTTGTCAATAGAGTTCCCTGTGCCAACCGGTTCCCGGCTGGCATATTATATTCTGCGGATGTTCCTCGCCTCCGGACTCTCCGAGTTTTGGAGGTGCCAAATTTGTTAAAGATCATGCGCAGATCTCTGGCGCTTTTACTGTGCGTATGGCCAGTGCTCCTGTTGCCCTCCTCCAAGGCGCTGGTCGATGACCATTCACATCTGGAGCTTGTTATCACCGCGGAGCCCGAAAACAACAGATTTCGCTTTGCCGAGGTCTGTGTCGACTGCGGTAAGGAATTTGTGGACTATGAGGAGGCGTGGGCGGAGTTTGGCGGCCTGGAATACGGTCCCGACGGCGTCGCCCACACCCTCACGGTCACTCCGCATCTGGGGGAGGATGTGACCATGGAAGCCCGCTTCGGCCTTGAGCCGGAGGATATGTCCTTCGAGGAGCCGCCGGCTGTGGAGGGCCCCGGCCGCCACGCGGTGTACTATGAGCTTACGTTCACCCTTTGGACGGAGTCCTTCACCAAGTCCGGGCAGCTCTGGATGATTGGCCCTGAGTCTGAGCCGGAGCCGGAACCCGAACCTGAGCCCGAGCCGGAACCCGAGCCCGAGCCCGAACCCGAACCCGAACCTGAGCACAAACCCGAGCCTGAACCAGATCCGGAACCCGAGCCTGAACCGGAACCCGAACCCGAGCCTGAACCCGAGCCTGAACCCGAGCCTGAACCGCAACCCGAGCCAGAGCCCGAGCCTGAGCCCGAACCGGAACCTGAACCGGAACCCGAGCCCGGTCCTTATGTGGCGGAGGCGTTTATTGAGGGGTGCGGGGGCCATTTCCGGCCTGACGCGCCTCTCACACGGGCAGAACTGGCAGCTATGGCGGTCAGAATCGCCGGCGGCGACGTCTGCCCGGAGATGTGCTTTTCTGACGTGGACCCCGACAGCTGGTACGCGGGCTTTGTGGGCTTGGCCCGGGCCATGGGGCTCATGGTCGGCAGGGGCGGCGGAATCTTCGGGCCAGACGACCCGGTAACGCGGGAGGAGCTGGAGTTGGTGGCCGGGCGGCTTGCGGAGGGCGCCCCGTCTTACCGCTCCGGCTGTCCCGTCACCAGGGGCCGGGCGGTGGAATATCTCTGGAAGCTCACCGGCGGGGTCGTGACCGGTGCCTGTCCGCCAATGCCCTTTGACGACGTGCCCCCGGGGCACCCCTGCTTCGAGGCCATAGCGTGGGCGTCATACAGAGGATAGCAAAACAGCGGGCCCATGATTTGAGCCGAAAGCTCAGATCATGGGCCCGTCCACGGTGGAATGCTTTTAGCTTTTGGCCTTTATGGCCGCGCTGTCGGAAATCTCACTGTCTGTAACGGTTATCCCGTCATACGTGTATTGGCCATTTCCCGCGTCAAGTCTCATTTTCAGCATATGATCCCCAAGTGCCCTCGCGGCCACTTTGACGCCTCCAATTTCCCAAACGGTATCTTCGTCAATTTCACGTAGCACGAATACTCCCTCCGCTCCGTCCCGGCACTCTGAAAACGAGTCCTCTATAAGGAACTGTCCAGGTATCTCATTATCATCGCAGATATATACGCTGGCCGACACAAGCTCGACGGTGGTTGCGCCAAGCTCCCCGGATATTACCTCCGAGACCTTCAGCGTGAAACGCGCGATATACCAGTGTTCATTCCCGCTCGTCACCTCAACGTAGACGCTGTTTTGGATCTGTCCCCTCACCACAGGCCCGGCCTTTAAAATTTCCAGCAGGTCATCCTTTGTCATCTCCGGTCTGTCTTGCCCTGACGAGGCAAATATCGGGTCATCCACGGCTTCGACGGACAGGCCGTATCCCTCCAGCTTTTCTGAGAGCGTTTTTTGTGGGGCTTCGCTCTTATAAAAGAATATCCCGGCAACCGCAAGGCACAGACACGCCGCCACAGCGGCCCATCTTACAAAGCCGCGGCGCACGGTTTTGCTTACTTCTCCCGTTGCCCCCGGGCTTTCCACAAGGTCATCGTCAAGCTCCCCCAGGACTTCAAAGAGCTCCACGTTTTTCATATCTCAAAGCCCCTTTCCGCTAAAAATTTTCTGAGCTGTTTTCTTGTACGCCCCAGTGTCTTTGACACTGCTCCCGGCATCATACCACTGCTCTTCGTTATCTCCGACACGGGCTCGGCGTACCAGTAGCGGCGGACAAATATTCTCCGCCGCCGTTCCGGAAGGTCTCTTACAAATGAGCTGACGGTCATTGAAAGCTCCCGCCGGTCAAGGGCCTTTTCCACATCGTCAGCGCCGGACACGCAGTCGGCAAGCTCGTCTAAGATCAGCGTCATCTCACCGCCGCCGCTTTTTTCGGCGTTGTCGCGCTTATACCTGTTGAAGGATAAATTCCGCGTGATCTTACCGAGGTATGTTCCCAGTCGCTCCGGCCGGTGAGGCGGTATTGAGTCCCACGCGCGAAGATATGTATCATTGACACATTCCTCCGCGTCCTCCTCAGACAGCAATATATTCCTCGCTATGGCCCTGCAGTAATGGCCGTATTTGTCCGACGTGGCCTTTATGGCCGTCTCATCCCTGTCCCAGTATAGCCGTATTATTTCTCTGTCCTCCATAGGATCACTCTCCTCAACTGTATACACCACTTTTTTCGGAAAATCTGACATGTATTTTAATACATTTATACCTTACCGGGAGCGCGCGGTCAGATTCGTATATTAAATATCGGCCCCACCCCGTGTAGCAAGGGTAGGGCCGATAGGCTGTATTGACCATTTTTACATTCACTGGACCGTGGTATCGCCGCTGCCGCCGGTAAAGACGCTTATTGCGTCCACAACGCCGGTGACTATGAGAGAGATGGCGATAAATGTCCACATGGTGTCCT
Organism: uncultured Oscillospiraceae bacterium; assembly: GCA_947631395.1. Taxonomy (GTDB): domain Bacteria; phylum Bacillota; class Clostridia; order Oscillospirales; family Oscillospiraceae; genus RUG626. Next base: position 8,218 of record CANRLF010000009.1, read on the forward strand.
TGGGCGAGAGGATGATGACCACGCCCAGGATTATGGACAGGGCCGCCGCGATGGCGGTGGGTACCCAATTACCCCTCTTGAGCCTTATCATATCAACTGTCCACTGGAGCTTCAGAACGCCGACCACCAAGGCCGCCACGCCATAGATAATGATGATGGGCAGGAAGGTGGTAACTATCCAGCTCGACTTATAAATACAGAAAATACCCAGTAGCAGTGCCAGGACACCCCTTGTAAGCTCCTGACTCAGGGCCGCCTCAGCCGGATCCTCACGGAAATAGTTGATGACTGATATAGCGCCAAGGATGCAGAAGAGTATCCCGGCGGCGGTGATAACGACCTTTGTAAAGGCGTCGGGGTTGACGATGAGCACTACGCCCACCGCTATCTCGCACAGGCACACGATGATCTTCCCCATGGATTTTTTGATTTTTTCCATTTTGGTTTTCCCTCCTGTTATATTTCGGTTTTTATGTACGTTAAAAGCCCGGTGAAATCCCCGTGGAGGCGGCTGTCCATATCGCCGTACCGGTCAATGAGGCTGTGGGTGAGGAAATACGTCCTCATACCCAGTGCCTCCCCGCCGGTGTCGTCGCTGGTGTCGTTGCCGACCATCAAAGTCTCCTTGGGGTCCATGCCCAGCTTTTGACATATCTCATTATAATACCTCGGGTCTGGCTTACAGAAGCGGGAGTTTTCATAGGTGGTGACGAGCTCGAACTCCTCCGGCTCCAGTCCCGCCCAGCGCAGGCGGCTAAGCGTTGCCTCCCGCGGGAAAACGGGGTTGGTGGCCAGTACCACCCTAAGGCCCATGGCCCTGAGCTCACGCACCGCCGGGGCGGCCATGTCTGAAAATCCGCAAACCTTCCTGACAAGCTGGAAATCCCCGCGGTAAAATTCGTCAAGTGCCTCCCGGTCCCCGGGTTCCACGGGGCAGATGGCCTCAAAGGCCTCCCAGAACACCTCCTGATTCGTCCGGGTGCCGTCGTTTCCGTGCATCCGGCCGATACCATCCCAAAGGGCCTTCACAAGGGCCTCCGGGTCCTTGCCGCGTCCGGCCCAGTACGCGGAGAGGAGCCGTATGTACTCCTCCACGAACACCTTCATGTCCATTGGCACCAGGGTGCCGTCCAGGTCAAAAAATACGTTTTTTATCATCGGCGCTCCACATCTCAATACTTGTCCCGATTATACTACCTCATACCATAAAATGCAAGGGCAATATTGCCACAGGGGACATTGACAAACGGCGGGCGGTGATGTATTTTATATAGGTAATTTTTCCTGATGCGGAGGAACAGACATGAATGAAATGCTCAAAGCCATTCTCCTCTTCGCGGTGGGTCTCGTCTGCCTTATAAAGGGCGGGGACTGGTTCGTGGACGGCTCCGTAGGTATCGCCCGCAGGTTCCACCTGCCGGAGCTCCTTATCGGCGCCACGGTAGTATCCATCGGCACCACCCTTCCCGAGGTGATGGTGTCCACCACCGCCGCCTTCCAGAATAACGGCTCCATCGCCTACGGCAACGCCATCGGCTCGGTCATATGCAACACGGCTCTTATCGCCGCCATAACCGTGGCTGTGAAGCCCGGCTCGGTCAACCGCAAGACATTGCGCACACCGGTGCTCTTTTTCTTCCTGGCCGCGGTGTTTTACGCCGGGGTGGCGTACATAACGGGCTACTTCTCCAGGACAGTCGGCATCATACTTCTTGTCATGTTCGTCGTCTATATGCTAATAACCGTATGGCAGATGAAGCGCCAGCCTGACTCTGACGGCGATGACGGCAACGAGGACGAGAAGCCCCGGCCGCTGTGGCTCCTCATCGTACTGCTCATTATCGGCGCTGTCCTTATCGCCCTGGGCGCCAGGCTCCTGGTGGACAACGGCACATACATCGCCACCGCCCTCGGTGTGCCCCAGACTGTCATCGCCCTGACCTTTGTGGCGCTCGGGACCTCCCTCCCGGAGCTGGTCACGGCCATCACCTCCCTTGCCAAGGGCCACGGGGCCCTGTCACTTGGTAATGTCATCGGAGCGAACCTGTTTAACTTAGTACTCGTCTCCGGCATGGCCATAACAGTGAACCCCTTTGAGATCCCCGTGGGCGTCCAAATAGCCGGCCACAACGCAAGCCTCGTCATGGACATCCCCGTGATGTTCGCGGTCATGCTCATCCTCACGGTACCGTCCATCATAAAGGGCAAGCTCTCGCGCTGGCAGGGAATTACCCTCCTGTGCATATACGCCGCCTTCTGCGCGGTACAGTTCGTAATGCCGCTTTTAGTTAAATAAACCGCCGCCCCTTGCCAAATGGCGAGGGGCGAAATTTTAAATTTGAAAAACCGCGTAAGCGCCCGTGGCGCACAAAACGCAATATATATTCGCACAAAACGCAATATATATTCGCACAAAACGCAATATATATTCTTTCCACTTTACCTTTTTTCGATCATGTGATATACTGTTTATGTATATTTTCCGGAGGCGGAGTATGAAGGATTTAGGCAATGGGATTTTTGAGCTGGGAGCGGAGGATGTTTCTCTTCCGATCAGGGACGTAAGGGCCCACAAGGGCGACTTCGGGCGGGTGCTGATCATCGCCGGGTCCGTGGGCTTTACCGGCGCGCCGACGCTGGCGGCGAGAGCCGCGGTGCGCTCCGGCGCGGGGCTGGTATTCTTGGGCGTACCTGAGGATATATACGGCATCGAGGCCGTGAAAAACGACGAGGCCATGGTTTTCCTGCTGCCCTCCTCACTGCCGGATGCGGTAAGGGCGGTGACGGAACGGCTCAGAAAATGCGACGCCTGCCTGATCGGTCCCGGTCTTGGTCTTACAAGCTGGGCCCGGGAGCTAACCTTCTCCGTGCTTGAGAGCTCCGAGGTGCCGCTGATAATCGACGCGGACGGCATAACGGCTGTATCCCGGCATATAGATATTCTGGATAAGCTGTCATGTCCGCTGGTCCTGACCCCCCACGAGGGGGAATTTGCCCGCCTCTCCCATGAGCTTACGCGGCTTGGCCGGGAGGAGGCCGCGAGGAAATTCGCCACCGCCCACAATGTCACCCTGGTGCTCAAGGGCCACCGCACGGCTATCGCCGAGCCTGACGGCCGGGTGCTTGTCAGCCCCACGGGCAACCCCGGCATGGCGACCGGAGGCTCCGGGGACGTGTTGGCCGGGATGATACTGGCCTTCCTCGGCCAGAGGATACCGAACGCCGTCTCAAAGGCCGTGTACCTGCACGGCGCGGCGGGGGATCTGGCCGCGGAGAGGTACGGCCAATACGCCATGACCCCAAGCGATATGACAGACTTGCTCAAATATGTTTTGAGGTGAGTTTTTTGTCACGGTCGATCGTCGCTTTTTTAGCTGTTTCCATTATTTTATGCTCCTGCTCCTCCGAAAAGGGAGTCGACAGGGTGGCTGAGCTCCAGGCGGGCTTTCGGTCCTGCTCCACGTTGGAGTTCTCCGCCGACATCCGGGCCGATTACGGGGACCGGGTCTATGATTACGGTATAAGCTACACAGGGTCCGTCCCTGCAGGGACGCTGACAATCGTAAAGCCCGAGACCGCCGCCGGCGTCACCGTAAAATATTCCGGAGGCGCGGCTGGGATGTCCTACGACGGGGTCGAAATATACACCGGCCAGATATTGCCCGGCGGGCTCTCCCCGGTGGACGCGGTACCGGTACTGCTCAGCGCCCTCGCGGACGGACTTATTACCGGGACTGTGGAGGAAAAGTGGGACGGCACCCCGTGTCTTGCCGCCATATTCCGCATTGACGACCGGGTGGACGCCAGGGTCTGGTTCGACACTCAGGCGCTGTTGCCGCTCCACGCCGAGATCTATTTTGACGGAGCCCGGGTCATAGAGTGTGATTTTTACAATATGAAAGTCGAGTGATATAAATGGACCTGCATCTGCGAAAGAGGACCTGGGCGGAGGTGAGCCTTGAGAACATCGCCCACAACTACCGGGTCATAAGGGCCGCCATACCCGCCGGGTGTAAGTTTCTCGGCGTCGTCAAGGCCGACGCTTACGGCCACGGGGCCGTGGCTGTGTCAAAGAAGCTGGAGGAGCTGGGGGCGGATTATCTGGCCGTCTCGTGCCTTGACGAGGCGGTGGAGCTCAGGGAAGCCGGCATAGGTCTGCCCATACTCATCCTGGGGCACACACCGAGAGAGTATGTGTCGGAGCTCATCGACCTTGACCTCACTCAGACCGTCACCTGCGAGGCGAAGGCCATCGAGTATTCCCAGGAGGCCACCCGCATAGGCCGGGAGCTTAAAATACACATTAAGGTGGACACCGGCATGGCAAGGCTCGGCTTTCTCACCGCCGGGAACCATTTTGAGCAGGGCGTGGCGAATATCGTGTCCGCCTGCCGCCAGCCGGGACTTGACCCCGAGGGGATATACACCCACTTCGCCCTGTCGGACGAGCCCGGATACGAGGCCCGGGAGTTTACCGAAAAACAGTTCAGACTTTTTATGGACGTGATCTCCAGGGTCGGCAAAGCCGGAATAACCTTTAAAATCCGCCATTGCGCAAATTCGGGAGCTGTGGTAAGCTATAAGGAGACGGCCCTCGACATGGTCCGGCCGGGGATACTCCTCTACGGCTACGGCGACGGCGGAAAGCTGGGACTTCGCCCATGCATGAGGCTTATGACCCATGTGTCGACCATAAAATATATAGACGAGGAGCTGCCCGTAAGCTACGGCGGGACCTTTGTCACCCCGCGGCGCACCAGGATGGGCGTTGTGCCCATCGGCTACGCCGACGGCCTTTTCAGGTCTCTTTCAAATAACTGCTCCTTTATGACAAGTCAGGGCCCCGCCCCTCAGCGCGGGCGGATATGTATGGACATGTGCATGATCGACCTCACGGACCTTCCGGAGGTGAACCTTGAAAGCTTGATTGAGGTCTTTGGTCAGCGCCAGAGCGCCGAGGAGCTGGCAGAGCGGGCCGGCACCATATCATATGAGCTGCTGTGCTCCGTCAGCAAGCGAGTGCCCAGGGTCTACGTGGATTGACGGCACCGGTCCCCATGGCATATAATGTACTGGACGGCAAAACCCGTCCGGGTAATTTATGCCGGAACGTATAAATTACTCCCCGTTGTGAAAGAATTATAGTATGCCCGGTACATACGAAACGCCGGACAACTATAAATTCGTCGGAGAGTGAAGCTTTGTGCTTAGCGGAGTCAAAAGAGGAGACATCTACTACGCCGACCTGAGCCCCGTCGTGGGCTCCGAGCAGGGCGGAATGAGGCCGGTGCTTATTGTCCAGAACGATACCGGCAACAAGCACAGCCCCACGGTCATCGCCGCGGCGATAACCTCACAGATAGGAAAGGCCCGCCTGCCAACTCACATAGAGCTGGAGGCCCGTTCCTTCGGCCTGACGAAGGATTCGGTCGTGCTTCTGGAGCAGATACGCACCATCGACAAGCGGCGGCTCCGGGAGCGGATGGGCAGAGTCGACGAGGAGCTGATGAACAAGGTGGACGACGCCATCGCCGTCAGCTTTGGTCTGCATGGCTGAGCGCGAAAGACAACACGGGGAGGGCTCACCCTCCCCGGCCAGAGAAAAGGAGATACATATGAGTAAAGGTAAGAAGATGCTGATAGCCCTGGCCGTTCTGGTGGCCGTGGCCCTTGTTTCGGGCCTTACAACAATGGCCGTGACCAATTACGGCAGCCGTTCCGACCCGCTGGTCACACTCAGCTACATCGAGGATACGCTGACCCCGGCCATAATGGATAAGGTTAACGGCTCCATCGACGCCAAGGCCAAGGAGCTTGAGGAATCCTTCAGCGAGATCGTTTCCCAAAGCGCCTCCGGAGGCTCCCAGCAGTCGGGCTTTTCTGTGCTGACGCTGTCCAACGGCCAGACCGTCACCTGCGAGGTCGGCGTGGAGATCATGCTCCGCATCGGCTCCGCCGTGTCCTCCGGCCCCGACCGCCCCAGGCTCGTGGATGAGACAGACGGCTCTTCCCTGATGGACGCCAACTCCGCGCTGAAGGCCAACCACATGTATATGGTCACCATCCGTGGAAACGGCATCAAAGCCACCGCAAACAACACCAAGGTCCTAATTCGCGGCTCCTACACCGTGAGCTGATCTCCCGACGGAATAATAACGACTGCCCGGACGTATATTTTATCGTTCGGGCAGTATTATTTTGTCTGATTGGAGGAACGATCATGCCTTTTAATGTTCACACCGCGGACGGCCGGGCCGCCGGCAGTCTTGAAATCAGCCGGACCGGGCTTATGACGGTCTTTGAGTACTCCTGCGATTTTGACCCCGGTCCCTCACGGCTGGTGCTGGCGGGGGATAAGCTGTTTCCCGTCGGAGTCCCGCAGCCCCGATCCGGCGGTCTTTCCCTAAACCGAAAGTTTTCCCGACTGGGACTTGGGGATTTCGACCCAGATGCCCCATTCCGTGCCCTGCTTGTCCCGGTGGACGCGGACCTTGCGGCGCTCCTGACGCCAGAAGAACCGGACCACAGTGAGCCCGCCGCCCCTGAGGCCGACAGTCCCGCCGATCCCGTCCCCGATACCATCCCCGACACCGAGCCCGATCCGGGACCCGAGGCACCGGTGGAAGAGCCCCAGGGGCCTTGCCCCGAGCCCAGCGGAGAGCCGGAGAGCCCTTGCTCCGATGAGGCTTTACCCGATGGCACCGCGGGTAACGAGTCCGCCCCAGAGTCATGCGAGTGGGCCCCGGACACTGACCCGGCGTCCCATTTTGAGGACCCCATACTTCGGGCCGCGGCCTCCGGCATACAGGGCGTCATAACAAAACCCGACGGCGAGGACACCCTCCTCGGCTTCCCCTGGGCTCCGTCCAGGCCCTTCCCGATGCTCCCCGTTTTTCGCCTCGGCACAGCCATGGAGATAGACGGCGGCCAGTATATGGTATTCCGCTTGAAGGGCGGCCGGCCCATGTAAAAATTTTTTGGTGAAAAAGGCGTTTTTTTCTTTACATCATGGAATTTTTTGATATAATTAATATATGAAGTCCCAGCGGTAAATCATAGAGACAGGAGGGAAACGGATATGGACAATCTCGATTTCACCAGAAAGTTTGACGTTGTTGACAAAAAGATAGGCACACGGGAGATATTATCCTCGGTATATGACTCCCTGAAGCTCAAGGGCTACAACCCCATAAACCAGATAGTGGGATATATCCTGTCCGAGGACCCCACCTACATCACCAACTACAACAACGCCCGCTCGCTCATCTGCCGCATCGACAGAGATGAGCTTTTACAGGAGCTTGTCATAAACTATCTTGAAAAGGACAGCTGAAAATCGCGAAACCGCCAAAAAGCTCATAGGCAAACTAAATCTCCGGGTGTTGACCCGGAGATTTTTTTATCCGCTCATTCAGCTTATCTTTGATACATTCATTGCCCGGAGGGCGTTTAATATGGCGAGTATCGCCACGCCGACGTCGGCGAAAACGGCCAGCCACATATTGGCGTAGCCCAGAGCTCCCAAAACCAGTATAAGGAGCTTTACTGCTAAGGCGAAGATTATATTCTGCCACACGATGGACATGGTGCGCTTTGAGATGGCGATGGCCTCCGCCACCTTTGAGGGGCGGTCGTCCATGAGGACCATGTCCGCGGCCTCGATGGCGGCGTCGGAGCCCAGAGCTCCCATGGCCAGACCCACGTCGGCCCGCATAAGCACGGGGGCGTCATTTATTCCGTCGCCAACGAAAGCAACAGTACCGCGGGAGTTTTCAAGAAGCCCCTCCACGGCCGCGACCTTGTCCCCGGGCATGAGCTCGCTCATCACCCGGTCCACACCCAGTTCATCGGCCACGGCCCTGGCCGCGGCCGCCCTGTCGCCGGTTAGCATCATCGACTCCACACCCATGGCCCGCAGGCTGTCCACGGTGGTCCTGGCGTCCTCCTTCACCTCGTCAGCTATGAGTATCGAGCCGGCGTATACGCCGTCCGACGCCACATGGACAAGGGTCCCGGCGGTGTCACCGTCGCGTATCTCGATACCGACGGACTCCATGAGCCGCCTGTTTCCGGCCAGCACCGTATGTCCGTCTACCTGCGCCCTTATGCCCATGCCGGCAAGCTCCTCGACCTGTCCGGCGGCGCTCTCATCTCCGATGCCCGCGGCATCAACTATGGCTCTTGCGATGGGGTGGGTGGAAAAGCTCTCGGCCTTGGCCGCCAGCGTGAGAAGCTCAGGGGCGCTCAGGGCCGCGGCCCGCACCGCGGTGACACGGAAGGTCCCACGGGTCAGTGTGCCGGTCTTGTCGAATACCACGGTCCCGGCCTTTGAAAGGGCCTCAAGATAATTGGAGCCCTTCACAAGTATCCCTCTCCGGGAGGCCCCGCCGATGCCGCCGAAGAAGCTCAGAGGCACACTTATCACCAGCGCGCAGGGGCAGGACACCACCAGAAAAACCAGCGCCCTGTGTATCCACTTCATCCATGGCTCGGAGAGTATCAGCGGCGGTAATATACCCAGCGCCGGGGCGGCAAAGACCACCGCGGGCGTGTAGTATTTGGCGAACCTTGTTATGAAATTCTCCGTCCGCGCCTTGCGCTCGGAGGAATTTTCCACCATATCCAATACCCTTGCCACGGTGGACTGGGAGTAGACGCTCCTGACCCTGGCCGTGAGGACGGAGTTCAGGTTCACCGTGCCGGATACCAGCTCGTCCCCCGGCTCCACGTCCCTGGGTGCCGACTCGCCTGTCATGGCGGCGGTGTTCACGCTTCCCGAGCCCTCCAGCACGGTGGCGTCCAGGGGTATTCTCTCGCCCGGCCGGATGACGATGGTCTCACCCACCGCGACCTCCTCCGGGTCCACCTCAACGGTACTGCCGTCTCTTATGACGTTGGCGTACTCCGGGCGGATGTCCATCAGGGCCGCGATAGACTGTCGGGACTTGCCCACAGCCACGGACTGGAACAGCTCGCCCACCTGGTAAAAGAGCATCACCGCCACGCCCTCGGCGTACTCCTCCACAGCCATCGCGCCGATGGTGGCAACGCTCATAAGGAAGTTTTCGTCAAATATCTGTCCGTGGGCAATGTTCTGTACAGAGCGCCACAGCACATCCCATCCCACGATGAAGTACGGCACCAGAAACGCCGCCAGCTTCCAATAGCCCTCCAGCGGCGCCAGGGAAGCGGCGACGAAGAGGACAAAGCCCAAAATTATCCTCGCCAGTGTAAGCTTGTGCCGACGTGTCATTACGATCCCTCCATATAAAGATGTATTCAGCGGCAAATGACGCAGTCCGGCTCCACCCTCTTGCAGAGGGCCACCACCTCGTCCATTATCTCCTCAAAGCGGCTGTCCTCCGCGTCAACGGTCATCCTCTGGGTGAGGAAGTTTACACTAACGTCGTTGACGCCGTCCACCTTTTTGATCTTCCTCTCCATTTTCGCCGCGCAGTTGGCGCAGTCAAGGTCCTTCAGACGGAAAATTTTTTTCATAATATGTATCCTCCCCGATCTTATTTGTTCCGCGCCCGGTCACTCCAGAACGTGGCTGAGTCCCTGGTCGATTATGCTCCTGACGTGGTCATCGGCCAAAAAGCAAATGATGTTCTTCCCCTCCCTGCGGGAGGAGATTAGCTTTGACTGCTTGAGGATCCTGAGCTGATGGGATATGGCCGACTGGCTTATCCCAAGAAGCTCCGCGATGTCACAGACGCACATCTCCGACTCCATGAGGACAAACATTATCTTCATCCTGGTGGAGTCGCCGAACATCTTGAAAAGGTCCGCAAGCTCATAGAGCGTGTCGTCGTCCGGCAGGCTTTCCCGGACGGCTCCGACCACGTCGTCGTGGGTGCCGGGCTCCTCGCACATGAGCTCATTTATTTCATCCATATGTAATCATCCTTTCATATGAACAAGTGTTCATGTGTTATGGCCTCATTATAATACTACTCACCTCCCTTGTCAACAGGTCGCGTTGTAACAAAGGTTACAAAATTGTAACTATTTTTTTCGAAGAAATTTTTTCCTTTGAAGGTCCGCATCCACTTTTTTGGACGATTTTTTCGCAATATTTGGTGAAAACAACCGGCTAAGCCCCCACATCTTGCGAAAAAAAGTTCTTCTCAAGGTTACATAATATTTTTGTCCCAAGATATTGACAATCAGGAAACAATGTGTTACAATTCGGTTACGACATGAACGAGGAGGTCATATGATGCCCGCAACCAACCGCAAAGACGTTCTTGAATACCGTGGCCGCCCTCTGCGCCGCAAGGATAACATCCTATACTACGGCAGCATGTCCGACAAATACATCATTATGATGCAGGTCATGGACACCAAAAAGGTAGACGACATGGACGTCGCCACCAGGGTGACCGTACAGCTCCAGTACACCGATCCGGACCTCAAGAGCCGTGACCGGGTGGTCAAGAGAACAGAGAAAAACGGCTTGTACGCCGCTATGGACGTAGCCGCCGTATGGCTCGAAAGAGCCCTGTCGGCCAAGTGAGGAAAGGATATTCCATGAAAAAGTCATTTAGAAAGATCATCGTCACGGTCATGGCCCTGGCCATCGCCGCGAGCCTTATTGTGATCCCCGCCCACGCTGAAGGCGGCTCTATCGCCTGGGGCGCGGCCACCGTGGACGCAAGCTCCCTCAACATCCGCAAGGGCCCCGGCACCGATTATGACCGGGTCGGCATCGTAGCCGGCGGCACCATCGTTGTCGTCCTTGAGCAGACCAACGCCAAATGGTACAAGGTCAACTACGCCGGCATCGTTGGCTATGTTTCCACCGAGTATCTCACCGAGATCCTCCGGGCCGAGAACTTCAAGGCCACCGGTACCGTCAACGGCTCCGACGTGCGTATGCGCAAGAGCCACTCCACCGACACCGATGTCATCACCACCTTCAACAAGGGCGACAAGGTGAACATCATCGGCATAAACGAGGGCTGGTACAAAATCACCAATGACGCCGGCACAGGTTACATACGGTCCGATTTCGTGGACGTCACCGGCGGCGGTCCCGCCCGCACAGCCACCACCAAGAGCAACACCAGCAATGGCAACAGCGAGTCCGCCAGCCTCGGCCAGCAGATCGCCAATTACGCTCTCCAGTACGTGGGCTACCGCTACGTCTACGGTGAGGAATCCCCCTCCAAGGGCTTTGATTGCTCCGGTCTTATGTACTATGTTTACGGCCAGTTCGGATACAAGCTCCAGCGCACCGCCCACGACATGTGCATGAACAACGGAAAGCCCGTTTCCAAGTCCGAGCTCCAGCCCGGTGACCTCGTATTCTTCTCCTCCAACGGCTCCCACGTGGGCCATGTGGGCATGTACATAGGCGGCGGACAGTTCGTCCACGCCTCCACCTCCAAGACCGGCGTCATAATCTCCGATCTTGACAGCAGCTATTACACCAGGGTCTACTACGCTGCCCGTCGCATCGTGTGACCCTTTCCGACCCTGAATGTGCTTATCCCCCAGTCACAAGACTGGGGGAACTTTTTTGCCCGCATCCGTTCCTGCCGACCCGAAACTCGGCCATTACGTCACGTTTCGTTCTTAAAATCCCGGTATCTGATGGCGTTTTTAGGCAAATAACAGGATTATTAATACAAATTTAACTTGCATGATGGCGGCAGATATGATATAGTTAACAATCGAGCCGGGTTTTACGGCCCGATATGGACATACTTATTATTATCAGCACAAAAGAAAAGGAATGATTTCAATGAGCGAAATGAGCCCCATTAAGGCCGCGAGGATAGCCGAGGCCGATCGGGAGAAAAAAGCCAGAAAGAAGTACACGATCACCGTATCGGTCATCTGCGCCGTACTCGTGGTGCTTGTGATATTCGTGGCGCTCTTCTCCTCCAACCTCTTTTACAACACCACCACGGCTGTTGACATCGGCGGGTACAAGTTTACCGTGACCGATTTCAACTTCAACTATATGAGCGCCTACAACAGCTATTATAACAGCATATATAATATGTACAGCTATTATGGCGACCTGGTGAGTGCCATGCTCCCCGACCTCTCTAAGCCCTTATCCGAGCAGGCATATCCCGGAGCCGACGACGGCACCACCTGGGCAGACTACTTTGAGGACGCCGCCCTTCAGCGTATGCAGAACGTCGCCATGCTCTGCGATCAGGCGGAGAAGGCCGGCATAACCGCCGACGAGGATGAGCTTGCCAATGTGGAGGCCACCATCTCCTCCGTCAGGACCCAGGCCCAGAGTAACGGCTTCCCGGATCTGAACTCCTACCTCGCCCGGATGTACGGCAAGGGCATGACTGAGAAGGTCTATCGCAGGAATCTGGAGCGCGAGGCTCTGGCCAGCACCTACTCCTCCCATGTCCAGGACGGCATGACCTACACTCAGGAGCAGAAGGACGCCTATTACGCCGAACACAAGGATGAGTACGACGTCATCATCTACCGCACCTACTTCTTCTCCGGCGCCGCCGTGGAGGACGATGAGGATACTGAGGAGAACGAGGCCCTCACCGCCGAGGAGGCCATGGCCAAGGCCGAGTCCAACGCCAATGAGCTGAAGTCCAAGGCCACCAGCGAGCAGGCGTATATCGACGCCGTAGCGGAGTTCAACGCCGATGTGGAGGACTATGATGCCGACGCCAGCACCCTCTCCAAGGTGATGGGCTCCAACCTGAACACCGTGGTCAGCGAGTGGCTTCTCAGCGCCGACAGGAAGGCTGGCGACGTGGAGGTCATCAAGACCCCCGACGACTCCAGCGCCAGCGGCTACTATGTGCTCTACTTCAAGGAGCGCGACAACAACCAGTTCCACGCGGTCAGCTTCTACTACGGCCTTGTTGAGCCCAACGAGGAGAACGTATCCCGGGACACCTTCGACACCGACGAGGAGTACGAGGAGGCCCTCAAGCAACTGACTGAGCTCAACGCCAGCACCGTCCTCAATGAGTATGAAAACGGCACGGACAAGACCCTCGAGGGCTTCCAGAAGGTCATGGACGACAACGCCGATATGCTTGCCGAGAGCGGTCCTCTCAACCGCGTCGGTATCTACGATGTGCCTGACGAGGTATCCGAGTGGCTCCACGACTCCGCCAGAGTCGCCGGTGACACCACCCGCGTCTACGTCCCCGACTACGGTTGCTTCATCCTTTACTTCGTAAGTGATGACGGGGTCTACGCCGACCTTGTGGCCGACACCAACCTGAGGGATGACGACTACCACGAGTGGGCCGACGAGACCGTCGCCTCCTACCCCATCGACACCGAGTGGGAGATGGTCCTTACAAAGAAGCTTCCCTCCCTCGGAGGCTGAGCTTTTCGATCTTTCAAAACAACAAAGCGGCTCTGATGAGCCGCTTTGCTTTTAGGAGGAGCCATGACGCTTTTTGAAAAACTCTCCCGGTACTCCAGCTCCGGGGCACTGCCCATGCACATGCCGGGGCATAAGCGTAACATCGCCGCCTTCCCGTGGCTTGCGGGCCTCGGGGAGCTGGATATAACGGAGATAGCCGGCTTCGACAACTTAAACGACCCGGAGGGACTTTTTTCTGACATGGAGAAAAAAATTGCCCGGATCTGGGGCGCTACGGAGTCCATCGCCCTTGTGAACGGCTCCACCGTGGGTGTTCTGGCCGCCGTCATGTCCGCCCTCGATGAGGGCGGTGAGTTGCTGATGTTCAGGGACAGCCACAGGAGCGTATACCACGCCGCCCAGCTTGCGGGTGCCGTCACCAGGTATCTCACACCGGAGGCCGACCCGGAGCTTGGCCTTCCACTGTCAGTGACGCCGGAGGACGTGGCCGAAGCTCTGGAGAAATACCCCAGAATCAAACTCGTATGCGTCACCTCGCCCACCTACGACGGGGTCATAAGCGACATCGCCGGCATAGCGGACGTATGCCACAGCCGTGGGATACCGCTTTTTGTGGACGAGGCCCACGGGGCACATCTGGGCTTTGGGGACTTCCCAGCCTCCGCCGTCAGGTCCGGCGCCGATATGGCGGTCCAGAGCCTCCACAAGACATTGCCGAGTCTCACGCAAACAGCTGTCCTGCACATCAATACCGGCCTTGTGGATTCAAAGAAGGTCCGAAGATATGTCGCGATGCTCCAGACCTCCTCCCCCTCCTACCTTCTCTCCGCGTCGATCGACATGTGCGCGGACTTCCTGGCGCGCGAGGGCGGTAAGGCCGTAAGGAGTTGGTTCGACGCCCTCGAGGACTTTCGGGACGCCGCGGAGAAACTTGAAAGGATACGTCTCTGGACTCCGGATACATACTCATACGACCCGTCAAAGCTCGTCCTCCGTTGCGACGGGAAATGGCTGGAAAAGCGTCTTCGGGAGGATTTTGGCATTGAGGTCGAGTACTCATCCCCCACGCATGTATTGTGCATGACCGGCATGGGTGACACATCGGAGAGCCTTTCCCGGCTTTTGGATGCCCTTACGGCCCTGGACTCCGCGGCTCCCGCCGCCCCTCCCCCCTGCCCCGCCGGTGGACTGCCGGAGCAGGTCATGCCTGTACATGAGGCCGTAAAGCTCCCCGGTGAGTCAGTGCCGCCAGATGCCGCCCTCGGCAGGGTGTGCGGCGAGTACATCTGGGCCTATCCCCCAGGCGTACCCATCATCGTCCCCGGCGAGATCGTGAACGAGGATGTACTCAGGTCGCTCAAGGGCGGTTTTGATCTTCATTCCTCGGCCAAAGGCGTACCAAATTCGATTTTTTGTGTTGACCTTACGCGAAAAATATAGTAAAATAAAAATGTTAAGATTTCGGGAAAGGGGGATATACCCATGAAAAGGATCGAGACCGTTGAGACCCGTGACCTGAAGGCCAGCGTCAAGACCGGCGGTTGCGGCGAGTGCCAGACCTCCTGCCAGTCCGCCTGCAAGACCTCCTGCGGCGTTGCCAACCAGCTCTGCGAAAAGAAATAAGCCACAGCAAGAAAACGGTACCGCTTGCGCTCGCGCAGGCGGTATTTTTTGAGTGGGAGATCCCGTAAAAATCATGCGTTTGGAGAATGTGATATGATCCATCAATATAAGCTCAACGGCTACAACATCGTCCTGGATGTCTACTCCGGCTCTGTCCACGCGGTGGACGAGGTGGCCTATGACATGATAGGCATGTATGAGACCCACACCGGGGACGAGATCGTATCGGAGATGCTGAAAAAATACGGCGACCGTGAGGACGTGACCGAGGCCGACCTTTATGAGTGCCTTGACGATATACGCTCCCTGAAGGACGCGGGGAAGCTCTTCACCGAGGACGAGTACGCGGGCATGGCCTTTGATTTCAAAAAGCGTTCCAACGAAATAAAGGCCCTGTGCCTCCACGTTGCCCACACCTGCAACTTAAACTGCTCCTACTGCTTCGCCTCCCAGGGGAAATACCACGGCGACCGGGCCCTTATGAGCTTCGAGGTTGGCAAGCGGGCCTTAGATTTCCTGGTCGAGAGTTCCGGCAGCCGCCGGAACCTTGAGGTGGACTTTTTTGGCGGCGAGCCCTTGATGAATTGGCAGGTGGTCAAAGACCTGGTGGCCTACGCCCGGAGCATCGAGGAAGAAAAGCACAAGAATTTCCGCTTCACCCTCACGACCAACGGTGTGCTGGTGGACGACGAGGTTATCGACTTCGCAAACCGCGAGATGCACAATGTGGTCATGTCCATCGACGGCCGTCCCCAGGTCCACGACAGGTTCCGTGTAGACCTGGCGGGGCACGGCAGTTATGAGAAAATAGTCCCCAAATTCCTTGACTTCGCCAAAAAGCGCGGCGAGCGGGACTATTACGTGCGTGGTACATATACCCACTACAACACGGACTTCACCGAGGACATCTTCCACCTTGCCGATCTGGGCTTCACTCAGCTTTCCATGGAGCCCGTGGTCTGCGCGCCGGACGACCCCTGCGCGCTTACCGAGGAGGACCTTCCGAAGCTATTTGAGCAATACGAAATTCTCGCCAAGGAGATGCTTCGGCGCGAGGAGGAGGGCCGGCCCATCACCTTCTACCACTACATGATAGACCTGACCCACGGCCCATGCATATATAAGCGCATATCCGGTTGCGGCTCCGGCACCGAGTATCTGGCCGTAACCCCCTGGGGGGACCTCTACCCCTGCCACCAGTTCGTGGGTGACGAAAAATATCTCATGGGCAACATCTGGGACGGCGTAACGAATACGGCCCTGCGGGACGAGTTTAAACTCTGCAACGTCTATGCCCGCCACGAGTGCGACAACTGCTGGGCCAGACTCTACTGCTCCGGCGGGTGCGCCGCCAATGCCTGCCACGCCACCGGCTCTATAACCGGCATATACAAATACGGCTGTGAGCTTTTCAAAAAGCGCATGGAGTGCGCCATAATGATGCAGGTCGCAAAAGCCGTAGGGAAAAAATGATATAAAAGCATATCCTCTCCCCGCCTCCCACCGGAGGCGGGATTTTTTGTTTAAAAATCAAATTTAATATTGACAGGCGAAGATTATTACAGTAAACTTAGTACAGTAAACTTAGTACAGTAAACGTAATAAAAGGCGGTGATGTACCATGAGAGACGCGGTGACCGGAGGGGCGCTGACGGAGGTGACGTTTTATATATTGCTGTCGCTCTTTGAGCCCCGGCACGGGTATGCCGTAATGCAGTTCATCGAGTCCGAGACGGCCGGGCGGCTCACTTTGGGGGCCGGGACGCTCTACGGGGCGCTGAAGGCCCTGGAGGAGCGGGGCTGGATCGAGCGGCACGGTAATGAGCACGACAGGAAGAAGGAGTTTGTTATAACGGACGCCGGTATAGCGGTGGCTCAGTCGGAGCTTCATAGGCTCCGGGCCCTGACGCTGACGGCGGAGAGGATAATCGGAGGCGGAAAATGAAGAAAACAGTAAACCGGTATTTCGCCGGAGCCATGAAGAGCCAGCAAAAGTGGCTCAACAAAATGTCCGACCAGGGGTGGCGCCTCACCGGTACCACCATAATGGGCTACGAGTTTGAGGACTGCGAGCCCGGAAAATACGAGTACACGGTGGAATACGTGGGCAACAAATCTAAGGAAGGCGCGGAGAGCTATGCCGGATTTCTCGAGGATTGCGGCTACCGGGTATTCTTTAAGAACATGAATTTAAATTACAACGTGGGCAAGACCGTCTACAAGCCCTGGGCGGATAAGGGCGGGAGGATAGCCACCAACGCCTCCACCCTCAATAAGGAGCTCCTCATCGTGGAGAAGGAGCGTGACGGCAAGCCCTTCGAGCTTCACACCACAGCCGGGGACCGGTTGGCATATATGAAGGCCCTCATCAGACCGTGGTTATGGTTTGCCTTCATCTGGTTCATCCCCGCCATTCTCACCCGTTCCTGGGCATTTTTGATCCCCTCCGCCCCGGCGGTCATCGGGGTAGCGGTGTATTTGGTGAAGATCGCGAAGATCAAAAAGGAAATGCGGGTCGAGGAGTAGCTGGTGCGAAGTAAACAGTCGAAACCTTTTGTGGGGGCGTGGGTCTGTAAGTTGCCAGGCGGGTTAGAGTTAAGGACAATTCGATACAGGGCCACGCGGCTTCGGAGCCTCATTTCGCACTCAAAAGTACAAAAAACTGTTGACTGAGGCTTACAAATGTGCTAAAATATCTCTTTGCGTGGGGTTTTTGCGCCCTTTTGGGCATAATAATCCAAAACGCGTTAAAAATTTGGGAAAGGAGGAACAAAATGCCCACAATAAACCAGCTTGTCCGTAAGGGCCGTCAGACCTCTGTCTACAAGTCCACCAGCCCTGCCCTTCAGAAGGGACTCAACACCCTGAAGAACCGCGCGACTGACCTGAGCTCTCCCCAGAAGAGAGGCGTGTGCACCGCCGTCAGGACCATGACCCCGAAGAAGCCTAACTCCGCTCTTCGTAAGATTGCCCGTGTCCGTCTTACCAACGGCTTTGAGGTCACCGCCTACATCCCCGGCGTGGGACACAACCTGCAGGAGCACAGCGTAGTTATGATCCGCGGCGGCCGTGTCAAGGACCTGCCCGGTGTGCGTTATCACATCATCCGCGGTACCCTCGATACTCAGGGCGTCAACGGACGTATGCAGGCCCGCTCCAAGTACGGCGCGAAGAAGCCGAAGGCCGGCAAGAAGAAGTAAGCGTATCCCCAACAGCGTCCTCGTTGTTGTATTCATATACACCTCGGGGCGCGAACGCGGCTTGAGTGGCCGCGAGTACCTGTGAATTCTTATTAAGAAGGAGGGAAGCAAAGTGCCCAGAAGAGGTAATGTTCCCAAAAGAGAAATTTTGCCCGATCCTGTATACAACTCCGTGCTCGTCACGAAGCTTGTAAACTCCGTTATGCTCGACGGTAAGAAGGGCGTGGCTCAGAAGGTCGTCTACGGCGCCTTCGACATCGTCAAGGAAAAAACCGGCAAGGAGCCCCTTGAGGTTTTCCAGGCCGCCCTTGAGAACATCATGCCCAGCCTGGAGGTCAAGGCCCGCCGTGTGGGCGGCGCCACCTATCAGGTGCCTATCGAGGTTCGTCCCGCCCGTCGCCAGACGCTCGGTCTGAGGTGGCTCACCACCTACACCCGCGCCCGCGGTGAAAAGACCATGCGTGAGAAGCTGGCCGGCGAGATAATGGACGCCGCCAACAACACCGGCGCGTCCGTCAAGAAGCGCGAAGAGACCCACAGAATGGCCGAGTCCAACAAGGCTTTCGCCCATTTCCGTTGGTGATCACGATCCATTTTGCAAGTTTGGCCTGAGAACATCGGAGTCTCAGGCGCATCAGGAGAAAGAGTTTCATGCCCAGACAATATTCATTAGAGAAAACCAGAAACATCGGCATCATGGCACACATCGACGCCGGAAAGACCACCACCACCGAGCGCATCCTCTTCTACACCGGCCGGACCCACAAGCTGGGCGAGGTCCACGAGGGCGCGGCGACCATGGACTGGATGGAGCAGGAGCAGGAGCGCGGAATAACCATCACCTCCGCCGCCACCACGTGCTTCTGGAAGGGTACACGCATAAACATCATCGACACCCCGGGCCACGTGGACTTCACCGTTGAGGTGGAGCGTTCACTTAGAGTCCTGGACGGATCCGTCACCGTGATGTGCGCCAAGGGCGGCGTGGAGCCCCAGTCCGAGACGGTTTGGCGTCAGGCGGACAATTACCATGTGCCGAGGATGATCTACGTCAACAAGATGGACATCATGGGCGCGGATTTCTACAACGTGCTCAACATGGTCCACGACAGGCTCAAGGCAAACGCGGTCCCCATCCAGTTGCCTATCGGCAAGGAGGCGGACTTCAAGGGCATCATCGACCTCATCGAAATGAATGCCGACGTCTACTACGACGAGCTTGGTCAGGACATGCGTGTGGAGCCCATCCCAGAGAACATGAAGGAGCTGGCCCAGGAGTATCATGTGAAGCTTCTGGAGGCCGTTTCCGACTTCGATGACGAGATTATGATGAAGTATCTGGAAGGTGAGGAAGTCAGCACCGAGTCCATCAAGGCCGCTATACGCAAGGCCACCATCGCCAATGAGATGGTCCCCGTGGTGTGCGGCACCTCCTATCGGAACAAGGGCGTACAGAAGCTGCTCGACGCCATAGTCGACTACATGCCCGCCCCCACCGACATCCCGGCCATAAAGGGCACCAACCCCAAGACCGGCGAGGAGGAGGAGAGGCCCGCGGATGACTCCGCGCCGTTCTCGGCTCTCGCTTTCAAGATTATGACCGACCCCTATGTTGGACGTCTCAGCTTCTTCAGGGTCTACTCCGGCACCGCCGAAGCCGGCGCAACGGTAGTCAACTCCGTGAAGCAGCAGCGTGAGCGCCTGGGGCGCATCCTGCAGATGCACGCCAATCACAGGGAGGACATCACCGAGGTCTACACCGGCGACATCGCCGCCGCCGTGGGCCTTAAAAACACCACCACCGGCGACACGCTGTGCGACGCCGATCACCAGATAGTCCTTGAGTCCATGGAGTTCCCGGAGCCCGTCATCAGGGTCGCCATTGAGCCCAGGACCAAGGCCGGCCAGGAAAAGATGGCTATCGCCCTTCAGAAGCTGGCTGAGGAGGACCCGACCTTTAAGACCTACACCGACGAGGAAACTGGTCAGACCATCATCGCCGGCATGGGCGAGCTCCATCTGGAGATCATCGTGGACAGGCTCCTTCGGGAGTTCAAGGTGGAGGCGAATGTCGGCCGTCCCCAGGTCTCTTATAAGGAGACGATCAAGGGCACAGCCGACGAGGATTGCAAATACGCCCGTCAGTCCGGCGGTAAGGGTCAGTACGGTCACGTCAAGATTCGTATCGAGCCCAACGAGTCCGGCAAGGGCTATGAGTTCATCAACGAGATCACCGGCGGCGCTATCCCCAAGGAGTATATCCCCGCGGTGGACGCCGGTATCCAGGGCGCGATGCTCTCCGGCGTATGCGCCGGCTATCCCGTGGTGGACGTAAAGGTACACCTTTACGACGGCTCCTTCCACGAGGTGGACTCCTCCGAGATGGCCTTTAAGATCGCCGGCTCCATGGCTTTCAAGGAGGCCATGGCAAAGGCAAATCCCACCATCCTGGAGCCCATTATGAAGGTGGTCGTCACAGGCCCTGACGAGTATATGGGCGACATCATCGGCGACATCAACTCCCGCCGTGGCTCCGTCACAGGCACGGATCTTCGCAACGGCACCGTTCAGGTCACCTGCGACGTTCCCCTGTCCACAATGTTCGGCTATTCTACGGACCTTCGGAGTAAGACCCAGGGTCGCGCCACCTACTCCATGGAGCCCAGTCACTTTATCGAGATACCCAAGAACCTCCGCGATGAGATAATCAAAAACCACGGTGGCAAATAAGTATCCCGATAAGTCCACAAAACAGTTGCAAAATCCCGAGCTTTGTATTAAAATACACTCATCAAAAACTTTTAAACCATTTAAATTCTAAGGAGGATAATCCGAAATGGCTAAAGCAAAATTCGAGCGCACCAAGCCCCATGTAAACATCGGCACCATCGGCCACATCGACCACGGCAAGACCACTCTTACCGCGGCTATCACCAAGGTCCTGAACATGGCCGACTCCAGCGCCGCTACCTACACCGCCTACGATCAGATCGATAAGGCCCCCGAGGAGCGCGCTCGTGGTATCACGATCAACACCGCTCACGTTGAGTATCAGACCGCCGCCCGTCACTATGCCCACGTTGACTGCCCGGGCCACGCCGACTATATCAAGAACATGATCACCGGCGCCGCTCAGATGGATGGCGCTATCCTGGTCATCGCCGCCTCCGACGGCCCCATGGCCCAGACCCGCGAGCACCTTCTGCTTGCCCGTCAGGTGAACGTGCCCTATGTTGTTGTCTTCCTGAACAAGTGCGACCAGGTCGACGACCCCGAGCTCCTGGAGCTGGTGGAGATGGAAGTCCGCGAGCTTCTTGACAAGTACGAGTTCCCCGGCGACGACACCCCCATCATCAAGGGTTCCGCTCTGAAGGTCCTGGAGTCCAACTCCACCGATCCTCACGCCCCCGAGTATGAGTGCATCTGGGAGCTGATGGACGCTGTCGACAACTATATCAAGACCCCCGACCGCGCCGCCGATCAGCCCTTCCTTATGCCTGTTGAGGACGTCTTTACCATCACCGGCCGCGGCACCGTGGCCACTGGTAGAGTTGAGCGTGGTACCATCAAGATGAACGAGAAGGTCCAGATCGTCGGCCTGATGGACGAGCCCCGTGAGACCGTCGTCACCGGCATTGAGATGTTCCGCAAGCTCCTTGACTACGCTGAGGCCGGCGACAACATCGGCACCCTGCTCCGCGGCATCGCCAAGAACGAGGTCGAGCGTGGCCAGGTCCTTGCCAAGCCCGGCTCCATTCATCCCCACACCAAGTTCCACGGCCAGGTCTATGTCCTCTCCAAGGACGAGGGCGGCCGTCACACCCCCTTCTTCAACAACTATCGTCCCCAGTTCTACTTCCGTACCACCGACGTCACCGGCGTCATCACCCTCCCCGAGGGCGTTGAGATGTGCATGCCCGGCGATAACGTGGAGATGGACGTTGAGCTGATCACCCCCATCGCCATCGAGCCCGGCCTCCGCTTCGCTATCCGCGAGGGCGGCCGTACCGTCGGCTCCGGCGTTGTCACCGCTGTCAACGAGTAATTTCGCTCATTAAAAATAAGACCCGCCTTACGGCGGGTTTTATTTTTTTCGGGCTACAGCTCACAGCGCGCCATAGGCGCAACCTTATTCCTTGGCTCCCCGTTTTAATGGTGAGCTCACCTCCCCAAATACCTTATGGCGCAGTGCACAAGGCCGGCGGCTCCCACGGGGAGGACGTCCTCGTTAAACATGACCTTGGGGTTGTGGGCCGGAGCGTCGCCCCGCTCATCTGAAAAGCCGGAGGCAAGGTAGATGAAGGCGGTGGGTATACGCTCAGCCACCAAGGCGAAGTCCTCGGAGGCGCTGGAGGCTATGCCGGGATAGAAGCTAAGGCCCGGAATGGGGAGCTCCTTTATATAGCCGATCATCTCCCTGACGAGGCCACCGTCACAGACAAGGGGCGGGACTCCTCGCGGTATCTCCACCTTCGCTTCGCCCCCGTAAGCCTTCGCTATGCCTTCGGTGAGCTCCACGATGCGGCGGAGAAGCTTATCCCGGGCCTCCTTGTCGTTGGTGCGGATGGTACCCTCAAGCTCGGCGGTGTCGGGGATTATGTTGGCGGCCTCGCCGGAGGCGAAGCGTCCAACGGTGAGCAGAGTGGACTTCTGCGGGTCGGACTCCCGGGCAATGAGCTCCTGGAGGCCCAGATGCACGTGTACGCCGATATTTATAGGGTCCACAGCCGTATGGGGGTAAGCTCCGTGGCCGCCCCGGCCCTTTATGGTGATTTTGAAGATGTCCGTTGAGAACATCATGGTGGAGGCGTCGTTATACATCACAAGGCCCACCGGGAGCTTTCCGGGGCCGGTGTGGAAGGCCAGCGCCGCCTCCGGCACGGGGTCGGAGAGGATGCCGTTCTCAATCATGTTCCGACTCCCCTCAAAGGTCTCCTCGCCGGGCTGGAACATGAATTTTACGGTGCCGCGGAGCTCACTCTCCCGCTCCTTTAATATCCGCGCCGCCGTAAGGAGCATCGCCGCGTGGCAGTCGTGGCCGCAGGCGTGGTCCTCCGTCCCGGTGGGACAGGCAAAGGGAAGTCCCGACTCCTCCGGCATGGGCAGAGCATCCATGTCCGCCCGAAGGAGCAATACCGGTTGGCCCTTGCCGAGGGTAGCGGTTACGCCCTCGCCCAAGGGCTTCGGCTCAAGTCCGTACTCCGTGAGCTTGCGTGTCACGTACTCCACGGCCTTGGGCATGTGGACGCCGCATTCAGCGTTATAGTGAAAAAAACGACGGTTTTCAACGGTCTCGTTTTTGAGCTCAAGGGCTCTTTCATAAGCGTTCATATTATGCCCTCCCAAGCATTTTTCTTCCATTATACACCCTTTTACATTGACTTGAAAGATGGGTGGTGTTAAAATTTTTGTAAATACAGTAAATAAGCCGGTGGTGAGACTGTGGCAGAGATAATCGAAATTTCCGACATAAGCGCGCCGGAGCTGGACGTGTTCGCCAGGCTTACGGAGGCTCAGCTCCGGAATTTGAAGGAGCCGGAAAAGGCGGTATTCATCGCCGAGAGCCCCAAGGTCATAAAAACCGCTTTGGACGCGGGATACACTCCTCTGGCGCTTTTAATGGAGTGGCGGCACATTGAGGGGGACGGGGCCAATATAATCGCCCGCTGTCCCGGGGTGCCGGTATATACGGGTGAGCGGGAGATTTTAAGTGCCCTCACTGGCTATACCCTGACCCGCGGCGTGCTTTGCGCGATGCGACGTCCGGCGCCCCGAGATCCGGAGTCCCTTCTGGATGACTCCTACCGGGTGGCGGTACTGGAGGGAGTCGTGGACGCCACAAATATCGGCGCCATTTTCCGTTCCGCCGCGGCACTGAACATGGACGCGGTACTGCTGACACCCACCTGCTGCGACCCCTTGAACCGCCGTGCCGCCCGTGTGAGCATGGGCACGGTCCTCCAGGTCCCCTGGGCGTATCTTTCCGGCTGGCCGGAGGCCGGCATGGCGCTACTGCGCACCCACGGCTTTAAAACCGCGGCCATGGCCCTGACGGATAGCTCCATACCCATAGACGACCCGCGGCCCGCCGCAGAGCCGCGTCTGGCCATAGTCCTGGGCACCGAGGGCGACGGTCTTGCCCAGACCACCCTGTCACAATGCGACTACACCCTGAAGATCCCCATGGCCCACGGGGTGGACTCGCTGAATGTGGCCGCCGCCGGGGCCGTGGCCTTTTGGGAGCTCCGGAAAAAAATTTAAAAAATTTGTCAAATGATGCCCTTTTGATGCACTTTTGATGTACACTGCTTAAAAAGAAAGGAGGCCCCGCCATGAAGGACTGGGAAAGTGAGCTTCGGGATATGAACGCCCGGGAGGACGCGGTGAACCGCCGGGCAATCGCGGAATATGAGCGCCGCAAACGTGAACGCAGCCGTCTGCTGCTCTTCGCCACGGTCATGGTCATCCTTATCGCCGCCGTGGTGCTGATCGTGGTGCTGGCCTCCAGAGAAAGGCCCTCGGACGGCGAGCCTGACATAAATGACGGAAAGCACGAGACTCCGGTGACTCCCGACTGGGTTACCCTGGACCTTCTGCCCGTGAACGAGTATTCACGCCCGGGTACGCCCCTTGAGAAGGTAAACGGTATTGTCGTACACTACGTCGGTAACCCCAACACCACCGCGAAGCAGAACCGAAACTATTTTGCGAACCTGGCTCAGACCCACGAGACCTCCGCCAGCAGTCACTTCCTCATTGGCCTGGATGGAGAGATAATTCAATGTGTGCCCCTCAACGAGATCTCTTACTGCTCCAACAGCCGCAACGTGGACACCGTGGCCATAGAGTGCTGTCATCCCGATGAAACCGGTAAATTCACCGACGCCACATACTCATCCCTAATAAAGCTCCTAAAGTGGCTATCCGGCGAGTACGGCCTTACGAAGGAGGACATTATCCGTCATTACGATGTCACAGGAAAGATCTGCCCCAAGTGGTACGTGGACCACGAGGAGGATTGGGAGAAGCTTAGGAACGATGTCTTTGACGCGGATTGAGACACAGTCTATTTATTTCAGCAAATCAGCAAATCGGCGAAATTTCTCTTGACAGAATACCATAATAAGTATAAGATTATGGCGGTACGCGCATTACGTGCCGCCATATGCTTTTTCTGAAAATATAAGAAAATGAGGAATTTGAAATGTTTGTCAAGATCGCCCTTATCGTGGTATTCTTCGCGGTGATGGTCGCCGTGGGACTGGCCTGCCGCAAGCACTCAACGGATGTAAACGGCTTTGTCCTCGGCGGACGTAACGTGGGCCCGTGGCTCACGGCCTTCGCCTTCGGCACCAGCTACTTCTCCGCCGTGGTCTTTGTGGGTTACGCCGGGCAGTTCGGCTGGAACTTCGGCTTGGCTACCACCTGGATCGGCCTGGGCAACGCCTTTGTGGGCTCCCTTCTGCCCTGGGTCATCCTCGGCCGTCGCACAAGGATAATGACTCAGCACATTGGCTCCCGGACCATGCCGGACTTCTTCGGTCACCGTTACGGCTCGCCGGCCCTCACTCTGGCGGCCTCCGCCATAACCTTCGTTTTCCTCATCCCCTACACCGCCTCCCTCTTCAACGGCCTGTCGAGGCTCTTTGAGATGGCCTTCCATATCGACTACGCCTACTGCGTCATCGCCATGGCGGTACTCACCGGCATATACGTCATCGTGGGCGGCTATATGGCAACCGCGGTCAACGACTTTATCCAGGGTATAATTATGCTCTTCGGCATCGTCGCGGTGATCGCCGCGGTGCTCAGCCAGAATGGCGGCCTCATGGGCTCCATCGTGGAGCTTGCAAAGGTCGAGTCCGACGTGATGCCCGGGGCCTACGCCTCCTTCTTCGGGCCCAACCCCGTGTATCTCTTCTTCGTCTTTATGCTCACGAGCCTTGGCACCTGGGGCCTCCCCCAGATGGTCGGTAAGTTCTACGCCATAAAGGACGAGGGCTCCATCAAAAAGGGCACCGTCATCTCTACCTTCTTCGCGCTGGTCGTCGCCGGCGGGTGCTACTTCCTTGGCGGCTTCGGGCGACTCTTCACCACCCAGGAGGCCGTGAACGCCCAGGGCTTTGACTCGGTCGTTCCCGCCATACTCTCCACTCTCCCCGATCTTCTCATGGCGGTGGTGCTCATTCTGGTGCTCTCCGCCTCCATGTCCACCCTGTCGTCCCTGGTGCTGACAAGCTCCTCCACCCTCACCCTTGACTTCATCGCTCCCCTGCGCAAAAAGAAGGGCCTGGAGGAGAAGTCCAAGATGCTCATCATGCGGTGCTTCATCGCCGTATTCATCGTCATTTCCGCCGTCATCGCCATAATCCAGGCCAAGAGCAAGGTGACCTTCATCGCCCAGCTCATGGGCATTTCCTGGGGCGCCCTGGCCGGCGCTTTCCTGGCCCCCTTCCTCTACGGACTTTTCTGGAAAAAGACCACCAAATCCGGCGTTGTGGCCAGCTTTATCTTCGGTTGTGGCCTTGAGATCGCGCAACTGATGATCTCCCTGGGCTGGATAGGTATGCCGGGAGGATTTTTGGGCTTTGTGTTCACAAACTCCCTCTACTCCGGCGTCTTCGCCATGGTGGGCGGCCTTGTGATCGTCCCTGTGGTGAGCCTCCTCACCAAAAAGCAGATACCCGACAACGTGGAGGAGCTCTTCTCCTGCTATGACGCCACGGTGGAAGTCCGGGCCACCACGTCCCTGGTCTCTCCCGCCAAGGCGACCGCGAAAAAGAAATAATAAACGCAACAGCTCCGGCGGGCCGCTGGCCCGCCGGTTTTCTTACATAAAGGCTTTTTCTCCCATAATTCTGAAAAAGGTGATACGATGCTGTGCTTTGAAAACGACTATTCCGAGGGCGCCCACCCGGCGGTACTGCGCAGGCTTGTGGAGACGAACCTCACCCCTCAGCCCGGCTACGGGGCGGATGAATACTCCGAGAGCGCCAGGGCGAAGATACGTGACACCTGTCTTTCCCCGACGGCGGATATATACTTTATCTCCGGCGGCACTCAGACAAACGCCCTGGTCATCGGCTCCCTCCTGCGCCCCTATGAGGGCGTTGTCAGCGCCGTCTCAGGCCACGTAAACGCCCACGAGGGCGGGGCCGTGGAGTTCACCGGCCACAAGGTCCTGCCCCTGCCCCACCATGACGGAAAAATCGCTCCCTCGGAGCTTCGGTCCTTTATGGGCGGCTTCTACTCCGACCCAAATCACGAGCACATGGTGTTCCCCGGCATGGTCTATATCTCCCACCCCACGGAGTACGGGACGCTCTACACCTTATCGGAGCTGTCCGCGATCTCGGAGATTTGCCATGAGCACAATATCCCCCTCTTTCTTGACGGGGCGAGGTTGGCCGCGGGGCTTGCCGCCGATGGCGCGGAGCTGAGCCTTCCCGGCATCGCGCGCCTATGCGACGTATTTTATATCGGCGGCACAAAGTGCGGAGCCCTCTGCGGGGAGGCGCTTGTCTTTCCCAAGGGCGCGCCAGAGCACTTTTTGACACTCATAAAACAGCGCGGGGCCCTTCTCGCCAAGGGCCGGCTGTGCGGGGTACAGTTTGACGCCCTTTTCACTGACGGGCTGTATTTTGAGTTGGGTGAGCACTCTGTAAAAACCGCCATGCGCCTGAAAGCCGGCCTTTTAGAGCGCGGCTACACCTTTCACATCGACTCCCCTACAAATCAGCAGTTTGTGATAATGCCAAACTCCAAGCTCGCGGAGCTCACCGGAAAGGTCCGCTACTCCTTCTGGGAGCCCTATGATAACGACCACACCGTCATACGCCTGGCCACCAGCTGGGCCACGGAGATGGCTGCGGTGGAGGAGCTCCTTGCGATACTTCGATAAAAGATCCGGAGGCCAATGCCTCCGGATCTTTATTTTTTGTTAAACAGTTGCTTTCGCCTTTTGAAGTATATTACATTCATTGCCCCAAATACCACCAGTATAAAAATCATACCAAGTATTCCTTCAGGTTCAACGGATGCGTTTGTCAAACTCAAAAGCGACCCGATATAGCCGCCTTCCGCGACAAGATATAAAACGGACCACGTAAAAAGGTCATCGTAACCTTTTTCCCTGAAGGCGGCCAGCTTGAAGCGTGTAACGATTAGCATCACGCCGACGATAATCATGCCCGCGCCGAAGGCGTGGTCAAACGTGCTCAGTCTTGGGAATGCCTCGTATATAAGATCAGTCATTGCTCGCGAAGGATCGCCTAAATTGTAATGTCCGCCGGTGAACACGATAACGCCGGAAGCAATAGACGCAAATCCCCAGGCCCACATGCCAAAGTAGATAACGAAATTAAACCAGTTCAGCGGTAAATTTGGCTTGCTTTCCGTTTTACTCCGCTGACTTGGCTGGCTCGCCGGTCTATTGGGATTGCTTACTGTGGCGCTCGGTCTTTGCTGAGGCTCGTGCTCACCTTGTATATCTTCATCCGGGTCTGCGATAATATCCTCAGCGTGATACTGACGGCTTGGATGCTCGGTGGATCGCGCGGGTGTGACCTGAGGCCGCGTTGCCTGAGGCTGTGTTACCTGAGGACTGGCTACCTGCTGCTGTGTGGCCTGCGGCGCCGGTTGATCGGACTGCTGTTGGAGCTCCGGCGGTATTTGAAGCTTTGTCCCACAGACCATGCAGTACTGCTGTCCGTCCTGGAACTTTGTTCCACATTTTGGGCAGAACATATTTTCTCCTCTTTTCTGTACGTCAACATGATGCCCGGGAGCGTGTCAAGCTTCGATTCGACTTATTCGGACACGCCCCGGGCACCGGAAAAGCGGCCGTTTAAACGGCGAAATAGCAGCTAAGAATGCTGTCGAGCTGATCCTCAGCTCCGCTGATGGCATTGACCGATGCCACATATGAGCCCACCTTAATTGCTACGATTCTAATGTATAAGGTAACTCCTGAAGAGGTTCCGATCATTTTTACGGACGCATGGTCAACTCCCGCCAGCGTGTACATGCCCGTCTCGGAATTTACTATCGTCAATCCTGCCCCACCAAACTGCTGGTCAGCATTCCGCATACCGCTATCTATATACTCGCTCTCACTCATAAACACGCCATTCACTTTTCCTATGTTCTCCACGGTAATACCGGTATTGGCGCTGGTGTCATTCTTCTGGGCAAAAAACACCTGGACGGCTTTTCCGCTTTGTATGGCCTCCTTTATCGCCTCATCAGTCAGCATGTCCATCGTTTTGCTGTTAAGCTCCGCCATTTGTTCCTCGTTATACGCCGTCCAATCGGGACCCGGTTTGAACCCTAAACCCACAAATTCGTTGATATAGGTGTTTGTGGCCTCAGAGTAGGTACCCATGGTCACGTTATCGTTGGAAGCTTCCGTTTCCGGAGGCGTAGACGGATCGGTTGAGGGGACCACCGGCGTGGTGGAGGGTCTGTTGTTCTGAGATCCTGACGGTGCAGAGGAGCCTTGTCCGCCGACGCTTTGCCTGTACAGTACCTCATTCCAGTCAACAGCATCAGCCACTATAAGCGCGCAGGAGGTCAACGAAAGGGCCATGACAAGCGCAAGCGTCAGCGCAAGGATTTTTTTCATTTGAAGTATCTCTCCAAAAGTCCCTTGAGGGCCTTACCGTGGCGGGCCTCGTCGCGGGCCATCTCATGGACGGTGTCGTGGATGGCGTCAAGGCCGTTCTTCTTGGCGCAGGCGGCCAGGTCGAACTTGCCCTGAGTGGCGCCGAACTCGCAGTCAACGCGCCACGCAAGATTTTTCTTGGTGCTGTCCGTCATGTTGGGCTCCAGATCACTGCCAAGGAGCTCGGCAAACTTGGCGGCGTGCTCAGCCTCCTCATAGGCGGCCTTCTCCCAGTAAAGTCCGATCTCGGGATAGCCCTCACGGTGGGCGATGCGAGCCATGCACAGATACATGCCAACCTCACTGCACTCGCCGTTGAAATTGGCCATCAGCTGCTCATGGATGTACTTCTTGTCCTCCTCGGAGATGTCGGGGTTGTTCTTAACGGTCTTGGCATAGATGCCGTACTCATGCTCGGCGGCCAGCTTGGCATCCTGCTTCATCTCGGTGAATTTGCTCCCGGGGACCTTGCAGACGGGGCAAAACTCGGGGGGCGTGTCGCCCTCATGTACATAGCCGCAGACCGGGCAAACCCATTTCTTCATAGTAAAAACCTCCATTTGTTGTAAAATATGTATGCTAAAGGCTCACGCCCGCATATCCTTATTAATACAGCTTTTGCATATTCCCCGGAGCTTCACGTCCCGGCGGGCCACCCGGGCCCCCAGCTCCCGCTCCACTCTCGCGGCCAGCCCGTCGTCTCCCTTGAGCTCCACATCCGTCACCGCGCCGCACCTTTCGCAGACGAAGTGGGCGTGATCGGATATGTCCCCGTCAAACCGCTCCTGGCCGTCCACCGCCCCTAGGGCCACTATCAGCCCCTCGGCTTCCAGCTGTCTTAAATTCCTGTATACCGTCCCCAGGCTCAGGTCCGGGAACCGCTCCTTTAACTGTCCGTGTACCCACTCCGCCGTGGGGTGGCAGTCAACTGAACGCAAAAGTGACAGCACGGCCTCCCTCTTGACGCTTCTTCGCACAATAGCCACGCTGTCATCCCCTAACAGGAATTATTCTTATTTAAGGATAACATATTTCCAATAGAAATGCAAGGGGAATTTCAAGGGGCGGGTTTTACGTGGGTCTCGGGTGTTGGAAGGGCCGTACCGTCTCTTCGCTCCGTATTCAAAAGCCCGGACCGCCAAAGCGATCCGGGCTTTGATTTATTGTTTTCTTCCCGCGACACTGCGTCGGACGAGAGCGCGTTTGAGTTTTGCCTCGGCTATTGCCAGCTCGTGGTCTGTAAGGCGGTCACGGTGGCTGAGCTTTTCCTCGGCCTCGCTCTTGGCCTTATCAGCGCGGTCGGCATCGATCTCGTCGGCCCATTCGAAGGTAGTGGGGACAAGCTTGACCTTGTTGTCCATGACGGAGAGCATTCCTCCGATGCAGGCGGCCCGGCGTGTCTTACCGTCGGCAACCACCTTCGCCTCCCCCATGCCAAGGGCCGTCAGGAGGTTGATGTGCTTTGGAAGGACACACAGGTCCCCCTCCACAGTTCTCACAAGCAGGCTTTCGGCCTCGCCCGAGAACATCAGACCGTCGGGGGTGACGATTTGGAGCTCAAAGGTGGCCATGGCCTCAACCCCTCGCTTTCTTCACCACGTCGTCGATGGTCCCGGCAAAGAGGAACGCGGACTCCGGCAGGTCGTCGTGCTTGCCCTCGATGATCTCCTTGAAGCCCCGGATGGTCTCGCTCAGCGGCACGTATTTGCCCTCCATGCCGGTGAACTGCTCGGCCACAGAGAAGGGCTGACTCAGGAAACGCTGGATCTTCCGGGCACGGGCCACGGTGAGCTTGTCGGCCTCAGACAGCTCGTCCATGCCCATGATGGCGATTATGTCCTGAAGCTCCTTATATCGCTGGAGCATCTGCTGAACGGCACGGGCCACCTCATAATGCTCCTGCCCCACGATCTCAGGCGTCAGTATACGACTGGTGGAGTCCAGGGGGTCCACAGCGGGATAGATACCCAGAGACGCGATGGCTCGGTCAAGTACCGTGGTGGCGTCAAGGTGCGCAAAGGTCGTGGCCGGGGCCGGGTCTGTCAGGTCGTCAGCGGGGACATATACAGCCTGGACGGAGGTAATAGAGCCGCGCTTGGTGCTGGTTATGCGCTCCTGCAGGGCGCCCATCTCGGTGGCGAGTGTAGGCTGATAGCCCACGGCGGAGGGCATACGTCCGAGAAGGGCCGAGACCTCGGACCCCGCTTGAGTGAACCTGAATATGTTGTCGATGAATAAGAGCACGTCCTGGTGCTTCTCGTCACGGAAATACTCCGCCATTGTAAGGCCCGAGAGGCCCACGCGCATTCTGGCTCCGGGGGGCTCATTCATCTGGCCGTAGACCAGAGCGGTCTTTGCCAGGACCCCGGACTCCTTCATCTCGTTATAGAGGTCGTTGCCCTCACGGGTGCGCTCGCCCACGCCGGTGAACACGGACAGGCCGCCGTGCTGGGTGGCTATATTGTGGATCAGCTCCATGATAAGGACGGTCTTGCCCACTCCTGCGCCGCCGAAAAGGCCGATCTTGCCGCCCTTGGCGTAGGGACAGATGAGGTCCACGACCTTTATGCCCGTCTCAAATATCTCCGTGGCTCCCTCCTGCTCGTCGTAGCTGGGGGCGGGGCGGTGGATGGGCCAACGCTCCTGCGTCTCAGGGGCGGGCATATTGTCAACCGGGTCACCAAGAAGGTTGAAGATGCGCCCAAGGCACTCCTCGCCCACGGGCACAGTGATCGGGCCGCCGGTGTCAAGGGCCTCGATGCCGCGGGATAGGCCGTCGGTGGAGCCCATGGCCACGCACCTGGCCACGTTGTCCCCGATGTGCTGTGCCACCTCGCAGGTGAGCGTCCGGCCGTTCGCCTCGATCTTAATGGCGTTCAGAAGCTCCGGAAGCTCCCCGTCCTTGAAGCGGATGTCCAGAACAGGCCCCATGATCTGAGCCACAGTTCCGATGTGTTTATCTGCCAATCAAATCAACTCCTTATCCTGGCGAAAAAGGCAAAGTCTTTTTCTGCCAAAGAGTATTGCCGGCCAACTGCGCTCCGTTGGCCTGAGAGGATAATTTTACGACGTTCAGCCGGCGTAAAATTATATTTTCGCGTCCGCGGGCGCGAACCGCGTAAAGCCATTTATGTGTTTGATCCCGCCACGATCTCGGTGATCTCCTGGGTGATGGCGCCCTGACGGGCCCTGTTATATTTGAGCGACAGGTCGTCAATCATCTCCTCGGCGTTCTTGGTGGCGGAGTCCATGGCGGTGCGGCGGGCGCCCTGCTCGGAAGCTATGCACTCGCACAGCGCGCCGTAGATAAGGCCGCCCACGTACTCCGGGACTATCCTTGCGAAAAGCTCCTGGCTCTCCGGCTCAAAAACGGTCTCGGACTGATGCTTTTCTCCACTGCCAGTGCCGTGGAGTGGCAGTATGCGCATGATTGCTGGCTGCTGGACGAGTATTGATACAAAGTTTGTATAGACTATGTTTACCTCGTCGAATTCGCCGCCAAGGAACCTGTCACTCAGGTCCCGGGCCATGGTAAAGCAGTCCGACACGGACACGCCGCCGGCCTCTGCCCAGGCGTCGGTAAGTATCTCATAGCCGTGGGCGCGGAAATTTTCAACACACCGTTTGCCGATGGGCACCACGGTGACGTTTTTCCCGGCCATCTCCGCCTCGGCCAGCTTCAGTACGTTGTGGTTATATCCCCCGGCCAGACCCCTGTCGCCGGCGATGACGACATAGCAGGTCTTTTTTACCTCCCGCTCCTCAAGGTACGGGGAGGTAAAGGCCGGTGAGCTGTCGGCGATGTCGCAGACCGTGTCGAACAATATCTCAAAATACGGACGGCTGCGGGTCACGTTCTCCTGGGCCCTTCTGAGCTTGGAGGCGGCCACCATCTCCATGGCCTTCGTTATCTGCTTGGTGCTCTCCATGCTCCGGATGCGGAGCTTAATGTCCTTCATGGAAACTCCGGCCACTGCGACTCACCTCACTTGTTGAATATCTCGACGTATTTCGCGATGCAGGTCTGAAGCTCCTTTTCCGTATCGGGTTCGAGCTTCCCCGTCTCACGTATGGCCGACAGCACGTCATAGCCGTGCTCGTCCATGTAGTTGTACAGTCCCTGCTCAAATTCTGAGATCTTTGAGGTCTCGATGTCCTTCAGGTACCCGTTGGTGGCGGCGTAGAAGATGCACACCTGATGGGCCACCTCCACCGGGGCGCCGTTTTTCTGCTTCAGGACCTCCACGATCCGCTCGCCCTGGGCAAGGCGGTCCTTTGTGTCCTGATCAAGGTCGGAGCCAAACTGGGCGAAGGCCTGAAGCTCTCTGTACTGGGAGTAGATGAGCTTCAAGGACCCGGCCACCTTCTTCATGGCCTTTATCTGGGCTGAGCCGCCCACACGGGACACGGAGATGCCGGGGTTCACGGCGGGCATGATGCCGGAGTGGAAGAGCTCCGTCTCAAGGAATATCTGTCCGTCAGTGATGGAAATGACATTGGTGGGGATATAGGCGGACACATCTCCGGCCTGGGTCTCAATGACCGGCAGGGCGGTAAGTGAGCCTCCGCCGTACTCCGGGGCTATCCTGGCCGCACGCTCCAGAAGTCGGGAGTGGAGGTAGAACACATCGCCGGGGTACGCCTCACGTCCGGGGGGGCGGCGGATCAGCAGGGATATGGCCCGGTAAGCCACGGCGTGTTTGCTGAGGTCGTCATAGACCACCAGAACATCCTTGCCGTTCTTCATAAAGTACTCGCCCATTGTGCACCCGGAGTAGGGGGCGATGTACTGCATAGGCGCAAGCTCCGAGGCCGTGGCGGATACGACGATGGTGTAATCCATCGCTCCCGCGGCCTCAAGGGTACTGACTACCTGGGCCACAGTGGAGCGTTTCTGGCCGATGGCCACATAGACGCAGATGCAGTCCTTGCCCTTCTGATTTATTATGGTGTCAATGGCGATGGTGGACTTGCCCGTCTGCCTGTCGCCGATTATGAGCTCACGCTGACCGCGGCCGATGGGTATCATTGAGTCGATGGCCTTTATGCCCGTCTGAAGAGGCACCGAGACGCTCTTGCGCTCGATGATACCGAGGGCAGGGGCCTCGATGGGGTCGAACCTTACGGCGTCGATCTCACCTTTGCCGTCGATGGGCGAGCCAAGGGCGTCCACCACGCGGCCAATAAGCGCCTCGCCCACGGGGACGGATACGACCTTTCCCGTGCGCTTCACCTGGTCGCCCTCACGGATACCGGAGTCGGAGCCCAGGATAACGATAGAAACGGAGTTCTCCTCCAGGTTCTGGGCCATGCCGTACTCGCCGTTCGGAAATTCTATAAGCTCGTTCATCAGGCACTTCTCAAGGCCCGAGGCCCTGGCGATACCGTCGCCCACCAGTATGACGGTGCCGGTCTCGCTCTCCTCGATCTGCTTTGAGTAGTTCTTGATCTGAGCCTTTATTATCTTGGTTATCTCCTCTGGTTTAAGTTCCATGGTATAACTCTCCTACAATAAATGGTCTGGTCCCCGAGGCCGCCTACGGCCACGGTCGCACTGATAGCGCCGGGCCGGAAGTGGCGCGGCGGATCACCTCACAGCACCGTATCCCGCAGGCCCTTCTCTATCCGGTCCAACCTGTCCTTTACGGTACCATCGTAACGCTTTCCGGCGCACTCCAGGCGCATACCGCCCAGCACGGACCGGTCCACCACTTCTTTTAAAATGATCTTCTTCCCAAAGACTGCGTCCAAACGGGTGAGGAGCTTTTCCCGCATCCTGTTGTCCAGCTCCACCGCGGTGGTGACTGCGACCTCCATGATGCCGTTGTCCTCATAGTACCGCTGGCGGAAAGCCTCCACACAGCTGGGTAGCTCCGCTACCGCCTCCCTGTCCACAAGGATCTTAAGGAAGCTTGTGATGTAAACGTGCACGTGGCCGTCGAAGGCCTGGCCCACCGCCTCCCGCCGCTCCTCCTTCGTTATGGATGGAGTGCTCAGAAGGCGCGTATAGTCCGGGTTCTGTCCAAAGAGCTCCACACAGCTGTCCAGCTGGCTCAGAAGCGTCTCGGCTATGCCCTCGTCCCGGGCCAGCTCATAGAGCGACCTGCCGTAAAGCCTCGATAGCTCAGTCATCGGCCTCACCTAATTTCCCGATGAAGTCCGAAACAAGGCGGGCGTGATCGGCCTCGCTGATCTCCCTGCCCACCACCTCTGTGGCGATGGATATGGAGATGGAGGAGATCTCGTTTTTCACCTCGTTCAAGGCCTTCTTCTTCTCCTGGGCGATGTCGGACTCTGCCTTGGTCATAATGGCCGCGGCACTCTCTCGGGCGTCGGCGAGAATCTCCGCCTCGCGCTTCTGGGCGCGGGATACCGCGTCCCGGAGGATCTCGTCACGCTCCGCCCTGGCGGAGCTCAGGTGCTCCTCATAATCCGCCTGGAGCTGAGCCGCCTGGGCCTTTGAAGCCTCGGCGTCGGCGTACATATCGTCGATCTCCTTCTGGCGACTGTCGATCATCTTCTTCACGGGCTTGAAGAGGAATTTCTTCAAGAGGAGGAAGGTGATTATCATGTTGCAGAAGGTAAAGAGCGCGGTCCAGGGATTTATACCGACTATCTGCTCAAACCCTGTCATATAGACCGCTCCTTTCTACACGAAAATTGGTTCCCTTACCGGCACAGCGTCCGGCATGGGGCTTCCGCTGACCGTTGACGGCCACCTCTCATCAATAGAGGAACAGAAGCAGAAGCGCGATGACCAGGGAGTAGATACCCGTGGACTCGGTGATGGCGCAGCCCATGATCATGTTAGTACGGAGCGTACCGGCGGACTCGGGCTGACGGGCCATACCCTCAAGGGCCTTACCCACGGCGTTACCCTCGCCGAGAGCGGGGCCGATGGCTCCGATACCCATGCAAAGTCCCGCGCCGATGGCGACGGCGGCTTCCTTTATGGCTTCCGCGATATTCATAACATTTACCTCCTGAAAGTATTATTGACTTTAATATTTTGAGCTCTCACGAGCCAAAATCACTTGCTTTTCTCCTCCCGGGGCGGGCAGGCCATGCCCACATAGACCATGGTGAGGAGCGAGAACACCAGCGCCTGGACGCCTCCTGAGAACACGTCGAAATAGAGGCTCAATATTCCGGGAAGTCCCACCTGCAAAATGGGCACCTTGGCAAAAACTCCGAAATACTCCAGCGCCGCCGATACCGCCAGGGCGATAACCGCCCCGCCGAGTATCTTCATCCACAGCTTTCTTTTCCCGAAGCCGAATACCATTACGACTATACCGATAACGCCTACCGCCGCGATCTCCAGGGCGCCGTAGGATTTAATAAGCCCTAAGATCGCCGTGCTCCCCGCGGCCAGGGCGGAATATAGAAGGCTCATCAGCACTCCGCCGCCCATGATATTTCCGAAGTGACGGAAGGCCATACTGACTGGCTGGGCGATGTCGGAGATTATGTTCATGGGGTTTATGTACCCCTTCAGGAACGATTTAAGTCCGCTGTACTTGATGGTACAGCCCCACACAAGGAAGCTCGTCATAAGCGCCCAGGTGAGGGTGGTGGATATGTCCGAGGTGGTGGACTTCAAAATGCCCGTCATGCCGATGAGGGACCCGCAGATGGAGCTTAAAAACAGCGTTGCGATGTAGGGCATCCAATATGAATTATGCTTGCCCATGGTCTCCTCAACGAGGTTGTAGATCATGGTCACGCCCTTCTCGGTTATGACCTGCATCCGGCCCGGGCGTTTTTTCAGGTTCCTGCCCAAAAAGTACCCGGCAACACACAGAAGCACCATCACCACGAAGCTGGATACGGTCGTCTGGGTGATGATGTTCATGCCGTTTATCTGAAGATAAATTTTCGGGCCGTTCACTTTTTCTCACCGTCCTTGCGGAAAAACTCGGTAATATATATGCTCAGCTGTACGAACACCAGCGGCAGTACCGCCGCCAGCGGGTCGAGAGTCGTCGTTTTCAAAACCACTATGTATATGGCCGCCAGAACGATCAGTCTCAGCACCGAGGAGCCCTGGACAGCCGCCTTGGCCTTGCCCGGGTCGCCGCCCTCCGCCCTGTCGGCGGCACGTGACACCGTGACGGTCAGGGCCAGGAAATTAAGGACCGACACCACCGCGCCAAAGATCGCCCCGAAGAGCACATTCAGGCTGAAACGCCCGATAATAGCGTAAACTCCGAGCTCCAGGGCCGTGAGCCCCGCCACGCAGATGGCTATTTTGAAAAACTGCCGTATCGCCGCGTCGTTGTGGTACATGGAAAAACCTCACTTGTGCTCATTAAAGCCCACGCCGGAGTCCTTATCGTCGCTTTTTGCCTGCCTGTCCATGGCCTTCAGCGAGGACCAGAGGCCGGAGGCCGCGCCGCCAACGCCCAGGATCACGCCGATAACGACTACCCAGGGCCCCAGCTCAAAGCGGTTTCTCAGCCACACGGACCCCCAGACGCAGAGCACCACGGGTCCCACAACGGATATGCCAAACTGCGTGAGCCACACAATGGCGCTCAGAACTCCAAATCCCTTTCGCATACTCTTTCACCGAATAAGCATACTCTTTTACCAAATAAACTTACCTTTTAATATACTCTATACGGAAAGAAAAGTCAATAAATTTCCGTAAAGTCCGCCCCGTAATGGCCCGCGGCGGAGCGCCAAATCACTGTATCTGCCTGTAATAGAGCCCGCCTGTGCGTGGAGCGGCGGAGGGGACGCCGTTTTTGTACTGTTCTATAACAGTTTTGACCTCCTCCGGTGACTCGGTGGTGAAGCTCAGGGTCAAAAAGTCGAGCTTTGGCAGTCTTTTCTCCGCTATGTGCAATGGCACAGAATTTAAAAGTGTGCCGTACCTCCGCTCTGAGCATATCACCGGGAATTTTACGCCCCGGCGGTCCGTGAGCTCCCGGCGGCCGTCACATCCGCCGCACCCGCCTTTGCCCCTGACGGGGCAGGCCCGAAAGCGCATGAGGGGCAGTCTGCCGTAGGCCACTATCCCCCGGGGGATCGACCCGCCCAGGGCGGCGATCCTGCCAATGCCCAGCTCAAAAGACACGGTAGCGGCGGCAAGGCCCGCCCGCTCCAGCTCCAGAAGGGCCCCGGTGTTCATCACATTCATCCCCGCGCCCCCATAGGCCGACATATTGAGCCTCCGGCCCAGTTCCACGCCGTAGAGATTATCGCATATCACGGCCCTGGCCCCCCGATCCCGGAGGGCCTCCAGTCTCAATTCCAGGTTGGCCCCGTCCCCGTCAAAATCCAATGTCGGGAGCTCAATTATCAACATATCCCCATGTTTTTCCACAAAATTGGAACTTTTTTCCGCTTCATTAATCGGCAGGATCACACGATTTATGGACATTTCTCCGGGAACTTGTTGAATGCTGTCGAAGCGTCCCCAAATTTCCGTGATTTTCCCACCATCTGTGGAATATTGGCTTATCCCGGAAATCGGTGGGTCCAGAAGCTTTAGCGGTACGGGTCTTCCCCGGCGGCGCGTCAGCTCCTCCAGAGCCTCCCGGCGTAGCGCGTTGAGGGCGGCGGCGGGCGCCATGAGCCCCGGCTCCACCTCGGCGTCAAAGCTTTTCACAAAGTACGGCGTCCCGCCGGTCTTCTCAAGGCTTTTCCTGGCGGTCTCGGCGTCGGTGGGGCGATTAACGGCGCTCTGGGGCTTATCGCCGGTGACGGTCACGCTCTCGCCCTCGCAATTTACCGTGAGCTCCGTTTTATCCGGCGTCATTTTAAAGCTCATATTGACCGGCACGGACTGCCGCTCGCTCCGATAGAGTCCCGCCAGCCTTCCCAGTACTCCCTGGGCGGCGGTGACGTCCTCCTTCTCCCGGTAGCCGAACATCGTAATGTCCCGTTTGCCCGTAATGTAACCGTCGGTAAAGCCACTCCGGGAAAATACGGCCCTCAGTGTCTCCTCGTCCACAGGCTCGCCCCTGAGGGCCGCCCGCACCGCCGTGACGGCCGCCGCCACGTACTCCGGGCGCTTCATTCGTCCCTCGATCTTAAAGGAGGTCACTCCGGCCTCTGCCAGATCCCTTGCGTATTTTACATGGGACATGTCCTTTAAAGACAGGGCGTGACCACGCTCGCCGTTATTGAAATCAAGGCGGCAGGGCTGGGCGCAATAGCCCCGGTTGCCACTCCGGCCACCCAGCATTGAGCTCAAGTAGCACTGCCCCGAGGCGCACATACACAGCGCCCCGTGGATGAATACCTCCGTCTCTATACCGCACCGGGCGGTGATGTGCTCTATCTCCTTTAATGTGAGCTCCCTTGCCAGCACAACTCTGGAAAAGCCCAGATCCGCGGCCATTTTCGCCCCGTCCAGGTTATGGACCGTCATCTGCGTGGATGCGTGGCGCTGAAGGTCCGGCACACGCTCACGAAACCTGGCGGCCACGCCCAGGTCCTGGATTATCACAGCGTCCGCTCCGGCCCGGGCTATCTCGTCGACCGTATCGTCAAGCCGCGGAAGCTCAGCGTCCATCACAAGCGTATTGACCGTGACGTGGGTCTTCAGGCCCCGGACGTGGCAATAGGAGACGGCCTCGGAAAGCCGTCCCTCACCGAAATTTTCGGCGTTCTGTCGGGCGTTGAAGCCCCCGGCCCCGAGGTACACCGCGTCCGCCCCGCATCTTGCGGCGGCCACAAGCTGTTCCCATCCCCCGGCGGGGGCCAATACCTCAACCATCTTCCCGTCTCCTCAGAAAGTCCCCCGCTCCGGCGTCAATGCCGCAGGGGATATACAATATCTCGTTTGGGTGGGGCGCGGCGTCCCGCTCCTCCCCGGTGTCCGTCAGTATCCTCGTGACCTCGAAGCTCTCTGCCCTTCGCCCGGGGGACAGAATTTCAAGGGTCTGGCCCACCTTGAAATTATTCCGTTGCCTTACCTTCAAAAATCCGTCCCGGCTCTCAAGAATGTTCCCCACGAACACGCACTCCTGCCGGTAGCGACCGTCGTTTGCGTGATTATTACGGACATACCCGTGGTAAAACCCGTCGGAGTACGGCCGGTGCTTCACGCCCTCCAGCTCCCGCCGACAATATTCGATGTCCCCTCCGTCAAGGGCCATGCGGTAGGCGTTGACGACGCTGGCCACATAGTAGGCGGTTTTCATCCGCCCCTCGATCTTAAAGGACGTGACTCCCGCGTCCCTGAGCTCCCCGAGCATGTCGATACAGCATAGGTCGTGGGAGCTCAAGATAGCCGTGTAGCCACCGTCCTCCTCTATGGGGAAATACTCCCCGGGACGCTTCTCCTCCATGAGGGCGTAGCTCCACCTGCAAGGCTGGGCGCACTCGCCCCGGTTGCCGCTCCTGCCTGTGAGATACGAGCTTATTATGCACCGGCCCGACACCGCCATACACATTGCCCCGTGGACGAACGCCTCAAGCTCCAGAGTTTTCGGCGTCATGGCCCGTATCCTCGCTATGTCCTCAACGGTCGTCTCTCTTGCCAGGACTATCCGCTTGACGCCTAGGTCATGGTAGGCCCTGGCGGAGGCGTAGTTCATACAGCTTGCCTGGGTGGACAGGTGTATCTCCAGCTCCGGCGCGGCCCTGCGTATTTCTGAGATGACCCCCAGGTCCGAAGCTATGACCGCGTCCGCGCCCATGTGGTAAAGCGTCCGGGCGTACTCACCGGCGAGAGGTATCTCCTCGTTTTTCGCGAGGGAGTTCAGTGCCACATAAAGCCGCTTTTTCTCCCGGTGGACCCGCTCCACCGCCGCGGTCATGGTGTCTCTGTCAAACCCCGCGGATTTTGCCCGGAGCTGAAGTGTCTCGCCGCCCACATAGACGGCGTCCGCGCCAAATCTCAGCGCCGCCTCCAGGCTCTCCATATCCCCCGCCGGGGCCAAAAGCTCCGCTCCCACTGTCACTTACCTGTGGAGCCGAAGCCTCCGGCGCCCCGCTGTGTGTCGGAAAGCTCGTCGACCTCCGTAAACTCCGTGAAGGCCACCGGCATCACGACCATCTGGGCGATCCTCTGCCCAGGCGACACGGTAGCCGGTTTATTTGAGTGGTTCATCAGCGCCACCATATACTCCCCCCGGTAATCGGAATCCGCCACGCCCACCTTGTTGGCCGGGGCGAGACCGGTCTTGGAGGCAAGGCCGCTCCTGGCGAAGATGAAAGCCGCGTAACCCACGGGTATCTCGGCGGCAAGGCCGGTATGTATGAACACCGTCTCGCCGGGAGCGATCACGATGTCATCATCCAGCACGGCGCACAGGTCCGCGCCCGCGGCAAATTCCGAGCCCCGGACCGGCGTCACCGCACGGGGATCCAGCTTTTTTATTTTTACAGTCACCTTTTCCATGTCATTTTTCCCTTTCTGTATCTTTATCGGAACCGCAGTCGGTACTCACCTTCGCATGTTCTCGTACCTCGACGCCGCAGTTCCGGCCACGGCCCCGTCGGAGGCCGCCGTCACCAGCTGGCGTAAGGACTTTGCCCTGCAGTCCCCGGCCACGTATACCCCCGGCGTGCCCGTCTCGCAGTCCTCACCGGCCAGGATATAACCGGCGTCGTCGAGCCTGCATATGTTTTCAAACCGCTTGGTATCCGGCACCATACCGATGGCGGTGAACACCCCGGGCGTGGGAAGCTCCCTCTCCTCCCCGGTCTCAACGTCCCTGACCGTCATGGCCCGGACCCTGCCGTTCCCGTCCGCGAGGATCTGCGTGGGGATGCACGGAGTCAAAAATTCAACATTTGTCTTACTTTTCGCCGCCTCAATGAGGTGCCTCTCCGCCCTAAATTCCCGTCTTCTGTGGACGATGTAAACCTTTTCACATATCCCCGCAAGGTATAGGGCGTCCTCGAAGGCCGTGTTGCCACCGCCCACCACCGCCACGGGCCTACCCCTGAAAAAGGCCCCGTCGCAGGAAGCGCAGGTGGACACACCCCTGCCGGAAAGCTCCGCGGCTCCCGGGCAGTCAAGCTTCCGGTGACCGGCGCCGGTGGCGATGATGACGGCCATCGCCTCATAGTCGCCCTTTGCTGTTTTGACAAGCTTCGTGTCCCCGCGAAGCTCGACTCCGGTGACCTCTGCGCTTTTCAGCTCCGCGCCGAGATCCAGCGCCTGTCTTTGCCAGTTGTCCGCCAGCCGCCAGCCCTCGATGGAGCTGATAGCCGGGAAGTTCTCTACGTTTTGGGAATTGATTATCTGCCCACCGCAGACGGTGATCTCGAGTATTAGCGTGGACAGTCCCGCCCTTCTAGCGTAGACCGCCGCCGTCAGCCCCGCGGGGCCGCCTCCGATTATTATAAGGTCGTACATACGCTCCTCCAAGTAAAATTATCTGTATGTAGTATAACACAAGTTTAAATAAATTGACATGTATTGTGGAAAGAATTATAATAAATAAAAAAAGGAGGTCATTAATATGGCTGAGATTATAAATAAGGACTCGTTTGATGAGAAGGTCCTGGGCTCCGACGTTCCCGTGGTCGTGGATTTCTTCGCCACCTGGTGCGGGCCATGCAGGATGCTCTCCCCGATACTTGAGGAGATAGAGGGTGACAAGGCCGGGGCGGTCCGCTTTTACAAGGTCGACGTGGACCAGTCCCCTGAGCTCGCCATGAGCTACAACGTCGTGAGCGTACCGACCCTGGTGCTGTTTAAGGGCGGCGCCCCCGTTTCCACCTCCGTGGGCCTCGCGCCGAGGTCCAAGCTGGAGTCCTTCATCGGCTGAGGTACAAAATTTATCCCCCGCGCCGGCTCGGCTCGGGGGACGGTTTTTAATGTTCTCAGATGTCCGCGAAGACCTCTACCTCCTCCGGAGTAAACTCCGGCGCGGGCGCCTGGTCCTTCTTCTTACCCAGGGAGCGCATGAGCTCCTCTATCTGCTTGCGGAAAACTATGACTGCCGTCACGGCGGTGGCAACAGTGGCGATCACCGACAGGAGAACGGCTATGCTCTTCTTGCTCACGGTCTGACCTCCCTTCTTGCGCATATTTTACACTATTTCGCCGGATAATTCAATACCCACTTGCCTGACTTTTCCGTAAAAATACCGGATATTGTCCCCACTTTGGCATTGCTTTGCTGTCTGCGGCGACTTTAAGGGCAAAAAATAGTGGATTTACCATCTTGTATACATCGGTTTTTTGTATTATAATAATTTAACACGACTTTATTAAAAGGGGTGTATATATGGTCAGATTTAAAACGGCCCAGGGGACGGTGTCCATCGCGCCTGAGGTCATCACCACTCTGGTGGGCGACGCGGCCACCAGCTGCTTCGGCGTCAAGGGTATGGCTATGCGCTCCGTCACTGACGGACTGGTGCACCTTTTGAAGCCCGAGGCCATGGGCCGGGGCGTCCATATCGCTTACGGGGAGGATTACATCCTCATTGACCTGCATATCGTCGTCGACCAGGGCGTGAATATTCCGGTCCTGTGCGGCAGTATAATCAGCGAGGTCAAATACAAGGTGACCGAGGCCACCGGCATTGACGTCAGATCCGTCGATGTGTTTGTAGACTCGATAAGTATTGATTGATGGAGGACAAAGCCTTGGTACAGTCGATAGATGCCGCCCTTATGAAGTCAATGATCATCTCCGGCGCGGCGCTCCTGGAGCAGAATAAGAAACAGATAAACGAGCTCAACGTCTTCCCCGTACCTGACGGCGATACGGGCACGAACATGAGCCTTACGCT
Source organism: uncultured Oscillospiraceae bacterium (assembly GCA_947631395.1). GTDB lineage: Bacteria > Bacillota > Clostridia > Oscillospirales > Oscillospiraceae > RUG626. The sequence goes on from CANRLF010000009.1 coordinate 52,745, forward strand.
CAATTCCGGCGTCACCGCCCTCAAGAGCTCCGGCTACACCACCGTCACCGCCTGCGCTGACGCGGTGGCCAGCGCCCTTTTGCGGGGCGCCAGGGGCAACTCCGGCGTAATACTCTCCCTTCTCTTCCGTGGCATCGGCAAGAGCCTCAAGGGCAAGGACGTATGCTCCGCCGCCGATTTCGCCGCCGCACTCACCCGTGGCGTTGAGGTGGCCTACAAGGCCGTCATGCGCCCCACCGAGGGGACCATACTCACCGTCTCGCGTCTCACCGCCGACGCGGCCCGTACATATTGCGAGTCCGGCGACGACCTGGCGGCCCTCTTTGACGCCATGATTTCCGCCGGGGACGAGGCCCTGGCCGGGACCATCGACCAGAACCCGGTCCTCAAAAAGGCCGGCGTGGTGGACGCCGGCGGCAAGGGCTTCATGTGCATACTGCGCGGGATGCTCTCCGCCATTGTCGGCAACCCCATTGAGCACGTCGCTTCCGACGAGGACGCCAGCGAGGGCGCGGATTTCGCAAGCCTTTCCGACGAGGAGATAACCTTTGCCTTCGACACCGTCTTTATTGTCCGTAAAAATGACCCGGATGTGGACCTGGACCCCTTCCGGGAGTACCTGAGCTCCATCGGCGACAGCCTGGTGATTGGCGAGGACGACGAGGCCTTCAAGGTCCATGTCCACACCAACACCCCCGGCGACGCCCTGAACGCCGCCCAGCAGTATGGCGTTCTGGAGCTGGCCAAGATAGAGAACATGGTCACCCAGCGTGACGACCTGGCCGCCGGACGAAAGGCCCAGTCCACCGACGACCTGGAGGCCGCGGAGAAGGAGCTGGAGGCCATGGAGCAACAGCAGTCCGAGCCCGTAGACGTGCCCCCGGAGAGGGCCTACGGCCTGGTGGCCGTCTGCGCGGGAGCAGGTATGCAGGCCGTATTCAAGAACCTGGGCGTGGACGCCGTTGTTACCGGCGGCCAGACCATGAACCCCTCTACCGAGGACATCTTAAGGGCCGTTCAGTCCGTCCCCGCCGAGACCGTCTTTGTCCTTCCGAATAACAAGAACATAATAATGGCCGCTCAGCAGTGCGACAGGCTCACGGAGAAAAACGTGGTGGTGATCCCCTCAAAGACCGTCCCACAGGGCATCTCCGCCCTGGTGTGCTTCGACGACACCCTGGACGCCGAGGAGCTGACGGATGCCATGACCGACGCCTGTGGCACCGTGCACACGGCTCTGGTGACTTACGCGGCCAGGGATTCGGAATTTGACGGCGAGGAGATCCACGCCGGTGAGTATCTCGCCCTTCTGGAAAACCAGCTCCTCTGCAATACCTCGGACCTTGCACAGCTCATCGGCGGCATCGCCGACGCCGTGCGGGACTTCGACCCGGAGGTCCTGACGGTCTTTTACGGTGAGGACGTCACAGAGGACGCCGCCCAGGCCGTGGCCGACAAGCTCCAGTCCGCCTTCCCCGACGCCGACACCCAGCTCATCTCCGGTGGCCAGCCGGTATACTACTACATGATCTCCGCTGAGTAAAAGAAAATTTAAAGGCTTCCCTCAAATGAGGGGAGCCTTTTTTTGCTTTTTCCTATTGACAACATGCTCCTACAAGTGTAGTATAGTGCCATGCTTACAGTTGTAGGAGGCGCAAAATGAGACTTTCTGACCGTGAATGGACAGTGCTGGACGCCCTGTGGGAGTCCGGCGGGGCGACACTTGGGGAGCTCACCGGAGCTCTGGCTGAGCGGACGGAGTGGAACAGAAATACCGTTCTCACATACCTCACCCGCATGGAGGCCAAGGGGCTGGTGTCCATCGACAAGGACGGCTCTCCCCGGCGCTACCGGGCGGCGCTGAGCCGTGAGCAGTGCCGCTCCGAGGCGAGACGCGGCTTTCTTGAAAGCGTATACCACGGTTCCGCCGGTGATCTGGTGGCAGCGTTTTTGAAGGACAGCTCCATCTCCCGGGAGGAGAAGGAGCGGCTTCAGAAGCTCTTGGACGATATGGAGGTGTAAAGGGTGCGGGACATCTGGGACTTTCTTCTTCAGACCCTGACTGCCTCCGGGGTGGCACTGCTTCTCATCGCCGTCAAGGTGATGCTCCGGGACAAGCTGTCCCCCCGCTGGCAGTTTGCCTCATGGGGCGTGTTGGCGTTGGTCCTCCTGATGCCCGCCGGGATAATGGGGCACTATTGCCTTATAAACTGGCCGCTGTGGGTGGAGGCTCTGCGGTCCGCCCTCACCGGAAAATTCGGGGCGATGACCCGCGTCTCGGCGCCGATACCTTTGCCGCCCCTCCGGCTCCCCGTCTCTCTGTGGGACTGGCTCTACATCGCCTACCTTGCCGGTGTGGCGGCGCTGGCGGTGAAGTACATCCTCTCCTACGTGCGTCTTCGTCTGGCCCTTAAAAACGGCCGCCCAGTGACGGGTACGCAAATCGAGGCGGTAGCGGATAATTACGGCCTTCCGATATGCAAAGCCGTGGAGGTGGAGGGCCTTCAGACGGCCTTCGTCTGCGGTATCCTCCGGCCCGTGCTGGCATTGCCTGCGGGGAGAAAGACTGACGACAAGGTCATACTCCACGAGCTGTTGCACCTTAAATACCGCGACGCGGCCTGGGGGCTGGCGATAGCGTTTTTCAAGTGCCTGCACTGGTGTAACCCCCTTATCCGGCTGTGCGCGAATATGGCGGGCAACGACCTGGAAGCTCTCTGCGACCAGCGGGTCCTGGAACGGCTGGAGGGCGAGGAGCGGCGGGATTACGGCCGGATACTCTTGGGCATGGCCGACGAAAAATACGCCCGGGTCCCCGGTACCTCCTCCATGGCCAACGGGAGCCGAAACATCCGCCGACGCATCGAGGCCATAGTCAGATTTAAGCTCTACCCCACCGGAATGAGACTCGTGTCCGTGTGCATACTGCTGGTGCTTGTCTGCCCCATCCTCGCGGGCTCAAGGGCACGAACCACGGCGGACATCGGAAACGTATATATCGACATGGCCTCCGCCCGCACGACCCGTTGCGTCACCTTCGCCGGGGCCTTTGACACCTACGCCAAGGCCGTTATAACAGGCCGTAGCGACTACCGGGCCATGTGCGCGCCCCTTTCCGAGCAGGACGCCCTCGCCGAGAGCTGGTCTGAGGACGGCAACCGAAGCTGGTTTGACGCCAATTTAAGCTACAAGGACCTCTACGACCGCTCCCTCGGTTACGGGATATACGGCCTTACCGAAAATAACGGCGCCTGGGAGGGCTTTCTTGTCCTGACCCTCCAAAGTGCCCCGGAGGGCAAGACCTGGAGCGGCAACTCCTCCGAGCGTTGGGTCACGGTCCAGCCCCTCCGGGCCTATCGGGAGAGCGGCCGCTGGGTGGTCATGCCTCTTGGCGACGCCAAAACCTGTCAGCGCGACCAGCGGGACGGCGTCGATCTCGGCCTTCCGTATATTGAATACCGTGACGAAACGGAGGAGTTTACCGTTCATCTCCTCCGGCAGGTCAGGTCCTACGCGGACAGCCGCACTGAGCCCGACGCCTTCGGCTACTCACAGCCGGACATGACCCCCGTGCCCGACAGAAAATTCCTCTCAGAGACCCAGGATACCATTTTAGCCGATTACACCGGTCCGGAGGAGAACAGGTCCCTTTACACGCGCATTGGCGTGTCCGCGGCGGAGTTTAAGTCCGGGGAGGCGCGACCTGTACTTCGCGCCCCCGGGGCCTGGGAGTCCGGCTACAGCTCCGACGGCCGCCAGTGGGGCGATGTCTCCCTCCGGGACAATTGGTGGGACGGCCCCATATTTCTGTCAGGAGGAGGGGAATGGGGCGGCGACCCCACGCCGCCGGAGCTCTACGCCGCCGATCTCTATCTCAACGGCGAAAAAGCGGTGGAGCTGACGCTCAGGCCGGAGGAGAGAGGGGATACCCATGGATGATAACCTCCGGCGCCTCACCTCCGGCGTCTCTCAGGCCGCCTGGGGGTACTTTTTCCTCCACGTTGACTTGAATATCGGCCCCGTGAGTATCCTCCCCGCCTTCGTGGGGTACCTCCTTATGCTGTCCGCCATCGGCAAGCTCTTAAGGGAGCGCCGGGAGCTGGGGTTACTGCGGCCGCTCTGTATAATACTGGCAATATGGCACGCCGCCGGCTGGCTCGCGTCATTTGCGGAAATAAACCTTACCGGCCTATTTGCCCCTCTCGATATTCTGATTGCCGTGGCGGAGCTCTATCTCCACTTCCAGTTCCTCACCGACATGGCGGCCCTGGCCGGGCGCTATCAGCCACAGGACGCCACACTTGATCGGCGGCTTATCAACTGCCGGACGGTATACGTGACACTCATGGCGTTTTATGACATACTTTTTATCCTGCCCTACGGGCCCCAGAACGGCGTCCAGACCGTGATAATCCTGTTTTGCGGCCTCGTCAGCGCCGTCGCCGCCTTCACCGCCATGTTCGGCCTGTTCTCCCTCCGAAGGTCGATCGTAGCGGGAAATCCGGAAAGTTGACCCATCAAAAAAGACCTCGGGCGCAAACCCGAGGTCTTATAATTTGTAGTGTTTTATCTCGCATTTCCAAGGAAGAACAGCGCCAGTGTCCCCGGCCCTGAGTGGGCGCCGATGACCGGGCCGATGGAGTTTATGGTTATCGACTTTGGCGAGAGGTTCTCCTGGACGAGGCTTGCCAGGTACTTGGCGTCCTCCGGGCAGTCGCCGTGGGAGATGAACACGTGCTGGCCGGCTATGTCGTCGCCTGTATCGCGGCCCTTCTCGAATATGGCCTTTATTGCCGCCTTGCGGCCCCGGGCCTTGAACATATTGATGAGGTACCCGTCGTCGTCCACATGTAGGACGGGCTTTATGTTGAGGATCGTCCCCACCGCCGCGGTGGCGGCGCTGACTCTGCCCCCGCGCTTGAGAAAGAACAGGTCATCTACGGTGAACCAGTGGGCGATCCTGGGGGCCGTGGCGGCGGCGTAGTCCCGGAGCTCCTCGATGCTCAGGCCCTCACGTTTTTTGAGGGCCGACAGATAGACCAGAAGGCCCTGGCCCATGGATGCGCACTTGGAGTCAAGCACATATATCTTCCTCTCGGGGTACCTCTCCGAAAGCTCCTCCGCGGCGATAGCGCCGTTCTGGCAGGTGCTGGAGAGGGCCGTGGCGAAGGCTATATAGAGGATGTCCTTCCCCTCCTTCAGGATGGGCTCCATGAACTCCACGAACTCGTTGGGGTTCACAGCCGCGGTGGAGGCGTTCCCGCCGGACCGCAGGGCCTCATAGAAGGCGTGAGACGGGATCTCCCGCTCATCAAGATAGTTGAGAAATTCCTTTCCGTCCAGGTTGACCCGGAGCGGAAGTACGCTTATGTCCAGCTCCTCCGCCATCGTCGCGGGCAGATCGCAGGAGGAATCGGTGAGAATTACATATTCGCTCATATTCTTTCTCCCTTTCGTTGCTTGTGGATAGTGCACAGTTTTTATTATACCAAATACTCCGGCCGTTTGTCGAGTACCAGGACCGACAAACATTCAAAAAAACCGCAAAAAATTCCGGGGCAGAAGCCCCGGAATTTATTTTGGATCTGTTTACTTTACAAGCTTGGCGACTTCGGCGGCCAGGTCATCCTGGCGCTTCTCGATGCCCTCGCCCTTCTCAAAGCGAACGGCGCCGGCAAACTTGATGTTACCGCCCAGAGCCTTTGCGCAGTTGGCAATGTACTTCTCCACGGTCACGGAGTTGTCCTTAACGAACTCCTGCTGGAGAAGGCAGTTCTCGGCGTAGAACTTGTTGAGCTTGCCCATGACTATCTTCTCACGGACCTGCTCGGGCTTGCTGGCCATGGCCGGGTCGTTTGCCATCTGGGCCATCATAATCTTCTTCTCCTCATCCAGCACGTCCTGGGTGACCTGGGTCTTATCCCAGAAGCGGGGATTAAGAGCCGCGATCTGCATGGCGGCGTCCTTACCAACAGCCTCCACCTTCTCAGCGGGCAGGTCGGTGTCAAGGTTAACGATGACGCCGATTTTGCCGCCCATGTGGACGTAGGGGACGGAAACGCCGGTATCGAACCGAGCGAAGCGGCGGACGTTGATGTTCTCGCCGATCACCAGGACCTTCTCGTTCTGGGCCTCCTTGACGGTGAGGTCGGAGGCGGGATACTTGCAGGCCATAAGGGCCTCAAGGTCCGCGGGGGCGTCCTTGGCGACGACGGCGGCGATCTGGTGGACATAGTCCACGAACACGTCGTTCTTGGCCACGAAGTCGGACTCGGCGTTGACCTCAACGCAGACTCCCACTCCGTCAATGACGGTGGCGTAAGCCACGCCCTCGGCGGCGATGCGGCCGGCCTTCTTCTGGGCGGCGGCAAGGCCCTTCTCACGCAGCCACTCGACTGCCTTGTCTATATCTCCGTCGGTGGCGGCCAGGGCCTTCTTGCAGTCCATCATGCCAACGCCGGTCATCTCGCGCAGGTTCTTTACATCAGCGGCGGAAATAGCCATATCCTTTGTCCTCCTGTATTATTCTTCAGCGGCGGCTTCCTCGGCCTCGGCCTCTTCCTTGGCCTCGGCGGCGTCCTCGCCCTGGCGGCCCTCCTGGATGGCGTTAGCCATGGTGGCGGCGATAAGGCGAATGGCGCGGATGGCGTCGTCATTGCCGGGGATCACATAGTCGACCTCATCGGGGTCGCAGTTGGTGTCCACGATGGCGACGATGGGGATGCCAAGCCTTCTGGCCTCGGCGATGGCGTTGCGCTCCTTGCGGGGATCAACGATGAAGAGGGCGGAGGGGAGCTTATTCATCTCCTTGACGCCGCCGAGATACTTCTCCAGCTTTGCCATCTCGCCCAAGTGCTTCATAACCTCTTTCTTGGGGAGCATATCGAAGGTGCCGTCCTCCTGCATCTTCTTAAGCTGCGCCAGACGGTCCACACGGGTGCGCATGGTCTTGAAGTTGGTGAGCATACCGCCAAGCCATCTGGCGTTCACATAGTACATGCCCACGCGCTCGGCCTCTTCCTTCATGGCGTCCTGGGCCTGCTTCTTGGTGCCCACGAAGAGGAGCGTACCACCGTTCTCAGAGAGCTCACGGACGAAGTTATAGGCCTCCTCCAGCTTCTTCACGGTCTTTGCAAGGTCGATGATGTAGATACCGTTGCGCTCCATGTAGATGTAGGGAGCCATCTTGGGGTTCCAGCGCCTTGTCTGGTGGCCGAAGTGCACACCGGCCTCAAGGAGCTGCTTCATTGATACTACTGCCATTTTGTGTTCTCCTTTTTAAATTTAGTTCTTACCTCCACGCGGCGTAAACCGTGCCAACCTTTCGGCACATGACCCGGCAAACCGGCGTGTGCGTAATACCCCCTTTGGGGGCTTTAGCATTATAGCAGAGCTTTTTCACGATTGCAAGGATTATTTTGCCCTTTTTTGAAAAATTTAAGTCGCTCCTCAGTCAAAAAACCGCTCCGGCTTGTCCTTTATCCCCTGCCGGAAGGCCTCAAGCGTCTCCTCCGTCTCGGCTATCCAGTAGGGCCTCGACACAGGCCGGTCCTCCTTTGTGTCATCGAAATCCGCAAAGTCAAACCAGACGGCGGCCTTGATGTGGTCGTAGGTGCTCATTCCGGCGAACATATCCCGTATCCAGCCGGGCTTGTCCCCGCCGACGGAGGAGGAGCCAAATTCCGTGACTATCCAGGGGAAATCGTCAAAATACATGCTGTACTCGCCGTTTATGGCCTCGTATATCTCCGCGAAGCTCCGCCAGGTCTCGCCGAACCTTTCGGCGTAATAGGTGCCGGTGTTGTAGCCCGTGGCGCCGATCATCTGCACGTACTCGTTGCCCGGGAAATAGGCGAGATATGTGTTCCACTTAGCCGGCGGGAAGTTGCGGTCATTGGGGTTCCATATCCATATAAGATTATCTACCCCCTGTTCAGTGAAGAAATCGTAGATATACCGCCACACGGCCACGTATATCTCGGGGTCCGCCAGGTTGACGACGCCTGAGTAGCTACACCAGTCGCTGTTCATCTCGTTATTCAGCCTGAAGAGCACCGGGTGGCCAAATTCGCGGAGAGCTGTGGCCGTGGCCTCCAGCTCCCGGTCATAGTGGCCCTTCAGCATGTCAAGCATGGCGGAGGACGCGGTGTACAGGTCCAGGTTGTTTGTAACGGTACACTGGAGCGTAAGCTCCGTGAGCTTCCCCTCTTCGTACCACTTCTCAATCTTCTCTATGGGGACCGTCTCGTTAAGCTGGAAGTATATCAGCGACATGGCGAATTTGTGGTCGAGCTTTGTCTCTATTTCCTCCATGTCGGCAGTGAATACGCCGTAGTACGGGTCGTCGGCGGAGCATAGCTTTTCATAGGCGGCTTTTGTTTCCTCAGACCAGTTGTCCGGCAGGACGGGGGTAAAGTCCGTACTGAGCTTACGGCCGTGGAGGTGCAGGGAGATCCTCAGGCTGTCAACGAATTTTTCCGCCGCCGCCTGAGCCGTTTCCCCGTTATGGCGGCTATCGTATTTCACCAGTGCCCTTATGAAGTACCTTGTGCCCGTGCGCACGGTGACGAAGGTATATGTGTCCTCCAGCCCCTCGGGCATACCGTCAAGGCGCAGTGTCACGTGGCGCTTCATGCCGCTGTCGTCCCGGTCAAGGACCGTCGCGTCGTTGGCGGCCTGCCAGTCGGGACTGTCAAAAAATCGGTTGAAGTAATAGTCGATGTACCCCTGCACATCCACATAGGGCGAGCTCTCCCGTGATATACAGACATAGAGATAGTCGTTTTCATATGTCTCGTATATCTCCCCCCGGCTGTCGTCCACCACCATGTCCTCCGGAAGCGTCCCGTGCCAGCCCAGCACTCTCCAGACGATGCCAAAGGCGTCATACATCACAACATAAGCAAATCCCGCGGCGCAGATCATAAGCGCCAGCAGGATACAAATCACGATGATGATTTTCTTCTTTTTCGACATGGGCTTTTTTTCGGGTCTCTGATTTTCCCGCGTTCCATCTGTCTTTTTCATTTGCGCACCTCGTCTATTTTTTTGTGTTTCCCCCGTGGGGCCGGCGCTCCCTTATCTCCATCCGGTCGTCCTCCACAAGGATAATATCGTCGCCGATCTTCCTTATGGCCCCCCAGGGGATCACGTACTCATTTGATTTCCCGAACAGTCCCGATATTTTGAACTCCCCGGGCACCACCAGGGCCGACATCTGGCCGGAGCTTATGTCGAACACCGCGTCCGACACGAACCCCAGCCGGTAGCCCGTGTTCACGTTTATTACTTCCTTGTATCTCAGATCCCCGATCCTGCAATCCATGCGCTCCCCTCCCTTTATTGGAAGATATGCGCGCTCCATCCGCCCTATTCCGGCCTTTTTATCGTGATGAACCGTCGGATAAGGGCCAGCACCTCGGCGCAGATGAGGCTGAGGACCAGCAGCAACGGCAGGGTGAGCCACGAGATGAGGCGGCTCTCGCCTAAAAGCATGGCCGCGAAGTATCTGGCAGTCACGCCGTAATAGTAGTAGATGAACGAATGGGTCAGGAATATGTCCCCACTGCGGCTACCTATATACCGGCACACGCCGGAAAGGCCCGGGATCATGCTCACCGTGGCCCGCAGGAAGAGTATTATGGCCACGGCGAAAATGCCGTCAAAGGGAAGGCCCACTATGGCCCTTATGAGTCCGCAGACCCCCACCCCTCCGACACTGGCGGCTGTGACTGCCCACCGCCCTTTGCCGTTGAGGAGCCTTGCGAAACGGTCCAGCAGTCCCCTCTGGGCTGTGAATATCCCAAGGGCGAAGGGGAAGAACCAGTATATCTCCCGGCAAGTGTCCCAGACGTTGTTTCCCAGCGCCCAATATAGCCCCAGGGGCAAAAATGTCACCGGCAACGCCACGGCTGTGAGCCTTTTCACCGCCCGATAAGTAATCGGGAAGGTGATGTACAGCACCAGCGCCGCCTCCATGTACCACCAGGTCTGGTTGATGGTGGGCGTACCGAATATGGGCCTCAGGCCAAGAAACTCGATGAGCGCGTACAGCGCCCCGTGAAGGCCCCTGCCGTAGACCGCCTCCGGCATGTGCTCGGGGTAGGCCAGAAATACGCCGCCCAGAGCGAATATCACATAGGCCAGCCAGTATGGCCACATAAGCCCCAGAGTGTGGCCCAGAGTGAATTTGACCGGGTCCCGCTCTTCGCGCTTTTTGAAGCTTACGGAAAGGCCATAGCCTGAGAGGAATACGAACATCGCCACGCAGACCTTGGCCAGGGTCGCCGCCACCCTCCTCGGATCGCTCCCCGCCGGTATGGGCGCCGGCAATGACCCGGCGAAGAGGTGGTGGGTCAGGAGGAGCACCACCGCCACGCACTTGGCGATGTTCGTGTCCCCGATCGAATATGTGTCACGGTTTTTCATATATCCTCAGTTAAGGAAATCCTTCAGCTTTTTGGACCTGGACGGGTGGCGGAGCTTTCTCAACGCCTTGGCCTCTATCTGGCGGATGCGCTCACGGGTGACGTTGAACTCCCGGCCCACCTCCTCCAGTGTCCTGGTCCTGCCGTCCAGGATGCCGAAGCGGAGCTCCAGCACCTTCTTCTCCCGGGGCGTCAGGGTGTCAAGCACCTCCATGAGCTGCTCCTTCAGGAGGGTGAAGCTGGCGGCCTCCGCCGGCTCTGAGGCGGCCTCGTCCTCGATGAAATCCCCGAGATGCGAGTCCTCCTCCTCGCCGATGGGCGTTTCCAGGCTCACCGGCTCCTGGGCTATTTTCAGGATGTCCCGCACCTTGTCCACGGGCATATCCATCTCCTCGGCTATCTCCTCGGGGCTTGGGTCGTGGCCCAGCTCCTGGAGGAGCTGGCGGCTGACCCTTATGACCTTGTTGATGGTCTCCACCATGTGCACGGGGATGCGTATGGTCCTGGCCTGGTCGGCGATGGCCCGGGTTATGGCCTGGCGTATCCACCAGGTGGCGTAGGTGGAGAACTTATAGCCCTTCTGATAGTTGAACTTCTCCACGGCCTTTATAAGTCCCAGGTTGCCCTCCTGTATAAGGTCAAGGAACAGCATCCCGCGGCCAACATATCGCTTGGCGATGGATACCACGAGCCTGAGGTTGGCCTCCGCCATGCGCTTTTTGGCCTCCTCGTCGCCGTCGGCCATGCGCTGGGCAAGCTCCACCTCCTCCTCGGGGGTAAGCAAATTCACCTTGCCGATCTCCTTGAGGTACATCCTCACCGGGTCGTCGATGGCAAAGCTGTCGGAGAGAGCGTCGGTGCTCTCAAGCTCCTCCCGGGTTATCTCGTCAATGCCCTCCAGCTCCTCCAGAGGGGCGTCCACGTCCTCTAAAAGCTCCAGGGCCTCCTCGTCCGTGGTCTCAACGCCCAGGGCCTCCAGCCGCTCATAGAATTTATCTATCTGCTCCGGGTCGAGGCTCATGCTGTCGATGACGCTGAGCTCCTTTGAGGAGAGGGAACCCTTCTTCTGCCCTTCCTTTATAAGGGCCTCCAGCTTTTCAAGCTGTGCCTGCTCCGGGGTCTTGCCGTTATTGACGGTCGTTTTCTTTTCTTCCATGGTCTTTATCCTCCAAGCCCTTTTTTCTTTTGATATTTGTCCCTGACCGCTAAAAGGTCCTCACGTCCTGACGTTTTAAGTCCCTCGGTCTTGATTTTGTCTATGTAGTCCGAAAGCGCCTCCCGGGCCGCCGCCAAATTCACCGGTCCCTGCAGAAGCTTCGTCAGCAGTGCCGCCTCGTCCGGCGTCAGCGTCGCCGTCAGCACCGCCGGCGTCACATCCTCGTGGTTTTCGATCCTATGTCGTATCTTCCCGTAGAGCTTCCCTAAAAATTCCGAGGTAAAATCCCCCGTATCCAGGTCGCCGGTGTACCTTGTCAGCTCCGGGTCGGCCATCAGGAGCCTTATGACTCCCTCCTCCGCCGTGGCGGAGGCCACATTGCTGTATCTCATGCTCTTGGCTGTCGGCTGGGCGATGATCTCCGGGCGCATTGCCTGGCGCTCACGCTTCTTTCTGTCCGCGGCGGACAGCTTTCTGGCGGCGTTTCGTATCTCATTGACGACCGCCTCCGCCGAGACACCGGCGTACTCCGCCACACGCTTGGCGTATATTTCCCGCTCCACGGCGTTGGGGTTCTCCGCCAGAAGCTCCGTTGCCTCCTTCAGAAAGCCCAATCTGCCGTCGTCTGTATCCATATCGTATTTCGATTTTACCGCCAGTATTCTGTATTCCACGTGGTTGGCGCTCCGCTCCAGCAGTAGCTCGAAGGCATCCGGGCCCTTGGCCTTTATGAACTCATCCGGGTCCTTGGCCCCCTCCATTCTCAAAACGCGCACCTGGAGCCCCGCGGGCTCCAGCAGGCCTATGGCCCTCTGGGCGGCCTTCACACCGGCGGCGTCGGAGTCGTAGGCTATGACCACGTTCTTCGTGTATCTGGCCATCAGCCGCGCCTGCTCAGCGGTGAGGGATGTGCCGAGGCTGGCCACCGCGCAGTCAAAGCCCGCCTGATGGAGCATCACCACGTCCACGTTTCCCTCCGCCAATATGAGCATTCCACGCTTTGACCGCTTGGCCAGGTTCAGGGCGAAAAGGTTCCGGCTTTTTGAAAATACAGGCGTATCGGGGGTGTTCAAATATTTAGGCTCGCCGTCGTCAAGTATGCGCCCGGAAAAGCCGATGACGCTTCCCCGCACATCAATTACCGGAAAGACGAGGCGGTTGCGGAACACGTCGTACACCCCGCCGTTTTTCCCCCGCTTCGCAAGGCCCGCGTCCAGGAGCTCCTGGTCTGAAAAGCCCCGCTTTCGCATCTCGTTGACTAAAGCGTACCAGTCGTCCGGGGCGGCACCGAGGCCGAAATTCGTCACGGTCTTTTTCGTGAGCCGGCGCTTCTGGATATAGCTCACGGCCGCCGCCCCCTCGGGCTTTGAAAGGTTATCGTAAAACCACCGGGCGGCCGCTTTGTTGAGCTCCAAAAGTCTTGCCCGCCTTCCGGCCATATCCTTGTCCCCGTCCTCGTCAGGGACCTCCATCCCGGCTCTTCTCGCTAAAAACGCCACCGCGTCCCGGAATGGCAGGTTCTCTATCTCCATTATGAAGCTTATCACACCGCCGCCCTTACCGCAGCCGAAGCAGTGGTATATCTGCTTGTCCGGCGACACGGAGAAGGACGGGGTCTTTTCCGAATGGAACGGGCAAAGGCCGAACTGGTTGGCCCCACTGCGCTTAGTCAGCTGTACGTAATCGGACACCACGTCCACAATATCGCACCGGGCCACGAGCTCCTCGATGAAGCTCTCCGGTATGGCCATGTCTATCACCCCTTCGCAGTACGTATCCTCCGTTTGACAACGGTTCTAAGCTCATTTCACCGTCCAGGCCACGGGGACGAAAATGCTATTGTGGACCTCTATGGCGTACGGATCCGTCATGCCGGATACGTAATCCGCCGCGGCCCGCTCCACGCCCTCACAATGGGCTATCGCCACATACTCTGCCGACATTTTTGCCGGATTTTTAACGAAATAATCAAAAATCCCACCGAGGAGGCCTAAAATCTTTCGCTCCTCCCCTTTTACAACGGGATTTTTGTAGACTCGCTCGTATAAAAAGTCGGAAAAGGTATCAACGGCATGTCCGACCTCCGGGCTCATCCTCACCATGCCGCCCTCCACGCCCTGGGCTATGATGTCCTCGACTATCGTATTTATCCTGGCGCTGTACCGCCCGCCCAGGACCCGGTGGACCTCGTCGGGTATCTCCTCGCCCTTCAGCGTCCCGGACCTTATGGCGTCGTCCACGTCGTGATTTATGTAGGCTATCTTGTCAGCTAGCCTCACCACCTGGCCCTCCAGCGTCTCAGACAGTGGGTCGCAGGTGTGGCGGAGGATGCCCTCGCGGACCTCATATGTCAGGTTGAGGCCCTTGCCCTCCTTTTCGATTATATCAACTACCCTCAGGCTCTGCTCATAGTGCCGAAAGCCCCCGCGGTCAGCAAGGAGCTCATTCAAAGCCCGCTCCCCGGCGTGGCCGAAGGGCGTATGGCCCAGATCGTGCCCCAGGCCAATGGCCTCCGTCAGGTCCTCATTTAAATAAAGCGCCCTCGCGATCGTCCGGGCGATCCTCGTGACCTCAAGGGTGTGGGTGAGCCGTGTGCGGTAGTGATCCCCCTCGGGCTCCAGAAAGACCTGGGTCTTTTGTTTAAGCCTCCGGAATGCCTTTGAGTGGGTTATTCGGTCTATGTCCCGCTGGAAGCAGGTCCTCACGCCGTCCTCCGGCTCCGGGTGCTCCCGGCCCTTTGAATTTTCGGCCCGCACACCGGCGTCATGGACAAGAAGCCTCTCCAGCTCCTCTCTCTCTTCCCTGATGTTGCCCAAGGCCCATACCTCCTTTCCGCGCAATTATTTTATACGTCACGAACCGCGAAAATCCTTTTTTTGACCCGAAATTATTTACCTTGCTGAGATAATGTGCTATACTGTTCTAAATTTGTTTAAAAAAAGGATAATGCCATTGGACACAAAAGATACCGAGCGGGCCGTCCTCGTTGGGCTGGCCGCCGACAGTATGGACGCGCGGGAGCGATCCACCGACGAGACCCTGGATGAGCTGGAGGCCCTTCTTGAGACCGCCGGCGGCGTCGCCTGCGGGAAAATACTTCAAAGCAAGCGTACCCCTGACCCCCGGAGCTTCATCGGCGAGGGCAAGGTCCGGGAGGTGAAGGAGCTTATAGAGGCCCAGGAGTGCTCCCTTGCCGTATTCGACAACGAGCTCTCCCCCTCACAGCTCAGGGCCCTTGAGGAGGACCTGGACGTCCACGTCATGGACAGATCCCAGCTCATACTTGACATCTTCGCCACCCGAGCCCGCACCAGGGAGGGCCGACTCCAGGTGGAGCTTGCCCAGTATAACTACCTGCTCCCCAGGCTCACCGGCATGTGGACCCACCTTGTGCGCCAGACGGCCTCCGGCGGCAAGAGCCCAATCGGCACCCGCGGACCCGGCGAGACACAGCTGGAGACCGACCGGCGGCATATAAGGCGGAAAATACAGAAATTAGAGGAGGAGCTGGAGTCCGTCCGACGCGTCCGGGGTACACAGCGCCGCCAGAGGGAGAAAAACGGCGTGCCGGTCATAGCCCTGGTGGGCTACACGAACGCCGGCAAGTCTACGCTCCTTAATACGCTCACCGGCGCCGGGATAGAGGCGAACGACAGGCTCTTCGACACACTTGACACCACCACCAGAAAGCTCACCCTGGCCCCCGGGAGTGATGCCCTTATCTCCGACACCGTCGGCTTCATTCGCAAGCTCCCCCACCACCTGGTGGAAGCCTTCAAGGCCACCTTGGAGGAGCTGAGCTTCGCCGACGTGCTCATCCACGTGATCGACGCCTCCTCCCCGGAGCGTTCTGACCAGATCGACGTGGTGCGGCGGCTGATTTCGGAGCTTGGCGCCGAGGGTACCCCATGCATCGAGGCATACAACAAGGCCGACCTATGCTCCGATATAGCCGGGATCCCCCGGAGCGAGGACATACTCGCAATATCCGCGAAAACCGGCGAGGGCACGGATAAGCTCCTGGAGCGTGTGACCGCCATCCTCAGCCGCGGGAAAAAGCGGGTGACGATCCTGCTGCCCTACTCCGAGGGCTGGCTTCTGGACCTCCTCCACCGTCAGGCCCAGGTCCACGCCCTTAGCTATTCGGACGCCGGGATCACCGTGGACGTGACGGTCATGCCGGAGCTCTGGGGAGCGGTCAGGGACTACATCATCTGAACCAAAGCCCCGTCGCTACGACCCGGGGCCCGCGATAAGGAGGAGCTATGTCCGACTATCTCATTCCCGCCTCCTACGGCGAAATCGAATACGTTGAAAAACGCTCCAGGTTCATTGCCCGCCTCTGGCATGTGGAAAACGAGCAGGAGGCGCTGGAGCGCCTGAAGGATACCCGGGAAAAGCACTGGGACGCCAGTCACAATGTATACGCATACAGCGTCAAGAGCACCGGGGCCACCCGTTTTTCCGACGACGGCGAGCCCTCCGGCACCTCAGGTATGCCGGTGCTGGATGTGTTCCGGAAGGCCGGTATACAGGACTTCTGCTGTGTGGTGACCCGCTATTTCGGCGGCATACTTTTAGGCGCCGGAGGGCTCGTGCGGGCATATTCCAAGGCCGCCGCCATGGCCCTGGAGGCCGCTGGAAAGGCCAAAATGACACTTTTGAACAACGTTAGCCTCATTTGCTCCTATCCCCAGTACGAGCGCATCAAAGCGGAGCTTTCACGCTTTGACGCCGTAATCGAGGCCACCGACTTTGCCGCCGACGTGGACCTTACCCTGTCCATGACCCCGGAAAGCTTTGATAAATTTCTCCCCCGCGTCACCGAGCTCACCGCCGGTACCGCCCTTATAGAGCTCACCGGCCAGAGCATGATGCCGGTGAGGGTGGAGTGAGCAGTCAGGGCAATCTGGCCCTGCCCCCGCCACATTGGACGGCAACCAAAAAAACCCAGCGGCTTGGATGCGAAAAAATTGACACAATGTTCATACATTCTCCCTCCAAATGTTGTACTCTCTCTATATCACTTACACGAGGTCTACTACATGGACAACTTATGCTACGTCCCATGGACGCTTATGGAGAATTTCATACGGGACGCCTTTATGGCCTACGGCACACCCAGGGCCGACGCCGAGATATGCGCCGACGTGATACTCGAAAGCGACCGCCGGGGCATCACCAGCCACGGGTGCAACAGGCTCAAGCCCATATACCTTGACAGGTTTGAAAGCGGGACGCTCCTGCCCCTGACGCCGGTGGAGGTAATAAAGGAGACGCCCACCACCGCTGTGCTGGACGCCCACGACGGGCTTGGCATGGTGGCCAGTCACCGGGCCATGGAGATATGTATCGAGAAGGGCAAGAGGCTCGGCATGGCCGGAGCGGCGGTGCGAAATTCCACCCACTACGGCATAGCCGGCTACTGGGCCGGGATGGCGGCGAAGGAGGGGCTTATAGCCATATGCGGCACCAACGCCCGCCCCGCCGTGGCACCCACGGGAGGGGTGGACAACATGCTGGGCACCAACGCCCTGACCATCGCCCTGCCCACTGACGAGGACTTCCCCTTTATCCTGGACTGCGCCACCTCCACCGTCCAGCGCGGGAACATCGAGGTCTGGGCCCGGGAGGGCAAGCCCACCCCGGTCGGCGCGGTCATTGGCCGGGACGGGGAGTACCTCACCGACTCCGAGGCCATACTGACGGCCCTGTTGGAGGACAAGGCGGCCCTGACGCCCTTCGCCGGGTACAAGGGCTACGGCTATTCCATGGTGGTGGAGATACTGTCCGCCGCCCTGTCCGGTGGGCCATATATGCGTATGCTCTCGGGCTTTGACGAAAACGGGAACAGAAAGCCCTATCATCTTGGCCATTTCTTCTTCGTTATGGACCCTGAGGCATTCATGGGCGCGGACATATTCAAGAAAACCGCCGGGGACATCTGCCGCCAGCTTCGCGAAAGCACAAAGGCCCCGGGTGTTGAGCGCATATACACCGCCGGGGAAAAAGAACATTTGGCGTGGCTTGAACGCCGGGATAAGGGTGTACCGGTGGAGCCCTCGGTACAGCGGGAGCTTTTGGAGGTGCGTGACAGGCTGGGCCTTCACTACACCTTCCCCTTTGAGACGAAATGAAACGGATAATCATACTCATACTCGCCCTGTCGCTCCTGACCGGCTGCGCCGCCGTCCGGGAGCCTGAGGCGGAGGAAACAAGCTACACCTGCGGCGAGCTGGCCGCGGCTATCATAGCGGGTCAGAGCGGCCTTCCTGAGCTCTACGCCGTCACATACGGCGAACCGGAGTTTTCGGCGTATTCACTCATTTACCTCGGGGATCTGGCCGACGACGTGACCGACGGGGTCATATGCTACCCCCTCGGCCCCCAGGCCAGCGAGGTGGCCGTATTCGGCTTTTCCTCCGGCGTGAAGGCCCTTCTGGCCCAGGAGGCCCTGAGGAGCTATATCTCCTCCCGGGCCGCCGCCTTTTTCGGCTACGCCCCGGAGGAATCGGCTCTGGCTGAGGCCGGTGCGGTCCTCGCCGGTGATGGCTTCGTTGCTCTCGCTATTTGCCATGACCCTGACGGCGCCCGGAGCTCCTTTTCCGATTGCTTCGGTCAAGACGCCCCCGAACCCCCTGATCTCTTTGACTATGTGTCCCGCCCCCCGGCGTCCTCGGTACAGGAGCCTGACCCCGAGCCGGATCCTGAGCCTGTGCCGGAACCCACGCCCGGGATCACGGATGAATACGACCACGACGCGGTGCTGGCGGCCTTCAGGTCAGGCGATACCTCCTCCCTCACGCCAAAGAACCTGGAGGTATACCGCCGGTGCCTTGAGATACTTGACGAGGTGATTCGCTCCGGCATGACCGATGTTGAGAAGGAGCTTGCCATAAACGACTACCTCGTCTACAATATCGAGTACGACCCCTATGCCCTTCAGGATAAGCCGGGGCTAATATATGAGCCGGACTGCGACAACCCTTACGGCGCTCTGGTGAAGGGATACGGCATATGCCTGGGCTACGCCACGTCCTTCCAGTTGCTCATGGACATGGTGGGGATAAGGTGCATCACTGTCCGGGGCTATTCCAAGGAACATCAGGAGGACCACGCCTGGAACGAGGTGGAGCTTGACGGGCAGTGGTACTGCGTGGACGTGACCTGGAACGACCCGCTGTTCATTGACTGGACGCCCACCGACAGCGAACGGCTCTTCTACGCCAGGTCCTTCTTCAACGTCACCAGCGACTACATGCGCTCCACCGACCACCAGTGGGACGACTCAGACGTCCCCGAAGCCACCGGCACCAGGTACGCCTTCAGGTGAGAATACCGAAAGTCCCCTGGAACGGCAGAAAAAATCAAAAAATCTCTTGACTTTGCCGAAAAGCTGTGATATTATATCCCAGCGTTCCAAAGACAGCAGGTGGCGCAAGGCCGTAAATCCTGCCGAGGGCGGCAAATGATGATTTGCTATACCATGCCCTGATGCTTTGCGCGTCGGGGCATTTTCTGTGGACGCCATCAATTTCACGGAGGTGAAAAAATATGCCCAACGCAAAGGTCCTGAGTGAGAAGCAGGCGGTCGTCGCCGCGCTGAAGGAGAAGCTCAAGGGCGCCGCCGCAGGTGTTCTGGTGGATTACTCCGGTATCACCGTGGCCGATGACACCGCCCTCCGCCGCAAGATGCGTGAGGAGAACGTGGAATACTCCGTGGTGAAGAACACCCTGGTGCGCTTCGCCATTGACGATGCCGGTTTCGGCGAGCTCGATCCGCTGCTCCACGGCACCACGTCCCTGGCCATCTCCCACGAGGATCCCCTGGCCCCCGCCAGAGTGGTGTCCGAGTACGCCGAGAAGCTCCAGAACTGCTTCGAGATCAAGGGCGGCTTCATGGACGGGAAGGTCATTTCCGTCGACGAGATCAAGGCCCTGGCCAAGATCCCCCCGCTGCCCGTTCTGCGCGCCCAGGTCCTCGGCACCATGCTGGCTCCCATTTCAAGCCTTGCCTGTGTGCTGAAGGCCATCGCCGACAAGCAGGGCGCTCCCGCCGCCGAGCCCGAAGCGGCTCCCGCGGAGTAAGTCCCGGACTTACAATCAAATTCAGCTGACTCAAAAAATACTTACAGGAGGAAATTTTAAAATGGCTGCTGAAAAAATCGCTGCCCTGATCGAAGAGGTCAAGGCTCTTACCGTTCTCGAGCTCTCCGAGCTCGTACACGCTCTTGAGGAGGAGTTCGGCGTTTCCGCCGCCGCTATGGCCGCTCCCGCCGCCGGCGCCGCCGGTGCCGCCGCTCCCGCCGCTGAGGAAAAGACCGAGTTTGACGTTGTTCTGGCTGGCTTCGACGCCGCCGCCAAGATCAAGGTCATCAAGGCCGTTCGTGAGATCACCAACCAGGGTCTTGCCGAGGCCAAGGCCACTGTGGAGGGCGCTCCCAAGACCATCAAGGAAGCCTGCTCCAAGGACGAGGCCGAAGAGCTCAAGAAGAAGCTGGAGGAAGCCGGCGCCAAGGTCGAGCTCAAGTAATTTAATCTACCCCTTTTTCACCGTCCATCCTCACGATGGGCGGTGAATTATTGTTTCAAAAGCCTTGCCTTTCGGGGATTGGAAAACGGCATTTATCTGAGGCCGGGTCTCAAATCAAGCCGGACATGATTTTTTAGGAGCGTCTATGAAAAAGGCAAAAGTGGCGGTGATCGTCGCCGTCTGCGCTGTCGCGGTCATTGCGGTGTATGTTCTGTACGTGCTGAACGTGCTCCCGCACAGGCGGTACTCAAACGGGGATTTCGGCATAGAGACGTACATGAGCGCCGTGGACATGGACGGCGACGGCGTGGACGATCAGACGGATATATTGGAAAGCGTCAGGGCGTATATCGGGACGAAGCCCAAATACAAGAGCAAATACTACGCCTCCGGCTATCCCGATGACGGCTACGGCGTGTGTACCGACGTTGTGGCCTTCGGGCTCCGCGGAGCGGGCTATGACCTTATGGAGCTGGTAAACGAAGATATTCTGGCAGACCCCGCTTCATATTCCGTCACGTCGCCGGACAAAAAGATAGATTTCCGCAGAGTTCGGAATTTGAGGGTGTATTTTGAGCGCACCGCGCTCCCGCTCACCACGGATCTTTCAAAAATCGAGGAGTGGCAGGGCGGCGACATCGTGGTCTTTGAAGATCACGTGGGCGTCGTCTCCGACGCCAGGAACAGAAAGGGCGTCCCCTTCCTTATCCACCACGCCTCCCCCTCACAGCTCCGCTATGAGGAGGATGTCCTGGGGCGCTACGACGGCCGGATAGTCGGGCATTACAGAATAAGCTGACCAAACGACGTGAGCCCCGCCGCGGCATATACCGGTGTAATTATATACTGTGATAAAAAGTCCCGCGAAAGTGGGGCTTTTTTCGTAATGTTTCCGTCTTTCGATTTTCCGCCCTTTGGTCTATAATGTTAGCAAATAAAAGTATCAGGAGGACCCCAAAATGGATTACGCCAAAGAGTCACTGCGCCTTCACGGTGAGTGGAAGGGCAAGATAGAGATCAACACCCGCGTCCCCGTGGCCTCCAAGGAGGACCTGAGCCTGGCCTACACCCCCGGCGTGGCCCAGCCGTGCCTGGAGATCCAGAAGGACATAGATAAGAGCTACGACCTGACGCTCCGCCACAACCTGTGCGCCGTCATCACCGACGGCACGGCCGTTTTGGGCCTTGGCGACATCGGCCCCGAGGCCGGTATGCCGGTCATGGAGGGCAAGTGTGTGCTCTTCAAGGCCTTCGGCGGCGTGGACGCCTTCCCTCTCTGCGTTAAGACAAAGGACGTGGACGAGTTCGTCAACACCGTGGCCCTGATCTCCGGCTCCTTCGGCGGCATAAACTTAGAGGACATCTCCGCCCCCCGGTGCTTTGAGATCGAGCGCAAGCTCAAGGAACGCTGTGACATACCCATCTTCCACGATGACCAGCACGGCACTGCCGTCATAACCCTGGCGGGCCTCACCAACGCCCTCAAGGTGGTTGGCAAGAAAAAGGAGGACGTGAAGGTCGTCACCTCCGGCGCAGGCGCCGCCGCCGTGGCCATTGTGAAGCTCCTGCTCTCCGCCGGATTTCGCGACATAATTATGACCGACCGCACCGGCGCCATATATAAGGGCCGGGAGAATTTGAACTGGATCAAGGCCGAGATGGCCGAGGTCACAAATCTTCAGCGCAAGACCGGCAAGCTGGCCGACGTTATCGTCGGCGCTGACGTGTTCATCGGCGTGTCCGGCCCCGGCACACTGACCCGTGACATGGTTGGGACCATGGCAAAGGACGCCATAATCTTCGCCTGCGCCAATCCCACGCCGGAGATCTTCCCTGAGGACGCCAAGGCCGGCGGGGCGAAGGTCATCGCCACCGGCCGCAGTGACTACCCCAACCAGATAAACAACGTCCTGGCCTTCCCCGGCATCTTCCGCGGGGCCTTCGACGTCCGGGCCTCGGATATAAACGAGGAGATGAAGATGGCCGCCGCCCAGGCTCTGGCGGGGCTTATCTCCAACGATGAGCTCAGCGCCGACTACATTATCCCCGCCGCCTTCGATAAGCGCGTGGGCCCCGCGGTAGCCGCCGCAGTAGCCGAAGCCGCCAGACGTTCTGGTGTGGCGAGAATATAATAAACGACAGCACAAAATTGCGCCCCTCCGTCCGGAGGGGCGCAATTTCAACTATTGACCTTTCGATACCCGCTGTTTACTTAAAAAACGCCCCGTGGAGTGGGGGGCGGGCCCATTTATAACCTGCACGATATATGCAGGTGGGTTGCTCCCTGACGTCATCACTGCTTCCAACTTCCAGCCGCAAACGGCGGCCGGGAGGCCTGCAAACAGAAGTCAGAGGGTGGCATCCCTTATAAGAGATGTGGGTTTAAACAGACCCGCCCCTCACCCCGCGGGGTGAAAATATTGAATTTACTGTCCTTTTTACTCTTCCTCGTCCTCAAAAAGCTCCCGCATGAACTGCTCGTAGGCCCGGTCGGTCTCCTCGTCGGTGGGGATGACCAGGTAATCGTCCCCGTCCTCGCCGCGCTCGCTCTTTAAGATCACCATGCCAAGGTCCTCATCGGCCTTGCCGTCGTTCACCGGCAGGAAGGCCAGGTAATAGACGCCGTCCATCTCGATAGTGTCAAGATGCTCCAGCTCGTAGCTGTTGCCCTCCTCATCGCTTATGGTGATGATGTCCCCGCCGTACTCCTCGCTCATGCTCTCACTTCCTTACTGGCACTATTATAAGCCAAGGCGCCGGTAAAATCAAGAGCTTTGTTGTGTTACGCGCCGAAATCTTCAAGGAGCTTCAGCACGTCGTCATAGCTCTGGGTCTCTATGCCATTGGCGATGAGCTCACGGTCCACGTCCCTCAGGCCCTCCACGTTCACCGGGACGCTCAGTATAAGCTCCTCGCCCCTGTACACTCCGATGCCGTCGCCGTACCTTGTGAGCAGGTAGCCCTCTGGCTCCGGCGTCCCGCCGGCTGGGGCCGGAGCCTCGGTGTAATTTGCCGCCATGGCCACCGCGGCCGTACAGCCGGTGACCGCCAGGGCAAGGGCGGCGCAGATGATCACAAGCCTTTTTTTCATTTTGCCACTCCTCCGTGTATTTTTACATAAAATTATCCCCCGCCCGGGTTTTTTTATACTTCCCCCACTTACCGCCCTTCTTCGCCATTCAAAATTCATATAATGGCTACACATTCAGGGAAAATTGTGATATACTTTATTAAGTATATCACGTAAACTCAGTATCGCGTTCGCGCTCTTTCGGAAACGGGGTGTTAACTTGACATATAAAAACAAGCTCGTCGTGAAAAAGACCGCCAGGTCCGTCTTTCGCGGCGTGTGGGGCGTTATGCTGACGGCGCTGAAGGTCCTGGGGGTCGCCCTTCTGGTACTGGTGACTACCGGCGTGATCTTCGCCTGTATATTCCTCATCTACATCAAAACTAACCTTGTGTCCACGGATCTTGGCGTGACACTGGAGGAATATCAGCTCAACGAGACGAGCATCATCTACTACTATGACTCCGCCACCGACACATGGCAGGAGTCCGCATCCATTATGAGTGACGAGGGCTACATGTACTGGGTGCCATACAGCAAGATACCCAAGCAGATGGAGCAGGCCCTTGTGTCCATCGAGGACAAGCGTTTCTACAAGCACCACGGTGTGGACTGGAGCAGGACAGCCAGCGCGTTCCTGCACATGTTCCTTGGCGACAGCACCTTCGGCGGCTCCACCATCACACAGCAGCTCAGAAAGAACGTAACCGGCGAGAGTGACGCCACCGTCCGCAGGAAGCTCACGGAAATCTTCGCCGCCCTGGAGATGGAGCGGCAGTATGACAAGTGGCAGATAATCGAGTGGTATCTCAACATCGTGAATTTCGGCCACGGCAAGTCCCGGGGCATCGGTGACGCGGCAAGATATTACTTTGACAAGGACGTGCCCGATCTTACATTGG
The DNA here is from genome assembly GCA_947631395.1 of uncultured Oscillospiraceae bacterium. GTDB lineage: Bacteria > Bacillota > Clostridia > Oscillospirales > Oscillospiraceae > RUG626. The sequence goes on from CANRLF010000009.1 coordinate 76,833, forward strand.
CGGAGATGTGCTCCATCATCGGCATAACAAACAACCCGTCGAAATATAACCCGTACTACCACCCGGAGAACAACAAAGCGCGCCAGGAGGTCATCCTGTACGAGATGCTCAGCCAGGGCTACATCGACCGCGAGACTTACGAAAGCGCCAAGGCCGAGGAGCTCAAATTCGTATACGCCTCCACCGGCGGCGACACAGGGCAGATATACTCCTGGTTTGACGAGGTGGTCCGCAACGACGTGGCAAACTTCCTGGCCGAGGAGCGCGGCATCTCAGTCGAGGGCGCCAAGCGCCTGCTTGCCACCGGTGGCTTTAAGATATACTCCACCATGGACCCCAGGATACAGGCGTGCGTGGATGAGGTATATTCCGACTACGACTTCATAAACAGCCTTGGCGCCACCGGGCCCAACGGCTCGAAGGCCCAGCAGTTCCAGTCGGCCATCGTCATTTCAGACCCATTTACCGGGAATGTGCTCGCCCTGGCGGGCCGGGTCGGTCCAAAGGACGCGAACCTGCTGTTCAACCTGGCCACTGACGCTCACCGCCCACCCGGCTCCTCCTTCAAGCCCATCGCCGTCTACGGGCCGGCCATGGACTACGGCCTCATCACGCCGGACACCAAATTTGAGGACTCCCGGGACGTGGTGCTCGTAAATAAGGGCGACGGCTGGCTACCCCACAACGACAGCAACAGGTATTACGGCGTCGTCACTATCCGTGAGGCGGTGTGGAGATCCCTGAACGTGGTATCCGCCCAGGTCCTCGACCAGCTCTCACCGGCGGCGTCCTATGACTTCCTGACAAATAAGCTCCATCTCGAGCTCGACCCGGCCGACGAGGACTACGCTCCGCTGTGTCTGGGACAGCTGACCTACGGTATAACCGTCCGGGAGATGGCCAACGCCTTCGGTATCTTCCCCAACAGCGGCATGTATATCGAGTCCAGGACCTTCACGCAGATCTACGATACGGATTGGAACCTTATTTATGAAAACACCCCCGACGCCGAGGCGGTGATCAGCCCCGTCACGGCCTACTGGATCACCGACATCCTCCACGACGCCGCTGTCTTTGGCACGGGCAGTGAGGCTAACCTTGGGAAGATGCCCACCGCCGGCAAGACTGGCACCTCCGACTCCAAGAAGGACCGCTGGTTCGTGGGCTTCACCCCCTACTACACCGCTGCGGTGTGGACCGGCTTTGAACGGCCCGTGTCCATCACCGTCAGCGGCAACCCGGCGTCTAAGATCTGGAAAGAGGTTATGAGCAAGGTCCACGCTGACCTGCCCGTCAAGAATTTCCCCGTCCCGTCCAGCACCTATCAGCCGCCTGTGCCGGGGCTGGAGTCCGTTGACTACTACGTCAGAGGCATCGCCGTTGACGCGCTCGGCGGCGTCACGACGCTCTATGAGAACAAGGTCGGCAGCGGCATCGCCGGACGCGAGGTGTCCGTGGCCGCCACAGCCGTTGAGGGCTACACCATCCAGGGCGACAGCACCATGAAGATCACCCTCACCCTGGAGCCCGAGGACAACGTGGCCGAGTTCGTATACAAGGCCAACGACCCGGATCCCCTCTTCCCCGTAAATCCCGACGACCCGGAGCCGGGAGGTACCGAACCCGGAGGCACTGAGCCCGGGGGTACGGAGCCGGGAGGTACTGAACCGGGAGGTACTGAACCCGGAGGTACAACGCCCGGTGGCACCGAACCAGGAGGCACTGAGCCGGGTGGCACGGAGCCCGGTGGAACTACTCCCGGCGGCACCGAGCCGGGAGGCACTGAACCGGGCGGCACTGAGCCCGGAGGTATAACTCCCGGCGGTACGGAACCCGGTGGCGACACCCCCACGACATGACAAAAAAGGCAGGAGCCAAAAGCTCCTGCCTTTTCATCGCGACTTCGCGACGGCGTTGAGTAAGTGGTTAAAACTCCTGCAAGAACAAAACGCGAGCCCAGCACAGCGGGTCGCGTTTTGAGAGGAGGAGCAAAGCGGGCGAGTGAGTCAAAGGGCAGGCGCCTTTAGCGTCTGCCTTTTGAGGAGCTATCGCCGCTTTCGCGACGACGATGGCGCAGCGGGTGGGATTCGAACCCACGTGACGTTTCCGTCAAACTGATTTCGAGAAGTACAGAGCGAATGATATATAGGTGACTATAGGACCCCCACGACCCCTCAAATCCCGGATTCCACGCGGATTTCTTCCAGCTGAAAAAGCGTAGAAAACAGCGTAAAAACCGTAGAAAAAAAGAAAGCTGCCCAGCGAAAGACCGCAAATCTCAAGGGATTTCGAACTCATGTGGAAACATGGACAACCTGATTCTATGTCCATAAGCACAAGAGGAATAAAGAGGCATTCTGGAAGCGCAAAAATGAGAAGCGCCAACAGGTTTGGTAGCCGCAGTTTCGACGGTAAGCACAGCAAATGTCAAAATCCATAGAGAGTGTTAGAAAAGTGTTAGAATTTACCCAAATATTGGGTCGAGCTTATAAAAATAACTTAGGTTGCAATCCCGCCGTTGACGAATAAAAAATACGGAGGCAACCATGTCAACAGATTACTCGCATATACTCTCGGAGTATCCGGAAAAAATTTCAATAGAGCAACTTTATCGGATATGCCATTTCAGCAAGCGAAAATGTAAATGGCTACTTGAAAACGGGTATATCCCTTGTGAGGACAGAGGGACTAAAACATGGAGATTCGTAATTAGGACCGTGGACGTGGTGAAGTATCTGATACTACTGGAAACGGACACAAACAGAGCGCCACCGGCAGGAATATTCAGCGCGGTTCCGATGCGACAACGAGAAAAGGCACTTCTGGAAAGAATACCGGAGGGAAAAATCCAACGGCTTCTGCGTGACCGGTGGAACGACCAGCCTGACGCGCTTTCCATAAGCGACGCAGCTCAACTGACGGGGTATTCTAAGACGATAATTCACAGATGGATAACTGAGCGGTGGTTGAAATATGTCCTCGTCTTGAATGAGATCATAATACCGAAAGACTGGTTGATTGAATGCTTTTCAAAGATCATGAAAAAAAGCTACTCAGAGATGCCGAGGACGCAAAAGTTGTTGATGAGGGAGTTGATGAAAATAGAGGGCTCCGGGAATAATACAGCAGAATGAAGGAAACAGCGAAGCCATAGTGTTTGGTAAATGCAGATCTTGAATCGAATAGCTATGACAACATAATTCTTTGGGACAAACTGTTTTGTTTTTCATTATGCGTCAAATCAAACTTCATACATTAAGCGCCGGGGATATGAAGCCCCGGCGCATTTTATTATTGGGAGGTAATTCTATGAGCAGTGAAACTACCACAACAGACGAGCACCGGCCGGCGGAGCCTGACTGCCCCCTCATCGGGCAGGACGGAAATATCTTCAACCTGATGGGCATCGCCTCGCAGACGCTCCGGGATAACGG